>NZ_JAUSYD010000001.1:0-623333 GCF_030816615.1 Streptomyces sp. B1I3
CCCGCGGAGCGGGTACCATATCGCTGCGCGATATGCAAGCGAAGACGCGGTGCTTCGCACCGCGTGGAGCGCTTCGCGCTCCGGCCGGCTTCGCTCGGCCCAATCCTTTCGCTTCGCTTCAGGATTGAGGGCCCCTCAGGAAGCTTGCTTCGCAAGCTTCCTGAGGGCGGCCGTTTCACGGCCTGTTGTCAGGCTTGGGGTATGACATCGGGTGGGGCCTTCCGCTTCGCTCCAGACCCCTCACCTTTCGGCTTCGCCTCCAGGGCCCGCTTGCGCGGGCGTCTGGCTAGGAATGGCGGAGGGTCTTCCTTCTGTGCTTGTGGTGCCACCCGGCGTCTGTGGCCCGAAGATGAGCCTCCTACTGGCCCCTCTCTTCGAAGACGCGCCGCGCCACGGCTGCCTCGTCATCCACCAATCCGACCGTCTCGGGCAGCCCCAGCGCCGTACCGCAGTGCTCGCACAGCTTTCCGTCCCCGGCAGGCGTACCGCATGCCTTACAGAACCGTTGGGTTTCCTGATGTTCTGTTTCTTCGGTCATGACGCTTCCGTCCTCTGGTGTATGCGAGTGGGTACGTGGCCGGGTACCCACGAGTTGTCCTTTGATTCCTGTCAGTCTCTGCTTCATTTTCAGATCTCGGATAGACTCTGGACTCGTAACGTGGCGCCACCGGAGACTGGTATCGATTCCGGCGGTCGGCGCGGTTTATCTCGGTAACCGCTTCTGATTCTCGCCGCTCGTACGAAACGGCCCCTCAGGAGAAAGCAGACCAGGTATGGCAGCGAAGGAACTCCGCCCGCACCAGCGGGAAGCCGTTGACGCGGTCCTCCGTGCTCTTGAGTTGCCGGCAGACTCGCTCGTGCCCGAGCGCGGCCTCCGGACACAGGTACTCATGGCGACCGGGTCCGGGGAAAACGCTGGTAGCTGCCCGCAGCGCGCAGGAGCTCCACGCGGGCCGGGTGCTGATCCTCGTGCCCTCGCTGGACCTGCTCGCCCAAACCGAGGCAGCCTGGCGCGAGGGAGGCCGCCGGGGGCCGATGTTCGGGGTGTCCTCCCTGCGGGGTGAGGAAGCTGTCTTCCCCAACACCACGGACGTGGGCGAGCTGCTGGAGTGGACGCGAGGCCTGGACAAGGTCACCGTGTACGCCACGTACGCCAGCCTGGGGCTGGGCACGCTGGAGCGGGCACACGCCGCAGGCCTTGCTGCCTGGGACCTGATCGTGGTCGACGAGGCGCACCGGACGTCGGGGCGGATCGGGAAGCCATGGGCAGTCGTGCACGACAACCAGAAGATCCCGTCCTTGCGCCGGTTGTACATGACGGCCACCCCGCGGTTGTGGCAGCTCGGGGACGCGGACGAGGCCGGCGCGCCCGGTGAGCTGGTAGCGAGCATGGACGACGACCCGGGCGGCCCCTTCGGCAGTCGCTGCTTCACCTTGACACTCTCGGAAGCCGTCGACCGAGGAATCTGTGCCCCCTACCAGGTCGTATGCGTCGACGTCACCGACACCCAGCTCCAAGCCGCGCAGCTCCTAGGTGCCGAAGGCCGCTCCGAACAGGTCCGCGGAGCGCGACTCGCAGCCCTGCAGACCGCGCTGATGAAGGCCTCCTCAGAGGAGGATTTCCGGCGCACGCTGGCCTTCCACCACCTCGTCGCAGAAGCCGAAGCCTTCGCCGCCGGCCTCCCCGACATCGCCGCGCAGCTGCACGCCGCCGAACCGGAACTCTACCCGCGCACGATCTGGGCGGACTGGCTGTGCGGCGAGCACAAACCGCTCCACCGCCGCCGCGTCCTGGACGAGTTCGCCGCAGGGATAACCGCGGACGGCACCATCGTGGAGAAGGGCTACCTGAGCTCCGTGAGAGTGCTCGGCGAGGGCGTGGACACGAAGAACTGCGACTCCGTGTACTTCGCGGACGTACGCGGCTCCATGCCCGACCTTGTCCAAGCCGTCGGCCGGGCGTTGCGGATGCAGCCGGGCGAGGGAAAGACCGCCTCGCTCGTGGTGCCGGTCCTGCTCGGGCCCGGCGAAACAGCCGACAACATGCTCACCTCCCGCGCATACGGCGGCCTCGCCAAACTGCTGGAGGCGCTGCGGGCGCACGACACCAGGGTTGTAGAACAGCTCGCCGAACAGCAAGCTCCAAGCGGCGTCAGGGGCGTACAAAGCCGCAACGGGGAGCAGGAAGGCGAGAATCGCTGGAGTGGCCGGCTGTCGGTGCCGGCCCGGGAACTGCTGAAGTTCAGCACCCCACGCGACCCGGCCGCCTTGGCCGCGTTCATCAACCTGCGCGTCCTCAACCCCGAACACCAACACTGGCGGCGCGGAATCGAAGCCGCCGTCATCTACAAACAGCTCCACGGCGACCTACGCGTCCCGTTCACCTACCGCGTCCCAGAAGCAGCACAGGAGGCTCCAACAGCCGCACGGGAGGCTCAGGAGACCGTGGGCGGGGAAACCGAGCAGTGGCCGGCCTCGCTCGCCGGGTTTCCCCTCGGGCAGTGGACCGCCGACGCCAGGCGCTTCTACGCCCGCGGCACCATGGACGCAGACCGCGTCGAACAACTCGAGAAGCTCGGCATGATCTGGTCACACTTCGACGTCGCCTGGGAAGAAGGCCTTGCCGCCGCCCGTGCGTGGGCAACCGAACACGGCCACCTCCTCGCCCCGCTGGACGCCACCCACCAGGGCGCAAAGGTGGGCATCTTTTTGAAGAATGCGCGGGCCGCCGCCCGCAAGGCCGCCGAGATCGAACAGCGGCGGGCCGAGGGGCTGCCGGTGGAGTCGTCGGCCGGGGCCTTGTCGGACGAGCGGCGTGAGCAGCTGGAGGAGATCGACGCGTCCTGGCGCCCGAGCTGGCCGGTGACCTGGCAGCGGTGCTTCCACCTGGTCCGGATGCATCTCGACGCTGGCGAGGCACTGCCCACCAAGACGCGCCAGGTCCTGCGCCAAGGCGAGGACCTCGGACGATGGGTACAGGCACAGCAGCTCGGATGGGACAAACTGACGTCCGTGCAGCAGTGGATGTGCGAACACGTCCTTGGAATACAACCCGCCAGAGATGAGGACAAGCCGAAACCGCGCACGAGCCAGGCGGAGAAGTGGGCCATGCACTACACCGCCGCCAAGCAGTACTACGAACGCGAAGGCCACCTCCAGGTCCCGCGCAAACACATCGAAACAATCACCGCCACAGAGGCCAGCGGCCGCGACGGCGGAGGCCACGACGACCAGGAGCAGCGGATCGTGCAGCTCAAGCTAGGGGCCTGGGTCAGCAACCAACGAAGCAGGGCCGCCACACTGCCCCCGGAACGTGCGGAGCAGCTGTCCAAAATCGGCATGCGCTGGACGTAATGACACCGCCATCCCCGCGGCCAGGCGCTCCCGGTCGGACATCTGCTCGGACGACTGCGTCCCTGGCAGCGCCTGGACGGCAGGCCGAACGGATCCGCATCAGCGGGGCGTGGGTAAGAGATCTCGAACTTGAGACAGCATCGCCCTCTACGTGCCGCCGGATTCCCCGCGCCGCCTGAGTGGCAGGGTGTCACGGCCCGGGGCGGGTGGTTGGTGCCTGGCGCCGGCGACGGAACTCTCGTCCCTGGCGCCTGCCTGCGGGACGAGCACGACGCCGGGAGGATGCGGGGCGGTGGAGCGGCCGCGAGTTCGAGACAGTGGTCCTACCCGCCTCTGACTTGCGGGTCAGCCGACGTTGACGACCTGGACCTCCCGTACATCGCCGGTGGCTTGTCGACGTACGGGCCGCGGTGAACGTCCCGCTGTCGCGGCCGCGCCTCCTCACCTTTTGGAGCTGGAGAAGTCGGCCCAAGCTACTTGTTGCAGGGCAGTAAAGCCTGTTTGGGGGATCAACTCGTGGTCGCGCGGCAACCCTGAGCATGCACCCCGCCGCCCCGCAGCAGCCGGACCGCCGCGACCTGCTGGTGGCGCGGACGGTCCTCGGCCAGGAGCCCGCACAGCAGCTCCTGCGGTAGGCGGTCGGCGGTCGGCAACAGGGCCGCAGTCGCTTGCCGGACCACCGCCGCCGACGGGTCGTTCAGCAGCGGTCGCACGTCATCGATGCGGACCGCATCCAGCGCCCGCAGCCCCGCTACCGAACAGGCGCGTACGCCGGGGACCGAGTGCGCGAGGAGCACTCGGATCAGGTCCGCATCCTCACGCACCCCGCACTCGCCGAGGCCCACTGCGGCAGCGGGCTGGGCCGCTGGGTCGGCGCACAGCGTGCGGTACAGCGGCGCCGGGTCGGTGCCGCCCTGCCGCAGCACCCACCGGGCGCACGCCCGTACCACGGCGGACCGGTCGGTGAGATACGGCTTTGCGTCGGTGTGACGGCCGATCCGGCGTAGCGCGGTCACCCCGGCCGACCTGACCCGGGGTTGCCGGGACCCAAGCAGGTGGACCACGACCTCGGTGAACTCGTCGAAGGTGCCCTCGCCGAGGGCGGCCACGGCCGCTTCAGCGCAGAGGTTCTGCACGACGACGTCGCGGTGGCGGGCGGCGGTCTGAGCGAGGCGCGCCGTGGGGAGGAGCCGCCTCTCGACGGCGATGTGGTGCGCGAGGCGGACGGTGGCCCGGTCGCCGCTGCCGAGCAGTGCTTCGGCGTGTGCGGGCGGGCCCGTACGCAGCGCCCCGGCCAGCAACTCGTGGGCGAAGCCGCCCTGCGGGCGGCGACCGACCCGCAGGATCAGTGCGGCGTGCGCGACCAGCCGGTGCGAGGGTGCCTCGGCCAGGAGCACGCGGGCCCGTTCGCGTACCGGACTCGCCCAGTCCGCGCAGCGAATAACGACCAGCGCAAGCAGAGCCAGCCGCTGTCCGGCATGGCCCAGCGCGGCCTCGCGAATTCGGCCGTCGGGGTGGCAGAGGGCAAGGGCTAGCTCGGTGTCACCGGGCTCCCGGCGCCACGTGACAGTGAGCAGCGACGCATCCAGGCCCCAGCTCAGCCGCCGCCCGGACAGTGACGCCTTCGAGTGGAACAGCTCCGGTCGCTGCCGGGCCAGTGCACGCACCCCGACGTCGAGGTCGGTCCAGGACTTTGGGTCCGTCACGTCGAGCGCCTGGTCCAGAGCAACTCCAGCTGTCAGGCGCCTGACAGGCTCGCACGACTCGTCTTCGCTGGTCAGCATGGAGGAACCGTAGTAGTGCCCTGCTAGGTTCTGCCTCTAATTTTGTTGCGGGGTGGGGGTGGTTGTACGTCCCCGAGGAAGAACGCGAAACACAGCAGCCTAGCCCCGGAGTACCACCACCTGCCGCCCCGACCGCCCGAGCCCGGCCACCGCACCCACGGGGTCCGGCACTTCCACGGCTGCTACTCGGTCGGTGACGACACGCTCTGGGGCATCAACCGGCGAAAGAAGGGCGCCGGCAACACGCTGGCCGCCCTCAGATCGATCCGGGCGGCCCGCCCAGACGGCGCCCCCATCTACGTGATCTTGGACAACCTGTCCGCGCACAAGGGTGAGAAGATCCGCGCCTGGGCCAAAAAGCACCGGGTCGTACTGTGCTTCACACCGACCTACGCGTCCTGGGCAAATCCGATCGAGGCGCACTTCGGGCCGCTGCGGCAGTTCACCATCGCCAACTCGAACCACCCCAACCACACGGTCCAGACCCGGGCTCTGCACGTCTACCTGCGCTGGCGCAACGCCAACGCCCGCCATCGAGATGTCCTGGCGGCCGAACGCCGCGAACGCGCCCGTGTCCGCAGCGAGAAGGGCGTCCGCTGGGGCGGACGAGCGCGGATGGCAGCCTGATCACTCGCTGACATCCAAGGTCGCGTGGTCCGCGACTCCCAATTCAGACAGCACAGCCCGGAGCCGCTCCAGGACCGCGGTCGCGTCCGAGCCCTCCGCGATCTCAAGGTCAAGATGGCAACGGCCCATGCCGCTGCCCGCGCCCGTGATCTCACCGTCGAACTCGAACGCCGCTTCCAACGCCTCCTCGACCTCATCACGGTCGACCGGCAGCCCCACGAAGACGATCTCCACAAACACTACGGTCCTCCGTCTCACCCCGGCGAACCTTAGCGGTCACAGCACTAGGCAAACTTTCTCGGATCATGTTCTGAGCCAGATGGCGAGGGCTGCGAGTGTGACGGTGCCGAGGTAGATGTAGGCGCGCTTCTCGTAGCGGGTCGCCACGGCACGGAAGCCTTTGAGGCGGTTGATGGTGCGTTCGACGGTGCTGCGTTTCTTGTAGCGCTCGCTGTCGAAACCGGTCGGTCGTCCGCCTCGGGAGCCTCGGATCTTGCGGTGTCTCTGCTGGTCGAGACGTTCGGGGATCGTGTGCGGGATGCCGCGTCGTCGCAGGTAGCGACGGTTCCTGCGGGAGGTGCAGGCCGTGTCCGCCAGGACACGGTCGGGCCGGGTACGAGGTCGGCAGACTCCGGGTCGGGGCACCGATACCTGCTCCAGGACCCGCTCGAGCTGGGGTCCGTCACCGTAGTGTCCGGGGGTCAGGACGAAGGCGAGGGGCCTGCAGCGTCCTTCGGCGACGAGGTGGATTGTGGTGGTGAATCCTCCGCGGGAACGTCCCAGGCATTCGCCGATCTGACCACCGCCTCCAGACGGGTGGTCAGCTTCCGCAGTACCGGATCGACCTGGTTCGTCCCCCGCTTGGCCCCCCTTTGAGGGACGGCGGCCGGGGCCGCTTTCCTCGCACCGGCGGCATGCTGGTGAGCCCGCACGGCTGTCGATGCCGCCCGCCGCGTCCTCCGCTGCCTGTATGCGGGACAGCAGCATCTGCCACGTACCATCCGCTGACCAGCGACGATGCCGTTGATAGACCGTCTACCACGGCCCGAATCGCTCCGGCAGATCCCGCCACTGCACACCGGTCCGACCAACACCTCACCCACGTCACGAGATCCGAGAAACAGTGCCTAAGCCGCCTGGTCATCGCCCTGGTGGCCGTTCACGCTCTGCCTGGTGAAGAACTCCGCACGATTCGGACAACCGATCTCAACCTTGCCCGCGGCACCCTCGAAGTCCGCCGCGGCTTGCTGCGGCACACCCTCTACCTAAAAGAATTTAGCCACCGACTCGCCAGCGAGTGGCTCGCCTACCGCTACCACCGCTGGCCAGCATCGACGAGCCTCCATCTTCTCGTCAGTCAGAAGACGGCCCTCGACCCGGATCATCCGGTGGTCAGTAGAACATTGCTTCGCAGGACCCTCCCCAAGGACGTCACGCTCGTCGGCCTGCGGCAGGACCGCATGCTCAACGAGGCGTTGGCCACCGGTGATCCCCTCAAGCTGATGCGGCTTTTCGGGATCACCGCACAGACCGCCATGCGCTATGTCGGCGCCGCCTGCCCGGAGCGCACCGCGAAACTGCCCAGGTTGCGGGCCCGCTCCGAGCCCGATGCCAGCTGAAAGCCCGTGGCGGTGTAGCAGTGGGTCCGGCATCATCCCCATGTGATTGTGATGCAACCCGTACTGGAGATCTCCGCAGCCGACGACTTCGCGCTCTGGCCTGTTGGCGAGCACAAGTCATATGGCTACCTCGTGCTAAACGGGGAGCTCACTCCGGCGGAGGTCGGCACGGCGGTTATGCAGATCGCCGACTGCAACGACTTCGACCCGGAGGAGGAGCACGGGCCGTGCCCGACCGACCCGCTCGGCGCCTTCCTGCGCGGCTTGCTCGCCATGCCTGACTTGTTCGCCGCCGGCGGCTTCCGGGTGACCGACAACGCCACCGACACCGTCTTCGTCGAGCCGGGCTGCTGCAACGGCCTGGAGACCTGGCGCGACTGGCTGGAGGTGCTCAACGGCACCGGCTGCTCCTACTTCGGCCACGATCCGTCCTCGATGGCCGAACGTCTTGGCGACATCGTCCGGCTGACGCTCGACGCCCACGAGACGGACAGCAGCCCGGTGATCGAGCTGTCGGTAGACCAGGTACGCACGCTCGTCATCGGCGCCCAGCAGGATTTGCAGGACTTCCTCAGCCTTGCCGAAACCTGGGCTGAACAACACCTGCCAGCACACGCTGCCGCCGTCACTGCCGCCCTGGCACGGGCACTGGACCTGGCGCCAACACCATGACCAGCTTCCTGACCCACCGAGCGCACGTGCACGACGCCCGGCTCCCCCTCCACCGGCGGCACAGCGCGTTGCGCACTTGCCTCACCGTTTTTGCTCCCTACGGCTTGCGGGCGACATACCACCACCTCACGCTCAGCGCCGCGATCCCCCGTCGGTTGGAGGCGGACCCGGACGCGCTGGCGCGGGCGGTGGAGGAACTGCACGACGCGCGGGTGCTGTGGCTCGTGCGGGCAGACGAGTACGCCGCGCAACGCCGGGCGGAAAAGCAGGCTGGGCGGCGGGCTGTACCGAACCCTCGGCCGTGGTGGCTGCAGAGCTGGTGGGAAAGCCCCGACTGTGCCTGGTTCGAAGACCCGTTTCGCCACCCGTCGCTGCGACTGTCCGAGTACGTCCGGCGGCAGAACGCGATTTTGGACGGTGCCGAGCCGCCCGGCTGCCCGGCTTGCGGGGATGAGGGACCACGAGTGCTGAGCTCGACCGGGCACGGTTGGGTCGAGCTGTGCCGTGGGTGCGCGCGGGCGCTGGCGCCATGTCCGTGCGGGCAGCGGCACCGGTTCGTGCCGGAAACCCCGTTCAACTGGAACGAAATCTGGCAACGGGCGCACATGAGTGATGACGGCACGCCGAACCCACATTGGCCTGCCGGGTAGCCAGTTGGATCGGCAACACGGCGAACGCTCGGAAAATCAGATTCCGGCAGCTTCGCCGGAACCCGCGTGCGGGACCGCCGCAGCTATCAACTGACGCGCAGGTTCCGGCCTGCCAGCGTTCAGGCATCTCGGTACCCGCGCGCTTACGACGCCGACAAGTTCAAGGCCATCAACGACGGCCTCGGGTACTCGGCGGGCGTCACCGCCCTTACGTCGATCGGCGCCCGGCTCACCGCCTGGGCGGGCCAGCACGCCGCCGTAGGCCGCCTCGGAGGCGACGAGTTCGCAGTCGTCCTTCAGCTGACCCCCGGCCGCCGTGCGCAGCGCCTGGAGCAACTGGTCCGGATGCTGCACACGCCGGTCGTCCTGGACGACGGCCGCACCGTCGACGTCGCCGCCTCGGTCGGCGCCGTGACGCCGGACGTGCTCGGCACCCACGACCTGACCGCGCTGCAGAGGGCGGTCGATGCCGCTCCCTACGACGGGAAGCACTCCGGCCGCGCAGTCCTCGCGACCAGGCAGCACGTCACGGTGCCGTCCATCAACGGCCGCCGGGCCGGGCGCCCGGGTACAGCGGTGTGGGGGCGAGCCGCGTTAGCGCCGCCGAACTCGAGGGCGGCGACTGGATCCGCGGCATCACCATCCGCCAGCGATGTCTCAGCCTCTTGGAGAGGGGATGTTGTAGATCCAGGATGTTGGTTAGGTTCGCTGCTCTCCAACCGTCTCGCCGTCAGCCGGTCCTGGTGCTGCCCGACGTACAGACCAGGCTGGGCGACCCCGAAGTCGCCGCCGCGCTCGGTGTCTCCCCCGCGCAGGGCGCCGACCTGCGCGACGGCGAACTTGATATGGGGGTCAGCAACTGCAAGGACCCGCACGACTCGCCGCACAGCGTCCCGGGCAAGCTCTGCCACGTCGCCCCCACCATGTGCATGGCCTGCGGAAACGTGATCACTCCGAGGGCTCTCGCAGAACTCTCACAGATGAACATTTCTGAGAATGACGCTGCGTAACCTTGGTTAACGCAACGGAATACCGCCGGAACGACGTCCCGCCGGGGGTCGGCACTCTTGAGTGGCCGGAGCTCTCGGGTCAGCCAGCCGGGTTGTACGTCTCTTCGGGAGCCTGCGGCCGGGAGGCGGAGGTGTCGGTCCAGCTGGCGAGGAGGCCCAGGGCTTCGGCGGAGGGGGAGGCGGGTTCGGGGGTGTAAATGGTGAGGGTCTGTTCGGGGTCGCCTTCGACGGCCAGGACCAGGTAGTCGAGGGTGAGGTCGCCGACGAGCGGGTGGTGGAGGCGTTTGGTGCCGGTGGTGTGAGCGATTACGTCGTGGTCGGCCCACATGCGGCGGAAGGCGTCGCTGTGCAGGGACAGTTCGCCGATCAGCTCGGTGAGCTGCGGGTCGTCGGGGTGGCGTCCGGCGTACAGGCGCAACGCGGCCAGGCAGTCGCCGGCGACCCGCTCCCAGTCGGCGTACAGCGTGCGGGCGGCCTCGTCGAGGAAGACGAAACGGGCGAAGTTGCGTTCGCGGCGGGGCCGGGCTTCGAAGTCGGTGTAGAGGGCGTGAGCCAGCCGGTTGGCGGCCAGGACGTCCGTGCGTCGCCCCTGAACCACGGCGGGGACGCTGAGGGAGTCCAGGGTGCGGTAGAGGACAGGGTGGACCCGTTGGGGGGCGAGGGGGCGCTTGCGGCGGGCCCGGGTGGTGGCGGTGGGCTGGGCGAGGTCGAAGAGGTGGGCGCGTTCGGCCTCGTCCAGGTGCAGGGCGCGGGCGACGGCCTCCAGGACGGTTTCGGAGACGCCCTGGGTGCGGCCCCTTTCCAGGCGGATGTAGTAGTCGACGCTGACTCCGGCGAGCTGGGCGACTTCCTCGCGGCGCAGCCCCGGCACGCGGCGGGGGCCGCCGTGCGGGGCGAGGCCAGCCTGTTCGGGGGTGATCCGGGCCCGGCGGGTGCGCAGGAACTCGCGGATCTCGCTGCTGCGGTCCATGGGTCCACCGTACGGCGGTACCCGGCAGGTCAGCATGCTGGAAGGGGGTACTGGCAGACCCCCGGAAGAGCCGTGCCCCGTACGGGGGCCCGGGCGGGGTCGGCGGGTGGTTGCCTGGATAGCGGGCCCGGTGCACGGCACTGATCTTCGAGAAATACGCGCCGTAAGGCCGTCGGAGATCGTCGCTGCCGCTGCCCGCCGTCTGCCCTCACGCCGTACGTCTGAAGAAGAGGACACCCTATGGGTTCGAAACTGACCGGCACCGTCGCACTCGTCACCGGCGCGAGCAGCGGTATCGGCGCCGCCACCGCCCGCCGACTCGCCGAGGACGGGGCCTCAGTGGCGTTCGTGGCCCGCCGCAAGGACCGCCTGGAAGCCCTTGCCGCTGAGATCGAACAGGCGGGTGGCACCGCGCTGGTGGTGGCTGCGGACATCACCGACCGCCTCCAGGCCGAGAACGCCGTACAGCAGGTCATCGAGCGGTACGGACGGCTGGACATCCTGGTCAACAATGCCGGCCTGATGCTCTTGGGCCCCGTCGTCGGCGCGGACGCCGAGGAGTGGGACCGCATGATCGCCATCAACGTCCAGGGCCTGCTCTACACCACCCGCGCCGCCCTGCCGCACCTGCTGAAGGCCGCCGAACAGGACCCGCGCCGGGTCGCCGACATCGTCAACATCGGCTCGTACGCCGGCCGGGTGGCGAGCAAGGGCTTCGGCGTCTACAACGTCACCAAGTTCGGGGTGCACGCCTTCACCGAGTCCCTGCGCCAGGAAGTCACCCAGCGCCACGTGCGCGTCGGTGTCCTGGAGCCGGGCGCCGTGGAGAGCGAACTGGGCACGCACAACAAGCCCGAGGTCCGCGGTGAACTGATCGACCCCTACTTCGAGGGGACCGAGGTCCTGGCCGCCGAGGACATCGCCGACGGCGTCGCCTACATGGTCACCCGTCCCCGCCGCGCCGCCATCGGCGAGCTGTGGATCATGCCCACCGAACAGGGCTGATCCCATCCACGCTCGGCATAGCCACGCACTGGGCACCGCGATCGGTGCCCGAAAGGAAACTCTCATGAGCAAGGTCATTTTCGTCACTGGTGCCGGACGCGGTCTCGGCACGGACATCGTCCGCCGGGCCCTCGCGGCCGGCCACCAGGTCGTCGCCACCGGCCGACGCCCCGAGGAGGTCGAGAAGACGCTGGGCGGCCCGCAGGACAATCTGGTGGTCACCAAGCTGGACGTCACCAGCCTGGACGACGCGCACGCGGCCGTACAGGCCGCGGTCGACCGCTTCGGCCGCATCGACGTCCTGATCAACAACGCCGGGAACTTCTTCGCCGGCTACTTCGAAGAGGTCTCCCCGGAGCACATGCGGCAGCAGATCGAGACCAACCTCTTCGGCCCGATGAACGTCACCCGCGCCGTCCTGCCCGTCATGCGCACTCAGCGCGACGGCCACGTCATCACGATCTCCTCGCTCGCCGGTCAGGTCGGCACGGAGTTCACCTCCGCCTACGCCGCGTCCAAGTTCGCCGTCGAGGGCTGGATGGAGGCCCTGCACCACGACATCGCCCCGTACAACATCCGCACCACCATCGTCGAGCCCGGCTACTTCCGCACCGAACTGCTCGTGGACGCCTCCACCACCTGGCCCGAGCCGACCATCGACGACTACGCCGAGCGCACCACCGCCACGGTCGAAGCGTGGAAGAGCATCAACGGCCAGCAGCCCGGCGACCCCACCAAGCTCGCCCACGCCCTGCTGACCCTCGCCGACCATGATCAGCCGCCGCTGCGCTTCGTCGCCGGCGCCGACGCCATCGAGGGCGTCACCGCCAAGGCCCAGGAACTACTCGCCCAGGCCGAAGCCTCCCGCGAACTGGGCGGCAACCTCGGCCACGACGAAACCGCCTCGGTCTGACCCCGGTGTGATGAGTCGGCGTATTCAGCCGACAGCTCGATCGTCGTACGCCCCGTTCCCGCCCAGGGGTCATCCGTCCTGGCCATCGTCATCGTCGTCGAGGCCGGACGCGTCTGGGTCGCGCAGCGGCCGCAGGCCGCCGCCGGCCGGGGTGGGGGCGGTGAAGCTGTAGCGGCCGAGCACGTTGAGGTTGTGGTGCTTGAGCGGGGAGAGCCGGGCGATGTCCTCGTCACGGATCTCGTGGCCCTCGGCGCGCAGCTGGGTGACGGCGGCGTCGATGTAGCGGGTCGTCCAGAGCACCGCGGCGTTGAGGACCAGGCCGAGCGAACCGAGCTGGTCCTCCATGCCGTCCCGGTACGCCTGGTGGACGGTGCCGCGCTTGCCGTGGCACACGTCGCGGGCCGGCTTGTGGCGGGACTGCTGCACGGTGAGCTGCCGGTTCATCTGCCGGCGGTAGGAGTCGTCGACCGGGTCGACGACCCGGAGCAGGTGCTCGGTCTCGGCGATCCGCCCGTACTGGGCGAACGCCTGCCCCAGCGGTGTCGGGTGGCCCTCGCGGCCGAACATCCGCAGCAGGTCGTACGCCGGCCGGCCGTGACGGTGACCGCATGTGTGGAACGGGCGCACCGCCCCCCGAACTATTCGTCAGGCGCCGTGCCAGACCGGGGCGTCCGTCCCGCACAGACCCGACGGGCGCGCCCAGTTCACCGGGCCCCCCTCGTACGACACCGGCGGCAGCACGTGCCGCAGTCGGCCCATGGGGCTGGCGGTCTCGGTCAGCCAGTGCTCGGCCTCGAAGCCCTCATCCTCGCCCGGAACGGCTGCCAGATCGTGGACCAACCAGTGCGCGGTCTGCGTCAGGGCCAGACGGACAAGGCGGGTGCCTCCCGTGCGGTGCTGCTCAGTGAGCGCGCGCAGCACGCCGGCCGCGAGCAGATAACCGGTGCCGTGGTCGAGCGCCTGGGCGGGCAGCGCACCGGGCGAGTCCGGCGAACCCTCCAGTTCGGCGATTCCGGTGGCCACCTGTACCAGGCTGTCGAAACCGCGCCGCTCGTGCCACGGCCCGTAACGGCCCCACGCGGAGAGCTGGGCAATCACGAGACCCGGACGGCGCTCGGCGAGCGCCTCGGGTGTCAGTCCGAACCGTTCCAGCGCGCCCGGCCGGTAACCGGTGACCACCACGTCTGCCTTATTGAGCAGTCCCTCAAAGAGCCTACGGTCGGTGGCCTCTCCCAGGTCCAGGGTGGTCGAGCGCTTCCCCATTCCCGTGTCGTTGTGGGCCTCCTGACTTTCCGGCAGGTGTGGGGCGTCGATCCGCAGCACGTCAGCTCCGAGCAACGCCAGCGTTCGGGTGGCGACCGGACCGGCCAGCACTCGGGTCAGATCCAGGACGCGCAGCCCTGCGCACGGTAGGGCGGCGCCACCAAGCATCCGGTCCGGGGCATCATCGAGGCGCGCTGTCGTCAGCAGCGGCTTTCCCGCAACCATGACCCCCTGCTCGCTCTTGGCCCAGTCCTCGGGGCCGCGTGCCGCGACGGCCAGACCGCCCGCCGCGTACACGGTCTCCTCCACCTCTAGCGCGGAAAGCCGGGCGATCGCCCGGCCCACCGCGTCCGCCTCCTCCCCGCCGACGTCCTCCGGCACCCCGAGAGCGGCGAGCAATCGGGCCCGGTGGTGCGGGTAGTTGGCATGCGTACGAACCCATCCATCGGTCGCCCGCCAGAACCGAGACAGTGGCGAGAAGGTCGACCACGCTTGCCCGTCGACCCGCACCAACCGGTCGCTGAGGAACGCCGCCGCGACTGCCTCGTCATCAACCTGCACACGGGGAACGGGGCGCCCCGTACGTCCGGAAGTGAGCTCGGCTGCCGCGAGCGAGCACACCGCGACAGTGGCACGCGCCAGCTCCATGACGGGCAGCCGCGCCGGCAGCCCTCCGGATGGACCGCCGTAGGACACCCGGTCGAGCAGCGATGAATCGGCACCCAGTGCCGCCCAAGCCTGGGAGGCCCCCGAGGGAAGTGAAGAGTTCATACGCACACTATGGCGCTGAGTGTCATTTCCGGTGAAGGGCAGCGCCCAGGAGCTGGGTCCTCGCTGATGCGCTACTGAGTGCAGGGTGGCACCATGTGTCAACGATCTTGTATGAGGGTAGGGCCGAGCCGGTCTTTCATGGCGAGTTCGGAGCGCTTACGAATCAGGCGGCCTGGCCGAGGCCGACGGCAGTGAGGACCCGTCCCCCGCGCCTCAGTCTTCCTGGCCTTCCGCCTCACCCGGTGCCTCAGCGCGCGTCCGAGCTGCCGCCGCATGGGCGGGACCACCGTACTGCGGGACCTTGGTGAGCGGGTCGCGTGTCCCGACGCCGTGGCGGCGGTCGTAGACGGTGTCCGCGGTGTGGGAGCCCTCCGCCCGACGGCCGGCCGTGTTCCGCTCGGCGAGCGGGACCCCCTGTTCGGCCATGTCGGTGTTCGCGCCGGCCCGCCACGAGTGCGAGGTGACGTTCTTGTCGTCGATGTACGGCGTCCCCGCCCGTTCGGCGAGGAGCTGAAGCCGTTCCGTACGAGGTGTACGTCGCGGTCGTGCACGGGTAGGCGAGGCGCGGCAGGTCCTGCTGCGCGCACCATGCCTGGAAAGCTCGCACCGTCGAGTCGCGATTGACGATCGTGTTCTCCGCCAGATCCGGTTCACTCAGCTCGGCCTTGTCCTGGGAAGACAGCCGGAAGTCCGCATCTAAGCTCCTCGAACGACTCGCCGACGTTCCTACCCCCGCAGGGCCGACACCGAGCCACATCGGCGTCCCCGCGACTGCGACACCGCTGCCGGCCATCGACCTCACCACCCGCACGCGATCGCGCCGACCCGGTGAGCCGTGCTGAGGACCCCTCGAACATTATCCAGGTGTGGGCCAGCACGAGAAGATGCCAGAGTCACCGTCGTGACCTTGATGAACGTGCTCATCGACTTCGCCCGGACCGGCCGTATCGGCCCGCTTCACTGCGGCATGCCCCTGACCCAGGCCGAGGATCTCCTCGGGCCAGGACGCCCGCACCCCGCCATCCGGATGAGACCAGACATTGACGGCTATCCCCACGCCTGGAACGGCCTGGAGCTGTCCATCACCCAACGCCTTGTAAGCGGAATCTCGATCAGTCTCCGGCCGGGCTCGACAACCAAGTTGCCGCCCCTGGTCTTGCCAGACTCAGAGTCCTACCCGTCCACAGTGCTCAGAGAAGACCTGATTGCTGGCCTTGACGCAGTCGACTGCCGCCACGACATCAACGACCGCCTCACATTCGGAGAGCAATCCAGCATTCTTACTCAACCCGCGAACATCTGCGCGGTGTTCTTCACGCCTGGCCGTGACGACCATGTGCCCCATCGTGAACGCCTCTACCTCGGCGTAATCCACAAACACACCGCCTGACATCTTTGATTCCACAGAAAGGGCGGGAAATCCCGGGGTATGGCCCGCCACCTGCAGCCGGTGTCGACGACGCACCGGATCGCGTCCGCGACCTCCCGGCGCGGGTGCTTCTCCGGGCGACGCCGGCCTTGGTCTCGCAGGCCGGTACCGGCAGCAGCGGTTCGATCAGCGCCCATTCGTCGTCCCAGGTGTCGGAGGGGTAGCAGCGGCGACGCGGCAACTGTTCCTCCCTCAAGACGGTGGGTGGGACCGGTCGCTCTGCGGCCGGTCCCACCGGTCAGGCGTCGTGAAGTCGGCGATCACATCGAGCGTGGACTCGACCGAGTTGAGCTGGGTGTTGAGGTGCTTGATCCACCGCCCCTTCGGTTGCAGGACGGCGTGCGGGGCGACGGTTCCGGTGATGAAGCGGCGGATCTCGGTGAGCTTGCCGCGGATGACCGCGACCTCGTCTGCCTGGAGTTCGGCGGGATCGGCGCAGAACTTGCAGCCGTCCGGCCTCGTCCAGATCAGCGGCGGCCAGCCGCGTTCGGTGATGGTGTCCCGCAGGCAGGCCAGGCCCGAGCGGGCCTGGTGGGGCGACAGTTTCCTGTGCCCTGACCTGCGGTTTCCACTCGGATTCAGTCTCCTCCACCAGAGCGGCTGACGGCGCTTCTGTGGGTCGTCAGCTCCCCGGCGCGGTAGCGCTCCACCGTCCGGCGCGAGACACCCAGACGCTCCGCCAGATCCTTGGTCGGCCCCTTCGCCCGCGTGAGGAGGAATTTCACCTGTGCCTTGGCGGAATTCGGCGCGGGGCGGGTGAAGACCTTCCGCTCCGCCCGCGCGAGGGCCTCCAGGACCTTCCTGCGGCCGGGGGGGGGCCAGCTGCTGCTTGTCATCGCTCATGCCAAGCACTCGGCCATGGGGAACCTGTGGACAGAGGCCAGGCTCCGGCGCGTGAGCGAGCCCCGGACCGCATCGGTCCGGTGAGCCGAAGCTCGGTAGTTGTCACCGGCGAAGACCGCTGAGCTGGCGAACAGGAACGGTCGAAGCAGCCTGGTTGTCACCGCTGAAGCACTCGACTTGTCACAGGTACTCGTTCGGCAGCCTTTCTGTCATCAGCTGCCCAAGACCGGACATCCGAGGAGTGCCTCTCGGATCAACAAGGTCCAGGAGCGCGCGGGCGAGACGTGGGCGGGGGCGTGACCAGCCACGGGAACCACGCGGACTGGCCGAAGCCAGAGTGGGAGACTGGTGGAGACCGTCGTCATGACCGCCCCACCCGGGGGCCGGGGTGGGCTGGTCGCACCGGTGGTCCCTCCTTCGGGCTGAGTCCTGTGCTTCCCGGTGGCATGTGCTTGTCGATTCGCGGGCCCCTTGGGGTTTGCGCTGGTGAGGGATAGGTCATGGCGGAAGAGTGGGATGTCGGCTTGACGGGTCTTGGGCTGCGGAGGCAGGTATGACGGCGCAGGGCTTGGCACGGGCGCTGGCCCGGCTGCTGGAGGCCAGTCACACGGCCCCCTTCGAGCAGTTGCCCCGTCTGCTCGACACTGCGGCGAAGGAGGCCGGTGCGGGTGGGGCGCGGCTGTTCGTGGCGGATCTTCAGGAGGATGTGCTGGGCGAGGTCACCGGCGTGGGCTTGAGCGCCGGCGAAGGTGGCGAGGAGTGTCGGATCGAGGGCACCTTGCCGGGCCGCGCCTACCAGCTCACAGAGGTCACGACGCCGGCGAGCGGCGGGGCCTGCTGGGCTCCGGTGCGCGACGGCACCCAGCGCCTGGGCGTCCTGCACGTCGAACCCGGTCCCGGCGACAGGGGCAAGCCCGATGAGGACGTGGTGCGGGCGCTGGCGTCGGTGGCCGGGTTGCTGCTGGTCTCCAAGCGGGCCCACAGCGACTCCCATGCCCGGCTGGTGCGCACCCGGCCGATGGGGATACCGGCGGAACTGCAGTGGGCGCTGATGCCGCCGCGGACCTTCTCCGACCAGCGGGTCACGATCAGCGCCTTCATGGAACCGGCCTACCAGGTGGCCGGGGACGCCTTCGAGTACGCGATGGCCGGTGACGTCCTGCACCTGGCGGTCTTCGACGCGATGGGCCACGACACTGCCGCCGGCCTGACCGCTGCCCTGGCGATTTCCACCTGCCGCAGCCACCGCCGCGCCGGCGCGACGATCCCCGAAGCCAGTGTGGCAATCGAGGACACCCTGGTCGAGCAGTTCAGGCACAGCAGCTACGCCACTGGCATCCTCGCCGACCTGGAGCTGGACACCGGCAAGTTCAGCTGGGTCAACCGCGGACACATGCTGCCGGTACTGATCCGCGGCGGCCGCTGGGCCAGTACGCTTAGCTGTCCGCCGGCCGGGCCGATGGGCACCGGGTTCGACCTGCCCATCAAACAGTGCACCGAGCAGCTGGAACCCGGCGACCGGCTGCTGCTGTTCACCGACGGCATCACCGAAGCCCGCGACACCGACGGCCGCGAATTCGGCGTAGAACGCTTCACCGACTTCATCATCCGCCACCAAGCCGACAACCTCCCCGTCGACGAAACCCTGCGGCGTCTCATGCACGCCGTCATGGACTACCACCAGGGACGGCTGGAGGACGACGCCACCGTCCTGTTCTGCGAATGGCACGGCCCTGGCTCCTCGGACGGATAGAAGGGGGCGGAGCAAGCCGCTGCTGGACGGGCTCGTGCCAGTCGACCCGGAGCGAAGGACGACGGGGGCCGCTTATGTCCGGAGGGCGGCTTCCAGAGTGGGGTACATGTCGATGACCTGGTTCAGGCCGACGATCTCCATGGGCCGCAGAGATGTATCGGGGATGCTGCTGAGGCGGAGCCAGCCGCCCGCGGCCTGAAGGGTGCGGTTGGCGCGGAGCAGGGCGTTGATGCCGGTGGAGTCGGTGAAGGTGATGTGGGAGAAGTCCACGACGGCGCAGGGCAGCCGACCGGTCGCGGTGATGGCCGTCTCCAGAGCGGAAGCACTGTTGTAGTCCAGTTCCCCTGCGGGGGTGAAGACCGTGATACCGCGCGGAGTAGTGACAGATGTGCGGATCCGTAGACGTTCGCTGTGCAAGATGCCACCTTTCGGGCGGCTTCGGCGCCGCCGGCCGTGAGCGCGACCTGGCCCTCAGCCCAGCTCAGTTGTCCTGCCGGTGTCAACCATCGAGAAATTCCGGCGGCCGGAAGTGGACCTCAGACGATATTGATGTGGGCACGAACGGTTTTACCGCGGTCGGTGGTTTCGGTGACGACTCTGGTGCACAGAGCCAGGACGACCTCCAGTCCGTGCTGGCCGATACGCTGAGGCCCGAAGGACTGCGGCTGCGGTGACCGCACCGAAGTATCGGACACGGCGATCTCCAGCAGACCGTCCCGCAGGTCAAGAGCGAGAGTGCACGGACCGGGCGCGTGCCGTGCGGCGTTGGTCACCAGCTCACTGACCACCAGCAGCGCATCCCCCCGCTTCACACCCGCCACCGCCACACCCCGCACCGCAGCCCGGTCCAAAAAAGCCCCGGTGAAATCCCGTGCTTCGCCGATCACGAGCGCCCCGCCGTATGAGACCGCTGCTCGCAGCCCGGCCCGCCTGGACATCGTGCTCCCGTCCTGTGGCGTTTCCTGCATCACAGGCTCCCCCAATCTGCTCGCCGGGCTCCAGCTGGCTCAGCACCTCACGCTTTGAGCGACAAGCGCCGACCACAAGCCGCTCATCACACCCTCCGCGTGCTCCCCGCACCCCTGATCGCCCTGCGTCGAATGTGCCCGTTGTCAACAGTTCTCATGTGGCACCTGACGATACCGGCAGGCGAGACACTGCGAGGCGTTCCCCGTGCACCCTGGCGCAGTCCACCGGGTCCTTACCCAGCGACCCGGGCGTCTTGGTCTCGGCCTGCCGCAGCACGCCGGTCTCCTCGTCCCCCACGGCGTGGGTCGGCGGGTGCGGAACCTCAATGGAATCCACATCCAACAGACGATCAGAGAACGACCCCATCGGATACTTTCTGTCATCGGGCATGACGCTGTGTACCAGTGGGGTAGGTCACCGACGCCCCGGTCCTCTTACCGGTTCGGGGCCGCTTGTACGGGGGTGGCCGGCCTCCTGGGCGCACCATCACCGGCCCGAAGGAATCGAGTGTCCGAGCAGAACACAGTCGAGGTCGAGACTGCACATGGCCGGGTTTCCGGGTTGGTGGGCGAGGATGGTGCCCGTTTCCTGGGCATTCCGTACGCCGCCGCTCCGGCCGGTGACCTGCTGTTCGCCGCCCCGGTGCCTCCGAAGCGATGGCTGGGCGTGCGCGCCGCCCATTCCTTCGGTGCCACGGCGCCCAAGCCGCCGCTGGGCGGTCGGCTGGGAGAGATTACATCCGACCCCGACGTGGCGGGCGAGGAGTGGCTGAACCTGAACGTCTGGACACCGGATCCCGACGCGTCCGGATTGCCGGTCCTGGTGTGGATCCACGGCGGTGGGTTCACCACCGGTTCCTCTGCCGTGCCCAGCTACGACGGCGCCACCTTCGCCCGCGACGGTCTGGTGTGCGTGAGCTTCAACTACCGGCTCGGTGTGTACGGCTTCGGCTACCTGCCGGATGCGCCCGCACCGGCCAACCGCGGCCTGCTCGACCAGATCGCCGCCCTGACCTGGGTGCGCGAGAACATCGCCCGGTTCGGCGGAGACCCGGACAACGTCACCGTGGCCGGGGAATCCGCCGGCGCTATGAGCATCCTCGCGCTCATGTCCCGCGATGACGGCCTGTTCCACAAAGCGATCGTGCAGAGCGGCACCGCCCACCTCGGCCAGAGTCCCGTGGACGCCACCAAGGTCCTCAAGGCCGTCGCAGACGAACTCGGTATCGAGAACACCGCCGCAGCCCTGGCCGGCGCCGACACCGAAAAGCTCCTCGGCGCGCAGAACACCGTCAGCGCCGCCGTCAGTCAGAGCCCGGACGCCGCCAAGTACGGCCCGAGCACCATGGCTTCCTGCGGCCTGTCATTCATGCCCGTCGTCGACGGGGATGTACTGCCAAGGCGCCCCATCGACGCCATCGCCGACGGCGCCGGCAGCAACATCCCCGTGCTGATGGGGACCACCACAGAGGAATTTCGGCTCTTCATCGTCACCACTATCCTGGTGGGCTGGAACATTCCCGCCCTGTACGACAAACACCTGAAGGCGTACAGCGTTCCGGAGGGCTCATGGAGCGAGTACAAGAAGGGTGACACCAACGCCTACCCCCGCGACGCCGCTGTCGGCGTGGCCTGCGCGCTATTGAGCGATCGCATGTTCCGCCTCCCGACCTACCGCGTCGCCGAAGCCCGCACCGCCGCCGCCCCCACCCACCTGTACGAATTCGGCTGGCGCTCCCCCGTCACCCCCAACGAGCTGGGGGTGAAGATCGGTGCCTGCCACAGCGTCGACCTGCCCTTCGCCTGGGACACCCTGGCCCTGCCCGACAGCAAGAAGCTCACCGGACCCAACCCGCCCCAGGCCCTGGCCACCGCCCTCCACCAAGCCTGGGCCGACTTCGCCAAGACCGGCAACGTCTCCTGGGCCGCCTACAACACCACCAAGCGCCCCGTCATGACATACGCCCACAACAGCGCCACTACCAACCATGTCGTCGAGGACCCGCGCAAGAGCGAACGCGAATGGTGGGACGACCACCCCGCCACCAGTTGACCATCGGCGGCACAGCTGCCAGCCACTCCCCCACACGGTGACCCTGCCTGAAGAGGTAGCGGCATCGCCTCATGCCACAACCCGTCTCTGGCCAAGGGAGTCACCCAGCCGTCCGTATCACGTGCCTACTGCGGCGTTCCAAAGCGGTGTGAGCTTTCTTGGGTGGTCAGCCGTTCGGATGAGCAGTTGGCGCCTGTTTCTGAGCCCCACCGCAGCAGGCCAAGGCTGTGAGTCAGTTACGGGACCTCGCGCAGGCTTCGGGGAACGGTCACAGTGGCCGTTCCCCGAACGAGAACCGCCGAGGCCGACGTGTCACGTCGGCCGTGGCACCAGCGTCTGCCTGCCGACCGCCTATATGTCACCGTCGATAGAAGGACGCAGCGCGTCCGTGTTCTCGTAGGCTCCAACGGCGACGCAGCCGGCTCAGTCGTTGAGGTTGAGCGCCTGTTCGGTGACTCCCCAGCGCTTCGTTGTGGACCAGCGACCGTTCTTGTAGAAGTAGCCATAGGGCCTTGACCCCGAATCCTGAACACGGGTTATGCGGCTGGTTTCAGCGTAGTTGGTGTGAGGTGGAGGGCGTTCTCGAAGTCGATCCGTGACCGTTGTCCGAGCCGGGAGTGTCGGCGTCGGGTGTTGTAACGGTGGAGCCATCGGAAGGCGTCGAGTCGGGCCTCGCGCTCGTCGGGCCACCCTTTCCGGCCCTGGAGTGTCTCGCGTTTGAAGGTCGCGTTGAAGGACTCGGCGAGTGCGTTGTCCGCGCTGGACCAGACCGCGCTCATGCTTCGCCGCACCCCTGCTGACCTGCAGGCTTCTGCGAATGCCCGGCTCGTGTACTGGGCTCCGTGGTCGGTGTGCATGATCGATCCGGCGAGGCTGCCGCGCGTGTGGATCGCCGCGGCCAGGGCATCGGTCACGAGCTCCGCGCGCATGTGGCCGGCGATCGCCCAGCCGGCCAGTCGGCGCGATGCGAGGTCGATGACGGTCGCCAGCTAGCAGAACTTCCCGCCCTCGATAGGCAGGTAAGTGATGTCGCCGACGTACTTCGTGTTCGGCTCGCCCGCCGCGAAGTCGCGGCCGATCAGATCCGGAGCCTTGGCCGCTGCTGGGTCGGGGACGGTGGTGCGGTGCCGGCGCCACAACCGGACCCCTTCGATCCCGGACGCCCGCATGATCCTGGCGACGCGTTTGTGGTTGACCGCCTCACCACTCGTCTCGCGGAGTTCGGCGGTGATCCGGGGGCTCCGTAAGTGCCGTCCGATTCCTGGTGCACCGCCCGTATCCGGGCGGCCAGCCTCGCGTCGGCCGCCTGCCGGGCGGCCCGGTCCGTGGCTGTCCGACGCCAGTAGTAGAAGCTCGAGCGGCTGACGCCGAGGATGGTGCACAGCCGCTTCACGCCGTAACGGCGCTGGAGGTCGGCGACACACTGGAAGCGGTTCACCAGCGCGTCTCCCCGGGCGAAATACGTGGCGGCCTTCCGCAGGATCTCGCGTTCCTCCTCGAGCTCGCGAACCTTCTTCCGCAAGGCCGCGTTCTCAGCCTCCAACGGGGCCGGCGGCTGGGCCGGTTCCTGCGTCCGCCGTCCCCGGGGACGGCTCACTCCGGCTGCCCGGACCCAGTTCCGCAGGGTCTCCGGGTTGATCCCCAGATCGGCGGCGACCGACCTGATCGTCGCTTCGGGCCGCGACTCGTACAGCGCGACCGCGTCCGCCTTGAACTCCGGCGGGTAGTTCTTCATGACCACGAGATGTCCGTCCTCAGATCCGCAGGATCCAGTGTCTCGTGTGTTCAACATCAGGGGTCAAGGCCCTGGTCCTCGTGCAGGGGATCCGGCCCGAGCCCGCCATGTGGGACCCGCTCACACAGCTGATCATGGCCGCGTCGGACGGCGCATGGGCCTGCCTGACCGCAGCCGCTGGGTGAGGCTGCGGTCAATCGCCTGGCGCCGACGAGGGTCGTAGAGCGAGAGGTAGATCGCTTCGTGCGAGATCTGTATAGAGGCGTCAGCAGGAAACTGCCGTCGCAACCATCCTGCAATCTGCTCGGGTGACCAGCACAAAACCAGTTTGGCTTCCACCAGGACGCGTAGAGCGGGCCGTTGGGCGAGCTTGGCCTGCTTGGGGCGGCGCCCACGCGCGTAGGCGGCTGCACCGACCGAGGCAGCTCGGTAGCGGTCTCGGCCGCCGTTGCGGGCAATCTCGCAGGAGACAGTCGAAGGAGATCGGCCCAGCCGCTTGGCCAGCTGTCGGGCCGATTCTCCCGCGGCGATGCCGCGATATCTCTTCGCGCTCGCTGCCGCTCAGATGCCGCTCTGACCGCGTCTGCGGGGTGAGGCCGACGCCACCGCTCTGGTGCAGGAACCGACGGGCGTGCTGCATCGGTGCCTACAGCACCCGCCCGATCAACCTGAACGACTGCCCTTCGCGCCAGCGTCTCCGGACCTCATCCTGCTGAGCCGGCGAACCCGTAGTCACGCACCTGTACCTCCACGATCACATGATCATCCGTGGGTGGTGCGTTGATCACTTGAGGGTGCCGTCGTTTCCCGACACCCGAGCGAGGTCTGGCGAGCGCCACCCATGCGCGGCTGGTTCCCCTCGGTGGCCGGCGCCCGCAGTGCACGCCTTGCCGAATGGTCGACGCAGAGAGCTATAGTGCTAGGTAACTAGATAAATGGAGGAACCGGTGATTGAGTTCCACCTGAACAGCCGGTCCGGCCTGTCCCCGTACCAGCAGCTGGTCCAGCAGGTTCGGCATGCACTGCGTCTGGGCCTGCTGAAGGAGGGGGATCGGCTGCCGACGGTCAAGGAGGTGGCGAGGCAGATGGCGGTGAATCCGAACACGGTACTCAAGGCGTACCGGGAGCTGGAGCACGACGGCTTGGTGGCCGCCCGTCCCGGCGTCGGGACGTTCGTGACCCGGACGCTGGCCGACGGCACGCTCGCCGCGCAGGGACCGCTGCGCAAGGACCTGCAGCGCTGGCTGACCAAGGCCCGGCTGGCCGGGCTCGACGACGAGAGCATCGAGGCGCTGTTTGTGAACACGTTCCGTAACGCCGCCGGAGAGGACGTAGCGTGAGCGCTGTCTTGCGAGCCCAGGGCCTGGGCAAGAGGTACAAGCAGCGCTGGGCGCTGCAGAACTGCGACCTGGACGTGCCCGTCGGCCGGGTGGTCGGTCTGGTCGGCCCCAACGGCGCCGGCAAGTCGACCTTGTTGAACCTGGCCTCCGGCATGCTGACGCCGACGGCCGGCACCATCGAGGTGTGCGGTGGCCGTCCTGCTGCGGGTGTGGAACAGCTGGCCAAGGTCGGCTTCGTCGGCCAGGACACCCCGACCTACGCCGCGCTGAGCGTCGCCGACCACCTCGACTTCGGCAAGCGCCTCAACCCGAACTGGGACGACGCCGTGGCGCGCGACCGGATCCGTCGCCTCGGTCTGGACCCTAAGCAGCGGGCCGGCAAGTTGTCCGGCGGCCAGCGCGCGCAGCTCGCCCTCACCTTGGGCATCGCCAAGCGCCCGGAACTCCTCATCCTGGACGAGCCAGTCGCGGCTTTGGACCCGCTCGCCCGACGGGAGTTCATGCAGGACCTGATGGAGGCCGTCGCCGAGCACGAGCTGAGCGTCGTACTGTCCTCCCATCTGGTCTCCGACGTGGAGCGAACCTGCGATTACGTCATCGTGCTGGTCGACTCCCGGGTGCAGGTGGCCGGCGACATCGACGACCTGGTCGCCTGCCACCACCGGCTCACCGGACCGCGCCGGGACCCGGACACACTCCCGGCCGGTCAGCACGTCATCACCGCCAGCCACACCGACCGGCAGACCACCCTCCTGGTACGCACCGACACCGCGGTCCACGATCCGTCCTGGACCGTCAGCCCGCTCGGTCTGGAAGACATCGTCTTGGCCTACATGACCCGGCCCGCCGATGCGGTACGTGACACCCGGCCCGCGCTGGAGGTACTTCGATGATTTGGCTGACCTGGCAGCAGTTCCGTACACAGGCCGCCGTGATGTTCGCCGCAGTCGCCGCCCTCGCCGCCGCCCTCGCGGTCACCGGCCCGCAACTGGCCGACCTCTACCGGGCTGCCGGCAGTAGCCTGGTGGACCAGGTCTCCAGTTCGGACCAGACCGTCTACTACGTGGGACTGCTGGTCGTGCTTGCCGTGCCGGCGGTCATCGGGATGTTCTGGGGTGCGCCGCTGATCTCCCGTGAACTGGAGACCGGCACCCACTACCTCGCGTGGAACCAGGGCGTCACCCGCACGCGCTGGCTGGCGACCAAGCTGGGCCTTGGTGCGGCGGCTGCCATGACCGTCGCCGGACTGGCCAGCCTCGCGGTGAGCTGGTGGAGCAGTCCCATCGACCGGGCTGTCAACGGTGGGGGCGCGACGGACACATACTTCCCGCGGCTCGACCCGGTGGCCTTTGCCGCACGGGGTGTCGTCCCCATGGCTTATGCCGCCTTCGCCTTCGTCCTGGGTGTCACCCTCGGCCTCGTCATCCGTCGCACCCTGCCCGCGATGGCCACCACGTTCGTCGTCTACGCCGCCGTCCAGATCGCCGCGCCGATGTGGATCCGGCTCCACCTGGCTGCCACGGAGCGGACCACCGTGCCGATCGAGCCGGGCGGTGCCCCCATCAGCATCCAGGACGGCGCCGAGCAGATCGTCGCGCATCCCGAGGTGCCCGGTGCCTGGGAAACCTCCCAACAGACGCTCAACGCCGCCGGTCAGCCGGCCCTCGTGCCGTCGTCCTTCGCCGACTGCCTGCACACCGAGTCGGGTCCACCCACCCTGCAGCAAGTCGACCGCTGCCTCGCCGACCTCGGCGCCCTGGGCTACAAGCAGCAGGTGACGTACCAGCCCGCCGGCAACTTCTGGGCCCTTCAATGGGCCGAGACCGGGCTCTACCTCGGCCTCGCCCTGGCGTTGACCGGGTTCTGTGCCTGGTGGATCCGCCGCCGAGTGACCTGACAGATGCCAGTCTGACTACGGGAGTAACCGCGAGGGGCAGCCGGGTCCGGGCTGCCCCTCGCGGCGTCGACAGGGTCCTCTCACCACTCAAGACTGCGCTCGCCGATATCGGCTGTCCCGGTGGCCCAAGGCCGGTACAGGCACCGTCCCGAGCAGCCGCGAGCAGACGGGGACAGGTTCCGGTTGGCGCGGCGTGCTGGAGGGCGGGCAGGTCCGGGGCCTGATCGGCCAGGACGTCGATGGCTTCGTGCAGGTAACGCTAGGCGGTGGCCTTCGCGATGCCCGCGTCGCGGGCCAGGCAGTGGATGCAGGCGCCGTGCCGGAGCCGGCGCAGCACCAGCACGGCTTGCCGGAACGGGCTCAGCGCCCGGGACCTGCGCGGGGTGCCGATCGTACGGCGGTGAGCGGCCAGGAGCGAGGACAGGAACAGGGCGAGCTGACGCGGTACGTCGAGCGTGGCAGAGCAGGAGACCACGGGAAGCCCCCTGGAAACGGCGGCGGTTCGGTGACAGAACCCGTCCTACCAGTAGTGCCCGGTGTCCTTGAGGCTGTCGACGTCAGGAGCTTTCTCGAGTGCTCGTCGGTCCCGCCGGACGGCAGTCGTCGTTGCGCGCACGGACCGCAGCGACGGGTTGCGCGGTCCAGCGCTGGACGGCACGGCGCAGGCCGCCGGCGTCGGCGTAGCCCACTCGGCCGGCGATGGAGCTGAGGGGGAGGTCGGTCGTAGAGAGCAGACGATGTGTGCGTTCGCGGCGCAGTGCCTGGAGTTCTTGCGACCAGGTGGTCCGGTGTTCCTCAAGGCGGCGCTGAAGTGTACGGGTGCTGCAAGACATCTGTCGGCTTACGGTCTTGAGGGTGGGGATCTCGGCGTCCTGGGTGGTCCGGAGGGCGGCCCGGAATATGTCGAGCCAGTTCTGTAGGGGAATGGCATCAGCGAGCTGTTGTTCAGCGTGTCTTCGGAGCAGGGTGGATAGGCCGGGAACGTGAGGCTGTGGTGCGGTGAGGTCGGCGGCCCTGAAGGTGATGGTGTTGACCGGACTACTGAAGTCGATGGCGCGTGTGCCGTACAGCTGTACGAGGTTTTGGTGGGTCCGGGGCGCGCGGGCTGCAAGGGTGACCTTGATAGGTGTGATGTCACGGCGAGTGCTCTCGCTGATCCGAGGTCGAAACAGGCTCAGGGAGTAAGTTCGTATAGCGGATGCGACATCGTCACTGAGGTCGGCGGCATTGATGTGGCTGAGGGTGATGTGCTGCTCGTCCTCATCGATATGGAGGGCTTCGGTGCCGGCGTCAGCCACTGTGGCTACGAAGCGGGCGGCATCGCGGAGCCCTGTCAGAGGCGTCGGCGCCTGAGTTACGAGGTAGTCCCAGAGCCCCAGCGCCCCCAGAGGGCTCTCGTGGGCCATGTGCAGTGAGACCTCATGCCATGGAGCCTGCAGGGTCATGAGTTCCCAGATACGGACATTGGTGGATGCTGGAGTGCGGTATCGGTCGTCCGCCAAATGTTCGGGGGCCATGCCGACCAAATTGGCGTACTTCTCGGGACTGACTCCCAGCCGTGTGGCCGCTGTGGCGTTCAGACGGGTGAAGGCTGCGGCGATCGTGCCTGGGAACTGCGGGGCATCAGTGGTCCCGGGCCGTTCCGATTCGCGGTGACGCTGCAGACCCTTCTGGCGCGTCAGGCCCTTCTTGTGGCGCGCCGGTCCCTGTGCGGGTTGAGGAATTCGATCTAGCGTCATGTCTTGTCCTTGAAAGGTGGGTTGCGGGACGACATACCGCACTCTCCTCCTGGGGTGCTGTCGCGCTGGGACCGGGCCTGGGTTGTCCACTCCTCAACGTGCCGACCTTGGTCCGTTGCGCACAGCGGGCGGCAGCCGCCGCCATGGCTCCGTCCGAAGCAGAGGAACACCCTCTGCGACACGCCGTCCCAGCGGCGAGCCCCATCGCGTTGAACGCCAACGTGGGCACCGCTGCTTGGAGGATGTAGTGCCCACATAACCAGACGAATCATGATTCAGGAGGCTTCACCCATGCGCAAGACTTTCGCCCTGACCGCCGCCATCATCGGAATGATCGGGGCATTCGCTGCTGCGCCCAGCGCCGTGGCCTCAGACTCGAGCACGAGTGCTCCGTCTCCCGTCGTGACGGTCCCCCCCGCGCTGCCGACGCCCGAAGCACCTTTGTACAACGTTCCAGACGGCGCTGCATCAAGCGTCGGCTACAAGAACTTCGTCAACTATCGGTCTGGAACTTGCCTGGATGACAGCAACGGCAACGGGCTTCGCATGCACGGATGCAGCGACGCGAGCTACAACAACGGCTACCAGGCATGGCGGGCCGAACGTGTCGGCAGCGACTGGAAGTTCAAGAACGTGGCCACGCAGCAGTGCCTCGACGGGAGTAGCGGTGCCGGCGTGCGCACTCACGAATGCAGCGACGCCAGCTACAACAACGGCTACCAGAAGTGGCGGACCTACTACGCCCCCGGTGGCATTTGGGTCAGTTGGAAGAACGTGGCGACCGGGGACTGCATGGACTACAGCTCTGCCAACGGCCTGCGCCTCCACACGTGCAGCACGGCGAGCTGGGACAACGGCTACCAAGCCTGGAACATGTGAACCCCTTCGCACCGTTGAAACCGGGTCTTTGAGCCACGGAGACGGTGAAGTCCAGCTCGGCGGGATCGTAGGCCACCGTAACGGCGTCGGCCGATGCCTACCGGCGGTGGAACTCCGGCGGCTGGCACACCACCGGTGCCGCCATTTCCCCCGTTGACTACGTCGACGTGAAATGAACCGACCGCTGGCGGCATGGATGCCTGCGGCGTGCGGGTAATGCCATGGCGGTGCTGCACACCGCAGGCTGGGTGGAGAGGTGACTGCTGTAATGGCACGGCAGTAGTCACCTCTCCGGTTCTGCAGTTCGGGGGGGCAGCGGCGGTGGTGCCCCCGGCCCCAGGACCCGGAGTCGACGGTGCGGTCGCGGTTGTCACGGAGGGTCGCGGTGTCGGAGTAGTCCCACATGCAGTGGTGGCGGTCCTGGTACAGGTCGGTGCGGCTGTCGCGGCCAACACCGGTGTGCATGCGGACTGTGGCTCGGCCGGAGAGACGGACGTCGTCGAAGCGGTAGCGGTTGCCGTCTGCGTACTGCCCGGTCACCGGGATCAGCGCGTTGAAGGCGTAACCTTGTGGATCGCAGTCATTTCGGCCAGTAGACCGGCGCGTTCCTCGTTCGCGAGGACTCCCTGTCGTCGATCCGGCTGCGGAATTGCGGGTGAGCGTCCGGGGTGAACAGCACGACCTGTGGCCGGTGGCCCTTGGCGGCCTCCCTTGTGGTGAGGGAATCGGCGAGGGCGAAGACGTTGCCGGCACAGTAGCCGACGAGGGCCCACACCGGACGTCCGCGAATACTGAGTCGAGTCCGTCGGTCCAGCGGCACAGATGGCCGGTGGCGGTGGCGGCGGCGACGGGACCAGTCGCCCTCGGGATAGGCCGGGCCGTGTGCCAGACCCCCTACCTCTCGGCCTCGATGGTTTTGGCTGCGGACGGTTCAACGTTCGCGGCGTCGGGGACCAGGGTCCGGCGGCGCAGGATGGTCGTGACGGCGATCGCGGCTGCGACGGCGAACGCGGCGGTGACGGTGAGGGTGGGCCCCTGGAATTCGAGCAGCACTCCGGCGGCGGCGCTGCCTGCGGCGAACCCTCCGTTGTTGGCTGTGGACACCCAGGTGTTGGCCTCGGTCGGCGCGGTCCTCGACGCTGTCACCAGGTCGTTGACCAACAGGTAGGCGGTGATGAACAGCGGGGCGAGACAGAGCCCCACGAGGAAGGCGAATGCCCCGACCAATACGGGACTTTCGGTCAGGCACAGCGGCAGCACCGTCAGCGTGAACCCTGTGACGAGTACCGCGAACCGCTGCACCGGTGTTGCGCGCCAGCTGATCCGCCCGTAGGTGAGGCCGCCGACTGCGCTGCCCACCGACAGCAGTGCCAGCAGGACGCCGCCGGCACTGGGCGAGCCCGCGTGGGTGGCGATGAACGGGAGCGCGACCTGGAGCACTCCGATGACTAGTCCGACCCCGCCGAAGGACAGCACGATCGTGCGCATGCCGGGCAGGGCCATGGGCCGACCGTGCGGCCGGCCCGCGTCGGGTGCGTCTGAGGCGGGGGCAGCGGCGGTCGCTGCGGATAGTACGAAGCAGGCGGTACCGGATGTGATCAGCGCCATGACCGTGATCATCGACGCGAGTGGTGCGGCGACCGCGATCAGGCCGCCCGCGAGCAGGGGCCCCATGGTGAACACCACTTCTTCGGTGACCGAGTCGAGGGCGTAGGCGGTGGGCAGGAGGGGCTGGCGGCCGTGCAGGATCTTCGCCCACAAGACACGCATCGTTGGTCCGAGTGGCGGTGCGAACATTCCCGCGACCGCCGCAGCGCCGAGCAGCGCTGCGGTGGGCGCCCCCGTCTCGGCCAGCGTGATCAGCGCGGCGAGCCCTAATAGGTACGGGACGGTAAGCCGGATCAGTCCGGTGCGTGAGCCCTTGCGGTCGATCAGCCGGGCGCGGGCGGGCGCGAACAGGGTGAGCGTGGCCGACAGTGCACCGGATGCGAGTCCGGCTACGGCGAACGATCCCGTCGCGTTGCGGACCGACAGCAGCAGCGACAGCGGCAGCACGGCGAAGGACATGCGAGCCAGGCAGCTACCGAGAAGAGGCATGCGGGCCTCGCGCACGGCCAGCACCGCGAGGTAGGTCGGTTTGGTGTCGACGTGTGTGGTCATGCCACCATCGTTTCTCTAGGCTCTATCGTCAGATGTCACGCCCAACTGCGGGCCGTCCAGACCGACGCTGATGCCGAAGGCCGGATCGACTGGAGCATGGTCAGCGTCGACTCCACGACCTGCCGCGCTCATCAGCACGCAGCCGGAGCTGCAACTCGTGCCCCGAGGGTTCCGGGCCAGCGAGGCCAACCAGCGCGTCACAGATCCGATGAGGCCCTGGGTGTATCGACCCGCAGGGTTGTTCACACGACTGATGGGCGGGTGTCCGCCGAGTGCGGTGTGGCAGCGGTGGTGGTTGTAGGTGGGGAGGAAGTCTGCCAGTGCTGCGGTCCGCTCGTCCGTTTGAGGTGTAGGGCAGCAGGTAGGCCCATTCGTCGAGCATCGTGCGGTTGGAAGCGTTCGACTTTGCCGTTGGTCTGCGGGCGGTAGGCGCGGGTGAGTTTTCCCGTCGCCGCCCAGTTGGGCGAGAGCGCTCTGCGCGTTGTCGGTCAGCACCCGCTCGACGCGTGGGATGCCGTGGCTGTGGAAGAACGCGGCTGCCCGGGTAAGGAAGCCCGCGCATGTCGCGACTCTCTCGTCCGGGTGGATCTCGCTGTAGGCAAGGCGTGAGTGGTCGTCGACCGCGGAGTGGATGTAGTCGTATCTCACCCCACGTGTGGGGACGGCCGGCTTCGCGGCCCAGGATTCTGTGGCCGCCGTCCGGCCGAGCTTTTTCACGTCGACGTGGATCAGTTCGCCGGGCCGCTCGCGTTCGTAGCGGCGGATTACGGCACCGGTGGGCCGGTCGATCCAGGCGAGGCGGTGCAGGCCGTGGCGGGTCAGGATCCGGTGCACGGTCGAGGAGGGAAGGCCCAGTATCGGGCCGAGCCGCGCGGGGCCCCAGCTTGCGGGTCCGGCGCAGTTCGCACACTCGCGCCTCGATCACGTCTGCGGTTCGGTGCGGCGTCGTGTGTGGGCGGCTGAAGCGGTCGTGCAGACCGTCCTGGCCCTCGGCTCGCCACCGGCGCATCCACTTGTGAGCGGTGGCCTGTGAGATGCCCATCTCGGCGGCGACGTGAGCCACCGGACGGCCGGACAGGACACGTTCGACCAGCAGAAGCCTCCCGAAGACGGTCAGCCCGGCGTTACGGTGGGACACGAAGACCTCCGTGCGGTGAGTTCCTAGACAGCTCCCACCACACCGGAGGTCTTCGTCATGTTCAAGACCCCCCAGGTGTCTACAACGCTCGTGATCAATACACCTAGGAGCCGAGACGGACGACGAAAAGCTTGTCCCGTGCCGCTACCGACGGCCACGCGCCGTACGCCGGACGCACCGCGCCCGCCGCCCGGCGGCCCGAAACCCGTCTGCACGACGCCGTCGCATGTCGAAGAGACGCTCTGTCGACGAAAGGACGATGAACATGACCGATCCTCGAGAGGTGGACGAGCGGCAGCTCACCGCCTACAACCAGCACGACATCGACGCCTTCGCCGCCACCTACGTCGAGGACGTCGTCGTACACCGACGCGACGGCAGCCGGCTGGAAGGGCGCGAGTCCCTGCGCGAGGCGTACGCGGCGCTGTTCGCCAAGGGGCGGTGCAGGGCCGCGATCCTGGGGTGACTCGTCGTGGGCGACCACGAAGTCGCCCACGGCCTGGGGCGAACCGGTCCGCGTCCTGGTGGCCTACCGGGTGCGCGACGGCCTCTTCGACCGCGTCGACTTCCTCGGCTGAGCAGTGCGCGCATGGCGCACTGCGGCCGAGCTGGATCTTGGTGCGCCCCGGCAACGGGCGATACGAGCCGCCACGCCGACCGGCGGCCGGGGGGGTAGCCCCACCTTCAAGCGGGTGGTCAGCGGTATCCCGGGCCCGGACCTTGATCGAAAATACTGGGCTGACATCAGGTCGTCACCAACCAGAGACAGGAGTCTTTCGTGTACGAGTTCCCGCACGCTGCCAACGGTTCACGTACGTCCACGGAGAGTGGCCGCCCGCGAGGGGAGCGCAGGCTGCGGGCCGCTGCCGTCGGGATGGTCGCCACGGTCGTGATGAGCGCCGGTCTCGCCCTGCCGGCCTCGGCTGCCGGTACCGCGGACGCCTCGGCGGCGCGGGACGGGCACGCGGCCACCCGGGCGGCCCTGGAGTCGGTGGTTCAGGACGGGGTGCCCGGGGGGATCGCGCTCGCCGAGCTGGGGAACGACACCTGGGCGGGACGTGCGGGAACCGCGGATCTGACGACCCGCCGCAAGCCGCGGGCCGACGACCGCTTCCGGATCGGCTCGATCACCAAGACGTTCGTGGCGACGGTGATGCTCCAGCTGGAGGAGGAGGGGAGGCTGAGCCTGGACGACACGGTGGACCACTGGCTGCCGGGCCTGGTGCGGGGCAACGGGCACGACGGCAGCAAGATCAAGATACGGCAGCTCCTCAATCACACCAGCGGGATCTACAGCTACACCGGCGACGAGGACTTCAAGCGCAAGGAGTTCGGCACCGACTTCCTCAAGCACCGGTACGACACCTGGACGCCCCGCCAGATCGTCCAACTGGCCATGAAGCACGAGCCCGTCTTCGTCCCCACCGGCGACGGCGACAAGTGGAGCTACAGCGACACCAATTACGTCATCGCCTCCATGGTGATCCAGAAGGCCACCGGACACTCGTACGCCCATGAGATCGAGCAGCGGATCCTGCGCCCCCTGCACCTGGACTCCACCACGGTGCCGGGCACCCGCGCCCGCGTCGCAGGACCCAGCGGACGCGCCTACTCCAAGCTGACCGGGGAACTGGCCGGACCGGGAGAGCCGAACAGCGCGACCTACGACGTCACCGAACTCAACCCCTCCTTCGCGGGCGCCGCCGGAGAGATGATCTCCAACAACCACGACCTCAACACGTGCTCACCGTCGGCCGTGGCCATGGACTGCGAAATGGAGCCCTGGATACCGCCGTTGTGCCCCCATATCTCGGTGCCGCACGACAGCGTCATCTTCATCAGACCCAGGCCGTAGGAGAAGCTCGGCAGGTTCTTGGGCGAGACGGTCGACATCATCTCCTTCAGCTGAGGCGCCTTCAGGAGCCGGCCGGAGAACAGGGCCCGGTAGAACCGGACGTTGTGTCACGTGGCAAGTTCCTCGGCTTCTTGTGGCAGCTCAGGGCGCTGGCCATGGCCGGACTTCGGCTCTTCCGGTCGTTGCAGTCCACGCACGTGATCTTGAGGCCGCGAGTAGCCCATGGCAGGCTCATGCCGCATGATCGATGAATTCGCGAAGGACAACCTGCACGGCAGACTGCGGCGGGACCGCGAGGCGCTGCTCTGGAAGCTCGACGGCTTGTCCGAATACGACGCCCGCCGACCGTTGACAGTGACCGGGAGCAACCTCCTCGGCCTGGTCAAACACGTGGCCAGCGTCGAGGCCAGGTACTTTGGCGAGGTCTTCGACCGCCCTTTCCCGGAACCGCTGTCCCGGTGGCAGGACCACGACGGCAGCGATCTGTGGGCGACTGAGGGCGAGACCCGCGATCAGATCATCGAGTTCTACCGGCGCACGTGGGAACACTCGGACGCGACGATCAACGAGCTTTTCCTCGATGCCCCCGGCCACGTGCCCTGGTGGCCGGATCCCCATTCCAACACGAACCTGTTCGCCGTCATGGTCCACGTCCTCGGCGAGACCAACCGGCATGCCGGGCACGCCGACATCCTGCGCGAAGGCGTGGACGGCCGAACCGGGATGCGCCCCGAACATGAGATGCAGATCGATGAGGAAGCCCGCGCCGCCTACTACGCGAAGATCAAGCAGGCCGCCAGATCGGCCGCCTCGGCCAAGGCATAGAGGTCTGTGCGACGTGACTTGAGGTTCGAGCGGCATGATGGCGGCCGCGAGGGCTGATCTGTCGAAGCGTCTGGTTCCTGATGAGCTCTGGGAACTGGTCGCCCCGCTACTGCCGTCGTTCGCGGCTCGACCGCACGGTGGCGGGACCGCTCCGCGCGACGAGCGGGCGGTGTTCACGGCTGTGGCGTACATACTGACGAGTGGGTGTGCGTGGCGGTATCTGCCGGAATCGTTCGGTGTATCGCGGCCACCGCGCACCGTCGGTTCAGCGTGTGGACCGAGGCCGGGTTGTGGCGCAGACTGCACCGGGCGGTGCTGGACGAACTCGGCGCCAGGGGTTAGTTGGACTGGTCGTCCGTGATCGTCGGTGCGCGCAAAAAAGGGGGGCTCGCTGACCGGGCCGAATCCGGTCGATCGCGGTAAGAAGGGCGGCAAAGCACACGTGCTGTTCGAGGGGCAGGCCTGCCGCTGGTCGTGGCGGTGTCAGGTGCGAACCTGCACGACAGCCAGGCGTTCAGCCCGCTCATCCTGGGGATACCGGCCGGCCGCTCGCGGCGCGGACCCAGCCGCAGCCGACCGGTGAAGGTCCGCGCGGATAAGGCGTACTACTCCGCGGAACACCTGCGCTGGCTCCGCGATCGCCGCCTCGTTCCTCGGATCGCCCGACCCGGCATCGAGTCCGGTGAGCGCCTTGGCCGGCACCGCTGGAAGATCGAGCGGTCGATCGCCTGGCTCTTTGGCTACCGCCGCCTCACTGTCCGGTACGAGCGAAAAGGCAGTCACTTCCTCGCCTTCCTCGGCCTCGCCGCAGCCCTCACCTGCTACAAAAGACTCGCCGAACTCACCACGTGAGACATCCTCTTAAGCGGCACCTGGGAGAGACCGTCAGGCCGCAGCACTTCTCCCTTCGTCGACTCGGCTCGAAGATGGCTTGGACGGGGTGCGGAATCGGCAGTTCTGGGCACCCCATGGCGCCCTGCTTCACCCCATGGCCACCTCGTTGGGTGCCACGACCGGACAGGTCACCTGGACCGCGACGTCATTCGGGTTCGCCTACGCCGCCGGCTTTCTCGTCGCCGGCCCGCTGACGGACCGGTACGGAGCGCGTGCGGTAATGACCACCGGATTGGTCGCAGCAACGGCTGCAACCGCTGCGGTCAGCATGGCCCCTAATCTGACCTGGGCCATTGCGCTGCGCGTCGTCCAGGGACTGACAGCTGCGGCGTTCGCGCCCGCCGCGTTCTCCTCCATCGCCCACCACCTCGCACCACAGCGGCGCGCGATCGCTCTGACCTGTGTCACCAGCGGCATGCTCGGCGCCGCCGTCCTCATGCAGATCGCAGCCCAAGCCGTCGCGGCCGGGCCCGGATGGCACGCAGTGTTCCTCATCAGCGCCGCCCTCTTGGCCTGAGCCTGCTGCCCGTCCGCCGCACCCTGCGCCCCACCCCGCGCCAGGACACCGGCGAGGGCCTGCTCCGGGCTTTCACCATGATGCCGCGGCTGCTGCGCCGGGGCCGACTGGTCGCCCTGTACGTGGCCACCGCGACCTTGATGGGCGCATTCGTCGCTGTGTACACGGCGGTGGCCGTTGCCGGACCCCCCGGCATCGCGGGCATCCCACCGCGATCCTCATCCTGCGGGCCGGCGCCCTGCCCGCACTGGTGGCCGTGCCGCTGTTCGCGCCCGTCCTGTCGCGGCTGGCCGCACCGCGGCGGCTGGTACTCGCCCTGGGCGCCGCCGCCGTCAGCGTTACCGCCGCTTCCCTGCTCGGCGGCCGCACGATCCTGCTGGCCGTGGCGCTGCTGCTGTTCATGGCCGCCGTCGCGACCGGAGCACCCGCTGTGGTCGCGACCGTCAACGCCACCGCCCCGCACGCCCGCGGCGCTGCCGTCGCCCTCTATGCATGCAGCATGTTCATCGGCGCGAGCCTGGGCCCGCAACTGGCCGACGCCCTCACCAGCCAGGGCTTCGGCGTCATCCTGCGCGTCGCCACCACCGGAGTCCCCCTGGGCGCCCTCCCGACACTGCCGGCCCTGCGCCACCAGCACCCCGAGTAGCCACACCCGCCTTGTGCCGGTGAGCCCCTCGCACCGTGGTGCGAGGGGCTCACCGGCACAAGGCCGTGCCGGGGTGTCACTGCTCTGTGGCGGATTCCTGGTGGCGTGTGGCGTGGAGACTGCCGAGCAGGGCGAGCGCCTGGGCACCGTGGCTGCCGGGTTCAGCGTGGTAGATCACCAGCTGCTGGCCGGGCGCGCCGCGGACGTCGAAGGTCTGGTACGTAAGGTCTAGCGGTCCGACGTCGGGGTGCAGGAGCTCCTTGCCGGCATGGGACTTACCGTGCACGGTGTGCGAGGACCACAGGGCGGCGAACTCCTCGCTCTGCTCGGTCAGGGAGTCGACAAGGCCGTGCAGGCGCCGGTAGTGCGGGTCGAGCCCCGTGGCGTGGCGCAGTCCGGCGACGACCGCCTCGGCGGCCCGCCCCCACTGGGTGAAGAAGCTGCGGGCGGCTGGGTCGAGGAACGTCATGCGAGCCATGTTGTCCATGTCCTCGAACGGTGAGAACAGTGCGTCAGCCAGCGCGTTCGACGCCAGGAAGTCGTTGGCCGGGTTCAGGACGAACGCCGCGGCGGTCGGGTATCCGTCCAGCAGCTGGCGCAGTGCAGGACTGACCACTTCTCTTGGCTGCGGCCGCTCGCCGTCCGGCGCGGTGCCGGCCAGCCGGAACAGGTGCTCGCGTGCTTCGTCGTCCATGCGCAGGGCGCTGCTGATGGACTCGATGATCTGTGAGGAGGGCCTGCGCTCGCGGCCCTGTTCGAGGCGGGCGTAGTAGTCGCTGTTCATGCCGGCCAGGACGGCGACCTCCTCCCGCCGCAGCCCCGCCACCCGGCGCGCGCCGTAGGAGGCGAGCCCGACATCGTCGGGGCGCAGGCGGGCGCGGTGGGCGCGCAGGAAATCTCCGAGGTCGTTGCTGGTCACCCCTCCAGGCTAAGCGGCGCTCCACTCGCGTGCCTGGGTGTGCTGTACCCAGGCACGACTCGTCCTGGCTGCCTTCCCCCAAGCCGTCCACTCTGGTGGTCACTACCGCGAGACGAGGAGGAGCGCATGGCGAGGAACCAGTCGAGCCCGGCGCAGGAAGCCGCCGGGCGAAGGACCAGTGACGTGAATGGGGACGTGGTCGGGATGTGGGTGACCGCGGATGGACACATCCGCCAGCAACTGCTGCCCGACGGCCGCTACGACGAAGCCCGCGGCACCCGGTCCAGCGCCTACACCGGCCGCTACACCGTGACCGGAAACCACCTCGACTACGTCGACGACACGGGCTTCACCGCCACCGGCGACATCCGCGACGGCGTCCTCTTCCACGAACACCTCGTCCTCTACAAGGAGCACCAGGCATGACACCCACCACCAAGATCTTCCTGATCACCGGCGTCAGCAGCGGTCTGGGTCGCGCCTTCGCCACCGCCGCCCTGGAAGCCGGGCACACCGTCGTCGGCACCGTCCGCCAGGACGCCGACGCGGAGACCTTCACCGCCCTGCACCCCGAGCGCGCTCATGCCCGCCTCCTGGACGTCACCGACGACGCGGCGGTCCTCGCCGTGGTCGGCGAGGTGGAGCAGTCCGTGGGACCGATCGACGTACTGATCGCGAACGCCGGATACGGCCTGGAGGGCACCTTCGAAGAGACGCCCCTGGCCGACCTGCGCGCCCAGTTCGACGTCAACGTCTTCGGCGCCGCCGCCACCGTCCAAGCCGTCCTGCCGTTCATGCGCGAGCGCCGGCGCGGGCACGTCCTGGCCGTCACCTCCATGGGCGGACTGGCCTCCTTCCCCGGCGTCTCCGCCTACTGCGGCAGCAAGTACGCCCTCGAAGGCATCCTCGAAGCCGTCGGCAAGGAAATCTCCGCCTTCGACATCCACGTCACCGCCATCGAACCGGGCTCCTTCCGCACCGACTGGGCCGGCCGCTCCATGATCCGTACGCCACGATCGATCCCCGACTACGACGAGCTGTTCGAACCCATCCGCGCCGCCCGCCAGACCGCAAGCGGAAAGCAGCTCGGCAACCCCGCCAAAGCCGCCGCCGCCCTCCTGCGCATCCTCGACGAACCCAACCCCCCGGCCCACCTCGTCCTCGGCTCCGACGCCCTGCGCCTGGTACGGGCCGGACGCGAAGCGGTCGGCCGGGACCTCGACACCTGGGAGAACCTCACCCTGTCCACCGACTACACCCCCGCCGACGACACGCCGTAGGCCGCCCGTTGGGCAACCGGCACCGGAGAAGTTGGACGGGGACGGGTAAGTGCCGGCGCGCATCGCAGCGGTTGTTTCCGACGGATCCGCCGCCGGGTGCACTTTCGGGCCTGACAGATCACCGGGGAGCGGGGAGGATCGGGTGTCATGAGTACCGCAGAGATATCCGATCACCCGCCCATCTACGACCGCCTGGTCAAGGAGCGCGGCGACGTCCTGGCCGAGACCCGGAAGGTGGCCGAGCAGACCCAGGCCCAAGCACGGCAAGCGCTGGACTGGAGCTCAGTGCGGCGTTCCCACAAGGAGAGGGAGGAACGCGCCTTTTCGGCGTTCGGCTGACCGGCAGGCCTCTCAAGGGCCGGGCGGCTTACGGGCGGCTGCGGCTTTCCGGGTTGGTTCCGGGGCATCTGCGGCGATCAGCCGGCTGTTCCCGACCATCAGCCGCTGGTTGGCGTTGCGGAGTGCCTGCATGGCGGCATGGCGGTCTCTGCCTGGCGGCCAGCTGCGAGTGCTGCGTCTCGTCGCTCGCGCGATTCCTCCATCTCCGTGTCGCGCAGCGAGCGGGCGTTCATCTGCGGCACGGCGACGAGGACGGCCGTGCCGGCCTGATCTTCGCGGCGCCCGCCAGCCGGGCGCCGACCAGCACCGACTGGACTGGCCAGTCGGGCCAGGTCAGGAGCGTCTAAAACTGACACACCCGCCCCCTTCCGCGGAACTCGAAGCCGGGACTCGTTGGTCATCGCAGTGACTGAACGGCGTAGAGGGCCCCGAAGGCTGCGGCGAGGGTGCCGAGGAGCAGGCGCAGGGCGGTCTCGGGCAGACGGGGCTGCAGGTGCGCCCCAAGGTATCCGCCGATCAGCCCGCCCAGGCCGCAGGCCAGCCCGAGGTACCAGTCGGGGGCGGCGTCCCCGGAGCCGGTCAGGGACAGCAGTGCGAAGGTCGCGGCGCCGACCACGGACGTGGCGAAGGTGGAGGCGAGGGCTGCCGGGGCGACCTGTCTCACGGGCATGCCCCTGCCGACCAGGAGGGGGCCGAGGACGGAGCCGCCGCCGATTCCGTAGATCGCGCCGACGATGCCGACGGCCAGGGCCAGGCCGGTGAGGGTGCGGGGGGAGGGCTCCGCCGCCGGGGCGGGCAGGGCGGGCCGGAGGGTGCGGGCGATCAGCCATAGGCCGAGTGGCATCAGCAGTCCGGCGACGAGTAGGCGGAAGGCAGTGGGGCCGGGGACGGCGAAGACCCGGACCACGGTTCCGATGACCACTCCGGGCAGGGTGCCGATCACCAAGCGGCAGGTCAGCGGGCTGTTCAGCAGGCCCGCTCGGCGGTAGCGCAGCAGGGCGCCAGGCCCGGCCACCACGTTGTACAACAGGTTGGTGGGGGTGACTGCCGGACTGGGTACGCCGAACACGCTCAGCTGCACGGGCAGCAGGAACACTGCACCCGACACCCCCACGGGCGCGGTCACCACGGCGATCATCAGGCCGACGGCCAGCCCGTACAGTTCCACCGACCCTGCCACTTCCGCTCTCGGTCATTCGAACGTCCGCCCAGTATTGTCACCTCGCACTGGCGCCTCGTCGAAGGGTCTCCTGCCACCGAGCGGGAGCAGGGTGCCACGGTGGTGATGGATGGGGAGGCGCAGTCGACCTGCTTCCTGTGCGTCATCCCCCCTCGACGGTGTCGACGGCTGCGCGGAAAGGTGCCGTAGACCGGGGCTGGCGATACCAGGCCTGCCCGCCGGGACGGTCGGGCAGGCACGCGGACATGGCTGCCGCACGATCTCAGGAGCCGGGCCTCGACCGGCTCATCGGCGGTGCCACTCCTCTGCGAGGAGTTGGTAGGAGCGCACCCGGTCGGCGTGGTCGTGGGTGATGGTGGTGATGATCAGCTCGTCGGCGCCGGTGGCTTCCTGCAGTTGTTCGAGCTGGTCGGCGACGCGCCACGGGGAGCCGACGAACTGGGTGTCGACGCGGTCGGCGACCAGGGCCTGGTCCGCTTCGGTCCAGGCGTGGGCGCGGGCCTGCTCCGGGGTCGGGAAGGGGATGGCGCCCTCGGCGGTGCGGATGCTGCGGACCCACGGGCCGTAGCCGGTGGCCAGTTCCCGGGCGGTTTCGTCGTCCTCGGCGACGACGACGTCGGCGGAGACGCTGACGTAGGGCTTGTCGAGGTGGTCGGACGGCTGGAACGCGGCGCGGTAGCCCTCGGCCGCCTCCAGTACGGTGGCCGGGCTGACGTGGTAATTGGCCGCGAAGCGCAGGCCGTTGCGACCCGCGACGTCGGCACTCAGTCCGCCGCTGCTGCCGAGGATCCATACCTGCACCTCGGCGCCCTCGCCGGGGACGGCGTGCGCTTCGATCCCGTCCGCCGAGCGGTAGTCGCCGCGCAGGAGCGCGAGGATGTCGTCGACCTGATCGCCGTAGTCCTGGGGGTCGGCGCCGGGCTGGTGCAGGAGCTGCTGCTGGAGCTGGAAACGGGGCGAGCCGATCAGGTGCTCTGGGGAGAACCGTGGCGGGATCTTCAGACCGTTGGGGGCGCGCCCGTCGACGACCGGGGTCGTGGTCGGCCGGGGTCCTGCCGTCTGTCCGGGGGGACGTCCGCCCGAGCGGCCGAGGCCCAGGTCGAGTCGCCCGGGGTGCAGGGCGTCGATCAGCCCGAACTCCTCGACGGTGGACAGGGCCGTGCGGTGACCGAGCTGTACGGCCCCGGATCCGATCCTGATCGTGGAGGTCGCGGAGGCGGTCAGGGCCAGCACGACGGCGGGAGAGGTCCCGGCCACGCCCGGGTTGAGGTGGTGCTCGGCGAACCAGTAGCGCGTGTAGCCGAGACGCTCGGTCTGCTGGGCGAGGTCGATGGTGTTGCGCAGCGCCTCTGCGGCGGTGGAGCCGGACGGGACCGGGACGAGGTCGAGGACTCCGAGAGGGATGCCGGACATGGTCGGGTGTTGCTCCTCAGCGGTCGGTGGGCGCGGGTGCCGATGCGGACCCTGATGCGGATGTGGATGCGGACACGGGCTCGGGCTCGGACACGGGCTCGGGCTCGGGCTCGGCGATGACCGGAGCCCAGGGGAACGGCGGATCAGGGATGTCGCGCCGCAGAACGGGGGCGATGTCGGACTGGAAGAGTTCGAGCGAGGCACGGTGCTGGGCGTGGGTGAGACCGCCTGCGTCGGCGTGCAGGTGGAGCACGCTGTGCCCGAACTGCTCGTGGTAGCGGTGCACTTTGTCGATCACCTGTTGAGGGCTGCCGATCAGCGCCGAGCTACGTTCGACGAAGTCCTCCAGGGTGGCGAACACCGGCTCGACGCCCAGGCGTTTCTGGAAGGCGAGATAGCCCTCGAACACCGGCCGGTATGCGGCGATCGCTTGCTGTGAGGTGCGGGCCGCGTGGTAGCCGGCCGTCCCCGCGCCGACGACGGCCTGACCCGGGTCGTGGCCGTAGTGCTCCCATCGCTCCCGGTAGTAGCGGATGAGTTCGGCGTACGGCTCGATCGGGTGGGTGACGTTGGCCGAGAAGAGCGGATCTCCGTAGCGGGCGGCGAGTTCGACCGACTCCCGGCTGGTCGCGCTGCCGTGCCAGACCCGGATGGGTTGCTGGAGCGGTCTCGGCCACACCTCGGCGTCTGCCAGCTCGGGGCGGAAGCGCGGGGAGGCGCTCACCTTGTCCTGCCGCCAGATCCGGCGGAACAGCTCGTAGCTCTCGGCGTTGCGGTCCCACTGGTCCTCGGGAGTGACGTGGAACAGCTCTCGCTGGGCGGTGCCGTTGCCCTTGCCGATGATCAGGTCGAGACGGCCTGCGGACAGGTGATCCAGGGTCGCGTAGTCCTCGTACGCGCGTACCGGGTCGAGCAGGCTGAGGGTGGTGACGGAGGTGAACAGCCGGATCCGGGAGGTGAGCGCGGCGATGTGGCTGAGGACGACCGGTGGTGAGGAGGAGATGAACGGCCGCTCGTGGCGTTCGCCGACACCGAAGCCGTCGAATCCGAGTTCCTCGGCCAGCAGCGCGTTGTCGATCACCTCGCGGAAGCGTTCGTTGGTGGACTTCTGGACGCCGGTCACCGGATCCGGGGCGTGCACGATGAGGGTGATGGCCAGGAACTTCACGACGCCGCCCGCCGGGTCTCCGGCTCCGCGCGCGTGTCGGGGTGTGCCAGGCCGAGGTGGTCGCGGAGCGTGGTGCCTGTGTAGTCGTGCCGGAACACACCGCGTTCCTGGAGCAGCGGGACGACGGTGTCGGCGAACTCGTCCAGGCCGCCGGGGGTGATGTGCGGGGCCAGGATGAAGCCGTCTGCTGCGTCCGCCTGGACGAAGGCGTTGATGGTCTCCGCCACGGTGGCCGGGGAGCCGATGAACGACTGCCGGCCGGTGGTCTCGATGACCAGTTCGCGGATCGACAGGTTCTCCGCTGCGGCGCGCTCGCGCCATTGCCTGGCGACGGCGAGCGGGTCGCGGAACATCCGGACGCTGGCCCGGCCGCGGGCGATGGTGTTCTCACCGGGGTCCGGGTCGATGTCGGGGAGCGGGCCGTCCGGGTCGTAGGCGGAGAGGTCTCGGTTCCAGACGTGTTCGAGGTACTTGATCGCGGTCTGGCCGCTGACCTGTTGACGTCGTATCTCATGCGCCAGCTCCTGCGCCTCGGCGTCGGTGTGGCCGAGTACGAAGGTCGCCGCGGGGAGGATCAGCAGCTGGTCGTGGGTTCGGCCGTGGCGGGTCAGGCGTCCCTTGACGTCGGCGTAGAAGTCCCGGCCGGCCTTTGGGGTGCTGTGCCGGCTGAAGATGGCGTCGGCGCTGGAGGCGGCGAATTCGCGGCCCTCGTCGGAGTCACCGGCCTGGAAGATCACAGGGCGGCCCTGCGGGCTGCGCGGGACGTCGAACTGGCCGGCGATGTCGAAGTGCTGTCCTTGGTGGACGAAGGCTCCGGCCTGCGCGTCCTTCAGGAAGATGCCGGACTCTTGGTCGGTGACGATTTCGTCGCCGTGCCAGGAGTCGAACAGCTCGGTGGCGGTGGACAGGAACTCCTTAGCCCTGGAGTAGCGCTGGTCCTGCGGGAGGAAGCCGCCGCGTCGGAAGTTCTCGCCGGTGAAGGCGTCCCAGGAGGTGACGACGTTCCAGGCGGCGCGTCCGCCGGAGAGGTGGTCCAGGCTGGCGAACTGGCGGGCCACCTCGTAGGGCTCGTTGAAGGTGGAGTTGATGGTGCCGGTCAGGCCGAGGTGTTCGGTGACGGCGGCGAGCGCGGCGAGGACGGTGAAGGTGTCGGGGCGGCCGACGACGTCCAAGTCATAGATCTGGCCGCTCTGTTCGCGCAGCCTCAGCCCTTCGGCGAGGAACAGGAAGTCGAACTTGGCTCGTTCGGCGGTCCGTGCGAAGTGCGCGAACGAGCTGAACTCGATGTGGCTGCCCGCCTGCGGGTCACTCCACACGGTGGTGTTGTTGACGCCGGGGAAATGGGCCGCGAGATGGATCTGCTTCAGGGGTTTGCCCGTGGTCGCCTTGCTCGTGATCGGCTTGCTCATGGTCGTACGGCTCCTCCGGCCTCAGGCAGCGGCGTAGCGGTTTGTGGGGTGGGCGAGTCCGAGCAGCCCGCGCAGGGTGTCCGCCTCGTAGGCGTTCCGGAAGGCGCCTCGGCGCTGGAGTTCGGGCACCAGGCCCCGTGTGACCTGCTCCAGGTCGTGACCGATCGCTCCGGGACGCAGCCGGAAGCCGTTCAGGCCGGCCCGGCGCCACTCCAGCAGGAGGTCCGCCAGTTGCCCGGGTGTACCCGTGAACACCTCAGCGTCGCTCGTGTACGTGTGGCCGGCCAGGCCGTCCAGGTGGGCCTTGCGGTCCTCGGCCGCGGCGGGATCGTCGTCCAGGAACACGGCCAGGTCACCGAAGATGTGCAGTGGCTCCTCCGCCCGCCCTGCCTCAGCCTGGGCGGCACGGATTTCGGCGATGACGGCGCGAGTCTGGTCGGTGTCGTGCGGGGTGACGTAACCGATGTCGGCCGAACGGCCCACCAGTTGATACGGCACGCTCTGGTGCGCGAGCGCGCTGACGATGGGCTGTCCCTGCGGCGGCCGAGGGGTGATCGAGGGGCCCTTGACGCTGAAGTGCCTGCCCTCGAAGTCGATGTAGTGCAGCTTGTCGCGGTCGATGAACCGCCCGGTGGCGACATCGCGGATCTCCGCGTCGTCCTCCCAGCTGTCCCACAGGCGGCGCACCACCTCGATGTGGTCGGCGGCCTCCTCGAAGAGCTCATCGATCAGTTCGCGGCCGTCCGGGGTGTCCCGGTCGTCGAAGCGGAGACGTGGGAGGGCACGGCGGCCAAAGTGCGCGGCCTCGTTCTGCCGTGCCGACACCTGGACGCGCAGGCCCGCGCGACCGGCGCTGACGTAGTCCAGGGTGGCGATCGCCTTGGATATGTGGAACGGCTCGGTGTGGGTGGCGACCACGGTCGGCACGAGCCCGATGTGCCGCGTCAGCGGTGCGACCCGGGCGGCGACGAGCACCGCGTCCAGTCGGCCCCGCACCTGGTCGGTGCGTCCGTCCGGCTCCGTGAGGTGCGAGGACTGCAGCCCGAGCGAGTCCTCGAACGTAACGAAGTCGAGCAGGCCGTGTTCGGCCTCGGTCACGAGGTCGGCCCAGTAGCCGGCGGTGAACAGGTCGTGGGGCCGGGCGTCCGGCTCGCGCCATGCAGCTGGGTGCCAGCCGGTGCCGTCCAGCGCCACGGCAAGGTGGAGAGGGGGATGTGCGGACATGAGGAGGGTGCCTTCCTGGTCGACCGTATGTGATCACCGGCCCTGATGCGGCCCAGCGGCGAGGAACAGGTCAGGAACAACAGAGGGCGCCGGCCACCCGTTGCAGGTCGATGTGGGGCCGGGAGTACAGGCGGACGCAGCCATGCTCGGCGCGAAGCCCGACAGCGAGGACGAGCACGCGGGAAACGGGGGGCAACACCGTCACCTCCGCTCTTCCGGCCGCTTGTCCTGCTCCGAACGGGCCCTGCCGTGCTGCGGCACGGCAGGGCCCCTGTCGTCGCAGGCTAGACGGATCCGGACGGACGAAGGTGGAGGGCGTGTTGCGGTTCCATGAAGCCGCCCGGACAGTGCTGGGCGGGCTGGGCGGCGGCCCCGTCCACGATGTGTACGGGCCAGTCCAGGATCTGCACGGCCGCCCCTGCGGCCTCCAGCCCTTGGCAGGGGGCATGGTGTCGGCGGGCGATGCCGTCCAGGTCGAGGTGGGTGCCGAAGGCGGGGTGGGCGGCCAGCCGCTGTGCGTAGGCCCACAGGTGCGGATGGTCGGCGATGTGGTGGACCGCGGCGGCGTCCAGGTGCAGACGGTGCACGGTGTCGAGTTGCACCAGGGTTACCCACAACTGCACGTCGGCGGCGGTCATTTCGTCGCCCAGGATGAAGTCCTGGTGGGCGAGCCGCCACTCCAGTGAGCTCAGAGCGCGGAGCAGGGAACTGAGGTGAGTCTGCCGCGTCGCGGCGTCGGCGCCGGCCTGCCCGGCATGCTGTGCGGCTTCATTGACGCGGTACTCGCAAAGGCGTCCGACGGCCTCGATCTCCTCCTCCGCGCCGTGTGGGTAGAGGGCGGGCCGGCCGGAGCCGTCACCACCGAAGTGCCGGGCCAGGTCCCGGAGGATGCCCGGCGTGTCCGTGCTGACGATCCGCCCCGTCCAGTCGTCGCTCAGCACCGGTGCGGCGGCCGGTCCGGGATGCCGGTGTGAACTGGCCTCGTACAACGGGCGCAGAGCGCAGTGACCGCCGTCGGGGCTGTCGGGCACTGCCGGCAACAGTGCCACCGGGAGGGTCTCTCCCAGGCCGAGCAGGCTGTGGGTGATGGCGATCCGCAGACAGTGGGGGCAGGACAGCGAGAGGTGGAGGCGGTAACGGCGCGACGCGGCGTAGTAGCCACTGCTCGCGTCACAGCCGATCCTTCCCCGGAACGACGGCGAAGAGGGGAGGGAGGGCACGGTGGGCAGGGGTGCGGCGGGCATATGTCTCCCAGGGTCCGGGTTCGGCTTCTGGTTCTCTTCAGGTGCGGTGGGCGGCGCACGTGGGGTGATGGGCGCGCAGCGGCGTCGGCGCGTACCCGTACCCGGCGGGGATGCGGTGCCGACGGGCACCGCCGGTGTCAGCGCAGAGGGTTCGCCGCGCTGCAGACACGCAGGAGATCGATGTGACGGCGGGAGGTCAGCAGGAGAGGCGACCGTCCCGCGCGCACGGCGCGGTCGGCGGGCGGCTCCAGACGCTCCATCATTTCCTACCAGTTCACTAGGAATCTCTCCTTCGGAGTGTCAGGCGGTCTTCGTGTCACGTCAAGAGGGCCTCACCGTGTATCGCCCGGCGTCTCACATGATGGGAGGAGAGCGCTACGCCGCGCGGTCTGTCTCGCAGGAGGCGAGCAGGGCGCGCACGGCCTCGGCGGCGGCACCGGTCAGGGAGGGAGCGGAGCCCGTCGCGCGAGGGCACCGAGCCGGACGGGCGAAACCGCGGGGAGGTCCCGGCGTGGGGTGAGCCCGTCGGGGTACTGCCCGCCGGGGACTGCGAGGAGCGCGGCACCGAGCCCGGATCGGGCCGCGTCCAGGAGGCCGGCGAGGTATGCGGCCTCGGCGACCACGGTGGCCGGAGTGCCACGGACGGCCAGTTCGGTGAGAGCGCGACGGCGGATGACGCACGGCGCGTTGACGGCGACCAGCGGCAGCGGGCCGGCGGCGGGCGGCTTCCAGCAGGGGGCGCCGTGGGCGGTGAACCGGGTCTTGCGGCCGTCGCGCTCGAGGAACTCGTCCGTGCGGGCGTAGCGGGCGTCCTTGTCGAGGAAGTCGCCGTAGGCGCGCTGCTCACGGCTCTCCCCGCCCGTGACCACGTTGAGCAGCAGCCGGCCGCCGGTCTGCCGCTGGAAGGTGGACGCCATCTGCGCGGCGAGCGTGGGAGAGACGAAGCCGGGCCTGAAGGCGACCAGGAACTTCAGCCGCTCGGTGTGCCGGCTGACCATGGCGGTGGTCAGCCAGGCGTGCTCGCACCAGGCTCCGGTGGGGGTCAGCACGCCTGTGAAGCCCAGATGCTCGGCGGCGCGGGCGATCTGGGTGAGGTAGCCGATGCTCGGCGGCCGGTCACCGCCGGCTGCGGTGACCGGTTGCCGTGGCCGCCGACGACGACATGACGGCTGTCGCCTCGCCGTTGGTGGGCAGGAACCAGTGGAAGGTGAGGCTCACGCCTTTCCCTTGTCGTCGGCGGTCACGGTCAAGCGGCTCGTCCGGCGGCCGCCTGCAGGGCCGTACGGCTGCCGAGGGCTCCGGAGAACTGGTCGACGACCTGTGCGAGGGCCTCGGCGGGGCCCGGCGCGACGGTCAGGGTGCCGTCGACGCCCACCGCGAGGTCCTTGTCGAGCGTGAACCAGCCCTGGACGATGTGCGCGGCGCCCATTGAACTGAGCACCGGGCGCAGCGCGTAGTCGATCGCCAGGACATGCGCCGTACTCCCGCCGGTCGCCAGCGGGAGGACCGTCTTGCCGACCAGGCCGTACTGCGGCAGCAGGTCCAGCAGGGACTTCAGCAGCCCGGAATAGGCGGCCTTGTAGACGGGCGTGCCGATCACGACCCCGTCGGCGCGGGCGAACAGTTCGGTCGCCTCGACGATCGCCGGGTGCCGGAAGTCGGCGCCGAGCAGGGCCTCGGCGGGGATGGTGCGGACGTCCAGGGGGATCACCTCGTGTCCCTGTGCCGTGAGCCGCGCATCCAGGTGGCGCAGCAGGCGGGCGGTACGGGAGGTGGCGGAGGGGCTTCCGGAGACGGACAGGACGGTGGCCATTGCGGACCCTTCGGGAGCGAGAGGTATGCGTGGGACTGGTGCCGGGCCGCGTACCACGGCGTACTGCGGCCCCGCGTCCTCGGCGGCTACTTGTTGGTCTTGGGCAGTCCGGGCGGGTTGATCTCGGACTTGGTCACGGCCTCGTCGGGCAGGCCCCAGCGCTCCAGCACCTTGTTGTACGTGCCGTTGTCGATGATCTCGTCGAGCGCGTCGGCGAGCGGCTCGGCCAGGCCGCTGTCCTTCTTGGTGGTGGCCGCGATGAGGCCCTGGAGGGTGGAGCCGGCACCGGAGTAGGTGCCGACGACTTCTGTCTTCCCGGTGGTAACCGCGTGGTAGGCGGCGGTCGGGTTGGGGCCGAGGTAGAGGTCGATACGGCCGGACTGGAGGGCGAGGTAGGTGTCGCTGTCGTTCTGGTAGTACTTGATGTTCACCGGCTTGCGGCCGGCCTTCTCGTTCTCCTTGCTCCACTCGATGAGCAGCTTCTCCTGGTTGGTGCCGCTGCCCACGGCGACGGTCTGGCCCGCCACGTCCTTCGGCCCGGTGATCTTCAGGCCGCTGCCCTTCTTCGCCTCGAAGCCCAGGTTGTCCTCGCGGTAGGTGGCGAAGTCGTACTTCTCCTTGCGCTCCTCGGTGACGGTGATGTTGCTGAAGCCGACGTCGTACTTGGCGCTGTCGAGGCCGACGAAGATGTTCTCCCAGGAGACCGTGTTGATGTGAAGCTTGAGGCCGAGCACGTCGGCGACCAGGGAGGCGATGTCAGGCTCGACGCCGATGATGGTCTTGTTGTCGGTGGCGTAGAAGGTCAGGGGCGCAGCGGAGCCGGACGATCCGACGATCTCCAGGGTGCCTCTCTTGCGGATCTTCTCCGGGACCTCGGCTGCTATGGAGTCGACCTTGTCGGTGGTGATGCGGTCCTGGTCCGGGCTCACGTTGATCTTCGTCTTGCTGCCCGACGTGGCCGCGACCTCGGTCCTGCCGCCGTCGGAGGGGTTGCTGCACGCGGCGAGGACGAGGGCGGCGGTCAGTCCCAGCGCGGCGGCGGAGGTGCGGCGGGTGATCGAGGTGGACACAGTCGTGCTCCTTGCTTGTGGGGAGGGGTGAGGGGTGGTCAGAGGACCTTGGAGAGGAAGGCGCGGGTGCGCTCGTGTCTCGGATCGTCGAGTACGGCCGCGGGCGGGCCCTGTTCCACGACGACACCGGCGTCCATGAACACCACGGTGTCGGCGACCTCGCGGGCGAAGCCGATCTCGTGGGTCACGACGATCATGGTGGTTCCGGTGCGGGCCAGGTCCTTGATGACGTCGAGGACCTCGCCGACGAGTTCCGGGTCGAGCGCTGAGGTGGGCTCGTCGAACAGCAGTACCTTGGGTTCGAGGGCGAGTGCGCGGGCGATGGCCACGCGCTGCTGCTGTCCTCCGGACAGTTGCCGTGGATAGGCGTCGGTCTTGTCGGCGAGTCCTACTCTCTCCAGCAGTCGGCGGGCGGTTTCCTCCGCCCCCTTGCGCGGGCGGCGCAGCGCGGAGACGGGAGCCTCGACGAGGTTCTCCAGCACGGTCAGGTGCGGGAAGAGGTTGAAGTTCTGGAAGACGAACCCGATGTGGGTGCGCTGCTTCAGAACGTCCTTCTCCTTGAGCTCGTGCAGTTTGCCGCCGGAGCGGCGGTAGCCGATGAGTTCGCCGTCGATGGCGATCCAGCCGCGGTTGACCTTCTCCAGGTGGTTGATGGTGCGCAGCAGTGTGGATTTTCCGGAGCCGGACGGGCCGAGGATCACGGTGACCTCGCCGGTGCGGACCTGGAGGTCGACGCCGCGCAGCACTTCCAGCGGGCCGAAGCTCTTGTGGACGCCGTGGACGTCCACCATCACGTCGTCGACCGTCGGCTTCGCGTCCTTGACGGCCACCGGCACGTCGCTCATCGGCTGTCTCCCAAAGGCTTCAGGGGTATGACGGGCTGGTTGCGCTGGGCGGCCGCCGCGCGCAGGGTGCGGACGAAGCGCCGGGCGCGCTGGAGCGGGGTGGGTGGCGGGGTGCGGTTGGCGCCCCGGGCGTAGCGCCGCTCCACGTAGTACTGCGCGATGGACAGCAGTGAGGTCAGCACCACGTACCAGGCGGTGGCGACCAGCAGCAGCGGGATCACCCGCCCGTTGCGGCCGTAGATCACCTGGACCTGGTAGAACAGCTCGCCGATGGCCATCACGTAGACCACCGAGGTGCCCTTGAGCAGGCCGATGATCTCGTTGCCGGCAGTGGGCAGGATGGCGCGCATGGCCTGCGGCAGCACGATCCGGCGGATCTGCCGCAGCCGGGGGATGCCCAGCGCCGCGGCGGCCTCCAGTTGTCCGTGGTCGACGGCGATGACACCGCCACGCACTATCTCGGCGGCGTAGGCGGCCTGGTGCAGCGTCAGCCCGATGACCGCGGCACCCATGGTGCCGATGATGCTGTTGCTGTCGACGGACCAGAACACCGGGCCGAAGGGGATGCCGATGCCCAACCTGTCGTACAGCGCGCTCAGGTTGAACCAGAACACCAGCTGGACGATCATCGGGATGGAGCGGAAGATCCAGATGTAGGTCCAGGCGACGGTCTGCAGCACCGGGCTGCGCGACAGCCGCATGAACGCCAGGACGGTTCCCAGGAGGAATCCCAGCACCGTGGCGTAGGCGGTGAGCTGGAGGGTCACCGACACCGCCTGCACGATCGTCTCGGACAGGATGTAGTCGCGGAAGACGCTCCACTCCCAGACCGGGTTGGTGGCCAGCCCGTGCACGAACTGTGCAGCCAGCACGGTCACGGCGGCAGCCGACGCCCAGCGGGCGTAGTGGCGGGCGGGGACGACCTTGAGCGAAGCAGGGGCGTCCGGCGTGGGCGGGGCTTCGCGGCCGCCGCCCGGGATGGCCGCGCCGGGCGGCGCGGTGTCGGTGGTCGGTCTCATCGTGGTGTTCCTGCTCGCATGTTATGTGTGCTCGGGCGGGTTGATCCGCGACGTCTCGATCGCGGAGGGGGAGGTGCCCCACTTCTTGAGGATCCGGGCGTATGTGCCGTCCTTGATCAACTCGTTGACGGCGGCCTGGAGCGCCCTGGTGAGCGGGGAGCCCTTCTTGAAGGCGAAGCCGACGTCGAGGCGGTGGTACTCACCGAGGAAGGCGGTCCCGGACGCGGGCTGTGCCGCCTGGTAGCGCAGGCCGTTGATGGTCGACATGATCACGTCGATCCGGCCCTGCTGCAGCGCAGTGAGAGTCGCCCCGTTCTCCGAGTAGACCTTCACGTCGTACGGCTTCTTGCCCGCCTTGGCACATACGCCCTTCTGCGCGGTGAGGGTCGCCTCGAAGGTGGTGCCGGCGCCGGTGCCGACGGTCAGCCCGCACAGCTTGGCGAGGTCGGTGACCTTAGTCTTGAGCGCGGTGTTGCCCTTCTTCACCGCGAAGCCCTGGCCGTCGTTGATGTAGGTGACGAAGTCAATGGTCTTCAGGCGTTCGATGGTGACGCCGAAGTTGCCGGTGCCGAAGTCGTACTTGCCGCTGCCGAGGGCGGGCAGGATCGTCTCGAAGGAGGCGTCCTGCCGCTCCAACTTCACGCCGAGGACCTTGGCCACCGCGTCCGCGATGTCGATGTCCTGGCCGGCGGGCGGCTTGTCCTGCCCGTTCGGGTAGTACGCCCCGGGCGGGAACCCGATCGAGCTGCCGACCCGCAACGTGCCCGCCTTGCGGACGTCGGCGGGCAGCAGGGCGGCGACGGAGTCCACCTTGCGTACGGCGGTGACCGGGTCGTCGGTCGGTGTGGGGGATGCCTGGGCACCCGCCGGTGTGGTGCCGGAGGCGCCGCCGGCCCCGCAGGCGGTCAGCGTCAGTACGGGCAGCAGCGCGATGGTGGCGGCCATACGCAGAAGGGTTCCGGTGCCACGGACGTTCACAGGCTGGCTGCCTTTCCTTGGGGTGGTGCGGCCGGCAGGTGCTTCTCGAAAGGCAGCGGGCCGATGGATTCCGGGTCGGCCTCGGTGTCGAACAGCGGGGTGTAGCCGGTCGTCAGGTACAGACCGCGGGCCTCGGGTTGGCGCGGCCCGGTGGTCAGGTAGATCCGCCGGTAGCCGCGGGCGCTCGCCTCGCGCTCCAGCTCGGCGACGACACGGCGGGCCAGACCGCGCCTCCGGTGGGCGGAGTGCGTCCAGATCCGCTTCAGCTCGGCCGTGGTCTCGTCGTACCGGCGGAAGGCGCCGCCCGCGACCGGCTCGCCGTGTTCGAGGAGCAGGAGCAGCACCCCGCCGTGTGGGGCGGTGAACTCCTCGTCGGGGTAGCGGGCGAGTTCGGTGTGCGCGTCCCTGCCGTAGCGCGTGGAGTACTCGTCGCCGAGCTCGCGCAGCAAGGGTCTCACCCGCGGGTCGGACACGGTGACGTGAATGACTGCCGGCTCGGCTGAGCGCGACGGCGGTTGTGCGACGGAGGTCATCCGTGCACCGCCGCGAGGGTCTGCGGACCGCGGGCCGCCCGCTCGGCGTCGCGCTTGGCGACCTCCTCGCGGACGATCGGGATCACGTACCGGCCGAAGTCGATCGCGTCGCCCAGCAGGTCGTAGCCGCGGGCCGAGAGGATGTCGACGCCGAGGTCGTAGTAGTCGAGGAGCGCCTGGGCGACCGTCTCCGGGGTGCCGACCAGGGCGTTGGAGTTGCCCGCGCCACCGGTGGCGGCGGCGGTCGGGGTCCACAGGGCACGGTCGTAGCGCTCTCCCGCCTCGGCGATCGCGATCAGCCGCTGCGAGCCGGCGTTCTGCGGCCGTGCCGGCCCGTTGTGGCGCTTGGTGATCGCCTCGTCCTTCTCCTTGCGGGCCTTGATCGCGCCGACCGTGCGGTGGGCCTTCTCCCAGGCCAGCTCCTCCGTCGGGGCGATGATCGGGCGGAACGCCACCTGGAGGCGGGGCACGTCGGTGCGGCCCGCGGCCTTCGCTGCGGACTTCACGGCCTCGATCTGCTCGGCGGTCTTCTCCAGCGGCTCGCCCCACAGGCAGTAGATGTCGGCCTCGGCGCCCCCCGCGGCATACGCGGCGGGCGAGGAGCCGCCGAACGACACGTTCGGGCGGGGCTGCTGGACCGGGAAGACATCGCTGACGAAGTCGTGGAAGCGGTAGTGCGCGCCCTCGTGGTCGAAGGGCTCGTGGGTGGTCCAGATCTTCTTGACGATCCGGATGTACTCGCGGGTGCGGGCGTAGCGTTCGTCCTTGGTGAGGGTGTCGCCCTCGCGGCCCTGCTCACGGTCGTTGCCGCCGGTGATGAAGTGCACGGTCAGCCGGCCCTCGCTGATCTGGTCGAGGGTGGCGAAGGTCTTGGCGGCGTAGGTCGGGTAGGAGACGTTGGGCCGGTGGGCGAGCAGGATCTGGAGGCGGTCCAGCCTGCTCGCGATGTAGGCGGCAGCCGGCGAGGGGTCCGGGGACCCGGAACCGTAGGCGAACAGCACCCGGTCCCAGCCGTGGTCCTCGTGCGCCCGGGCGAGCCGGAGCGTGTACTCCTTGTCGAAAGCGGCGCCGGAGCGCGGGGTGGTTTCGGAGCCGTCGTTGGTGGCGGCGATGCCAAGGAATTCCACTGGCATGGGAGATGGCCTTTCCTCAAGTCTTATGGGGCCGTGCCGTGGGCAGCACGCGGGCACGGTGGAGCAGCCCTCGGAGCGGCCGGGTGTGACGGCGCTTCAGGGTGCTGGGAACCAGGTGGTGAGCAGGTGTGATGACGCCGGGACATGAGCCTCGGCCGAGGTCGGGCGGCGGCAGCGCGTGTCAGGTCTCGCAAAACCGTTCGTACGCGGATTCAGCGTGTGTTCAGCGCATGCGTACGACGGTGCTGCGAAGGGAGGAACTCGGCCCGCAACGGGGTCACCGAGGGAGGGAAGGGCCGGTCAGACGGCCCGCTGCCGCGTCAGGCGCAACACGCTGCGGACCACACCCGACCGAAGTCGATGTGGTCACGGGTGACCAGGCGCTGCTCGGCATTCATGCGATCAATTGAGCAGTACATCTCGCTTCTCGTCAACTACGGCCCGGATGCCGGACCGGCGCCCAGCAGTCCCTGCGCGTGGTTGACACATGCGCGTGGTGCGCCCATACGATCGAGAACGGACCGGCTCCGCCGCTCGCGGCAGCCGTACCGGCCGCGTTGAGGGACGCGGCGCGCGATGACGCCGAACCGAACCCCAGCCACACCGCCCCGTGCCCGCACCGTGCCTGCTCGGAATCCACGACCGTGCGCCGCCGGGTGGTCACCGACGCCCGCGCTTCCCTCCCTTGGAGCCTCCTGATGGTCTCGCCATCCGACATCGCCGATTCCTCCCGTATTTCAGCAACCATCCCACTCGCAGAACGCCTCAAAGCCTCGGGTCACGCCCAGGGCCGCCCAGGCCCCGACGACGATCTGCCACGGATCTTGCCGCGCCGGCACGCCGGCCGCTGGTTGACCTCTGCCGCCGCGCTGCTGGTCTTCGCGATGGTGGTCAACTCCGTCGTCCGCAACCGCGCCTTCCAGTGGGAGGTGGTGGGCCGGTACTTCGCCACCGCCGCCGTGCTCGACGGGCTGCTGCTCACCCTGTGGCTGACCGGCGTGGTGATGGTGCTCGGCTTCCTGCTCGGCACCCCGCTGGCCGTGATGCGGCTGTCTGCCAACCCTGTTCTGCGCACGCTGAGTTGGGGCTATGTGTGGATCTTCCGGTCCACTCCGCTGCTGGTACAGCTCCTGTTCTGGTTCAACATCGGCGCCCTCTACCCGACGCTCGGCCTCGGCATCCCCTTCGGGCCTGAGTTCGTCACCGTCAAGACGGTCAACCTGCTCGGCCCCACCCTCACTGCCGTCATCGGCCTGACCCTGCACGAAGCCGCCTACGCCGCCGAGGTGCTGCGCGGCGGCATCCTGTCTGTCGACTCCGGCCAGACGGAAGCCGCCCAGGCTCTCGGCATCGGCAGGCGGCGCACCCTGCGCCGGATCGTCATCCCGCAGGCGATGCGCTCCATCGTCCCGACCGCGGGGAACATGCTGATCGGCACCCTGAAGGGCACCAGCATCGTCAGCGTGCTGGCCGTGCACGATCTGCTGTACTCGGTCCAGCTGGTCTACAACCAGACGTACCAGGTCATCCCGCTGCTGATGGTGGCCACCCTCTGGTACGTCGCCGTCACGACCGTGCTCAGCGCGGGGCAGTTCTACGTCGAGCGCCACTACGCGCGTGGCTCCGCCCGCGCGCTGCCGCCCACGCCTCTGGAAAAGCTCAGGGTCCATCTGGCCGCGCTGCGCGCCCGGCTGTACAGGGCGACGGCGCCCGACGCCCGCCCGGCAGTCGACGGTGGCCGGTGAACCCCCCGCGGTGTTGCGTTCCCTACATTTCCCATCGATTTACTAGGAAAGCATTGACGGCTCGCCCAGCGGGTGCGCAGGATGATGCACATGGCCCACACGCAGCAGCGACTCGTTCGTCGTCGGCATGTCGACTTTGGTCACGTCGTCAGCGCCGCCTGCTGTCGCGCGTAGACGGCTCGCCGCTCACACGTTGCGCGTGCCACTCCGCTCCTTCTCTCTCATCCCAGGTGATCAGGCAAAGCCACCGGTGCGCCTGATGGCCCGACGCACTCCTGAAGGACGACCGCCATGACCACGGCACTTCCGGCCCAGGCCACTCCATTGCATTCGCCACTCCCCGACGTGCGCCACCTCCGCCTCGTCGGTGACACGGCGCAGTTCGGCGACGAGGGAGGCGACGGGGGAAACGGTTCCGCTCCCCTCGTCGGCTACCTCGTGCTCGTCCCCGAGGGCACCGATCCCGCCCAGCTCTTCGCGAAGGACGTGACACGACGTGAGATCCGGCCGGTCGGCTACACGGACGCACCTGTCGCGCAGCAGACGGGAGGCGGCGGCGTGCGCATCGATCCCGCACGACATGTCGCAGAGCTGGACGGACGCGAACTCGACCTGACCTATCTGGAGTTCGGACTGCTGGCTCATCTCGTTCTCCATCCCCACCAGGTGCATTCGCGCGAGCAGTTGATGACCGGCATCTGGGGCTACGACCACATCGGCGACGGCCGCACCGTGGATGTCCACATCGCGCGGCTGCGCCGCAAGCTGGGCAGAGCTCACCGGCACCGGATCGTCACCGTACGGCGCGTGGGCTACAAGTACGTGCCCGACCAGCAAGAGGACCCCAACACCGCACCTTGCCGCCGACCTTGAGGAGACCACCGCCATGGGCGTTGCCACTGCGCCGTCCGGACCCGCCTCGGATTCCGACCGGATCGGGCCCGGCCGTGCGCACTGGCTGCGCGTGGCCCGTGAGATGGCGGACGACCTGGCCACGGACGCGGTGGCCAGGGAGCAGGCAGGCAAGGCCCCCTTCGACGAAGTGTCCGGGCTTCGTGAGGCGGGACTGCTGACGCTCCTCATTCCGGCTGGGCTCGGGGGAGGCGGCACGGACTGGCCCACGGCCTACGCCGTCGTCCGGGAGATCGCCGCCGCCGACGGCGCGATCGGTCAAGTGCTCGGCTGTCACTCCTTCCTGTCGTGGAGCGCCCGGTTGTTCGCCGAGCCTGCCCTCGCCGCTCAGGTCGAGCGGAAGTCCGCGGCGGAGCAGTGGTGCTGGGGTGGTGGTTTCGCCCGTCAGGAACTGCCTCTGACGCTGACCAGGAAAGGCAGTGGCTATGTGCTCGACGGTCGGCAGAGCTACGCCACGGGGGTTCTGGTCGCCGACCGCCTCGCCGTGCGGGCCGAGCGGGCCGGCACCGGCGAACCACTCGCGGTCGTCGTCGATTCCGCCCGTCACGGCGTGCGGATCGACGGCGACACCGACACCTTCGGCCAGCGGCTCGCGGCCGGCGGGAGCGTGGAGTTCGACGCCGTACCGGTCGCCGCCCACGACGTACTCGGTTCCCTGTCCGCGGACGAGGACGTTCTGTCACCCCTAACTGCTCTGGCATCGCCGGTCGGGCGTCTTCTCTCGGTCCAGCTCCTTCTGGGCATGGCTGAGGGGGTGCTTGCCGAAGCTCGTGAGTACAGCAGGGCGGGCCACTCGCCCTGGCACCCGGACTGGCCGGCCGGCTCACCCCAGGACCCACAGGTGCTGACCGTCTACGGAGAACTCACCGTCCTCGCCCGCTCCGCGTCCGCGCTCGCCGATCAGGCAGTGGATGCCGTGAACGGCGGGCTGGCACGGGGCGAAGACCTCACCTACGACGAGTACGCGGAGATCTCCGTCCTCGTGGCCATGGCCGAAGCCGCCGCTTCCAGGGCAGCGCAGGAGTCCACCGCCCGCGCCCTCGACATCATCGGCGCCCGCTCCGCGTCCTCGCGGCTGGGCTTCGACCGCTTCTGGCGCAACGCCCGAACTCACACCTTGTACGAGCCCGTCGCCCACCGGCTCCGCGACGTAGGGGACTATTTCCTCAACGGTGCGCACCCTCCGTTCGTCCTGCCTGTCCGACCTTGAGGACCCGGAGCTCCGGATTCGCGACAAGGCGCCTGCTCCGAAAAGCCCGCTCCAAGAACGAATTGGCTCGATATCTCGCCGCCGAACTCGGCGCGATCGGGATTCGCCACGCAACCTGAAATTCAGGCGATTGTGAACGGCGCACTTCACTTGCATGTCATGCAGTTCAGGATATGAGACATACGCGTCAGGCGACGTTGACTTGGCCGGAGCTCGCTGCAACTTAGCGGGTGGCGATCGCCCGCAGCCTCGCCTACGACCCCGATGTGCTCCTGATGGACGAACCGTTCGCCGCGCTGGACGCCCAGACCCGGGAGTCCCTGCAGGACGAACTGCTGCGCATCTGGCAGCGCACCGGCAAGACCGTCGTCTTCATCACGCACGGCATCGACGAGGCCGTCTACCTGGGACAGCGCGTCGCCGTCATGACATCGAGGCCGGGCCGCATCAAGCGGATCGTGCCGGTCGCCCTCGGCCCCCGTACGGCGACGGACGACCTCCGCTCCAGTCCCGAGTTCGCCCGGCACCGGCACGAGATCTGGTCGCTGCTGCACGACGAGGTGGCCAGGGCCCAGCAGTTGGAGAAGGAGGAGGCTTCCGTATGAGCCCCATGTCCGGCACGGCCACCGAGAAGACCACGGCGCCGGACTCGGTGAGCACCGCCGAACCCGTACCGGTCCCTTCCTCGGCTACGTCCGCCGCGTCCCCGCCACGTGACGCATCGCCGTCGAGAGTGCGCCAAGTCCCCTCCACGGCGGCCCGGGTCCGCTGGGCGGTCCGCCGACTGCCGGACCTGCTGGTCAGGGGGGCGACCAAGTCCGTTGCGATCGTGGCACTGCTGCTGTGGGAGACCGCACCACGACTCGGCCTGGTCGACCCGATCTTCCTGCCGCCGTTCAGCGAGGTCGCCCGTGCCTGGTGGGGGCTGGCCATCGACGGTCAGCTCGCCGACAACGCACGCGCCAGCCTGGTCCGCTCGTTCAGCGGATTCGGACTCGCGGTGGCCGTCGCCGTGCCGCTCGGCCTGCTGATCGGCTGGTACCGGCCGGTCGCCGACCTCCTCGGACCGCTCCTTGAGGTGTTGCGCAACACCGCCGCCCTGGCCCTGCTGCCGGTGTTCGTACTGCTGCTGGGCATCGGCGAGACCTCGAAGATCTCCATCGTGGTGTACGCGTGCACCTGGCCGATCCTGCTCAACACCATCAGCGCGGTCCGCAACGTCGACCCGACCCTGCTGAAGCTGGCGAAGTCGATGGACCTGTCCGCGCCCCGGCTGTTCCGGAAGGTCATCCTGCCCTCCTCGGTGCCGGTGATGTTCACCGGCATCCGGCTGGCGGGAACGGTGTCCATCCTGGTGCTGGTCGCCGCAGAGATGATCGGCGCCAAGGCGGGCCTCGGCTATCTGATCAATGCCTCGCAGTACAACTTCGCGATCCCGCAGATGTACGCGGGCATCATCACGATCTCCGCCATCGGCGTGGCCTTCAACCAGTTCCTGGTGGCCGTGGAGCGGCGGCTCAGCTCCTGGCGCGTGCCGGTCGGCGACTGACTCGGCCGCCTTCTCGCCCCCCTCTGTCCTCCCGATCTCCTCCTTCCCCCGATCGTCTCGCTGCCCCTGATCCGAGGAACCCCATGACCGCGACCAGCCTCCGTCGGCTCCATCTCAACGCCTTCCTGATGAACGCCGGCCACCACGACGCCGCCTGGCGCCACCCCCGTACCCAGCCCGAACGGGTCACCGATCTGCGCTACTTCCAGCAGCTCGCGCAGACCGCCGAGCGTGGCCTGCTCGACTCCGTCTTCCTCGCGGACGGCCTCGCCCTGTGGGGGAAGGTCCGGCACAACGCCCTCGGCGGCTTCGAACCGTTCACCTTGCTGTCCGCCCTCGCGGCGGTCACCGAGCACGTCGGCCTGATCGCCACCGTCTCCACCACCTTCAACGAGCCCTTCCACACCGCCCGCAAGTTCGCCTCCCTGGACCACATCAGCGGCGGCCGGGCCGGCTGGAACATCGTCACCTCCGGCGCCGTGAACGAGGCCCGCAACTTCGGGCAGGACGAGCACCTGGAGCACCGGCTGCGCTACGAGCGGGCACGGGAGTTCGTCGAGGTCGCCACCAAGCTGTGGGACAGCTGGGAGGACGACGCGATACTGCTCGACCGTGAACGCGGCGTCTACGCCGACACCGCCAAGGTGCGGGAGATCAACCACCGCGGGGACACTTCGGGGTGCAAGGCCCCCTGAACGTACCGCGCACCCCCCAGGGATGCCCACTGCTGGTGCAGGCCGGTTCGTCGGAGGACGGCAAGGAGTTCGCCGCCCAGTACGCCGAGGCCGTCTTCACCGCCCAGCAGACCCTCGCCGACGGCCAAGCCTTCTACAAGGACCTCAAGTCCCGGCTCGCCCGCTATGGCCGCGCCGAGGACGAACTGCTGGTGCTTCCCGGCATCGCCCCCGTCATCGGCTCGACCGAAGCGGAGGCCCGCGCGCTGGAACAGGAGTTGACGGACCTCCAGGTGCCCGAGTACGGGCTCGCCCAGCTCTCCGGGATGCTCGGCACCGACCTGACCGGGCTCCCGCTGGACGGCCCGCTGCCCGACCTGTCCGAGGAACGGGACATCAACGGCAACAAGAGCCGCTTCACGCTCGTCGCGGAACTCGCCCGCCGCGACGGCCTCACCCTGCGCGAGCTCATCGCCCGTCTCGGCGCCGGCCGCGGCCACCGCGTCTTCGCCGGCACCCCCGAACAGGTGGCCGACCAGCTCGAGGAGTGGTTCACCCAGGGTGCCGCCGACGGCTTCAACATCATGCCGCCCCATCTGCCGGGCGGCCTGGAGGACTTCGTCGACCACGTCGTCCCGATCTTGCAGCGGCGCGGGCTCTTCCGCACCGAGTGCACCGGGCGCACCCTGCACGAGAACTGCGGCCTGGCCCGCCCCGCCAACCGGCTGGCCGCGGCGGCCGCAGCAGAAAGTCGGCCCGCATGACCGGGGTGGACCTCACCACGGACGTCCTGGTGGTCGGCGGCGGCCCCGCCGCCACCTGGGCCGCGCTCAAGGCGGCCCAGGGCGGAGCGGACGTGGTCCTCGCCGACAAGGGCTACTGCGGCACCAGCGGCGCCACCGCCTCCGCCGGCACCGGCGTCTGGTACGTCCCCCCCAGCCCGCCGCACGGAAGGCCGCCATGGCGAGCAGGGAGGCACTGGGCGGATTCCTGGCCGACCGACGCTGGATGACCCGGGTGCTGGACCAGACGTACGCGGGCATGAACGAGCTTGCGGCGACCGGACGCTACCCCTTCCCCACAGGGCCGGACGGCAAGCAGCTCAGGAACGGCCTGCAGGGACCGGAGTACATGCGCAGGATGCGGATCCGCGTCCAGCGGGCCGGGGCCCGCGTCCTCGACCACAGTCCGGTCACCGAACTGTTCACCGACCCCTCCGGAGCGGTCTCCGGGGCCAGGGGTCACCAGCGGCAGGCCGGTCAGCCCTACCGGGTGCGCGCCGGGGCGGTCGTCCTGGCCACCGGCGGCTGCGCGTTCCTCAGCGGCGCGCTCGGCTGCAATGTCAACACCGGCGACGGCGCGCTGTTCGCCGCCGAGGTGGGCGCGGAGCTGTCCGGGATGGAGTTCTCCAACGCGTACGGCATCGCACCCGAGGGCACCTCCGTCACCAAGACTGCGTTCTACTCCTTCGCGACCTTCTACCGCGAGGACGGCACGGTCCTTGAGGGAGCGGCCAGCCAGGGCGGCCGGTCCATCATCGCGCGGGCGCTGCTCAGCGAGAAGGTGTACTGCCGCCTCGACCGGGCGGACACGGCGGCCCGGCAGGCTATGCGGCTCGCCCAGCCCAACTTCTTCCTCACCTTCGACCGGCTCGGCATCGACCCCTTCACCCAGCGCTTCGCCGTCACACTCCTCGCCGAGGGCACCGTGCGCGGCACCGGCGGCATCCGCATCACCGGCGACGACTGCTCCACCACCGTCGCCGGCCTGTACTCGGCCGGGGACGCGGCGACCGGACCCGCGCCGAGCCCCTGTCCAGCGCGCCCACCGCATCGACGGCACCGGCCGCACCTCTGGAGGTGGCCTCGTGATCGAACTGGTCTCGGCGGAACGCTGCATCACCTGTGACAAGTGCATCAAGGTCTGCCCGACCAACGTCTTCGACCGCGCCGAGGACGGCCTCTTGGTGCTCGCCCGCCGCGACGACTGCCAGACCTGCTTCCAGTGTGAGGCGAACTGCCCGGCCGACGCGCTCTACGTCGCCCCCCTGACCCGCCCGCTGCCCGACGACCCCACCGCCCGGGACGAGGAGCACCTCGACCGTGCGGGCCACCTCGGCAGCTACCGCCGGCACATCGGCTGGGGACAAGGCCGCACCTCCGGCGCACTGCGGGCCGTCGGCCCTCCCCTCGGACCGCCGGGGTCCAAGGGAACCTCCCTGCCCATCACCTCCTGATGACCCGACTGAACATCTCTTCGCCGATCACCTCCTGAAGGGAACACCCGCACATGACCACCAGCACCGGCTTCGACGTCCGCAGGATCGGCGGCCGTATCGGCGCCGAGATCCTCGGCGTGGACCTCTCCACCGACCTCGACCCCGCCGTCGTCACCGAGATCAACTCCGCACTCCTGGAACACAAGGCGCTCGTCTTCCGCGACCAGAACCTCGACGACGCGGGCCAGCTCCGCTTCGCCTCCCTCTTCGGCGACCTCACCACCGCGCACCCGACCGTCCCCTCCGTCGACGGCCAGCCCCAGATCCTGCCCGTCGACGGCGACGAGGGCATCCGCGCCAACCAGTGGCACACGGACGTCACCTTCGTCCGTACTCCCCCGAAGGCGTCCACGCTGCGCAGCATCGTGGTCCCGCCCTACGGCGGAAACACCCTCATCGCCAACTCGGCCGCCGCGTACCGGGATCTCCCCGAGCCGCTGCGCGAGCTGGCGGACAGGCTGTGGGCGGTGCACACCAACGACTACGACTACGCCGCCCCGAAGAGCGAGAAGGCCGCCGAGCACCGCAAGCGCTTCGTCTCCCGGAAGTACCGCACCGCCCACCCGGTCGTCCGCGTGCACCCCGAGACCGGGGAGCGCGGGCTGTTCATCGGCGGCTTCGCCCAGAGCATCGTCGGCCTCGGCCCCGCCGACTCCCGGGACCTGCTGCGCATCTTCCAGTCGTACGTCACCCGCCCCGAGAACATCGTGCGCGTGGCCTGGACACCGGGCGACCTCGTCCTGTTCGACAATCGCATCACCCAGCACTACGCCCCCGACGACTACGGCGACCTGCCGCGCCTGCTGCACCGGGTGACCGTGGCGGGCGACGTTCCCGCCGGTGTCGACGGCGCCCTCAGCCACGTCATCGAGGGCGACGCCGCCCACTACACGCCCACCGCGGCCTGAGCACCTGGGCCGCCGGGCAGGGGACGCCCGCCCCTGCCCGGCTGCCCGCCTGCAGCGGACGCCGACGGTGGCCGTACGGGATAATGCGCACATGAGGATCTCAGCCAGGGCGGACTACGCGGTACGTGCCGCGCTTCAGCTCGCCGCGTCACGGGATGCTGGGCCGCTGAAGGCCGAGGCCATCGCCGACGCCCAGGACATCCCGCACAAATTCCTCGAAAGCATCTTGAACGACATGCGCCGAGGCGGTCTCGTGCTCAGCCAGCGCGGCGGCAACGGCGGCTACCGGCTGTCCAAGCCCGCCGAGTCCATCACCATCGCCGACGTCATCCGCACCGTGGACGGACCACTGGTCTCGGTACGCGGAGTACGCCCCCCGGAGCTGTCCTACACCGGCCCCGCCGAGTCGCTGCTCCCCCTGTGGGTCGCGCTGCGGTCCAACGTGCGCGAGATCCTGGATGGCGTGTCGCTCGCCGACGTCGCGTCGGCCCAACTGCCCCCCGCCGTGTCCGCGTTGACCGACGCACCGGGCGCCTGGGTGAATCCCTGACCGCTGGGCCACTCATCGCCGATCTCATAAGGCGAGATAGCGGCGTACTGACCCGGTCCGCCGCGCGCCATGGTCGACCCAGTCACCAAGTCCCGTCCGATGCTTGGGAGCAGGGCTTGTTCGCCCCGCTCGTCGGCGATCTGGGCCAGCAGCTGGGGTCGTTGTCGATGATGGTGTTGACCCTTTCGAGGCATGCGTGGAGCCGGGCGGGCAGGTGCGGGCGCTCTGCTCGCTGGTCTAGCAGGACGCGGTCGCGGTCAGCCACCCATCGTGCGCAATAAGCACTGCGACACGGACGATCATTCCCGGGATAGTTGGGTTGTCAGGCATCAAGCGGGTCGCGGTGACTGGCAAGCACGGCGAGCCCGAGGCGACGCTACGGCGGGTCCGGCACCTGTTCGTCAACCGGGGCAACCATGCGCGCGGCCCTGCGCAAGATGGTGAACGCCACCTTCGCCGCCCGGGACGAGAGGTGGTGGGGCACCGGCACCTCGTGCGCCTCCGACAGCCGCTAGGGCGTGTTTCGAAAGTCCCGCCTGCCCGGGGGCGTCTGGCTCGCACGCTCGCCGCGTTGTCGGGATCACCCCGATACACCCGGTATCGAGGCGACCCTCCGCCTTGCGATCGCACGCACCAGACGCCCCCGGGCCTGCCCTTCGGGCAGACGACGCTACTTTCGAAACACGCCCTAGTTCGGCGCCTGGTCCTTGGACCTGATGACGGAATGGCATCAGCACCCATGCAGAATGTCCTGTGACAGCACATCTCGTTTCATTGCCACTGAACTGAGACCGTCGAGCTCACCGGGGGTCTGTGCCTGTACTTCCATCATGCGCATCGCCCGCTGTGACGACGAATGCCGAACCACCGTCATCAATGCCTTCTTCGACCTCGCCGACACCATCAGCACCGTGCGTAGTCTGATCGGCCGAGCGTGGACCACTCACCGCTGGGAGGACCGCCCCCGCCGCCGCCCGTGACGGACCACCATCCGCGCCGGCTCCAAGCCGCTTGCGCGAGAAGCGATCGGCGGGAGCGGCTCAGACCCGGCCACGGCGCCCACGCCTACTCATTCGGGGAGCGTCGCGGTGATCCATGGGCGGTTCAGCCCAGCCAGGCGGCAAGACCTGGCTTGTAACTTGATCCGGTGACGGTGGCATTGATCGACTCAAAACGTGGCCTCTTCAGAGGCGGGGCTCCAGTACCTCCAGGGTGCCGGTCGTGGTGTCGTAGCTGCGCAAGGTGGTAAGCCCGGCCGACGACGGCGGCGCGGGCAGCAGTTCGGCGACCCGTCCGCCGGCGAACGCACCAGGGCGTCGGGTCCGTCCCAGGGTGATGTGCGGGCTCCAGCGCCCCGGTGAGTGGAGGGGGTTGAGGGTCTGGGGCGGAACGTCCGAGGCGACCGCCTCCCACACCCGGCGGTGCAGACCGGCCAGCGCCGCATCGCAGTCCAGCGCCCAGGCCAGCACCGAGGTGGGCCGCTCGAAACGGACCACACCAGTGAAGCGCACCGGCAGCGGCAGAGCGGTGGCCACCTCCGCCAGCTCCCAGCGGATCGGGGCAGTCAGCTCCGGGCAAGTGGCCAGGGTGAGGTGTGGACTGTTCGTCGGTGAGCGGTGGCGCGCCTGACTGGGCAGCCCCGCATCGGCCAACCGCTTCCAGGCCCTCCGGACCGCCAGCTCCGCCACCTCGTCCAACAGGAGCTCGACCGTGCGCATCGCCTCAGCCTACCGGCGGCCACCCCGCGGGTTTCGCTGCCCGCCGTCCGGCAGTACGCGACGCCTGCGGTTCCTGTGCCGCCGATCACGGCGCCGTCAGCTTGCGGTTGGATGGGCAAGAGCTGCAACCAGAGCGCACCCGGGACTGCAGCCCCGCACAACCCGTTGATCTGGCCTGCGAACGCCTCGGAGAGGCCCGGGTTTGCGGTGTCCGGATCGCTCTCGACGTAGAGCTGACCGTAGTGAACGTGCACCTCGCCCGTGACTGGCCTGCCCCTAGCACCCCTCTCCTTGTGTCCGACGGCCTCGAACACCCTCGGTCGGACGGGCCGCCACATGCACCGCATCATGCCGTAGACCACCGACAACAGGGCCGAGGACGCTATGAGGCCGGCCGTGACGCCGGGCGCCGGTGAAGGACGGGAAAATGGCGAGCACGGGCTCAACAACTGCCGATCATTCCCTGCACCCCCCGCGCGACCGCCCACTCGAGGACGGCTTCGCGAAGGGCTCGCCCTTGTGGCGGATGATCATGTCAGCGAACCTCACCGTCGGTCCGCCCCGGTTCGTCCGGCGCGACACGGCTACAGGCCGCTCCCGCGGTGGAGTCCGTCCCACGCCGCGGGATGTGCACCTTGCCTTCCTGGGTCGGCGCATCGATGAGCGGGACGGCGACCCACCCGGCAACTGCCCGGCTCCGGCTGAGTCACCCCGCGCCGGCAGCCGGCTCAGCCCTCGCGCCCGAGTGCCGCCGCATGACGGGTGAACAGCTCGTGGAGGTCACGGGCCGCCCGGGGCACGGAAACGGAGGGGCGGCGCTGCATCACCAGTTCGACGTCGGTGGTGTCCCCGGTGATCGGGCGGCAGGTGATCGCCCCGCAACGCTCGAGCGGGTCGCCGAACACGCTGAAGTCGGGCAGCACCGTGGCCCCCAGCCCTTCGGCCACCATCAGCTTCCCCATCTCGGCGCCGTCGGTGGAGTACGAGAACGACGGCGCGCGTCCGTCGAGCAGCCGGTGGATGTAGCGGTGCATCACATAGCCGGAGCGCATGACGATCAGCGGGTGCGCGAGCAGGTCGTCCGCGATCACCGCGTCCAGCCGGGCCAGCGCGCTGTCCGGGCGGACACACACCACCGGCCGCCCGCGCAGCAGTACGGTGGTCTCCAGGCCGTGCGCCGGGTCGTCGCCCCGCAGGCAGTTGACCAGGCCCAGGTCGAAGGCGCCCTCGGTCAGTCCCCGCCGGATGTCCTCCTGCTGGGCCCCCACCACCTCGACCTGGGTCAGCGGGTGCGTCTCGCGGAACTCGCGCATGGTCGGTATGACCAGGGGGACGGTGGCCGTGTTGACCGTGCCGAGCCGGATCATACGGCTGATGCGGTGCTGGTCGTCCGCCGCGCCACGCAGCCGGTCGACCGCGTCGAGCACGCCCCCGATGAGTGGCAGCAACTTTTGTCCCTCCGCGCTGAGTTTCGCGCCGGAACGTTTGCGTTCGAGGAGGTCGACACCGAGTTCCCGCTCCAGATTGCGCACCGTCTCGCTGAGAGCGGGCTGCGACACGTGCAGTTCCTCGGCCGCCCGGCGGAGTGATCCGAACCGTGTCACGGCCGCAATGTATTCCAGCTGTTCGATACGCACGGGATTCAGCGTGCCCGCTTCCCGGGGTGCGTTCAAGGGAAACCCTATGACAGCCTCGCGAACAACGACTCCCCCTGCACGTCCGGCGCGGGTAATGTTGTACCCGGGCCGGACGTCACTCGGGGCGCCGCCCACTATGCGGAACGGCATACCGGCTCTCTTGACCTGCCGGACTCCCCACTGGTTGGATCGGTGACATGAAGCGACAGGACCTCACGCGACGACGCCACGTCGACCTCGCGCGTGTCTCCAGCGCCGTCTGTCGCCCCGCGGTCTGAGAGCACCGGCTCCACGCCGTCCGGGGCACGCGCTTCCGGCGGCCCGAGAGGGCAACCCTCGTGCAAACCCGCCGGCCTCCTGCCGGCCGGTGACGTACAGAACCCCTCGCCGCCTTTTCCCGCGCATTTCTTCCCGGCCGGTTCGTCGCGCGGTCACGCAGCTTCCGCGATGACCTCCCGTACGCGTTTCTCCGCCTTTCGGCAGCGCTCTTCCTGAAGTGCGTTCTGCCGCGCCCAGGCGCTCTTTCGCATACCCGGTATCCGCTTTTCCGCCGACCGATTCCGCTTCTTCTCCCCTGTCTTCCCGTCGTCGGCCCGCGTCCGCGCATTTCCATGAACCTGAACCTCCGGAGTTCCCTCATGCCCGTACCGTCCGGCTCCGATCCGGTCCGTTTCGCCTACTGGGTGCCCAACGTCAGCGGTGGCCTGGTCACCAGCACTATCGAGCAGCGCACCGACTGGGGTTACGACTACAACCGCGAACTCGCGGTGCTCGCCGAGAACAACGGCTTCGAGTACGCGCTCAGCCAGGTCCGCTACATGGCCAGCTACGGCGCCGAGTACCAGCACGAGTCGACGAGTTTCAGCCTCGCCCTGCTGCTCGCCACCGAACGTCTGAAGGTCATCGCCGCCGTCCACCCGGGTCTGTGGCACCCGGGTGTGCTGGCGAAACTGGGCGCCACTGCCGACCACCTGTCCGGCGGCCGCTTCGCAGTCAACGTGGTCAGTGGCTGGTTCAAGGGCGAGTTCACCGCCCTCGGCGAGCCCTGGCTCGAACACGATGAACGCTACCGGCGTTCCGAGGAGTTCATCCGCGCCCTGCGCGCCGTCTGGACCGAGGACCACGCCGAACTGGCCGGTGACTTCTACCGCATCCGCGACTTCAGCCTGAAGCCCAAGCCGGTCGAGGTGACGGGGCGCCCCCATCCGGAGATCTTCCAGGGTGGCAACTCCACTGCCGCCCGCGCCATGGCGGGACGCGTCTCCGACTGGTATTTCAGCAACGGCAAGGACTTCGACGGCGTCACCGAGCAGCTGCGCGACGTACGCGCCTCGGCTGCCGGAGCGGGGCGCGCCGCGCCTAAGTTCGGACTCAACGGCTTCCTCATCGCCCGCGACACCGAGGCGGAGGCGCGCGACACCCTGCGGGAGATCGTCGCCAAAGCCGACACCGAGGCGGTGCACGGCTTCGACTCCGCCGTCCGGCAGGCCGGCAGGTCCACGTCCGACGGCAAGGGCATGTGGCAGGACTCCACGTTCGAGGACCTCGTCCAGTACAACGACGGCTTTCGTACGGGACTCATCGGCACGCCCGAGCAGATCGCCGAACGGATCGTCGCCTACAAGCGCCTCGGCGTCGACCTGCTCCTGCTCGGCTTCCTGCACTACCTGGAGGAAGTCGAGTACTTCGGCAAGCGCGTCCTGCCGCTCGTTCGCGAACTGGAGGCACAACAGCCCGACCGGGAACCCCTGCCCGCCGCGCGGGCCTGACCCGCGCTCCCGTACCGACGACACCACGACATCCTGCGACACCGCGCGACACCGTTCGGAGAGGAACCCTCCCATGAGCACCGTCACCCCCATCGACTGGACCATCCTCCCCCGTCCCACCGACCCGGCGGGCTGGGTGGCCCGCGCCGCCGAGGTCGCTGCCGTCCTGGCCACCGACGCCGCCGAGCGCGACAAGGCCGGCGCCACCCCGTACGCCGAGGTGCGGCTGCTGAAGGACTCCGGGCTCGTCACCCTCCTGGGCCCGGCCGTGCACGGCGGTGGCGGCCAGGACTGGCCCACCGCCTACCACGTCGTACGGGAGGTGGCGAAGGCCGACGGGTCCATCGGCCAGCTCCTCGGCTACCACTACCTGTGGAACTGGGCCGCCCGCCTGGTCGGCACCCGCGAGCAGTGGGAGCAGGTGGAGGCGACCGCCGCCCGCGAGCGGTGGTTCTTCGGCGGGGCGGTGAACCCGCGCGACAACGACGTGGTGGTCACCGAGGACGGCGACGACCTGGTCTTCACCGGCGCCAAGACGTTCTCCACCGGCAGCAGGGTCTCCGACGTCACCGTGCTGGAAGGCGTCCTGGACGGCACCGACCAGCACATTTTTGCCATCGTCCCCTCCGACAGCGAGGGCCTGACCTTCCACGACGACTGGGACAACATCGGCCAGCGCCTCACCGAGAGCGGCGGCGTCACCCTCGACGGCGTCCGCACGCCGTGGGCGTCGGCGGCGGGCTACGCGGACAAGGTGTTCACGCCCCGCGTGTACAACACCCTCAACGTCCCCACCATCCAGCTGGTGTTCGTCAACTTCTACCTCGGCATCGCGGCGGGCGCCCTGGAGACCGCCGCTACCTACACCCGCACCAAGTCCCGTTCCTGGCTGCACGGCGGATACGACAAGGCGGTCGACGAGCCGTACGTCGTCGACGTCTATGGCGACCTCACCTCCAAGTTGTGGGCCGTGGAAGCCCTCGCGGACGCCGTCGCCGTGGAGGGCCAGCAGCTCCACGACGACCCGGACACGGTCACCGAGCAGGCGCGCGGCGAGTTCGAGGTCCGGGTCGCCGCCGTCAAGGCCCGCGCGACCGACGTGGCCCTGGAGGTGACCAGCCGGATCTTCGAGGTGACCGGCGCCCGTGCCACCGCGTCGGCGGAGGGCCTCGACCGGTTCTGGCGCAACGTACGCACCCACACCCTGCACGATCCCGTCGCCTACAAGCGCCGCGAGGTCGGCCGTCACGTCCTCACGGGCGAACTGCCCGAACCCACCTGGTACTCCTGATCCCTGAGCGACCCCCTGAGAGGTCCTGCCCCATGGCCACCGTTCTGTCCGTCTCCGGAAGCCCGTCCGCCACCTCCCGCACCGCGCGGCTGCTGCGTCACCTCGACGCCCGGCTCGCCGCCCAGGGGCACGAGGTGATCCCCTTCGACGTCCGCACCCTGCCCGCAGAGGCCCTGCTCGGCGCCGACTTCCGCCATCCCGCGATCGTGGCAGCCACCGAACTGTTCGCACGGGCGGACGGGGTGGTGATCGGCACGCCCGTCTACAAGGCCGCCTACTCGGGCCTCCTGAAGTCGCTGCTCGACCTGCTGCCGCAGTACGCCCTCGCGGGCAAGACCGTTCTGCCGCTGGCCACCGGTGGCACGACCGCACACGTCCTGGCCATCGACTACGCGCTGCGCCCCGTCCTGTCTTCGATGGGTGCCGGGCACATCGTGCAGGGCTGGTTCACCCTCGACAAGGACCTCGCGGTGGGTGAGGACGGCGCGCTGAGCGTGGCGCCCGCCGCGGCGGAGGCGCTCGGGCAGGTCGTCGACCAGTTCTCGTTCGCCCTCGGCGGCCGGGCCCCCCTCCTCGCGGTTGCCGGATGAGCCGCGCGCACATCGTCACGGACGGCTCCGAAGCGCTCGCCGTCGCCTCGGAGCTCGCCACGGAGTTCCGCAAGGGGGCCGCCGAACGGGACGCCGGACGACGGCTGCCACATTCGGAGGTGGACCGGCTGTCCGCCTCCGGCCTGCTCGCCGTGACGGTGCCCGCCGAGCACGGCGGCGCGGACGTCGGTGCCGGGACGCTCGCCGAAGTGTTCCGGCTGCTCGCCGCCGCCGATGCGTCCCTCGCACAGATCCCGCAGAACCACTTCGTGTACGTCAACGTGCTGCGTGCCCAGGGCACCGCAGCACAGCGGGAGTTCCTCTTCCGTGAGGTGCTGGCGGGCAAGCGGTTCGGCAACGCCCAGTCCGAGGCGGGCACCCGGCACGTCCTGGACATCCGGACCCGCCTGGATCCGGCCCCGGACGGCGGTGGTTCCTACCGGCTGACCGGCGTCAAGAACTACTGCACGGGCGCTCTGTTCGCCGACTGGATCCCGGTGCTCGCCCGGGCCGCTGACGACCGCCTGCATGTCGCCTACGTACCGCGGGACGCGCCCGGGGTCACGGTGGTCGACGACTGGGACGGCATGGGACAGCGCACCACGGCGAGCGGCACCGTACGGCTTGACGGCGTGTCCGTGCCCGCCGACCGGGTGGTGCCGCACCACCTCACCTTCGAGGGGCCGCAACTGCACGGCGCCTTCGGACAGTTGCTGCACGCGGCGATCGACGCGGGCATCGCCTCGGGGGCGCTCGCGGAGGCCGTGGACTTCGTCCGGACGAAGTCCCGCCCCTGGTTCGAGAGCGGCTTCGAGTCGGCGGCCGACGATCCGCTCCTGGTGCAGCGCTTCGGCGAGCTGGCGATCCGGGTGCGGGCCGCCGAGGCACTGCTCGCCGAGGCAGCACGCGCCGTGGACACCGCACGGGCTGGCCTGACTGACGCCTCGGCGGCGGAGGCGTCGATCGCCGTGGCCGCGGCGAAGGTGACGGCGGCGGACGCGGCCGTGGAGATGGGCAGCGCCCTGTTCGAGGTGTCCGGCACCCGCTCGGCGCTCGACGGTCTCGGCCTGCACCGCCACTGGCGGGACGCCCGCACCCACACCCTGCACGACCCGGGCCGCTGGAAGGTTCAGCACATCGGCCGGTATGTGCTCAACGGCACCCGCCCGCCCCGGCACGGCCTGCTCTGACCTCGTCCCACCCCCTCACCCCACGCACCACCCGAACGAAAGGCGACACCGGTGAGTCTCACCTTCCACTGGTTCCTGCCCACCAACGGCGACAGTCGGCATGTCGTCGGCGGCGGCCACGGCACCCGCACCACGCCGTCCGGCGGCGACCGGCCGCCCACGGTCGGCTACCTCACCCAGATCGCCCGTGCCGCCGAGGACCTCGGCTTCACCGGGGCCCTCACCCCCACAGGCGCCTGGTGCGAGGACGCCTGGCTGACGACCGCGATGGTCGCTCAGCACACCGAGCGGCTGAAGTTCCTCGTCGCCTTCCGGCCCGGCTTCGTCTCCCCCACCCTGGCCGCGCAGATGGCGTCCACCTACCAACGGCAGACCGGCGGCAGGCTGCTGCTCAACGTCGTCACCGGCGGCGAGAGCCACGAGCAGCGGGCCTACGGCGACTTCCTCGACAAGGACGCCCGCTACGAGCGCACCGACGAGTTTCTTGCCATCGTACGGAAGCTGTGGGCCGGCGAGACCGTGGACCACACGGGCCGGCATCTGCAGGTGGCCGACGCGGCGCTGACGCGGGTGCCCGAACCGGTGCCGGAGGTGTACTTCGGCGGTTCCTCACCTCTCGCCGGTGAGGTCGCCGCCCGGCACAGCGACGTCTATCTGACGTGGGGCGAGCCACCCGCCCAGGTCGCTGAGAAGATCGCCTGGGTGCGGGGCCTCGCGGAGAAGGAGGGCCGCACCGTCCGCTTCGGCATCCGGCTGCACGTCATCACCCGCGACACCTCGGAGCAGGCCTGGGCCGAGGCGCGGCGGCTGCTCGCGGGGTTCGACCCGGAGACCATACAGGCGGTGCAGGACGGGCTCGCGCGCAGCGAGTCGGAGGGGCAGAAACGGATGCTGGCCCTGCACGGCGGCAGTCCGGAGAAGCTGGAGATCCACCCGAACCTGTGGGCAGGCATCGGTCTGGTGCGCGGTGGCGCGGGCACCGCCCTGGTCGGCAGTCACACGGAGGTCGCCGACCGGATCGCCGAGTACCACGCCCTGGGCATCGACGAGTTCGTCCTCTCCGGCTATCCGCATCTGGAGGAGGCGTACTGGTTCGGCGAAAACGTCCTGCCGACCCTGGCGGCCCGCGGGCTGTGGGCCCACCCCGCAGGGCCCGCCGAGGAGCCCGCCGCCACCCAGATCCCCTTCGCGGCCTCCGGCAGCAGGTAGTGAGTCGGCCGGGGTCAGCGGGTGACGGTCGTGGAGAGGCACGGGTCGTAGATGGGGTACTCCCCCACATTCGGCCACAGAGCGGGACGGCCCGCCTGCTCGGGTGCGGGGGTTAGCTTCATGCGCAGGGAGCACCCGTGTGTCTCCATCTGGTGGACGTTGGGCATGGTCCGCCTCTGGCCGCTTCGAGGCAGCCTTCGAGTCCGGTGCCGCCGTGCATACGACCAGGTCACCGTGGTCATCAGAGCAGGGATGGCGAAGAGCGGAGCGAAGGTCAGGCCCCAGACGGTCTGTGCCGTACCGCTCGACATGTACGTCTGGCTCTCGACGGCGAAAGCGACCGCGAGTTGCCACAGCGCCATAAGGACCAGGACGCCCGAGGCCGTCCAGTCCAGCGGGACGAGGATCCTCGGGCGCAGCGGCCGCCACCGGTCACTGACGAGGAGCAGCGGAGACAGAGCGGCCAACTCTGCCGGACTCTCCCGGCCGACTTGTATCTGGCTCTGCACCTCGCGAACGGGGAGACTGGGCCTCGGTCGGCCGGTACGAGCAGCGTGCCGGCCGCCGGACCACACGTGCCGAACCGATCGAGGAGTCCAGATGCGCCTGCTCAAGCACGCGACAGCCACCGTGTTCCTGATCACCGTAGTCTCCGCAGCTCTCGCCCCGCAGGCCACGGCCGTCCCCATGCCCTGGGAGACCAGCAGGACGCCCGGGACTGTCACCCACGACGCCGGCTCCGCAGCGAGCAGCGACAGCGGCACGGCCACCGTCCTGTGCGTCGGTGGCTGCTACCAATAGCCGGAATCCGAGGGTCATGCGCCCGGGGGGTTTGCCACTCCCCGGGGCCCGTCCCAGTCGTCCGCATCGGCTCGCGCCGAATACCGCATGTGAGACGCCGGCAGGCCCCCGCAGCAGCCGCGACTCGGCTTGCGGTACGCGTCTGGGCCCATCTCGGCATGGTTCCAGCACTCTCCGTTACCGGCGCCGGGCTCAGCCGTTGAGCCGATCATGAATACCCGACTGAACGCGCGACGTGTGACCACCGCGCTGGGCACCCTCGCTGTCACCGCGCTGCTCGCCCTGTCCGTACCCGCCACCACCGCCCACGCCGCCGAGTGCGGGGTCCGCTCCGACGGGCGGCTGTACTGCGGCAACTCCGTCGGGGCGAAGGGATACGCGGACCGCTCCTACCGCTCCGCGACCCGCGGCACCCTCACCTCCGGATTCAGCTGGTTCGCGTGCTGGGGCCATGGCGATCCTCACCAGGGTGGTAACGACATCTGGTACTGGACGCAGCTCGACAACGGCCAGTGGGGCAACGTCCCAGCCGTCTCCGTACACACCGGCCAGGACCCAGCCCCCGGCCTTCGCCAGTGCTGAACCGCAGCGGAATCCGAGCGCGCCGGTTGGCCACCCCGGCCAACCGGCGCGCCGTACCCATGGCCTGGGCGGTCTTGGATCGATCGACCTCATGGTCGGGCCATGGACGCCACGCTCACTGCCTCCACCCCCGGCTCGGTGGTGTTCGCCCCAGCTGCCGCCCAGCGGCGGGCGGAAGGGCACCGCGAGCTGGTGCCGTGACCGGCCGCCGGTGGGCTCAGCCGTAATTCGTTTGACCGAGCCGCGGGTCGGCGCTGCACTGTGCCGGGACACCACGAGCCGTGGTGCCGGTATCTCGAGGAGGCAGCGGCAGTGACGGAAATCCGGTCCACGACCGATGAGGACCTCGATGTCTTCATCGACACCGTCCATGCCGCGTTCGGCCGCTTCCCGGAAACCCCGGTGGAGGGCGGCGGGCTCTGGTGGTCGGCGCTCGAGATGGACCGGGGCCTGCTCGCCCTGACGGCGGACGGAAGGCCCGTGGGCACGGCTGCCGCGCACTCGTTCGAGCTCACCCTGCCCGGTCAGGTACCCGTCCCTGTCGCCGGCGTGACCGCCGTCGGTGTCCTGCCCTCCTACCGTCGGCAGGGTGTGCTGAGCGCGATGATGCGGCATCAGCTCGCCGAGGTACGCGCGCGCGGAGAGTTCCTTTCCGTACTGCTGGCCTCCGAAGCTCCGATCTACGGGAGGTTCGGCTATGGACCGGCTACCTACACTGCGCGGCTGACGGTGCCGCGCCCCCAGGCCGCCTTCGCCGCCCCCCGGGCCCACACCCTGGCAGGCGCCCCGGCGGCCGGCTCGGACAACGAGGCGGTCGAGATACTGCGGCGCGCCGAGTGCGGCGACGTCCTGGAAGAGGTCTACGACCGGTACCGCCGCGCCCAGCCCGGAGCACTGTCCCGGCCGCGCCGCTGGTGGGCCCTGCGCGCTGGGCAGCCTCCGATCTCGACCGCACCGCGCTACGTGGCCGTCCACCGTGACGCCGAAGGCGTCCCGGACGGGTACGCCAGCTATTCGATCGGCGAAGCCAACACCTTGACGGTCGACGAGACCATCGCCACCGACGACTCCGTCTTCACGGCCTTGGCCGGGTTCCTGCTCGGGCACGACCTCGTCGCCAAGGTCGTGTTCAAGCATCTCCCGCCCGAGCACCCACTGCGCTGGCAGCTTGCGGACTTCCGCGCCGGCCAGGTGAGCGACGACACGGACTGGCTCTGGGTACGGCTCCTGGACATCCCCCATGCGTTGACCGCACGTGGCTGGTTCACGGACGGTGCGCTCGTCCTCGACGTCGGCGATCCGTTCCTCGGGGAACACGGCCGCTACCTGCTGACCGTCCGGAAAGGCGAAGCCCACTGCATCCCGACGGACCAGGATCCCGACCTGTCCTTGGACATCAGCGACCTGGGTTCGATCTACCTCGGCGGCACCGCTCCGAGCACGCTCGTACGTGCCGGGCACATTCGGGCCCATCACCCGGACGCGGCAGCCCTCGCCGACGCCATCTTCCGCGGCGACCGCCGCCCGCACTGCCTGCACTGGTTCTGACCGCGCGCTCGTCTCCGATCCTGCGATGCACGGGCGGATGACAGCGGCACTGAACACGACCGGGTCGTGTGATCGGCACGCGCCGGATCGCGAGCCGCGGGGCGAGGTGCTGGGCGACCAGCAGGAGAACGACGGTTCCTCGCGAGCGGTGCCACGGCACATGGCCTGTGTGATGGACGGCAACGGCCTATGGGCGCAACGCCGTCCGCTCCCCCGCACGGCCGGCCACCGGGCCGCGGATCCGCGCCGCACGAGCCGGCAGCAGCGGAGCTGCACGTCTCCATAGGTCATCAGGCACGAAACCAGCGGACACACGACAGGCCCTGCCGCCGTCACAACCAACAGCCAAGTTACAGAAGCGCACTCTCGTGAGCTGCCCTGTCAGCCCGCAGGGGCGTCCAGTTGCGTAGCGAGGCGGGCCTTGCCGAAGCGATTGAGCCAGGTACGGAAGTCCATGACACCGGGGTGGGCCCGGCGCAGGGGGGCGAGGTCACTGTCGTAGAAGGTGGCATGCGCCCAGGTGAAGACCTTCGCAACGTCAGGATCGTGCTGCGACAGGATGTCGAGCGGGATCTGGGTGTGCGGGACGGGACGTCCGGCGGCTGCGCTGAGGGCTTCGGCGATCTGCGGGGTGGTGAGCCGGTCGCCGGTGATCTCGATGGCCCTGCCCAGGTAGGCGTCCGGATCGGCGAAGGCCAAGGCGGCGAATGCGCCGGTGTCGTCGATGGCGATGAGTTGCATGACCAGGCCGTCGTGCCAGGGGACGTTCAGTGAGCCGTTCCGGAGAAACCGCGCGGGGCTGGTGAAGTCCTCCATGAACCCGGCCGGACGCAGGATCGTCGCGGGTATGCCCAGCGCGCGGATGTGCTCCTCGATCTGCCACTTCTCGATCTGCCCCCATCCCTGCTGCTCGTAGTAACGGTTCTGGCTCTCAGCACCGCCGACGGACGAGTACACCAGGTGCTGCACGCCTGCAGCCTTCGCGGCATCCGCGACGTTGACGCCCTGGTTGAGTTCGTTGTGGTTGGCGGGCTGAACGCTGTACAGCCCGTAGGCGCCGCGAGCCGCCTCCTCAATCGAGGCGCGGTCGTCCAGGTCACCGCGGACGAGTTCGGCTCCGGCGGCGGCGAGGGCGGCAGCCGCCGGCGTGGTGTCGTCCCGGACGAGTGCGCGGACGTGCCAGCCGTTGGCGAGCAGGTGGCGAGAGGTGGCGCCGCCCTGGTTTCCGGTCGCGCCCGTGACCAGGACCACCTTGCCGCGGGGGGTTGTGGAGGTGTTCATGCTCATGTCTCGGCTCCTGCCGCCGGCGGGGACGCTGTCACATCTGACCATATGACGAAGTTCGAAAATTCGTCAATTAAAAATTGACGATATCTCGCATCCGGTCATACAGTCGCGGCGTGAGTGCCAACACCGAACGACTCCGCGACCCGCAACAGCGCGCCGAACGGTCCGTGCGCATCCTCGACGCAGCCGCAGATCTGTTGACGCGGTACGGCTACCGGCGGGTGACCATGGACGATGTGGCTGCCGAGGCGGGCATCGGCAAGGGCACCGTCTACCTGCACTGGAAGACGCGCGAGCAGTTGTTCGGCGCCGTTTTCGCGCGTGAGGTGCTCCGCGCGATGGACGGCCTGCGGCAGGCGCTCCAGCGGGACCCGCACACCTGCCTGCTGCACAACTTCGCCCGCGTGTACTTCCTGGCGGTCGTGGACCGTCCGCTGCTGCGCGGGCTGCTCCTGGGCGATCCCCACCTGCTCGGCAAGTTGACCGGCGCGCCGGACCCGGCCCGCGACGACCGGCACGCGACGATGGCGCACGGCTACTTCGCGCTGCTCGCCGAGCACGGCCTGCTCCGCGACGACCTGAGCGTGCACGAGATCGGCTACGCCTATCAAGCGACCTTCGAAGGCTTCCTGCGCGCCGAGAGCTCGGCTCCGACGGGCGGCCTGGAGCAGCGGGCCGAGCTGCTCGCGCGGACGGTTGAGCAGGCATTCGAGAACGACGCGGCACCCGACCTGCCCTTCCAGAAGCTCACCGCCGCCACGATCGCGCTGCTTGGCGACCTGATCGAGGCCGACCGGGCCGCTTTCAGCCTGCCCGAAATCTGAGCGCGGCCGGCTGTGCGGCCCAGTACGAGGCGAGCACGGAGTGGGGTTGAGGCCCGAAATGGCTGACAGCCTTCAGCTTGCCGTTTAGCGTCCAGCCGCTTCGGGATCGGAGGCCATCGATGCCTGCAGGACGTGTAGCCATCGTTGGCAGACTTCACGGGTGAGCGGTGCGAACAGCTCGGGGGTCGACATTTCGACGAGGAACTGGGTCAGCCTGGGCCCGGCAGCGGCACAATGTGTTCCACTGGCTCCGCAAAGCTGACCATCCATCAGCCCTACTACGGCGCGCCCTCAAGCCACTGCTTGCAGGCCATACCGAACAACTCGCCAAGACGCTTGACCACAGATGTTCGAGACAGTCAGCACCTGATCTTGCAGGTTGGCACCGCCCTGAGACACGTCGAAGCCCTACCGGATTTTCTACTCTGCCTGCCCCCGCGGCCCGCACGACGCTAGCGTCAAGTACATGATCGTATGGCTCAACGGCACCCACGGCGCAGGCAAGACGACGACCAGTGCACTCGTGCAGCAGCTGATTCCGGACTCACGGGTGTTCGACGCCGAGAAAGTCGGCGAGACACTCATGGACATCAAGCCAGGACTGCCCGCGACGGACAACTTCCAGCACTGGCCGCCGTGGCGGCCCCTCGTGGTCGAGACCGCCCGACGCATCCTCGACTACACCGGCGGCACCCTGGTGATGCCCATGACAGTCCTGGTCGAGCAGTACTGGCGCGAGATCAGCTCTGGCCTCGCCCAGCAAGCCATTCCGGTCCGGCACTTCGTCCTCCATGCCGACCAGGACACCCTCCGCAGGCGCATCGCGGGCGACACCGTTCTTGGCCCCAACTCCCCGTTCCGTCTCCAACACCTTGAGCCCTACGCCGAGGCGGCCCGCACGTGGCTGCACGCCGAGGCCGAGGTCGTGGACACCACGCACCTCACACCCGCCCAGGCCGCCCAGCAGATCACAGAGGCCGTCAAGAGCTGAGAGAACGACCTTCCGGTGCCCAACCTCGCAGGTGACGACAGGCATGCCTGTGTGACCACTATCGTGCTTCGGTTCATCAGACGCCCGCGCCCCCGTTGTCGTTCGGCAGCCGTCAGAAGTCGAGCTACCCATAGTCGATGTCGGTGAACTCGACAGGAAGCCCGGACAGCCCTGGGAAGCGTGGGGACAGCCTGGGACGAGAAGGAGCGGCGTGACGTCGACGTCGAGCACGCCGTCCTGGCCATCAAGCAGGCGGCAACGACCATCTCTGAGGTCTCATGAAGGGGCAAGGCCGCTGATGCGTCCCTGCTGACATCGCCGCACCGCTCATGCCGACGGCGACGAGGTCCCAGTCGCCCCCGGGACCTCCGTCGGCGCGCCAGTCAGCTGTCCGCCCCGATCATCGACCAGTCGACCCGGCCGGCGAGATCCGCGCTGTCCTGGGCCCTGCGGCTGCTGAAGGCGCCAAACGGGTCCAACGAGGGGTGAAAGGTCTGTGCACCGCCCCCTGGCGGTGCTTGGCGCCGTCGCGGTCAGTCGGCCGCAGATCGCTCTGAATTCGGGTCGGCTTCCTGGGTGGCGGCCCAGGTGGCGAGGAGGCGCAGTCCCTCTTCGGAGGGCGAGCCGGGCTCGGCGGTATAGATGGTGAGGGTGAGACCGGGAACGGCGGCCATGTCCAGGCCCTCGAAGGCCAGGGAGAGGTGGCCGACGGCGTGGTGGTGGAAGTGTTTGGTGCCTGTGCCGTGGTGACGGACGTTGTGGGCACCCCACCGGGTACGGAAGGCGTCGCTGCGGGTGGACAGCTCCCCGACCAGGTCGTGCAGATCCTTGTCGTGGGGGTTGCGGCCTGCTTCAGCGCGCACGATGGCGACGGTGATGTCGGCGAAGGCGTCCCAGTCCGGGTAGAAGCGGCGGGAGGCGGGGTCGAGGAAGGTGAAGCGGGCCAGGTTCTGCCGGTTGCCGGGCGTGGCGTAGACGTCAGTGTAGAAGGCGCGGAAGAGCTGGTTGGCGGCGAGGATGTCCATCCTGCCGTTGCGGACGAACGCCGGTCCCGCGGTGATCGCGTCCAGAGTCCATTGCAGGCTGCGGTGCGGTGTCCACTGCCGGGTGGCGGCACGGTGGCGAGGGCGGGTGAGGGCGTCGGATCCGTCGGCGGCTTGGGCCAGGTTCAGCAGATGGGCGCGTTCGGCGTCATCAAGCTGGAGGGCGCGGGCGAGGGCTTCGAGGACGGCCGGGGAGACGCCGGCGAGGTTGCCGCGCTCGACTTTCGAGTAGTACTCGACGCTCATGTCGGCCAGGGCCGCGACCTCGCTGCGGCGCAGGCCCGGCACACGGCGCCGGGATCCGGACGGCAGTCCGGCCTGGTCAGGGGTGATGTTTGCGCGCCGCGAGGTGAGGAACTCGCGGACCTCCTCACGGTTGTCCATCCTTCGACGTTACGTCCCGCACGCGACCATAGGGATGTACTGCCGGTACACCCCTTGTCAGTGACTCGCTCCGCACGTGAAGAGGGGGTTACCTGGAAGGCGTGGTGCTTCGCCTTCCCGCATCACAGCGAGGACGGCGGAGCCCCGTGCCCAGCCCGGGTGGTCCGCCCACCCGTGATTTGGATGCGCACCCTGTATTCGGTAAAGCAAAAGGAACCTTTCATGCGTGGTGCTGTGATTCATGCTCCCGGCGACATCCGCTTGGAGACTCTGAAGGACCCCAAGATCGGGAATCCGACCGATGCGATCATCCGCACGGCGGTGACCTGTGTGTGCGGGTCGGACCTGTGGCCGTACCGGGGGGTGGAGCCGACGGAACACGCCCATCCGATGGGTCACGAGTACATCGGCTTCGTGGAGGAGGTCGGGGCCGAGGTCACCTCGGTCAAGCCCGGCCAGTTCGTGATCGGCTCGTTCGCGACCTCCGACAACACCTGTGCGAACTGCCGCCACGGGTTCCAGTCGAACTGCTTGAACCGCGAGTTCATGTCCACCTGCCAGGCCGACTACGTCCGTATCCCCAACGCCCAGGGCACCCTCGTGGCCACCGGCGGTGTGCCGGACGAGCGGTTCTGGCCGGGGTTGCTGGCCGTCTCGGACGTGATGGGCACGGGCTGGTGGGCTGCTGATGCCGCCGAGGTCAAGCCCGGCTCGACCGCCGTGGTGGTCGGTGATGGCGCGGTCGGCCTGTGCGCGGTGATCGCCGCGAAGGAGATGGGCGCGGAGCGCATCATCGCCATGTCCCGCCACGAGTCCCGGCAGAAGCTCGCCCGCGGGTTCGGCGCCACCGACATCGTCGCCGAGCGCGGCGAGGAAGGTGTGGCTCGGATCAAGGAGATGACCGGCGGGATCGGCGCGGACAGCGTCCTGGAGTGCGTCGGCACCGCCCAGTCCATGAGCCAGGCCCTCCAGTCGGCCCGCCCCGGCGGCAACGTCGGCTTCGTCGGCGTGCCGCACGAGGTCGCGTCGACGGACAGGAACTGTTCTTCTCCCACGTCGGCCTGCGTGGCGGCCCCGCCCCCGTACGCCGCTACCTCCCCGACCTCATCGACCGCGTCCTTGCCGGCGCGATCGACCCGGGCAAGGTCTTCGACCTCACCCTCCCCCTCGACCAGGTCGCCGAAGGCTACAAAGCCATGGACGAACGCCGCGCCATCAAAACCCTCCTCACCCCCTGACCCGGCCCATCAACCGTACGAGGAGCAACCGTGCAGATCGCTCGCAGCTCAATCGACACAGCAAAGGGGCCGGCCGACTGGTTCACCGGCGACGTTTACATCGACGCCGTCGCCGCAGCCCCCGCCCCGTCCCGGGTCACCGCCAATCTGGTGCACTTCATGCCCGGTGCCCGCACCCACTGGCACCGCCACCCACTGGGCCAGACCGTCTTCGTCACCGAAGGCATCGGCCTCTGTCAGCGCCGGAGCGGACCGGTGGAAGTCATCCGGCCCGGCGACCGCGTCCTGTTCGAGGCCGACGAAGAGCACTGGCACGGTGCCGCACCGAACCGGCTGATGGTCCACCTGGCCATCAACGAGGGCGACGACGACCACGACGTCGTGCACTGGCTGAACTCCGTCACCGACGAGGAATACACCGCAGCCCCGGCCACCAGCTAAAACCGGGCCCCCTGGTTCAGGACCGTCATCCTGCGCCGGGCCCTGACCGCCACCGCCACCACCGGCGTAGTGCTGCTGGCCGCGACCGTCTGCTCCGACGACTCACGCGTCGAGCAGGCCCCCGCCACAACCTCCGCCTCGTCGTCCCCCGCGGCGTTCGGGCAGCCCCAGACCTCGGCGTCAGCAAGCGCGTCCGGATCAGACAGGAGAACTGCGATGGACATCCGCGTCACCATCGACGGCCGGCCCGTCGATGCCACCCTGAACGACAGCCCTCCCGCCCGCGACTTCGCCGAGCTGCTCCCGCTCACCCTGGAACTGGAGGACTTCCATCAGGCCGAGAAGGTCGTCGATCTTTCAAGTGGGCTGTCCACCTCCGGAGGCCCCGAGGGAGCCGCCCCGAGGGCCGGTGACGTCGGCTACTACGCGCCCTGGGGCCAACTGGTCCTCTACTACCGCGATGTTCCCTATGCCGACGGCATCATCATCCTCGGCCGTCTCGCCGACGACCGTGACATCGGCCAGCTGGCCACCGCCTCCAAGGTGACCGTCGACGCCGTCCGCTGACCAGGCCGTACCGCCGCTGCCTCGCCCGAACCCCGTATTTCGAACAAGGACCCCCCGCATGCCCACCGCCTCCAGTACCTCAACCGGCAAGATGCCCTTCGTCGTCTGGGTGCTCGCCGCCGGCACATTCCTGATGGGCACCACCGAGTTCGTCATCGCCGGACTGCTACCCGAGATGGCCGCCGACCTGAACGTGAGCGTGTCGCACGCAGGTCTGCTGATCACCGCGTTCGCCGTCGGCATGATCGTCGGTGGGCCCACGATGGCCATGGCCACCCTGCGCCTGCCCCAGCGCCACACCCTCATCGGCGCACTCGCCGTCTTCGCTCTCGGGCACGCCGTCGCCGCCCTGAGCACCTCCTTCACCGTCGTGCTCACCGCCCGCGTGGTGACCGCCCTGGCCACCGGCGCGTTCTGGGCCGTCGGTTTCGTCATCGCCACCACCACCGCAGGGCCCGCACGCGCCACGCGGGCGGTCGGCGTCATGATGGGCGGCCTCACGCTGGCCAACGTGATCGGTGTGCCGATCGGCTCGTTCGTCGGCCACTACACCGGTTGGCGCGGCCCGTTCTGGGCGCTGGCCGTCCTCGCCGCCCTGGCTGCCGCGTTCGTCGGCCGGTTCATCCCCCGTGCCGGACAGCGGGCCGAGGTGTCGGTGTGGGCCGAGGTCCGGGTCCTCAAGCAGGGACATCTGTGGCTGGCGCTCGGCGCAGCCGTGCTGATCATGGGCGGGGTGCTGGCGACGTACACCTACATCACGCCGCTGCTGACCGACCGGGCAGGCATCCCGGCAGGTGCCGTACCGCTGGTGTTGATCGCCTTCGGTATCGGTGCGCTGGGCGGCACCGCCATCGGCGGGCGTCTCGGGGACCGCCGCCCGATGGTCACCACGATCACCGCGGCGGCGGCCACCTCCCTCATCCTGCTGGCCTTGATCCCGGCCTCCAGCAGTCCGGTGGCCGCCGTGGTACTGGTCTTCGGCATGGCCCTGGCCGGGTTCACCGTCAACCCGGTCGTCACCTCCCTCGCCGTCCGCTTCGCGGGCGATGCCCCCACCCTCACCTCTGCGCTGACCACCTCCGGCTACAACACCGGCATCGCCGCCGGTTCCCTCGTCGCAGGCCGGGCCCTGGACTCCTCGCTCGGCCTGACCGGACCGGCCCTGGTCGGCGCCGTCTTCGCCGCGCTCACCCTGCTGCCTTTGATCGCCCTCGCCCTGCGCGGCATCGCCGGCCCCTCGCGGATCGTCGCCCACCACACCTCCGACGCTGACGAACCGTGGCAGACAGCTGACGCCACCACGACGACCGCACGCTGACATCGCCGTACACCTTCGTCGGGAGCAACCGTCACGTACCCCACCTACGACTTCACCGGCGAGGTCGCCTTCATCACCGGAGCCTCCTCCGGCATGGGCCTGGCCACCGCCCGCGCCTTCGCCGAAGCAGGCGCCGCCGTGGGCCTCGCCGGCATTAACGAGGACGCCGTCGACGCCGCCGTCAAGCAGCTCGCCGACGACGGCCACCAAGTCCTCGCGCTGGTCTGCGACGTCACCGACGAGGACCAGGTCGCCGCCGCCGTCGACCGCACGGTCGAAGCCTTCGGACGGCTCGACATGGCCTACAACAACGCTGGGGTCATGCCCCCGCCCACCGACGCCGCCGACGAGAGCGCGGAGCAGTTCGACCGCGTCCAGGCCATCGACCGGCTCGGCACCGCCGACGAGATCGCCCAGGCCGTCATGTGGCTGTGCAGTGACGGCGCCAGCTACGTCACCGGTATCGCATCCTGATGCCGGGGCAGATGCTCAACAACACGCCGAACGTCAGCCAGGTGTACCGGACGGTGCCGCTGGATGTGAACACCCCGCTCCATATGCGCGGCCCCGGCTTCGCCACCGCCTCGTTCGTCATCGAATCGGCCATGGACGAACTCGCCGCCGAGCTCGGCATCGACCCGATCGAGCTGCGCCGCCGCAACGAGCCGTCCGAGGACGAGTCGAAGAACCTGCCGTACTTCACCCGGCGGCTGCGCGAGTGCTACACCACCGGTGCCCGCCAGTTCGGCTGGGACCAGCGCCGAGCCGAGCCGCGCTCGCGCCGGGAGGGGGACTGGCTCATCGGCATGGGCATGGCCGTCGGCGTCTACGACCCGCCGTCATGGGCGTGGGGCTGGCAGCGTGCGCCCAGTCGTCGGACTCGGGCCCCGAAGGGGGTACCTCGGCCCCGTCGTCCGCCGCATCCTCATCGATCTCCCCCTCCGCCGAGGAGCAGGAGAGTACGCCGATCCGGATCAGGATCGGCGGTCGGACGCTGGACGCGACCGTGTGGGACAACCCCACAGTCCGGGCACTGCTTGAGCAGCTTCCGCTGACGCTGTCCTTCGAGGACCTGCACGGGGAGGAGAAGGTCGGTCACCTGGACCGCGAGTTGACGATGGACGGGATGCCCGACGGCGACGACCCCAAGGTCGGAGACCTCGGCTACTACGCCCCGTGGGGCAACGTCGTCCTCTACTACGGCGACGTCGGCCGCTGGGACGGCATCGCCCGCATCGGGCGCATCCACGGCAACCTGTCGGTCATCAGCGACCAAACCGGTGACTTCACCGCCACCCTCGAGGCAGCCAAGTGACTGGCGTCCTCACACGCGCAGGCGGTCGTGCGGCCCTCCTGCCCGGGCCCGTGGCGGACCCGGCGCTGCTGACCGGCTGCACAAGCAGCGGTCCCGGTGACCAAGCCGCCCGGCAGACGTCACCGGCCGCCGTCTCCCAGGCGGCGTCCGCCGTCGACACCCTCGCCGCACCCTTGAACCTCCTCGCCTGAGCTGCATCACCCACAGCAGGTGAGCGCGCAGGCCGCGCACGGAAGGAACCACACTTCATGTCACTCATCCTGGTCACCGGCGCGTCGACCGGACTGGGCCTGGCGACAACGTCCGAGCTCGTGGACCGCGGCCACGATGTCGTCCTGCACGCCCGCAGCCCGGCTCGTCTCGAGGGTCGGGACGTCAGCGACCGAATGCACGGCGTCGTGCTCGGCGACCTCGCCCACCCGAAAGAGACGGCGAGCGTGGCCGAGCAGGCGAACGCGTTCGGACGCTTCGACGCGGTCGTCCACAACGCCGGCACGATGGACGGCCCCGACGTGATCGCAGTCAACGTCCTGGCCCCCTATCTGCTGACCGCGTCGATGCCGCAGCCGGGCCGGGTCATCTTCCTGTCCAGCTCGATGCACCTGTCCGGCCGCCCCGACGTCGGTCCCGTGATCGCCGGCGACGGCGGCTCGTACTCCGACAGCAAGCTGCTCGTCACTGCGCTCGCACTCGCCCTCTCCGCCCGGCACCCGCAGCTGCTCTCCCACGCGGTCGACCCCGGCTGGGTGCCGACCCGGATGGGCGGTCCATCCGCGACCGATGACCTCGCCGAGGGGCATCGAACCCAGGCGTGGCTCGCCACCGCTGCAGAAAGCGAGATCGATCCGCGCACCGGCGGTTACTGGCACCACCGCTCCATACGCCAACCGCACCCGGCCGCGCTGGACCCGGTGTTCCAGCGGCAGCTCCTCGACGCGCTCCACACGCGCACCGGCCTCGCCCTGCCCGACGGGCCCGCGCGCTGACGTCCATGCGAGCGTGCACGTGTCTGATCCCGTCGCGCCACGGCTCGCCGTCGAGCGCGGGGTGTGGCCGGCAACCATCCGCCGCAATGGAGCACCGCACCTGGTGCCGGTCTGGTTCGTGTTCGATCGGTCCGAGGCGACCTGGTGGATCTCCACCGGTGCGGCATCGACCAAGGCCCGCAACATTGCCGAGTGGCCGCAGGCGTCCCTCGCACTGGAGGACGGCGGATCCCGCTCGTCGCCGAAGGCACCGCTCGTCTCCACCGGGCCCCGTTCCGCACGCCGATCGTCGACGCGTTCGCCACCAAGTACGAGGGCTGGGACATCACCGAGCCCTACGCCCGGCGACGTCCGCGTCCTCGTCGAGGTGACCACCACCCGGTGGCTCCTCGGCGGAAGCTGAGCCGCCCACGAGAAAAATCCATGAAGACTGTCCCGTTCGGAACCACCGACACTGAGGTCCCCAATGTCGTCGCGGGCATGATGCGCATCGCGGGCGACAGCGACGAGCAGATCCGTGCTCGGTACACCAGGTGGCAGAATTGCGCCCGGGCGTCCGCCGGTGCGAGCCGGGCCACCAGGTCCTGAACGTACTGTCGCAGTGTCGGCCCACGGCATCCGGAGGCCGTCAGGCCGCGACGAGTTCGCCCGCGAGGAACTCCTCCACGAATTTCCGTGCTCGACGGTCGAAATCGGTGTACTGCGCCTCCCGCTCGGCGCCGGCGACCGCTTCGCCGACCAGCAGATTGCCCTCGGCGTCGATGCGCTGCGGTCGCTCCTCCGCGTCCAGGAGCAGGCCTACGGTGGAGCGGGAGAAGCCGCAGTAGTAGGCGATGCCGTCGCTCAGGTTGGCCTCGAGGACGGTCTGCATCGACTCCGCGACGGGGTCGTCGGTGGTGGCGCCGGCCAGGGCCAGCCACAGCATGCGCTTGCCCGCCAGGCGGGGCTTGCTGCGGCCGTAGGCGAACCCGTAGTTCCATACGCGGTCGATCCATCCCTTGAGGACGGCGGGCACGCTCTGCCAGTACACCGGGAAGACGGCGACGACGACATCGGCGTCGAGGATCCGCCGCATGTGGGCGTGCGTCTCGTCCGAGTACGGCTTCTCCCGGTTGCCCCAGTCCGGCTGGTCCTCCACGTTCATCCGCGGGTCGAACCCCTCGGCGTGCAGGTCCAGCAGGTCGATGCGGTATCCGGCGGCCTCGAGTTGGGCAGCCGCGCGGCGGGCGGTGTGGGCGGTGAGGGAATCGCGGCGGTGGTGCGCGACGACCACGAGGGCTGTTCTGGTGTCACTGCTGTGCTGCGGCACGGTGTCTCCCGAGAGCTCGGTCTGTGCGGTGGGTCCAGTACAACCGCTGCACCGTAGATGATCCATGGGAGAAACTCTCCAGAGCATAGGAGATCGTCTACGATTGCGCTGTGGATCCTCTGAGTTCACTGCTGAGCGGCATCCGGGCCGAGGGCTCGGTCGTCAGCCACGCCGTCCTGACGGCGCCCTGGAGTATCACCTTCGCCGACGCCGCTCCGCTCTCCATGGTCAGCGTGCTGCGCGGTGGCGGCACGCTGCTGCTGTCCGACGGCACCAGTCGGGCGATCAACGCGGGCGACACGGCCATCGTCCAGGGCCCGGCACGGTTCCGCCTCGCGGACGAGCCTGCCACTGTCCACCGCCCCCACACCGCGTACGAGATCAACTGCTTCACCGCGGACGCAGTGTGCACCGGCCAGGAACTCGACGGCATCCATTGGGGCACCGGCCCGGAGGGAGCGACCGCGCTGATCGTGGGCGCCTACCGCGCCTCGGGGCACCGCCACGAACGGCTCCTGCGCGCCCTGCCACCCGTCCTGGTCGTCACCGAAGACGCCGAGGTCTGCGCCTGGCTGGAGAACTCCGCCGCCGACGCCGCCCGGCTCTCCGCCGGTTCGCAGGCGCTGATGGACCGGCTCCTCGACTGGGCCCTGGTTTGCACGCTGCGCACCTGGTTCGACCGAGCGGGCGCCGACGCGCCCGGCTGGTACCGCGGCCTCGCCGATCCGGTCCTGGCCCCCGCCCTGCACGCCTTCCACGGGCGGCCCGCCGAGAGCTGGACCGTCGCGTCGCTGGCCGCTCAAGCCGGCGTCTCCCGGGCACTGTTCGCCCGGCGCTTCACCGAGCTGATGGGCCGTCCGCCCCTCACCTACCTCACCGAGTGCCGCATGGACGACGCCGAGGCACTCCTGGCCGACACCGACCTCAGCATCGCCCAGATCGCCAAGACCGTCGGCTACGCCGACGCGTTCGGCTTCAGCGCCGCCTTCAAACGTCACAAGGGCCTCAGCCCCAGCACGTTCCGCACCACGGCGGCGTGAGTCACGGCACGCGGCCGCAAAGACACGGGCCCACGCTCCGGACCGCAGCACGACACCGAGACGTCGTGACGGAGCTCGGCCGTCGACGAGCCGGTGCAGCAGGGCGGCCGGCACGCGCCTCTGTCATCTCAGGAGGAAGCGGACGCGGAGTGGTAGCTGTCCAGGTGCGTTCATCAGGGCGGCCGTCGCTGTTCTGCCCGCCGGGGCGGCTACCTGCGCCAGGAGGCCGGCAGGCGGTTCGTTCAGGTTCAGCGCGTGGGCGGTGATCGTGACGGGGGACTGCGGATTTCGTGGTCGGTGGGCCTCGGGCCGGTCGCCGCATAAACGAGGTGGCCGTGGCAGATGCCCAGGGCAGTGCAGTAGGCCAGGAGTTGGTGGAGGTGGTCCACTGGCGGAGCCGTGACCCTGACTCGGTCGAGGACCGCGGCGAAACGTGGACTGCCGGCCGCCTGTCCCGGCGTCACCACGAACGGGAGCGGGCGGCACGATCCGTTGGCCGGTCGGCCGGCCCCGCACCCGCCCCGGGTCCGTCGCCGCCGACAAGGCGTACTCCTCGCGCTCGAACCGCTCCAACCTGCGTAAACGCCGGATCCAGGCGGTGATCCCGGAGAAGAAGAACCAGGCCGCCAACCGCAAGAAGCGAGGCTCGAAGGGCGGCCGCCTCTCTCCCACGACGCCGAGCTTTACAAGGAGAGGAGCACCGTCGAGCGCGGCATCAACAAGATCAAGGAATGGCGAGGGCCGGCCACCCGCTACGACAAGACACCCACCAGCTACCTCGCTGGATTCCCCCTACGTACATGGATCGACCATCTGGCTCCGGAGTCTCCGCGCCACCACATGATCCGACCTACTAAGGCCAAATTTTGCTTAAAAGGTCTCTTTTGAGCTATTGGATCATTGTGTGCAGTATGGGGCGGTGTGTTCGTGCGTAGGTTGTGGGTGTCGGCCGTGGAGCATCTGCGGCCACGCACTTCGAGAGGTTTCCTCATGCGCTTCACGCGCACGACTGCTCTTCCCCGGACTTTCCTGGTCTCCATGATCGCTGTGGCCGGTCTCACCGCTACTCCTGCCCTGGCTTCGGCGGCGGCCGGTGCCGAGACAGGCAGCGTCCGGGCTGTTGGCGGCTTCGGTCTCCTGGGTCTTCCTGGGAGTAACGGGGCCAACGGTGTGGGCACCAGTGGTGGGATCGGTGGCCTGGGCGGTACCGGTGGTGCGGCCGGCGCGAACGGCAACGGCGGTACCGGCGGCGCGGGCGGTGATGCGAGCGGCTCTGCCAGTGTCGGCGGCGCGGGTGGTGCCGGTGGCGCGGGTGGTGCCAACGGCAACGGTGGTAACGGCGGCTCCGGCGGAACCGCCGCCCTCGGTGGCAAGGGCGGCAAGGGCGGCGTGGGCGGCGTCGGCGACGCAGGTGCCGGTATCGCCGGCGGCAAGGGCGGCAACGGCGGGGCATCCACGGTCGGTGGCGGATTCACCGGCGGCAAGGGCGGTGCGGGAGGCGCGGCCAGCCCGGTCTGTCCCGGCCAGCCCGGCGGCAACGGCACCCCTGCCACCGCCACCGCGAACGGCACCACCGGTGCCACCGGCGCCGCAGGGATGTCCACCCTTCCCTGCTGAACCGACCCCTGCCAGGATCACCGAGCCAGCTCCGTAGGACAACACCCGTCCCTCGGTGCTGTCCCGCCCCTGCGGACGCTGTGGGGGTGGGACGGGGCGGTTGCCGGCCCCTGACGGTCCCGGCCCGGGGGCTTGCCCGCCCGCTCGGCATGCCTGACAAAAAGATGCCTGGGTGCCGCGAAGTTTCGTCTCCCAGGGCCAGGATGGCGGCCGTTCCCCGCAAGGGCCAGCCCGGCCCTGGTTCCCCTGGCTCGGCAACACGCCAGGGGAACCGCACCCACCGTCAGAGAAGTCTGCCCCGCTCACGGACTTGCCGGGCCTACGGGGAGCGGGAATACCCGTCCCACGAGAAACAGTCCGCGATTTCGCCGACTGCCTGTCGGCATGCGGCACGGGAAACGGTTCGGGGAAAGGATATTCCCCACTCGGTTCCGCACCGGCCTGCTGCAGTGACCCGCACCGACCCACGCTTCACCTGAGCCTGAGGAATCCCCGTCATGAACAGAAATCAGACCACCACCCTGCTCGCCCTGCCCACGTTCTTCGTCGGCGCGGCACTCTTCCTCGGTTCTCCCGCCGGTGCCTCCACCCTCGCCTGCACCGCCGGTACCGCGGGCGTCGCCGGTGCCAACGGCAACTCCTCCCATCCCAGCGGCTTTCCCGGCACCGCGGGCGGACCCGCGACCGGAACCGGGGACTGCGCCGGCGGTGCCGGGGGTCCCGGCGGCAACGGTGTCCTGGGTGGGGTCGGCGGAGCGGGCGGTAACGGCGGTGCCGGCCTCGGCGGCGGCTCCGGCGGAGCGGGTGCTCTCGGCGGCGACGCCGGCCCCAACGGCGCCGCGGGTGGCAACGGCGGCACCGGTGCGGTCGGCGGCCTGACCGGTGCCGGCGGCTCCGGCGGAGCAGGCGGAGTTGGCACCCATGGGGGCGCGGGTGGCATTGGCGGCTCCGGCGGCAACGCCGGTGCCAACGCCGGCGTAGGTGGCCGCGGCGGCACCGGCGGCACCGGGGGATCCGACGGTGGTGCGGGCGGCAACGCGGGCCACGGCGGCATCGGCCACGGCGGTGGCGCGGGCGGTAACGGTGGTGGTGGCGGCATCAACAGTTCCGGTAGCGGCGGCAAGGGCGGTAGGGCCGGAAACGGCGGCAACGGCAGCTCCGGCGGCGCTTACCCGGGCGGTGCCGCAGGCATCGGCGGGGCGGGAGGCCTGAGCTCCGGAGGCATCCTCAATACCGGCGGCAACGGCGGCGCCGGGGGCAACGGCGGCGCCAAGTCGGGTGCCAGTGCCGATGGCGCTTGCGGTATCGGCGGCGCCGGCGGCAACGCCACCGGGGGCGTCCTCTTCGACGGCGGCGCCGGCGGGACCGGCGGGACCTTCGGCTCCGGCAGCCCCTGCGCGAACGGGGCCAACGGAACACCGTGACCTGCCATGATCAGCATCCCCCGCGATCCTTCGTAAGGACATCTGGTGCGGTCGCGGGATGTGATGGCCGCACACTGACCTCTCGTCATTGAGAGTCGGTGAGCTGTATGACACCGCTGGCCTCGGGGACGGGACGCCCTCGAGGCCCGGCTGTCCAGGTCGCTCGATGTGTCGATCACGAGCGTGGTCGACACGTGCGGGCCTTGAAGACGGCGTCGCGCCGCTGCCTCCCCTGGGCGGGCACCCGGGCCGACAGGCAGATCCTGGAGCTCGACAAGTTCAGGGCCCTGGTCAGTGACGATGCCTCTGCCAAGTTCAGCGTGTCGAGCTGAGGTCACGTCAGCAATCCGTGCCCACCGTCGCGACGCGGGGAAAACCGCGAGGCATGAAGCGAGTCCCATCGAGTCGCCAGGTCGCTTTGTCCGAGCGGTCGTTGACCCTGATTCCCTTGGGCCCGTACGCGAGCGCTGCGGACTTCACCATGCCCTGCACCGCCGCTTGCTCGCGGTGTAGGCGGCGCCGTTCGGCCGCGCCTGTTCGGCCGCGCCGACGCGATCGTGGGTGATCTGGCTGCTCTCGTCAGCAGTGCCCGGCGCCAGAACCAGAGCGTCTACTGCTGGGTCGCGTAGGAGCTCATGTTCGGAGCCAGATGACGACAGGCCGTTCTGGAGGCCCGCCTAGCCCGCCGCGAATGCCGCCAGGAAGGCCGGCCCGCGAACCGGCGGGTGCCCGAGCCGGTCGTCCTCACGCAGCACGCCACGATGGTCGCCTCGTGGCCCGGCTTGCCGGGCAAGGGCTTCGATCACGTCGTTGGCTTCGTTGATGTCCAGGAACAGCGGAGTCAGTTGGTGATCATTCGGTCCGTGAATGTCGAGCAGGAGTGACGGCGTTCTCGCGGGGCGGCGAGAAAAGGGAAGGCGGAAGCCAACTGGCCGTTGACAGGATGTCCGGGCTGAACCCCCGAGGGGAAAGGACCCCACGACCGTGACTCGTGCCATCACTTTGATCCGCTCCACCGCCCTGTCCGACGTCGCCGAGTACGCCTACGCGGCCACGGCGCCTGCCGGGTCACGCCTGATCTTCCTTGCAGGGGCGTGTCCGCTGAACGACGACGGCTCCACAGCAGCGATCGGGGACTACGCGGGCCAAGCGGCGAAGGCCATCGAGAACATGCAGGCCGCTCTCACTGCCTCAGGCGCGTCACTCCAGGACGTCATCAGCACACGGGTTCTCGTCGCATCGGCCCGGCGGGAGGACCTGGTGTCCGCCTGGCAGGTAGTCCGCGACTCGTTCGCTGACCATGACGTCCCCAGCACCTTGATGGGCGTCACCGTGCTCGGTTACAAGGACCAACTCGTCGAGATCGAGGCTGTCGCCGCCGTGCTCGATTGAGACATCTTCCAAGGACACCACAAACGCGGGATGGCCAGGCGTCCGCCAGGACGGCTGGCCATCGAGTAGCGCAGGCTGCGGTCAGCCGGCCTTTGCAGAATCCTCGGCTCGGGCTCGGGTGCCGGCGAGGCGGTAGACACCTCACGTGTCTACCGCGTCAAGTCGTTGGGTTGGGCTCTTCGAACACGGCGCGGTCGTAGAGCCGGTGGTGCCACTCGCTGGCGTCCGGGGCGCGGCTTCGTCGTGAGGACCGGGTTGGGGCCGGTCTCGGCCCCGGCCCCGGGAGGATCGACGACGGAGGTCGTCGTGGCGAGAACGAGCAGCCGGCCCGGCGCCGGGGCGGCGACGTCGTGGGCGGACCGGCCTGTTTCACGAGGAAAGGTGCGTTCACGCCGACGTGGCGGGGAGCGCGGCGAGGAACTCGCGTACGTGGCGGAGCCATGTCGCCCGGTCTGCTGGGCTCAGGATGTGGGCGGCGCCGGGCAGTTCGATCAGCTGGGCACCCGGGATGCCGGCCGCCAGACGGTACGAGCTCTCGGGCAGCACCAGTCGGTCGCCGGTCGGCGCCACCACCAGGGTGGGGGCGGACACCTTCGCCAGGTCGGCCCGAACGTCCACGCGGGACACCAGGTCGAAGTGGTCCAGCATGCCCGGCGGCATCGCGGTCAGGGTGTGGGCGACCGGGTCGTCGAGGGCGGCCGGCTCGAGATCCGCCAGGTCCACCGGGGACATGCAGGACAGGAGGGCGAACCTTGCCACGTCCTCCCACTGACCCGCGGACGCCAGGGATTTGATCAGCTGGGCGGCGAGCGCCAGGACGGGGTCGGCGGCAGGAAAGCCGGCGGTGAGGACGAGGGCCCGGACACGGTCGGGGTGCCGCGTGGCGATCCGGACGGCCACGGCGCTGCCGAGGGACTCGCCGAGGACGGCGAACGTGTCCTGATCGGCCGCGACAGCGGCCGCGACCAGGCGGTCGGCGAGGTCGTCCAGGTCCAGAGGTTCGATGGCTACGGCAGAGCCACCGGCCCCGGGGTAGTGCGGGCCGACGAGGGTGTGGTCCTGGGCGAGGTCGTCGAGGACGAGGCCGAAGTTCCCCTCGATGCCGCCGCCGGCGCCGTGCGCGAGCAGAAGTGCGGGGCCGCGCCCGCGCACGAGAACGTCGAGGCCAGAGGTGGGAAGCGCGTGATCAGTGGTCATGGCACCGACGTTAAACTCCGACATCAGTGTCAGAGTCAAGTCGCGGCATGGGTAAAGGGAGCAGGAATGAGGCGAGCGGCATGCGCATGAAGGAGATGGTGTGGCGTACCGGGGTCCATGAGCGGCTGCTGCGCTACTACGAACAGCAAGGACTCCTGACGCCCGACAGGCTGCCCAGCGGCTACCGCACCTACGGCGAGTCGGACGTCGAGACAGTGCGCCGCATTCGCTGTCTGCTGGCGGCAGGCCTTCCGACCGCGCTGATCGCCCAGGTCCTGCCGTGCATCCGGGCGGACGGCGAGCATCTCGTGCCCACCTGCCCGGAACTGCTCGCCCAACTGCGCCAGGAGGGCGAGCGAATCACCCGCGCCATCGAAGATCTACAGGCGTCACGCGCGATCCTCGACGCCATTATCACCGCCGCGCCCTCAGAGGGCGCAGCAACACTGAGGCCGCCTCAGCCAGCGGCTGCCGAGGCAAGTTGATCGGTTCCATCGAAGACGGCGGCAACGGCGTGCCCGCGGGGGTCCTGTACGGCGAAGAGGTACGCGAAAGCGAGCTCGACCTCCGCGATCTGGCTGAGGCGCATTGACAGCGAGCGCATGCCGGTGACCCGGGCCAGCTGGTCAGGGGCGGTGATCCGGGGCGGGAGAGCACCGACAGCGGCTACGAACAGTGCGTCGACGGCGCCGAGGACGAGCGCCACCGTGACCAGGACCCATAAGGCCGGAGCCGTCAGTGCGATCCCGGCGGCCACTGCCAGGATGAGGAGGCAGCGCAGCGTTTCAGTGAAGATCCGACTGGATCTGGGTCAGTCGATGCCTTCGACGATGCGGAAGTCGCGCTCGACGCCGTCGGAGAGAGCGACCAGCGCCTCCTGGTAGGCCGCACTCTCGTGCGCCGCGACGGCCTGCTCGAAGCTGTCGAACTCGATCAGGACGGTGCGCTCGGCGATTCCGGCGTCATGCGCCATGACCCGACTGCCACGGGTGAGGATCCGACCGCCCCCGGCCTTGACGGCCGGACCGGCCAGCTTGTTGTAAGCAGCCAGCTTCTCGGAGTCTGACATGGTGCGGTAGGCGCTGACCCAGTAGCCCTTGGGCATGGAACCTCCAGTGTTGTTGCGATGGGTGCATCTGACTTACGGGTTGGTCTCGGACGAGCGTCGGCGGGCGAGAGCGAGGCTTGTCAGCGTCGTGATCGCCATGGCGCCGATGCCGACCAGCGCCGCGGTGGTGTAGGCGCTGTCGTCGGGGAAGAGGTGGCCGGGGCCGGTGCCCGCGGCGAGGATCAGGCCGCCGATGGCGCTGCCCAGGGAGTACCCGACGCTGCGGACGACGTAGTTGAAGCTCATGGCGCTCGACGTCTCGCTCTTGGGGGTGACGGCCAGGATGACGCCGGGCATCGCGGCCGAGAAGCCGCCGACGCCGAAGCCGAGCACGCCCATCGCCGCGAACAGTTCGGCCAGGTCCGACCGGGCCGCCGCGAACAGGGCGAACCCGCCGCCGACCACGACGGCGCTGCCGGCCAGGAGCAGAGGGTCGGCGATCCGCGTCCGGACCCGCGGCGTGAGCTTGCCGGCGACGAACCCCAGCACCGAGAACGGGATGAGGACCAGCCCGGCGACGAAGGTCGTCAGCCCGAAGCCGTAGCCGGCGCCGTGCGGCGTCTGCGCGTACCGGGTGATGAGCGTGAGCAGGAGGTACATGCCGATCCCGCCGACGAACATGGCGAGGTTCGCCCCGGCGACCGCCGGGTGCCGCACCGCCCGCACATCGACCAGGGGCGTCGTGCTGCGCAGCTCGATGACGGCCCAGACGCAGAGCAGCACCACCGCGACGACGGTGAGGCCCGCCGCCACGGCGAGGTGCCGGCTCCACAGATTCCGTTCGCCGGCGAGGAACAGCACCAGGAGTAGCCCAGCGGCCAGGACGACCGCGCCTGCCACGTCCACGTGGGCGGAGCGGCCTTCGGGGGCTTCGGGCATGAAGCGCCACGCGGTCAGGAGGGCGGCGGCGGTGACGACCAGGCCGAGGCCGTAGGCGGCCCGTACCCCGCCGAGCTCGGCGAGCAGTGCGGCCAGCGGGTAGCCGACGCCGGCCCCGATGATAGAGACCACCGAGATCAGGGCGATCACGGCCGCGCTGCGCTCCTCGGGGAGGTGGTCCCGGGCCACGCCCATCATCAGCGCCGTCAGCCCGAGCCCGACGCCCTGGGCCGCCCTGCCGGCCAGCAGCCACGCGAACGGCAGCGGCAGCACGGTGAGCGCGCTGCCGGCGACGACGATCGCCAGCGTGGCGAGGATCGTGGCCCGCCGGTGCGGGCCGGCTCCGAGCCGGCCCAGAACCGGCGTGGCGACGGCGCCGCTGAGCAGCGCGACGGTCAGCGTCCACTGCGCGCTGCCGAGCGAGACGTGGAACGAGGTCGCCACGCTGGTGATGAGCGGCGTCCCGAGGCTGGCGACCGCCGCCACGACCAGAGCGATGAACATCAGGGCGGGGACCAGCACCCGCGCCTCGGAACGCGCCACCGGGAACGCCTTCACCGCGACCCCGCCGACCGGCTGCCCGGTCACCGCTTCGGCCCTTCGCGGTCCTGGCTTTCGAGCTCCGCCAGATGCTTCAGCGCCGGAAGGGCCGCCATCAGCGCCTCGACCTCGTCGCCGGTGAGCTCGCCGATCAACCGCTCGAACGCGTGGACGCCCGCCTGGCGCCGCGTCCGGACATAGGAGGCCCCGGCCTCGGTCAGGCACACCAGCGTGACCCGCTTGTCGGACGCGTCGCCCCGTCGCTCGACCAGGCCGGACTCCTCCATGACCCGGACCAGGGCGGTCATCGCGGGCTGGGTGACGCGCTCGACCGCGGCCAGATCGGTGATGCGCCGCGGGCCGGTCCGGTCCAGGGTGGCCAGGGTGGCGGCGGACGTCAGGCTCATGTCCCGGGGCAGGCGTCTCGCGGCCCTGGTGGCCAGGCCGTAGAGGGCTGCCCCGATGGCGGCGGACGCGCCAGGAGCGGTGTCTTGACGACTCATGCTCGAAGCATAGCATTTTTATATTCATAGTTTATGGAAATGTCGACTGTCGCGGGCGGCCTCGATCCGCCCTCTCGCGCGGGGCGCCCCGGCGCCGGGTGCGAGGCGGACGCCCTTCGACTTCACCTACAGCGCTGGCTGACCCAACGGATCGCCACCATTGAGGTGCCCCGAACACCACCGGCGTCTCCGGTACTTCGCTACCTGGCATCGGATTCGCCGACTACGGGCCACTGCGGAGAAGGGGCCGCTGGGACGCTCTCAGACGCACCAGGCCGCATCGTGCCGCACTCGTTCTCGTCTATGCCCAGCCCGTCAGCCGCATCGTTCGCCTCACCCTCGACGACATCACCGACGACGGAGTCACTGTCACTGCCCGGCTGGTTGATCCGCCTTCCCCGCTCCCGAGCCCGTTGCCGACCTGATGCGGGCATACATCCTGTCCAGCCAGCATCTGCCCTACGCAACAGCAGAAGCTCTCACCGGCTCTTCCCCGGCCGCCAGCCCGGACAGCCGATGAACCCGGTCAGCCTCCAAGTCCATCTGCGTGAGATCGGCGTCCCGCCGCAGCGTGGCAGGACCTCCGCGATCCGCGGGTGGTGCGTGCGTCTGGTCCCCTTCGTCGCGGCTGCCGTATCGGCTCGTCACTCGTTGAGGTGACCATTCCGGTGGGTCCCGGAGGATTCCGCCCCGGACACCCCAAGATCACCTCGTGTGTCCGGGGCGGTCCCGGACCCGGACGATTGGGGAACCTTCGATGATGCGGTCCTTGCGGATGGCGGCTGTGGCCATGGGCGCCGTGGCGATGCTGGGCAGTTCAGCAGTGGCGCAGGCCGCCGACACCCCGCCGGCAGGCACGATCACGTACGCCTATACGTCCGGCACGCCCAGCCCGAAGGACATCGTCATGAACTGGCGAGGCACCTGCACGAACCCCGGACAAGAGCTCCACTTCGTTGCTCAGGGGACGAACTGGGGCGGGAGCGACGACAACGTCAAGTGCCAGGTCGACGGTACCTACTGGGCGTCCATCATGATCTACGACTACGACGACCGGGGCATGAAGTACGGGCAGAGCTTCGACTACCAGGCGATGCTGATGAGCATGAATGAGCCCTTCGTGGCCAGCACCTCCACGGGCACGGCCACACTGTAGCTAGGGTCAGACCACTCCCAACGGTTCGCCCGGGGAACCGGGAACTCAGGGCATTCACGGAGCGGTTGATCAGGGCCGCACAGACTGCATGGTCAGCGACCTCTCAGAACCATCTCGCAGAGAGCGGCGGTACTTGCTCAATTGCGCCTCCCCGGCCGCTGCCGGGGAGGCGTTGCGCTTTTGGGCTGCAGAAACAGGCGCACTGGGTAGCCGGCCGTCCGAGGAAGGTGCCACCGCCGGAGCGCCCGTCAGCTGCCCGCCGAGTGAGGCCGGGCCCAAGGACATACCCGGCGTCGACGGAATTGTCATTTCTCCCCCTGTCCGGCTGGATGACAACCGAAGGTGTTGTCCGCGTCGTTCGGATCGCTGATGGGCATGAACAGAGCTTGTCTGGACGGGTCGTGGCGTGGCCGCCGTTCTGCCTGTCGTCGCGGTAGCCCGTTTCTGCGGTTGCTCGACGTGTGGCCTCGCAGGCGATGGCGTGCCAGGCCGCACGTCGGGTCGGCGTGACAGGTCCCGGCACGCCGATGACCAGTCGCCGTAATGCGGCTGTGGAGGCCCTTCGGCGGGTTATCGGGTCCTGAAGCGGCGGAAGAGGTTGCGGGCTACATACACGCCCGGGCCGCCGAAGCCGACGATGTCGACGCGTCCGTCGCCGGTGATGTCGGCGAGGAAGCGGGGGTGACTGTCGACCCGCCAGGCGCCTACGTCGTCGTTGTAGCCGAAGCCGCGGCACACCAGCTGGGCCTGTGCGAACTGTCCGTCGCCGCGGTTGTGCGACACCCAGACCCCTTCGTCACCGAAGCCGACGATGTCCGGGTTGCCGTCGCCGGTGACGTCGGCGAGGTACCGCAGGTGCTTCTTGCTCGTCCACTTCTGGGCGTGCCCGAAGTCGTTCAGGACGAGCTTGGAGGGCTCGAACGTGCCATCCCCGCGCCCTCGTGCGACAGTCACGCCCTGCGGGCCGAACCCGACGACGTCCAGCGCCCCGCCATCGGTGGTACTGGCCAGGAACCGGGGGTATTCCTCTACGGAGGTCCACCCCTGGTCGGTTCCGAAGTCATCGAGGATGTACAGAGGGTCGGCGAACTTTCCGTCCTCGTCCTGGAGTGAGATCCAGAGGCCGTCGTCGTGGAAGCCGACGATGTCGGCGCGGCCGTCGCCGGTGGTGTCGGCGAGGAAGCGGGGATGCTTGTCGGCCAGCCACCCGCCGGCCTCCTCGCCGTGGCCGAACGCCTTGAGTGTCGGCTCGCCGATCACGGGCGCGAACGTCCCGTCCTCGTCCTGGAGTGAGATCCAGAGGCCGTCGTCGTGGAAGCCGACGATATCGGCGCGGCCGTCGCCGGTAGTGTCGGCGAGGAAGCGGGGATGCTCATCGGCCAGCCACCCGCCGGCCTCCTCGCCATGTCCGAACGCCTTGAGTGTCGGCTCGCCGATCACGGGCGCGAACGTTCCGTCATCGTCTTGGGGGGACACCCGGACGCCGTCGGCGCAGAGCACGACGGCGTCGGGCTTGCCGTCGCCCGTCGTGTCCACCAGGGTCCACAGGTCCTTGGGGCTCGGGGAGGGTGCGGGCGGGTGCAGGACGCGCTCGTCGTCGCCGAAGGTGCCGTCACCCTGGCTGGACGAGGTCACAACCCCCTTCGCGGGTTTGAGCCCGACGATGTCCGCTTGGCCTGCGCCGGTGGTGTCGGCGAGCAGCCGGTCACCGAGCCCGGCCCACCAGCCCGGTTGCCCGCCGGGGAAGCGGCCGGCTCCCACGCTCTTCCATCCGCCGGCATCCTGCTCGCTCCCGAACCGCTTCAGGACCAGCAGCATGTCGCTGAAGGAGGGCGTCGCACCGGGGGCCGGCCGCAGCGCGGCCGAGCTGACCAGCCGCCAGGACCGGCGGCCGTTCCAGTGGCTCAGCGGTGCGTAGCACAGCACGGGGTCGCTGGTGCGTTCGGGTTCGGCCGGGACGAGACGCCAGCGCTGGCTTCCCGCGCTGTCGTCGTACTCGCGCAGGACGACCCCGGTCTCGTCCTGCGCTTCAGGGTCACAGAGGTCAAGGACGGTATGGTCGGTCCCGCCCTCGATGACGTAGAGGCCCGCTTCGCCCTCGACGGGGACCAGGTGCCACTGCTGGCTCTTGCTGCCGGATGCGTCCCACTGGCGGACGGAGCTGTGCGCAGCGGCGGGGTCGTCAAGTACCTTGCCGCTGACCGCGTTGCGGATCACATACGCCTGATCGTCCTGTGCTTGCCCGCCTTGCGCGGCCTGTACGGGGGTCAGCTGCCACTGCTCCGGGCTCGGGCCGCCGTCGGGGAAGTCGCGGACGACGAGCGCCCCGTCCGTGCCCGGCGCGGCCTTGGCGCCGAGGGTCTTTCCCGTGGTGGCGTGGACGATTCGAAACTTCAGTTCTTGTGTGGGCACGGGCATAGTGGTGCCTCTTCCAGGCGGTACGGGCGTCGGCTCGGGACAGGTGTGGTGCGGCGGCGGTGGTGGCGGGTCACGTGAAGACGTGGTGGTAGGGGACGCTCCACTCGTTGGGCAGCCGCGGGTAGAAGGTGTTGATGACCGTGCCCGTGAAGTCCCCACCCCAGTTGTAGGTCAGACGCACCTCGCTGTCGGCCGCCACCGCGTGGTCCTTGAACCCGAGGATGGCGTCGGGATGGGTGATCGGCACGAAGGTGATCCCGCCCCACGGCGTCACCGTGACCACCCACAGCTGGGTGTCCTCGGGCGCCCCGTTCTTCCCGCGCCACAGGTCGCCGACCTTGTCGGGCAGGCCCACCTGGACGGTGTCGGCCGTGCTCTCGGGGGCGTCCTGGTGCACGGTGATGCGCCGGCGCTGCGGCTTCGGTGCGCCGTCGTCACCGCGCCCGGCGTCGGCGTCGTTCGCGCCGACAGGTGTGGACGGCACCTGGCCGGCGGCGCTCTCGAGGAAGTACAGCGGTCGCTGCCCGAAGAAGCCGGCAGGGGTGATGTACCAGAGGTGGCCTTGTGCTTCCTTGGTGGCCGGGTCGAGCGTGGTGGCCAGCTTGACCCCCTTGTCGTGGATCGCCTCCCCCAGCTCGGCGGGCCGCAGGAAGCCGCCGTTGAAGGCGTGGACGAGCATGACGGGGCGGTTCTCGATCAGCGCGGCCACGATCGCATTGTCGTAGCTGTTCACCGCCACCGGACCGCCGACCACCAGATTCGACATCGCCGTGCGTTCTTGGGTGTACATAGCGGAACCTCACCTTTTGTTGACGTGGAGAACAATTCGCCAGGAATTCAAGACAGTGGCCTATCACGCAGGATTACCGCAGATCGAACCGTTCTTGACCGAAACAATTCCGAAAACGAAAGATCGATCGAACCAAACACCCCTACCTGCGGCAACTCGCGGCCACAAACCCGCAGACAAGACTCCCGGTAAGTCATGAACCGAATGATCGGCAGCGCTTCAACCTACCGCTCGATTAGGCGAGTTGAAGGTGGTCGGCGAACCTTTTCACTCGTTTGAGCGTGATGCGCGAAGACGTCTTCTCGGGAAATCCGGATCCTGATAGTTTCGAGGTTCGGAAAGCGCGCAGAGCCCGTTTATGTTTCACCGAGCCGGGTTCTGCCAGATCGGCCGAGGACGGGGAATGCCTTCCACTGCGTACAACCTGGAACGGTTCAAGCGCCACCCGCTGACGAAGAAGAACCTGCGGGAACTGAACATCGACCTGCAGTCGATCCTGAACCATCCCAACCTGGTCCACACCGACAATTTCGGCGTGCAGCACACGCCCGTCGGGGTCTCCATCAACAAGTTGGGCTTCGGTGATTTTCCCGGGTCCGCGTTCGATCTGGGCTGGCTCGGCTACATGAACCTCGGGGAGCCGCTGATCGAGGAGCGGTGCGACATCACCCAGCCGGCGCCCGACACGTTCTCCTCGCGCGCTTACGTCAACCGCAGCCAAACGCAGGAGATGACCTTCACCGACTCGGTCGATTTCACCGTGTCGAACGGGGTGACATGGTCGCTCCACGGGGATGCCAAGCTCACCTTCGGTGGCAGCGTCGGCGCGCAGCTGCAGCTGCAGCTGCAGAACCAGCTCAAGATGGACCTTCAGGCGCAGCTCGGGACGCAGCTGCGCAACGACATGGCGAACAAGAACGCCAATACGGTGACGAACAAGAACAGCAAGGACAGCGTGGGGGTGGACAACGCCAATGCGACCGAGACGGCCACGACGAACTCGGCGGGGAACTCGACGTCGAACTCGGTGACGAACTCGGTGGCGTTCACGACCCAGGGCAGCGCCACCGGCAGCGCGTCGCTCAACGCACAGCTGGCGCTGGGCATCGCGGCTTCGGTCGGCGGCTCCCTGACCACCAGCTGGACCTCGAAATCGCAGATCTCCGGCAAGGTCCCGGCAAGCTCCCGCGTGGAGACCATCGCCACGCAGCGGCGTACGCACAAGCACTACACCTACGAGATTCCGGTGACCTTCTCCGGGTACCTCGCGGTGAAGTACGCCGTGCCGGTGGCGGTCCTGGCTCCCCCGCAGTCCGGGAATCTTCCCGGCCTCAACCAGGTGGTCGCCCGTGACATCGGCGTCCTCAACCTGGCAGGCGGAGGCTTCCGCATGAAGGGACTGGCCGAGGTCGTCTCCGCCCTGGACGTCCACCACACGATGTTCGACGAGGAGGCGCTGACCTTCAGCCAGCGAGCACTGTACAAGGGGCCTTGACCGGGCGGCGGCGCCGCCACGACGACCAGAGGTGATGACCATGGTGTTCGACAACATCTTCGGTTCCGCGAAGGACAGTGCGGGGCTCTTCTCGGTGCGGACCGACAAAGCCGATTCGCAGCCGGGTGTGGATGACTTCGAGGAGGTCGAGCAGGACGCATACGACGACAAGAGCACCAGCCTGTTCAGCAACGCGATCCACGGAGCGTCCTCCCGGGCGAAAGTCGTGCAGGAGCAGTCACCCGAAGCACGGGCCGTCCTGGGCTTCCTCAGCTCCTTCATCCACACCACCCAGACATCAGCCGATGCCCAGGCGACCTACGCCCAGCAGCCCAGCTCGGTGTCCACGGCGGCGTCCGACGGCATGAACAAGGCGAGCGAGACGGTGACGGGCCGCGACGACCTGAAGAAGAACGGGGACCTGGAGGACAAGCCGAAGAAAGACAACTACACAAATCTCCCCAAAGCCCCGAAAGCACCCCAAGCCCAAGAAGCCCCTGCGCCGCCCACGACGACCGCCCAAGTCCCGAAGACCCTGGGGGAAACCAGGAAGACCAACGCGACAGCCGAGAACCCGCCCAGCCCTCAATAGAGCCCGGCCTACGAGGGGGGCAAGGGCGATCACGCCGTTGCCCCCCTCCCGTGTGTCGGTCATACGGGGAGCAGCTGCCACTGCCGGTCGCGGTGGTCGCGCTTTGCCCCGTGCTGCTTGATCGCTGTGCGGGCGTTGGTGTCGACCTGCAGGAGCAGGCCGCTGTTGCGGTTCGCGATCTCGTACACCCGCGGGGTGTCGGTCAGTGAGCCCACCGGGATCAGCCGCCAGTGCTGGTGGTGTGCGTCATCACCCTCGTAGGCGCGCTGCGCGACCACCGCCCCCTCCTTCTCGCGCGCCTCGACGACCTCCAGGACCTTGCCGCTGCGCACGTTCTCGATCCGGTACAGGACCTCGCCGTCGTCCTGGCCCTCCACGACCAGCCGCCACCGCTGGTGATCCCTGGGGACGGTGAGCATCTGGTGGACCTCGGCTCCGTCCTTGGTGGACTCGCGCACCACCGCCATCCGCAACCTACTGCGGACGTTGGCCCAGGAGACCACCGTGCCCGACTCGGGCAGCCCTGCCATCGGTGCCGCCGCGACCTTCCGGAGACGGTGGTTGTAGTGGTCGGCGATGTAGAGGGCGTCGACGCAGTTCACAGCGAGGCCGAACGGGTTGCGCAGCTGGGCCGAGGCTGCCGGGTCGCCGTCACCGCCGAAGCCCTCGGTGCCCGTGCCGGCGAACGTGCTGATCTCCCCGCCCGCAGTGATCTTCCGAACCCGGTGGCCGTTGTATTCGGAGATGTAGAGGGCATCGGTACTGTCCACCACCACCCCCGCCGGGTGGTACAGCTGGGCCGAGGCGGGCGGGCCGCCGTCACCGCTGGAGTTCGTGATGCCCGTGCCGGCGACCGTGCTGATCTTCCCGTCCGTGGTGACCTTCCGGACCCGGTGGTTGAGGTGGTCGGCGACGTAGAGGGTGCCGTGGCTGTCCACCGCTACCCCACGAGGACCGTTCAGCTGGGCGGCGGTGGCGGGGCCGCCGTCACCGCTGAAGTCCGCGGTGCCCGTGCCGGCGACCGTGCTGATCTCCCCGTCCGTGGTGACCTTCCGAACCCGGTCATTGTCGGAGTCGGCGATGTAGAGGGTGCCGTCACTGTCCACCACTACCCCGCGCGGGTTGTTCAGCTGGGCGGCGGTGGCGGGACCGCCGTCACCCTCGGAGCCCTCGGTGCCCGTGCCGGCGACCGTGCTGATCTCCCCATCAGTCGTGATCCTCCTGATCCGGTGGTTGTCGCCATCGGCGATGTAGAGGTTGCCTGCGCTGTCCACCGCAACCTCGCGGGGGCCGTTCAGTTGGGCCGAGATCGCCTGGCCGCCGTCACCGTCGGCGCCCGCGGTGCCGGAGCCGGCGACCGTGCTGATCTTCCCGTCATTCGTGATCTTCCGAACCCGGTGGCCTTTGTAGTCGGAGATGTAGAGGGTTCCGGCTCTGTCCACCGCGACCCCGTAGGGAAGGTTCAACTGAGCCGAGGCAGCAGGGTCGTTCTCCCCTTTGAACCCCGCGTCCCCGGTCCCGGCAATCGTTCTGATCGGAGGGGCACAGTGCTCACCATCTGCGGCTGCCGCGTGGGCAGTGCTCATCGTCATCCCTTCACCGTTCACTGACCGTCGGCGCGCTCACCTCCGAAGCAACCGTGCCACCGGAGGCGCGCCACTTCCATGCTGAAGGCCAGCACTCCCCCGCCCGGGCCTGCGACGGGCAAACCCATCCATCAAGTGATCCGGAAGCACTCCCCGCCAGACCGGTGAGCCTGCGTGCCCCGGCGTGTGTACCGGGGTGCGGCGCGGAGAGCGCCTCGGCAGCACTCCCCACCCACCCCTTCCCTGCACCGGGACCAGACTGCGGGGCCCGGCCACGGCCTCGATGACACCGGACATGACAGCACCGGGCTACCGGGCGAAAACCACCTTCACCGGTGCACTCACGCGGCCTCCGGCACGCTCATCGTCACCGCCGGCGCAACTACGTTGTCACCCAGCCCGCCAGGTACCGGCAGCGGCACGCCCCGGTACGACGGCAGCCGCAGTATGGGATGAGCCGGCCCGCCGTGCACGGGGCCTTGGGCCATCGCCTGCCGGACTGCGCCTGCACCCGTAACACCCGGCGGGTGGGCACGCCCATCCGAGGCAAGCGCGCAGTCTTGCGGACGAACAGCGCCGGCGTTTCGACCGATCCCTCGGCAGCCACAACACAGGTGCCGTCGCGGTTCTGCTGCTGCGCCCACTCGTCTGCCAGGCCATGAAGCGGCTTCTTCCGTTCCCCATGCGTAGTTCGAGTACTACTGCTGGAACAGGTACGTGGCAGCGGCCTCGCTGTACTCCCTCATGACCCCACCATTGTCAGTGCACGACGCCGACCAGGCCTGGCACCAGCATGGTTGCCCGGGTCATGCCCCCAGGTCCTCCGTCAGGGGCAGGCACTCGGCGAGCAGGTCGACGATGTCGCGCCAGGCTCGCTGTGCGTGTTGTGGGTGGTAGCCGACGCCGGGGACCGTGGGGTGGTCGACCGGCGGGTGGTGGAAGGCGTGCAAGGCTCCGCCGTAGACCGCGAGGCGCCAGTCGACGCCCGCATCCTGCATCTCAGCGGTAAACGCGTTTCGTTGCGTGGGCGGCATGATCGGGTCTTCCGACCCGACCCCGGCCCACACCGGGCAGCGAATGCTTGCCGCCTCGCCCGGTCGGCCCGTGGTCAATGCGTTGACTGTCCCGATCGCGCGCAGGTTGACGCCGCCGCGCCCGAGTTCCAGCCCGACCGCGCCCCCGGTTCCGTAGCCGACGGTGGCGATCCGGTCCGGGTCGGTCCGGGGCTCGGTGCGCAACACGTCGAGCGCCGCATGGCCGATCCCCCGCATCCGGTCGGGATCAGCGAGCAGCGGCAGGCAACGGGCCAGCATCTCCTCGGGGTCACCCAAATAGCGCCCGCCATGAAGGTCGAAGGCCAGCGCTACATATCCCAGCTCGGCGAGAACATCGGCCCGGCGGCGCTCGACGTCGCTGAGCCCCATGCCCTCTGGTCCGAGCAGCACCGCGGGCCGGCGGTCGACACCGGCCGGGAGCGCGAGGTGCCCGATCATCGTCAAACCGTCGGCCGGGTACTCGACCGTACGCGTCGTAATCTTCGTCATGAGACCGGACTGTAGTGATCGTCGAGCCCGGTCCGGCCGGTGTTCTGCCGCTGGCAGAACAGCACGGGTGTCCCTCTGACATACGGGACGGGCCCGGCGCTGAGGGCTTTACCGACTACAACTTCAGCCCCCGGTTCCGCGACCTGGACGACCAGCGGTTCTGGCGGGCCACGATGCCCGGCCTCGAGACCGGCATTTACGGCGCGGTGGAGGACCTGGCCCGCAACCGCGTGAACCTGAACAAGGTGATCACGCACTGGCCGGACATGCTGAAGGTCGCCGGTGCTCTGCCAGGAGCGAAGTGGCGCGTGCACATGGACGACCTCGACGTCCCCTGGGACGAGACCGACGGCCACGCCTTCGCTGGCATGCGCGATGCGGACCTCGCAGCCGAGCTGGGCGGCCTCTGTGAGGTCTCGGTCCCCGTCGGTCTCGGCGGTGGCGCGGTGGGCAGGGCAGCCGTGTCAGGTCGCGGAGCCGGCTGACCAGCCCGTGCACGTCGTGTACGGCAGGTGGCTCGGCGGGCACCGCCGGGGTAGTGCCCGGGGCGGTGGTGCGGCAGGGGCCGTCGGGGAGGGGTGCGCTGCCGGACAGCGGCTCCGCGCCACAGCCCGGCCCGTCGTGCGCACCGACTACTCGGCGGCGGTCATCCACAGCTCCATGTCGGTGAGGATCAGCCGGCCCGGCCGCTGAGCGGCGGTGTCCGGGACCACAGCCCGCACCACGGGCTGGTCACCCTTCTCCACGGTCACCTTCGTACCGTCGAACTTCGGTGACTCGTCGCGGACAACCGCCTGCAGCTTGGCTTTCAGATCTTGCGCCGCAGTGCCGTCCGCGACCACGAAGCACAGCACCTCGGTGTTCTCGGAGGCGGTGGACGCCTGCTGGCCCAGCGCAGCCAGGCGCACCGGATCGGGGGAGCTCATCGGGCTGAAATCCGCGCGGTAGACGTCTCCCAGGCACTCGGCCGCACGCCGGTACTCCGTGTTGTCGGCCAGGGAGGAACCGTCCTTCGGGTTCACGGCGGCCATCGGGTCGGAGTCCCGGGTGGAGTAGGAGATTTCGTCCGCCGAGACCTGGAGCGAGACCCCCGTGTCCCCGGGATGCGTCCAGACCTCCTGGCCATCCTTCTCGCTCCGGGTGTAGCCCTTGGACTTTAGGGACTTGGTGATCGCCGGTGCGTCGAAAGAACCCTCCCAGTGCCCGGCCTCCTTGGTGTCGATCGCGGTGCCTATCTGGGCCACCTCGAACCGCTGCCCCAACAGGCCGGGCTGGTAGGGGTTCAGTAGCGGGCTGCTCGGCTCCGCGATGGAGGAGAAGCGCTTCGGGTCCCCCTTGCTCAACTTCCGTACGCCTGTCACATCGAGGAAGGACACCTGTTGCGTGCTGTTGTCGCCGGCGAGGGTTTTGAGCCCGGTGAGCAGCTGGGAACCGCTGTCACCGTCCTCGGATCCGGACGAACAACTCGTGACCGCAGCGAGAAGGACAGTGGCAAGTACGGCGGCACCGAAGGCCGGACCGCGTGCTGTTATACGCATGATCAGGCAGCGTATCCGCCTGAGCCCGGGTCCGTCACAGAGGCGAGGACAATCGGTTGTCCGGCTTCACGGGGGAGGACGACTACAGGGCGAAGTGGATTCAGCACCCATTTTCCGTTGCTGCGCTGCAAGACCTCCGTCGTCTGCATTTGCAGCACGACAGGTGCGAATGCCAGCACGGCGGGCTGTCCGCATCCAGACCACGATCGGACGCAAGCGTGCTCTTCTCTGAACTACGGGTTGGTCGAGCGGCCGCAGGGTCGTGGGGGTCTCTCCCCGCAGCCCCGCGGCCCCTACTTGGTGGTTTCGCTGGTGCGAGCGGTGAGCTGAGAGGGGCTGGGTAGGCCTAACGAGCCCGTGCACGGTTGGCGGTGAGACGTCGAGCCCTGGATCGACGTTCCGCGCGCCGCTGGACTGGCACACGAAGCTGGACCTGGCCGACGTCGAGGCCGTGCGAGCGAGCCTGCTGGCTCTGTTCGACGGCTGGGCCGCTCCCGTCCTCGACCTCCTCCGCCACGCCACCGCTTTCGTCCACCGCCCCCTCTACGTCCTGCCCGTGTCCCACACCTGGACCCACGTCCCCGGGGTGACGCTACTGGGCGACGCCGCCCATCTGATGCCCCCGCTGGGGGCCGGCGCGAACCTCGCGATGCTGGAAGGCGCCGAACTCGCCGAGTCCATCGCCACCGGCCCTGGAGATCTGGACGAGGCCGACCGCGCCTCCGGGGAGCAGATGTGGGCACGGGCCGGCAGGTGGGCGAAGATCACGATGGCCGGTCTGGAACGCCTGGTGAGCCCGGACCCTGCCGAAGCTGTCGCCCTCTTCGACCAAGTCCAGCCATCCTGACTGTCAAAACCCGGTCCGCTTCCCCTCGCGGGCCGGTGGGTGCCAGCGGTCAGCCATCGCAGGGCTTCGGCGGCGTCCGCCGCGCCGTGAACGACGTCCTCCTGCTCGTCTGCGACGGGCTCAAGGGCCTGCCCGACGCCGTCGAGACCGTCTGACCGAAGACGATCGTGCAGACCTGCGTGGTCCACCTGCTGCGAACTCCTTCCGCTATGCCGCCCGCCAGGACCAAGGACCCGACCGAGGGCTCTCCGCCCTCACACACATGCGAGGTGCGGAGGTGCTCACCCCTCGCGAACTCGACGTCCGTATTGGAGCGGCGCTCTCACCGGTGTGGCCGTGCTCTGGTTCCTCATCGGCGGATCGAGCATGTCGCGAAGCACATACCCGGCTCGTCCGCCGATTGACGTCAGGAGATCCGAGAACCGGTGCCCATCCCGGCTTCACCGTACTGGTCGTAGCGGTTCTTCCACGTGGACAGGCAGGAGCCGGAGACCCCGGCCTCGGCAGCGACATGGGCGATCGGACGGGTGCGGCAGCGTTCGACGAGCCGTCGGCGTCCCTCGATGGTCAAAGGGGCGTTCGCATGCGTCACTGGAGCGCCTCCGTGCTCCGGCCATCCGCGATCACTGTGCGAAGGGGAAACGCGATGAAAAGCGCAACAGCGACCAGGAATGCGCTCGACCACAGCGGCCCGATATCTGCGACTGCGGTGTTGAGGGTGGCCGCGGCGATGAGTGGTCCGACGGCGGCGCCGACGTTGAGTGCCGCCGTCGCGTACGCGCCGGCCATGGTGGGGGCTCCTGCGGCCTCGTAGAGGACCTGTGTAATCAGGGTGCTGCCCAGCGCGAACGACAGCGCGCCCTGCACGAACACGAGGGCGAGCAGAGCGACCGGCTTGTCGGCCAGTAGGGCCAGGGCCAGCCAGCCGATCAGTAGCAGCGGACCGGCGACTGCGACGACCGGGCCGGGATGCTGGTCGGACAGCCGTCCGGCGACGGTTACCCCGGCGAAGGAACCGGCACCGAAGAGCACCAGGGCGACGGAGATCCACAGCTCAGTCAGCCCGGCGGTGTCGGTCACCACGGGGGCAAGGAAGGTGAAGCTGGCGAAGGTTGCCGCGTTCACGAGCGCGCCGAGCAGCATCACCACGATCAGCTTCGGCTTCGCGAGCTGGGCGAGCTCCCCTCGCAAGGCCGGCCCGCCAGTCGCTTCTTCCTTCACACGTCCCGCTGGGATCCCCCTCAGAATACCGAGAGCTGCAGGCACGCAGAGCGCGGCAACAGCCCAGAACGTGGCCCGCCAGCCAAGCAATGCGCCGAGTACCGACCCACCAGGGACACCGGCGATCGTGGCCACCGTCGTGCCCGACAGCAGCACGGCCAGAGCACGTCCCTTCTTGTGGGGTGGGACGAGCGTGGCGGCAGCTGTCAGAGCGACGGCAAGGAACCCTGCGTTCGCCAGCGCGGCGACGACCCGGGTAGCGAACAGGACCGGGAAGCTCGTGGTGACGGCGCCCACGGCGTGAGCCGCCGCGAAAGTGACGATGAACCCAAGAAGACTGAGGCGCCGGGACCAGTTGCGGGCAAGCGCGGCCACGAGCGGGGCGCCAACGATCATGCCGATAGCGAAGGCGGAGGTAAGCACCCCCGCTGTCCCGACGGTGACATCGAGATCTGACGCGATGTCCGGCAAGAGGCCGGCGAGCATGAACTCCGAGGTGCCCATGGCGAAAACGGCCATGGCAAGCAGATACAGCGGGAGAGGCATCGAGTGGCTCCGAGGTGAGGAGAAGCAGGAGAAGGTCATCTCGTCACCGCGGCCAACCCCAAGAGCATCCCGTCCCACCACAGAATGCGGCGCGACGACAGGGCTATGAGCTCAGTGGTACAGGGGGCTGACGGCGTGACCGAAAGCTCCCACCGTGTCTGACTCAGGACTCGACATGCCCCGCACGCTACCCGACTGATGTCAGTCGAGGCACCTCGGGTTCATCGGCATTGCACGGCATTGCACTGTGTAAGCAACGTCATGTCCCGCAACATCGCGTGCGGCCATGGAACACACCCCGATGCCCGAGCCGATGCGCCGCGCGGTCACCAGCTCGTGTCCGAGGCAGTCAAGCGCTGCCAGGAAGTCATGAGTTACGCCGGATCGGACGTCGCCAGGGACCGGAAGCGGATGACGCTGTACCGGGCCACGGACCCAGCGGGCACCAGGGACTGCGTGTCCGTGCTGATCGCCGCGTACTGCGAACCCCTCGGCGTTGACCCGGAGACCCTGCGGATACCTCCAGCTCAGGCAGCAGCACAGCCGCGGCGACGGGCCACAGGACCACGGCCTTGCCGGGTTGCGGCCCGAGAAAGGTCAGGCGTCCGCCCGGCGTCAGCGCGTCGTGCAGGTGGGTGGACGCCGCGACCATGTCGCCGAAGAACATCACGCCGCCGCGGCTGATGATGATGTCGAAGCCGGGCCCGGAGAAGGGATGGACCTGTGCCTCGCCCTGCTCGAAGGCGATGTCGGTGAGGTCCTCGGTGGCAGCCTCGCGGCGTGCCTGCTCCATCACGGCCGCGGACAGGTCGACGCCGAGAACTCGGCCGCGGTGGGCGCGGCGGGCGGCCACAGGCCCGAAGCCCGACACGCTGAACTTGACGGAGAAGTCATCACCGGCCATCGCCCGGAACCTGTCGAAGCTCGAGGACCTGCGTGTCGGGCCCGGGTGCTCGCCCACGCGCTCTTGCCCGAGTCACAAGGAACAGGGCGGCATGATCCGTAACTACATCATCTGGCGAAACCGCCACGCCGACGACCGGCGCCTGCGCGCCGTCGTCGACAGGGCAAACGTTGCTTGATACGGAACCGGCACCAGTAGTCGTTCACCAGCTGGCGGAGGTAGGCGGGCTGTCGGCGACGTCGGCGGTGGTGGCATGGACAGGCAGGAATGAGTCGACGCCGGTCATGCTGAGCATGCGCAGCATGCGGTCGGGGACGGCGGCGAGGCTGAGTGAGCCGCCTGCGGCCTGGGCTGCGTGCCAGATGCCGATGATGACGCTGAGGCCGGCGGAGTCGCAGAAGCCGACCTGTGCCAGGTCCAGGGCCAAGCGCGGGTGTCCTTGCTGAATGATCTCCAGAACCCCGGAGCGCAGGGTGGGCGCGGTCTGCACGTCCACGTCCCCGACAATCGTGGCGATCGCGAAGCCGGGACGGGGGTGCTGGACGGTCAGGTGAAGGGTGGGGGTCACGTCGGTCATGACTCCTGGCCGATGTGTTCGGGTGCGGCGGTGGTGTGGGCGGTGGCGGCGAGGCCGGTGCCGGGTGTGCTTTCGGTGTCAGGCACGGACAGGGCCAACACGGCCACGTCGTCGCCGGCTCCGTCGGGCAGTGAGGCCAGCAACGTGACGGTGTCCTCGACCAGGGTGGTGGCGCTGAGGGGGCAGGTGCGCTGGTGGAGGAAGCCGGTCAGGCCGTCGTCGCCGAGCATGGTGCCCTGGGTGGTGCGGGCTTCGGTCAGCCCGTCGGTGTAGAGGAACAGGCTTTCCCCGGGGGCCAGGGAGAAGGTGGCCTGGGCGAAGTGTGCCTGGGGAAACGCTCCGACGAGCATGCCGCCCTTGGGCCGGACCGCCTTCACCCATACCGCGCCGCTGTCGTCGGGGCGTACGTGGTAGGCCGGCGGATGACCGCCGGCGGCCACCGTGACAGTGAAGCCGCCGTCCTCCTGTGGTGACAGGAGGCCGAAGAGGGCGGTGCAAAAGCGGCTTCCTGCGGTGACGTCGGTGAGCAGGACGGTGTTGAGCGTGCTCAGGACGCTGACCGGGTCCGGGTCGATCTGTGCCGCGGCGCGCAGGGTGTGGCGGGCCAGTGCGGTGACGGTCGCCGCCTCGGGGCCCTTGCCGCACACGTCACCGAGGAAGAACGTCCACCGGTTGCCGTCAACGGGGAAGACGTCGTAGAAGTCGCCGCCCACATCGTGGATGGAGGCGGTGCGGTAGTGGCAGGCCAGCTCCAGCCCGGGTACCACGGGAAGCACCGGCGGCAGCAGGGTGCGCTGGAGGGTGGAGGCGAACGCGGCGATGGCGGCCTTGTCCTTCTCCGCCTGTTCCCGCGCCGCCCGTTCCAGATCGGCACGCGCTCGCTCCGTCTCGGCTTGACGGCTTTCCGCCTCCCGCCGCTCCTGCTCGTTGCGCAGGGCGCGAAACGCCGACAGCCGCAGCTCCATCTCGTCCAGCACAATCGCGGCGAGATCGGCCAGTGTGGCGGTGTCGTCCTCGGTGATGGCGCGCGGTTTGGTGTCCAGGACGTTGACCGTGCCCAGCCGGTGGCCGTCGGGGGTGATGATCGGTGCGGCGGCGTAGAAGCGCACACCCATCTCTCCGGCGACCAGCGGATTGTCCGCCGCCACGGGATCACGAAGGGTGTCGGGAATGACCAGCGCGTCATCGCGCAGAATTGCCGAGCCGCACAGGCCCGGATCACGGCCGATCTCTTTGACACCCTCCAGGCCGTGCGCGGCCTTGAACCAGATGCGGTCGGTGTCCACGATCGTGACCGTGGCCACGGGGACGTCGAACAGGCGGGCCGCCATCGCCGCTACCCGGTCGAACGCACCGTCGGGCGGGGTGTCGAGGATGTCGTAGCGGCGTACCGCCGCTATACGGGTCGCCTCCACATCTGGGTCCGGGACCAGCTCGGGGCGGCGCCCGGGAGCCGGGTCGGTGGCCGAGGCCTGCTGGGTCATCGGCTTTCCTCTCCGTCGATGGGCCGCCGCGAGCGGCACGAACCGATGCAGCCTAGATCGAGTACACGTCCCAACACCAATGTCGCACTGGGCACCACATGTGCGGCTGGGCGTTTCGTCCCGCCGCTTCATCCTGAATTGCCGGGTTGCGTATAGTTCATGCGCCACGCTATGCCGGGCGGACTCGGTCGAAAGTCTGCGGGGCATGAAGCTGATCATCGCGATGTGGATCAAGGCTTGTGACCGGTGCGGGCAGGGTTCGTAGTCGCGGCCCAGGCGTCGGTGGTCCATGAGCCCCCCGGGAGCCCAAGAGTCCACTCGACGGTGAAGCGGTGGGGAAACACGGTCAAACCGGGTTCAGCCGGCAGTCGAGTCCTGCACGCGGCCGCGGTGACCAGCACCCCGGGGAACAGTCCGACGGCGTCGATGACGATGCCCCGCTTGCGGCCGTGCTCGGGCGGGCGCCGGCGCAGGGGCGTCGCGCTGCACTGAGCACGGTTGTGGGCACTGTGTTGGGTGGCTACGTGCTCATCGTGGCCGCGGCTCTCGGTGTCGGGACGATCGTGGAACGCCCGGTTCCGGTCTTCACGGTCCTGAAGCCGGCCGGTGCCGCTACTTGGTGCATCTGGGTGTCGGAGTTCACCTCCGGGCGCGCCTTCATCACTGGGAGTCGGCTCATCGACTCTCAGTGATGAAGGGGTCAGGGCGCGGCCGTCACATCCCGAGACCGCAGCAGGTGTCGTTGCGCCGGGATGGTGTGAGGCACCTGACGCGGTACGTCACGGTGTTCCGTTGGCTCCGTTCGCGCAAGGGCCTCCACCGCCGAAGGTTCCGCCGGTTCCGCCGGCGCCGCCGTGGCGGAAGAGACCTGCGGTGGCGTCGCCGCCCGCGCCTCCGATGCCGCAGGCGCCATCGGCGCTGGCGCCCGACTTGGCGCCGCCGTTGCCCCCGTTGCCGCCCTTGCCGCCGTAGTTGGCGATGCCTCCGGAACTCAGGCCGCCGGCCCCGCCGATGCCTGCGGCGCCGCCCGGGTAAGCACCGACGGAACTGCCGTTGCCACCGTTACCGGCCTTTCCGCCCTTGCCGCCGCTGCCATTGCTGTTGATGCCGCCGGCACCGCCGTTCCCGCCCGCGCCGCCGCCGTGGCCGGTGCCGCCGTTGCCCGCGTTGCCGCCCGCACCACCGGTGGAGCCCCCGGCGCCGCCGAGTCCACCGACTCCGCCGGCCCCGGCGTCGGCACCGGAGTTACCGCCGGTACCACCGGCCCCGCCCGCACCACCCCGGGTGCCCGCACCGCCCGCACCGCCCGCTCCGCCCGCACCGTCAGGGCCGCCGGTGGCACCGGTGCCACCGTTGCCGCCCGCCGCACCGTTGGGGCCGGCGTTGCCGCCGAGAGCACCCGCCCCGCCGGAGCCACCGCCGAGACCGGTCCCGCCGTCGCCGCCCGCACCGCCGAGCCCGCCCTGGACACCGTTTCCCCCCGGACCACCCGCACCGCCGGCGCAGTCCCCGGATCCGGTCGCGGGGCCGCCCGCAGTGCCGGGATAACCGTTGGGATGGGCGGAGTTGCCGTTGGCGCCGGCGGTGCCCGCGGTGCCGGCGGTGCAGGCGAGGGCGGAGGCACCGGCGGGAGCGCCGAGGAAGAGTGCTGCGCCGGCGAAAAGTGTGGGGAGGGCGAGGAATGCTGTCTGTTTCCTGCTCATGACGGGGTTCCTCTGGGTTCAGGTGAAGCGGGGTCGATCCGAGACGCGGAATCAGGCCGACACGACACCGAGAAGGGAATAATTACTCCCCGAACAGTCTTCCGTGCCGCTTGGCCGTCCACCGCATTCAGGCTCCTACTATTGGACACACAGGTCCGGGAATTTGCACCGGCATGAGGAGTGCGATCTTCATCAATATTTACCCGAGGAGCGATACATCATCTGCACCAGACAAACTCCCTCGGGTTGCATGTTTGACCTGGACTCGCCGATTCGACCGCCAAGCACGCCCAAAAGGTCGCCATTTCTCAAATTTGCGTATCTGTAGGCGCTGAGCTGCAGGTTCTGTCAGGTTGCAGCAGCCGGAGGATATTTCTGGTCACCCGGGTCCCGGGCCCGATGGGCGTGCCGCGGCAGGTACGGCTGGGTGGCAACGGCACATTGCGGCGACTGCGCGTCATTCTTTGTTCGAATCGAAGTAGCCGAATCCAGGGATTTTCGACATTTTCGGCCACCCGTGATCGGCTGAAAATTGCGGACCCATGTATTTCCTTCGCGATCCCGCCAGGGGGTACCGAGGGCGAGAGCCGGATCGTCAGCACCGGCGGCGAGGCCCCGGAGCGGGGCGACATCGACTTGGCCGCCGAGTCCGCACTGCTCCACTTCTCCAACTCGCGCGACGCCGCGGTCCTGCGCAAGCGGGTGACAGCGGCCGGAATCACTGGTGTGGCTGGCGGGCTACCAAGCCCTGCTCCGGTGGCCGAAGAAGAGCGAGACCACCAGGCCCGTGGCCGCTGAACCGGCAACGCCCCCACCGCCTCCTCACCGACCTGGACGACACCGACGGCCGGCCTCCCCGACATCGCCCCGGCGTGCCGATGGACGGTGACGACATCGGTCGGTAGCTGGAGCGGCAGGAGCAGCCGGGCACCTGGGCGCAGCTCTCGGCCGAGCAGCAGGATGACGGTCTGAGGGAAACGCTGCCGAAACTGGCGGCATCGCTCCGCGCGCCAGCCAGGCTCGCGTGGCGGCGGGATAGCTGGACGGTGCCCTATGACCGAACTGCCCTACCTGCACGCCACCCGGGTCGCCTACGACACCGTTGCTGTCGACTACGCCAAGCTCGAGGCACTGATATGCGGGATCTTGGACAGCGCGGCCTCGACCGAATCCACAGGGGTTTCCCCGACCCGCGTCGGCGGATCAGCGCGGCAGTCCCTCCCGGCGGGCCATCCCCGCGCAGAGGACGTCGCCCGACTGGTCGTCGATGAGCAGCATCGCGCCGCCGCCGCGGTTCTCCTCGTACGCGTCCGGGGCGACGGGCTGTGCCGTGCGGACCCGGACGGTGCCGATGTCGTTGGTCCGGAGTTCAGACGGTCCCGGAGTGGCCGCCAAGGTGCCGATGTCGGTGAGGTCCACCAACTCGGTGACCATCGCCCTGACCACCCGGGTGCCGTGCCGCAGCAGGACCCGGGCACCGACGCTCAGCGGGCGCTCGGCGAGGTAACAGGCTGTCAGGGTGATTTCGTCCACCGGGCGGGGTGCCGCCTCGGCCGGGGCGATCAGGTCGCCGCGCGCCACATCGAGCTCGTCGGCGAGCAGAACGGTGACCGAGTCCCCCGCAACAGCGGTGTCCACCGGCCGGCCGAGCCGGTCCAGCCCGGTGATCGTGGTCCGGTGCTCGGCGGGCAGCACCACCACCTGCTGGCCGACCGTGAGGGTGCCGGACTCCAGACGTCCGGCGTATCCGCGGTAGTCGGGATGCTCGGGGGTGCGGGGCCGGATCACGTACTGCACCGGGAACCGAGCGGGTTCCGCCGTCTCCACGACCGGCACCTCCTCCAGGTGGTGGAGCAGAGTCGGTCCGTCGTACCAGGGCATCCGGTCCGAGCGGTTCACCACGTTGTCGCCGTGGACCGCGGAGATCGGAATGGCAACGGCCGACGCAACCCCGAGGCGGACGCACAGTGCGTCGAACTCCTCGGCCAGGTTGCGGTGAATCCGCTCGTCGTAACCCACCAGGTCCATCTTGTTGACCGCGAGCACCACCTCGGGGACGCCGAGCAGAGCGGTGACCGCCAGATGGCGGCGGGTCTGCTCGACCAGGCCTTTGCGGGCATCGACCAGGATCATGGCGAGCTGGGCCGTGGAGGCGCCGGTGACCATGTTCCGGGTGTACTGCACGTGGCCGGGGGTGTCCGCGAGGATGAAGCGGCGGCGCGCGGTTGCGAAGTACCGGTACGCCACGTCGATGGTGATGCCCTGCTCCCTCTCGTCGCGCAGCCCGTCGGTGAGCAGGGCGAGATCGGCGCCGTCGTGGCCGCGCCGGTGGCTGGCCTGTTCGACCGCCGCCCACTGGTCGGCGAAGATCGCCCGGCAGTCGTACAGCAGCCGCCCGACCAGCGTGGACTTCCCGTCGTCCACACTGCCGGCGGTGGCGAGCCTGAGTAGTCCGCCCTTGACGGTCGTCATCAGAAGTACCCCTCGCGTTTGCGGTCCTCCATGGCGGCGTCCCCGGCCCGGTCATCGGCACGGGTGGCTCCGCGCTCGGTGAGTTCGGAGGCGGCCACCTCCACGATCACTTCGTCGACGGTGCGGGCCGTCGACTCGACCGCCCCGGTGCAGGACATGTCCCCGACGGTGCGGTACCGGACCGTCCGCTCGGTCAGTTCCTCGCCCGCCCGCGGGCCGCCCCAGTCGCCGGGGGTGAGCCACATGCCGTCCCGGCGGAACACCTTGCGGCGGTGCGCGTAGTAGAGCTCGGGCAGTTCGATGCCCTCGCGGCCGATGTACTGCCACACGTCCAGCTCGGTCCAGTTGGAGAGAGGGAAGACCCGGAAGTGTTCGCCCGGACGGTGGCGGCCGTTGTAGAGCGCCCAGAGTTCGGGGCGCTGGCGGCGAGGATCCCACTGGCCGAACGCATCGCGTAGGGAGAACACGCGCTCCTTGGCGCGGGCCTTCTCCTCGTCGCGGCGCCCGCCGCCGAACACGGCGTCGTACCGACCGGCGGCGATGGCGTCCAGCAGGGGGCGCGTCTGGACCTGGTTGCGTGAACCGTCCGGGCGTTCCTGGAGGCGGCCGTCGGCCAGGTACTCGGGTACGGACGCGACGGTCAGGCGTATCCCGTGCTTCTCCACCACGCGGTCGCGGTGGGCCAGCACCTCCGGGAAGTTGTGGCCGGTGTCGACGTGCAACAAGCCGAACGGCAGAGGAGCGGGGGCGAAGGCCCGAAGCGCCAGATGGAGCATGACGATCGAGTCCTTGCCCCCGGAGAACAGCAGCACCGGACGTTCGCACTGGCCGACGGCCTCACGGAAGATGTGAACGGCCTCGGCCTCCAGCAGGTCGAGCCCCGTGCGCTCCACGGCGGTCCCGGTCATGCGAGTCCCCTCTCCCTCGGCAGGGCGTGCACCTGCGCCGCGGACTCGGCAGGAGGGCGGACACGGGTGTCCAGTACCAACTCGGCTTCCTCCGGCGGTTCGTAGGAGTCGTCAGCGCTCGTCAGCCCACTCAGCCCGCCACCCGCCTGGCGCGCGTGGAGTCCCTTGACGTCGCGTTCCGCACAGGCGTCGAGGGGGGTGGCGACGTGCACCTCGAGACGAGGGGTGCCGGCGGTCTCGTGAGCGGCGCGGACCTGTCGGCGCGTATCGGCGTGCGGGGCGATGACCGGCACGACCGCCGGCACACCGTTTCGCGTCAGGACATGGGCGAGCCAGCCGGTGCGGCGTACGTTGTCGACCCGGTCCTCGCGGCTGAAGCCGAGGCCGGGCGACAGATGCGCGCGGACCTCGTCCAGGCGGCGGCCGGGGCGCAGTCGCTCGGCGAGGGCGCGGGCGATGGCCGGCTTCCCGGCACTGGGTGGACCCGTCAGCCAGACGGTGGCACCGTTCACCGGACCACCCGCATCCTGGCCTTGGCAGGGCCCGGGGCGAGTTCGCGCAGGGCGGCGGTGAGCACCGCGATCCCGCGCAGGTAGTCAGCGATCATGATGTGCTCGTCGTCCGCGTGGTCGAGCCGGCTGTCGCCGGGGCCATAGGTGGCCATCGGCACGTCCCACACCTCGGCCAGGGTGTTCATGTCCGAGGTCGCGGTCTTGAGTTTCATGGTGGGCCTCGCGTGCTGGTCGCGGATCGCCACGGACAACGCCCGGACCACCTCGCTGCCGCGTCCGGCGCGGCAGGCGGCGACCGAGTTGACCACGGTCAGCTGCCCCTCCGGCAGCCGGGAGCGCAACGCCTTCACCAGCCCCTCGGAGTCGAATCCGGGCGGGGTGCGGATGCTGAACTCGGCCTTCGCTGCGACCAGGTCGCCGCTGAAAGAGCAGAGGGTTGCCCCGGGCTGGTCGAAGGAGCCGTGGTTCGCCTCCGGGCCCAGCAGGTCCAGCAACTCGTGCCAGGTCGCGGCGGCGAGTTCGGACGCCTTGGGCTCGGGGTTGCTGGGGTGGGTCGCCGGACGCTCGACCCGGTAGCGGAGGTCGAGCTTGCCCTTGTAGCCGAGGACCACCGTCGACCAGCCGCTCGGCTCGCCGACCACCACGTAGTCCGGTTCCGGCATCTCGGACCTGATCCGCATGGCGCCGCGGGAGCAGGGAGTCTCCTCCTCGACCGCGCCGACGACCACGATCCGGCCGGGGTAGTCGGCCAGTGAGGCGGCGGCGCAGATCATCGTGGCCAGTGGTCCCTTGGCATCCACCGCCCCGCGCCCGTAGAGCCTGCCGTCCTCCGAGCGCACCGGTATTTCGCCGGGTACGGTATCCAGATGCGAGATGAGCATCACCACCGGCCCGTCACCCGCGCCGATCTCGCCGATCACATTGCCGACGCGGTCGATGTATGCCTGGAATCCGAGTTCCTCGAGGGCTTGCACCAGGTAGTCGGCGAGCGCGGCCTCGTGATACGAGGGTGACGGGATCTCCAGCATCCTGCGCAGCATGCCGAGGGCGGTGGTCTCGCTGACCGAACCGTCCTGGCTCTGGTGTACGCGCTTCATCGGTTCACCTCTTCGTTGCTCCGGGGGGCGTCCAGGTTGCTCCGGGAGGCCCCCAGAGTGATCCGGGTCCCGGCTCCGGCGATCGCGGCGGAGACCGGGCGGGCGGCACGGCCGTCGGCGATCCGCACCTCGGGAACCCCCGCCAGCAGTGCCTCCCGTGCGGCGGCCAGCTTGATCGCGATCCCACCGCCCGTGTACGGCACCGGGCCGGACGCGGCCAGGGCGCACTCGGTCAGCACCGAGTTCTCGTCGCCCGGGTCGTCGAGCACGCCCGGCGCGCCGGTCAGCAGCAGCAGCGAGTGAGCGCCGAGGGCGGCCGCCACCGCGGCGGCGGCCCGGTCGGCGTTGACGTTGACGGGGTGTCCGTCCTCGTCGAGTGCGGGCGGGGAGAACACCGGTACGGTGCCGTCGGCGAGCAGCCGGCCGAGCACCGTGGTGGACACCTCGGTGATCCGACCGCTGTGGTCGTCCCGCACCACCACGGAGCGACCGTCCACCAGAGCTCGGAGGGTCCTCTTCCGCCTGGCGAGCAGGGTGGCACCGTCGAGGCCGGTGAGGCCCACGGCAAGGGCACCGGCCCCGTTGATCCGGGAGACCAGCCGGGGCTTGACGGCGCCGGCCAGTGCGAGCAGGACCACTTCCAGGGTGGCCGGATCGGTGTGGCGGGTGGTCACCCCGCCGGGGAACTCCAGGGTGCGCAACGGCACGCCGAGACGCTCCGCGAGCCGTTCGATCTCAGCGGAACCGCCGTGCACGAGAACGACCGGACGGCCGGTGCGGGCGTACTCGGCGATGTCGTCGGCCACTGCGTCGAGGTCGACCGCGGCATTGCCGCCGACCTTCACCACCAGCGGCGCGGCCGGGCTCTCGGGAGCGGTCGCGGGCTCGGGTGCCGACGGGCTCCCGTGCGGGTCCACGGGGCCGGGCACGGGTGCTCTCCTCGCAGAAGTCACGGGTGCAGCCCCGGGAAGCCTAGTCCGGTCCGCTCCGGCCATCCCATGCGCACGTTCATGGCCTGCACCGCGCCCCCGCCGCCTCCCTTGACCAGGTTGTCCAGCGCGCCGATCAGCAGGGCGTGCCGGCTTTCGGGCTCGACCGCGAAACCGACGTCGCAGAAGTTGGAGCCGGAGAGCAGTTTGGGTTCCGGGTAGCGATACCGGCCCCGCTTGTGCGCCACCACTCGGACGAACGGCTCGTCCACGTAGTGGCGCCGGTAGGCGGCCCGCAACGCGCGTTCGTCCACCCCGTCGGCCAGCGTGACCCGGCACAGCACCTGAACGCCCCGCACCGCCTCGACCCCGGTCGCCGTCATCCGCACCGGCAGACCGGTCGCCTGGGCGATCTCGGCCTCGTGGCGGTGACCATGGGGTGCGAACACCCTCATGGCACCGCTTCGCTCGGCATGCAGGTTCTCGGTGCCCGCCGAGATTCCGGAACCGCTCGAACCGGTCCTGGCGTCCACCGTCACCTCACCGGTGATCAGGCCGTCCGCCGCGGCCGGATGGAGGGCCAGGATGGCGGCCGTCGCCATGCAACCGGGCACACTGATCCGGTCCGCGCCGGTCAGCTCCTTGCGGTGCAGCTCGGGAATTCCCGGCGTGAAGGAACCCAGCTCACCGGGGGCGGTGTGGGCCACTCCGTAGTACGCCTCGAAGACCTCGGGGTCACGCAGCCGGAAATCCCCGGAGAGGTCGATGAGCAGGTCCGTGAGACCGGCGAAGCGGCCCAGCTGCCCCATGCTCTCCCGGTGCGGCACGGCCGTGAACAGCACGTCGCACCGGCCGAGCCGGTCCGGCTCGACGAAGGTCAGGTCCGTAAGGCCGCGCAGATTGGGGTGCGCACCGTCGACCCTCCGTCCGGCCAGACTCCGCGAGGTGGCCGCCACCAGCTCCACCTCCGGATGACCCAGCAGGATGCGGATCAGATCACCCCCGATGTATCCGGCTGCGCCGGCCACCGCGACCCGGGTCACCACGTCTTCCTCCCCAGCACCACGTCGATGAGCGCGTCCGCGACCGACACCTTCTCCCCCAGCGCCCGCTGGAGTCCGGAGAACTCCAGCCCTGCGTTGACCTCCAGCACCTGCGGCCTCCCGTCAGCGTCCTCGATCAAGTCGACTCCCGCTATCCGTGCTCCGACCGCCTCCGCCGCGGCGAGCGCCATTGGCCCGAACTCCTCGTTGTCCTCGCAGAGTTCGACGTGCGCGCCCCGTGCCACATTGGTTCGCCAGCCGTCCGAGCGGCGGTACACCGCGCCGATCACCTCACCGCCCGCGACACCCACCCGGATGTCCCTGCCCGGCTTCTCGACCAGCTCCTGGAGGTACACCACATGCGACTGCGGCGAGGGCAGCGCCGCGACGTACTCCAGCACCGCCTCCGCCGTCGCGCGGTCCGGAACCCTGGTGACCAGCCGTCCCCAGGAACCGACCAGCGGCTTGATGACGGCGGGCCCGCCCAGTTCCTCCCACGCGTCCAGCGCTGCTTGGGGGGTGAGCGCCAGCACCGTGCGCGGGGTGGGCAGACCGGCCCGGGCCAGCGCGACGCTGGTGCGCCACTTGTCCCCGCACAGGGCCGTCGCGGCGCCCGAGTTCACCACCTCGTGTCCGGCGGCCTCCAGCAGTTCGGCGCCGTAGCAGGCCCGTGCGTACGAGATCTCCCGGTTCAGCACGACCGGTCGCGGGCGCTCCCGATCGGGGTGCGCGAAGCCGTGCAGGGTACGGGTGTCGAGTTGGACGTACGGCACCGAGCGGCGCTCCAACGCATCGAAGAGGCGCTTCTCGTCCGCCCGTACCCGGGAGGCCAGCACCACGACCTGCGGCGTCATGAGGCGCCCGCCATCCGGGCCACGACGTCCAGGTTCGCCCACACCTTCTCGATTCCGTCGGCGTACCGCTGCAGCGCCTCACCGGCATCCGGGTTGAGGTGACGCTTCTGCAGGGTGAGCGAGTCCTCGATGATCGCGCGGGTGACAGGCAGGTCGCCGCACTCCGTCGGCGGGCCGTCGAGTGCCGCCCAGGGGTGACCGGAACCGAAGCCGACGCGGTCCTGGAAGACCTTCTGTTCGGAGAGCGGCATCAACTGGTAGCGGGAGACCGGCACGCCCTCGGCACGAAGCAGCCGGTGCACCGCGGCCCGGAACGCGCCGGGGGTCACTTCCCCGGGCATGCCGGCCGCCCGTGGGTCGAGGCGGAAGCGCAGGATGTGCCAGGCGTGCGTGCTGCCTTCGGCGACGGTCGGGACGACCAGGCCGGGCAGTCCGGTGAGGCGTTCCAGGAACGCCTCGACATTGCGGGTCCTGATGGCCTCGTACTCGTCGAAGCGGTCCAACTGGCTGAGTGTGAAAGCGGCCTGCACGGAGCTGAGCTTGTGGTTCCAGCCCAGGTTGTACGAGATGTAGTCGCGCTCGACGCCCGGCTCCATCACCTCGCCGAACTGCCGGCCCATCCGCGCCGTACGGGCGACCTCCTCGTCGTCCGTCACCAGCAGTCCGCCCTCGCCGCAGGTGGGCAGGTTCTTGGTGACCTGGAGGCTGAACACCCCCGCATGTCCCAGTCCACCGACCGCGCGGCCCCGGTAACGGGCGCCGTGGGCCTGCGCCGCGTCCTCCAGGACGGCCAGACCGTGACGGTCGGCGAGCTCGCCGATGGCGTCCATGTCGGCCGGGTGGCCGTGCAGGTGGACGGGGAGGATGGCAGCGGTACGGGGACCGATGGCAGCCCGTACGGCCTCCGGGTCCAGGGTGAAGGTGACCGGGTCGACGTCCGCGAAGACCGGTACCGCCATCTGGTGGACGGGGGCGAGCGCGCTGGCGATGAAGCTGAGTCCCGGCACGATCACCTCGTTGCCGGGACCGATGCCGAGGGCGGCCAGACCGAGCTGGAGCGCGGTCGTACCGTTGGACGTGCCCACGCACCAGCGGGTGCCGCAGCGGTCGGCCCACGCCTGCTCCAGGCGGCTGACAGGAGTCTGCCCATCGGCGTTGGAGACCAGCGACTCGCCGTCCAGGGTGTCCAGGACGGCCTTCCGGTCGGCATCCGTCACCACGGGCCAGGGCAGGCTGCGCATACCGCGCGGAACAGCGGGGCGACCGCCGAGCGCGGCCAGCTGCAGCACCTTGGCATCTGCGGGGGATTTGTCGTCGACACTGGTCACAGAGCCCTCCAGGCATCGTGTACCGCGGCCACCCCTCGGTGGTACGCCTCCTCGAGCCGGGAGGCGTGCCCGCGTAGTTCGGGAAGCGCGGCGAGCGGGTCGGGGTGTCCGTGGGCGGCACACAGCCGGACGCCGGTCCAGGCATGTGCCACCGCCTCCACCCGGCGGCCGGCCTCGCGCAGCTCCGGGATGTCGTGTTCGGCGCCCAGGCGGCGCAGCAGTTCCCCGTGGAGACCGGCCTGGGCCTGCATGCCCCAGCCGAACGGATAGGCGTCACGCAGCGCACCGGGATCACCGGTGGCGGCGCGTTCCCGGAGGTCGTTCAGGAAGAGGCGCAGGCCCGGCAATCCGGTCCAGTCGCCCGACGGACCGCGCTCGTCTCCCTCGGCGAACCGCTTCCCGTCGGTCTTCAGGGATTGCTCGAGGAGTTCGGGGCCGAGGGGTGGCAGCTGGTCCACGGTGACCGTGAGGTACCGGCGATCGATCCGCGAGTCGCTGAAGAACGCGTCCTGCTCGTCGCTGGGGTTCGCGGACTCCCAGGAGCGGCGGAAGGCCCCGGCGTCGATCACCCCTGAGAAGGCCGGAGGCATGGCGTCCGAAACGGTGACGGTGCCCGCCGCCAGGTCCACGTCGTGGACGACGATCAGGTGTGCGGCGTGCACGTCCCCGTAAGCCGGCCGGAACGGCAGGTGGAAGTTGTCCACGGCCGCGACGGGAAGCACACCCCGTCCGGTCAGCTCGGCCAGTTCGGCCAGCGGGTTCTCGTCGTCGACCGCGCGGTGCCAGCGCGAGGAGATGCCGTGGTAAGGGGCGATGCTGCGGGCCACGTCGTCGGGGTAGGCCCCGGCGAAGTAGAACTCCTCCGAGCGCACGTCGCCCGGACGGAAGCGGAACCCCCAGTGCAGGCCCAGCACATCGAGGGGTTCGCCCCCGGCGCGGGCGATGTTCTCGGCGAGGGCGGCCCACAGGCAGCTGATCACATCGCGGTACCAGAGGCCGGCAGCGGTGGGCAGGTGGGATGTGATCATCGGTCACCGTCCAGGGGAGCCGGGCTCACCGACTCCAGGGTGAGCGCCAGCACGTGCAGGGCGATGTGCTGCGGGAGGCGGATGCCGCGCAGGACCGCGGTGCGGGTGACCGGCACCCTCTGCGACCACAGCATCGCCGGTACGCCTCGCTGGACGTGGTGCGGATAGTGCATCACCGGTGTGCGGGCGGCCTCCTGCTCGCCGAACTGGGCCGAAGCGGCCCAGAAGTCCGAGACGCGCACGGCCTCGAAGTCGACCTCACCGTTCGCGAAGTGCAGTGCCAGCTCGGTCTCCACCCGTCGTTCGCCCGAGGCCAGCAGGTGGATCCAGTCGTATCGCCCCTCGGACAGCCGCAGGTACTGGCCCGCGCAGCGGATGTTGTCACCGTCCGCAGTGGTCTTCGGGAAGCGGTACGGCACGTCGCCGACGACGAGTTCACCACCCGGAGCGGGCAGGTGCTCGGCGGGGAAGGAGTTGCGCCAGACGTTGAACCGGCCCGCGCCGGTCTCCCCCGCCGCGGAGACGGCCCGGTTGTTCCAGTGCTCTTCCAACCGGACCGGCAGAAAGCGCTTGACGGCGTGCATCGCCGTCTCCTCGCCCTCACCGGCCGGACGTTCGATGGCCGAGGCTGTCACCCGATCTCCGTCCACGGTCGTCCTCCGCGCCCGGCCGGCCGGATCCAACCGCGGCGCCCTGATGCCAGCACGCTACGGGCCGGCCATGACGACCACGTCCGCTCGAATGAGGATCGTTGCGGGTCTCCCGCGTTGACGTCCGAAGCAGCGGGATCAACGCCACGACTACAGCCGTTGACGGCCGCGTAACGAGGACGACGACGAGGCGGCGGAACAGGGCCGCGACACTCCCACGGCCCGGTCCGGACCGCACTCGATGCCCCTACGATCGGCCGCACCGTCATCCCCACCAGGAAGGGCAGCCGATGACCGACCGAGAAACCCCCCGCATTCTCGCCCTGTGGAGCGCCCCGCGATCCCGCTCGACCGCCTTCCTCCGAATGATGGCCGAGCGGGGTGACTACACGGTGGTGCATGAGCCGTTCTCGCACGTCGTCGACTTCGGCAAGGCCGACGTCGCGGGACGGACGGTGCGCAGCGAGTCCGAACTGATCACCGCCCTGCGCGAACTGTCCGCGCGCACGCCGGTGTTCTTCAAGGACACGACCGACTTCCCTTACCCGGGGCTGCTCGCCGACACGGAGTTCCTCGCCGAGGCCGAGCACACGTTCATCATCCGGCACCCCCGGGAGATAGTCGCCTCGCACTACGCGCTCAACCCCGACCTCACCCGGGACGAGATCGGCGTCGCCCGGCTCGGCGAGATCTACGACGCGGTGGCGGCACGCACCGGCCGGTCCCCGGTGGTGGTGGACTCGGACGATCTGCTCGCCTCACCCGAGCCGACCGTGCGCGCGTACTGCACGGCCGTCGGCATCGGTTTCCGCCCGGAAGCGCTGAACTGGCAGCCGGGGCTCCGGGAGGAGTGGCGGTCCACCCGTGCCTGGCACGAGTCGACCAGCCGTACCAGCGGCTTCACCAAGGTCGCGTCCTCGTACTCGGACACCGTGGACAACAACCCGCTGCTGGCCGAGTTCGCCAACTACCATCTGCCCTACTACCTGGCGCTCAAGGCCGGCCGGATGCCGGTCCCGGAGGCCGGGAGCAACTGACGAGCCGATGGGGAGAGGCACGTGGCCGGAGAGATCGCACTGCTCGGTGTCCCGTCCTGCGCCGGGACGCACGGTCCCGGCCAGGAAAAGGCCCCTGCGGCCCTGCGGGACGCTGGCCTGATCGAACGGCTGACGGCGGCCGGGTGGAAGGTGGCGGACCACGGGGACCTGCCCGTGGTCCCGTTCCGCACCGACCCGGCACACCGCACCAGCCAGAACCTCGACCGGGTGGCGGAGGTCGTCGAGGCGGTGGCCGTCGCGGTGGGCGACATCCTCGACGAGGGTGCTCTCCCGCTGGTCGTGGGCGGCGACTGCACCATCACCCTGGGCGTGGTCGCGGCCCAAATCGCCCGGCATCCGTGGACCGGACTGCTGTACTTCGACGGTGACCTGGACCTCTCCGTGCCGGAGACCACCCGCTCCGGCATCCTGGACACGATGGTCCTCTCCCACCTGCTCGGCGAGGGGGCGCCCGAACTGTACGGGCTGGGACCGCGCACCCCGCTCCTGCCCGCCTCGGGGATCGTGGCCTTCGGTCACGATCCGGCGGAGCTGAACGCCTCGGGCCGTGAGCGGATGACACGGCATGGGCTGCGCGCCCACCCGTGTACGGAAGTCACGGCCCCCGGAGCGGACCCGGTCTCCGCGGCACGAGCGGCTCGCGAGGAGCTGGCCGCGGACCACGACCGATTCGTACTGCACTTCGATGTCGACGTCATCGACTCGGTGGACTTCCCGTTGGCCAACTTCCCGCACTTCAACGAGGGGCTGCCGCTGAACGTCGCACGGGACTGCCTCACCGAGTTCTGCTCCGCCCCGCAACTCGCCGGGCTGGTCGTCACCGAGGTCAACCCGGACCGCGATCCCGACGGCGCCATGGTCCGCATCCTGGTCGACGCGTTGGCAGAGGCACTCGGCGGTGCCCTCGACGCACGGGGGCGCCACGCCTGACCGTCAGTCCGCGCCCCGGTCCGCCGGCTGCAGCCGCAGCCGCATCACCGGGCGCTTCGGGGTGCGCCGGGCGACTTCCTCGAAGCCCTCGGCCACGAGCAGTCCGACCAGCCCGTGATACGCGGCGTCCGTCGGCACTGGGCCCAATGCCTCGTCGACCGGATACGCCTCGACCACGGCGGCACCCTGTCTCCGGGCGTGTTCGACCGCCGCCCGCACCAGCTCGCGGGCCACGCCCGTGCCCCGGTGGTGGGGGTGCACGTACAGGCAGACCAGCGACCACACCGCCGTGTCGTCCACCGGCTTGGTGACCGGGGAGCGGTCCAGTCGGGGGTACTCCCCGCGCGGTGCGACCGAGCACCATCCGGCTGGTTCACCGTTGCGGTGGACGACGAGTCCGGGCGCGCGCCCGCCGTCCACCAGTTCCTTCAGAGCCCGCCGGTTGCCCTCGCCCCACTGGGTACGCCGCTCCTGGGGCGTTTGCCGGAAGAACATGCACCAGCAGCCCTTGACCGATCCGCGCTGGCCGAGCAGTGTCTCGACGTCCTCCCAGTCGGCGGGTCCGGCCACCGTCGCGACCGCCTTCACTGGTTCCTCCACGGCTGCCTCCGCGCTTGGTTCCGCTGCCCGCCGGGCAGGCTACCGGATCCCGGCAGGGCCGTGTTCCGCGGCGGTGGACACGCCTCCGGGGGCCACCGCCACTCAGGAGGCCGGCGTCGCCACCCGCTCCAGGGGGAAACGCTGCTCGGGGACGATCGGGCCGCGCTGGAAGCCGAGCTGGGCCGCATAGAGGTCCTCCGGCACACCCCGGACCACCACCGTGGGCGCTCCGGTGTCGCCGAACTCCCAGGTGACGCCGGGTGGCTGGCCCACCACCGAAAGGGTGCTCTCCCCCACCCGCTCCAGCGCGCAGGTCGGCTCGCCGTTCAGGCTGACGGCCAGGCGCCCGTCCCGCGGGGCGAGCTCGGCGACCGCTCCGCCGACCAGCGCATCCAGTCCCTTCCCTCCGCCGAACAGGGGCATCAGTTGGTTCGGCAGCATGAAGCCGCCGGCGAAACGCTTCAGCGCGTCGTCGTCCCTGGACAGCGGCGGCCGGTACATCGAGATCCCCGTGCCCTCCTCGCGCCAGCGTGCGACCAGTTCGGGAGGGAAGAGTTCCAGGACGAAGTCGTTGACGAGCACGTCGATCACCAGGTGCACCCGGGTGACCTCGCTGTCGTTGCGCAGCCAGTGGCGCTTGGAGAAGTCCCCCCACCACAGCTCGCCCGGCTGCCAGCGCATCCGCTCGCCGTCGACGACCATCACCACGTCCGGGTGGGTCTGGATCGGCACGTGCAGCCGCACGGAGCCGAACTGGGGATTGCAGCCGGCGTCGTTGTGCTCACCGATGTCGGCGCCCGGTGGCAGGGTGAGCAGCCGGACCATCAGCTTGGGCACCTCCAGGCCGGTCAGCAGCTCGGCGATGTAGGGAGCGTGGTCGAGTGCCGGGGTGGGCAGGAAGGGTTCGAGCTGTGGGGCGGGACCGCTGCCGCCGCCCTGGGCGTAGAGGTCGACGCCTGTCCATTCGCCGTCGTGGTACGGGCCGGGCTGCGGGGCCTGGGGAAGCGCGCGTAGCCGGTCCAGGTCCTCCGCCAGCCGGGTGGGGTCGTAGCTGCGGGGCAGCCGAGCGGAAATCACAGGTCGTCAACTCCCTTGTAGAGCGCGAGAGCGGTCCGGTACACCCGCTCGTCGGTGATGCCGAAGTAGGCGAGCAGTTCCTCGTGGCTGCCCACCCGGTCGCAGAACCGGTCGGGCACACCGATCCGGCGGAGCGGCACGGGCCGGTGTTCGGCGAGCGCCTCGGCGACGGCACTGCCGAGGCCGCCGATGATGCTGTGGTCCTCGACGGTGATCACCCGGTCGGTGCGTTCGGCGGCGGCCACCAGTGCCTGGACGTCGAGCGGCTTGATGGTCGCCATGTCCAGGACGGTCGCGCCGAGGCCGTCGGCGGCGAGCCGGTCCGCGGCACCGAGAGCGGCGAGCACCGGATGCGGTCCGCAGGCCACCAGGGTCACGTCCCCGCCCTCGCGGAGGACCTCTGCCCGGCCGAGGGCGAACGGGCGGTCGACCGGGCCGACGGGCGCGGTGACACGTCGTCCGAGCCGCACGTAGCTGGGGCCGGAAAGCTCGGCCAGCAGCGGGACCAGCCGGGCGGCGGTGGCCGGGTCGCTGGGGACGACCACCGTCATGTTGGGCAGGGCCCGCATCACGGCGATGTCCTCCAGGGACTGGTGGGTGGGCCCGAAGTGTCCGCCCGAGAGTCCGCCGTGGGTGGCCGCGATGTGCACGGGAAGGTTGTTGTACGCGATGTCCACCTTGACCTGCTCGCCCGCGCGGAGGGCGGCGAAGGAGGCCATGGTGTGGGCGAACGGGATCTTACCGGCGGCGGCGAGGGCCGCGGCCGTGGTCATCATGGTGGCTTCGGCGATGCCCAGGTCCACGTAACGGTCGGGGTGGGCGGCGCCGAAGTCCTGTGCGATGCCGCCCATGTCGGAATCGCAGCACCAGATCCGGTGGTCCTGTCCGGCGTGCTCGGTGAGGGCCTGGCGGAACGCGTCCCGGCCCGTCGTCCCGGCGAGGTCCGGCGCTTCGGCGGTCATCGGTCCTTCCCCGTCCTCGAGGCGGCGGCGAGGGCCTTGAGGGCCCGGTGCCGGAGAGTGGGAGAGAGCAGCGCGTAGTGGCTCTTGGCGCGGTTCTCCAGGAACGGCACACCGCGCCCCTTGACGGTGTCCGCGAGCAGCACGGTGGGGACACCGGGATCTGCCGGCGGCTCCCGCAGGGCGGCGCTCAGCGCGCCCAGGTCATGCCCGTCGATCTCCACGGCCCGCCACCCGAAGGCGCGCCAGCGGTCGGTCAGGGCGCCGCGGTGCGAACTACCGTTGATCTGGAGGCGGTTGCGGTCCACCACGGCGGTCAGGTTGTCCAGGCCGAGTCCGGCGACCGCGTCCGCGGCTTCCCAGACGCTGCCTTCCTGGAGCTCACCGTCGCCGAGTAGGACGTATGTCCGATTGTCCCTGCCGTCGCTCCGTGCGGCTAGAGCCAGCCCGAGCCCCAGAGCGAGTCCGTGGCCGAGGGAGCCGGTGGGGAACTCGACACCGGGCACCGTCCGCAGCGGGTGGCCGCCCAGGCGGCTGCCGTTGCGGGCGTAGGTGTCCAGCTCCTCGACGGGCAGGAAACCACGCTCGGCGAGCACCGCGTACAGGCTGACCGCGGCGTGGCCCTTGCTGAGCACGAAGTAGTCGCGTCCGGGCCAGTCGGGCTCCTCCGGCCGGACCCGCAGCACGTCGAAGTAGAGCGCGGTGAGGATGTCCGCGGCGGACAGTGCTCCGCCGATGTGCGCCCCCTCGGGGCTCGCCGCCATCGCGACGATGTGCTGCCGCACGCGCAGCGCCCGCTCGGCGAGTGGATGGGCGGCCTGATCGGTCGTCACGGCGGCTTCTTCGATGGTCACTGGTCACTACCAGGGGTGTCGGGGTCGGTCGCCCGGGCCAGCAGGTCGGCGAGCTCGGGCACGTGCGGGGGTCGCATCATGGTGTAGTGGTCTCCGGGAACGTCGTGGATCTCCAGCGGCCGGCCGACCAGCCGCTGCCAGCCCCCGACCGGGCTCTGCGGCTCCTCGGCCGCGCGTACGACCGTCAGCGGGCCGTCCCACGGTTCCAGCGGATACCCGCGAACCGCCCGGACGTTCGCGTTGAACACCGCCATCAGCCTGGAGAGCTGGCCCGTCGCGGTGTCCGGGGGCAATACGTCCGCGGCGGCCGCCCGGGCCAGCAGCTCCTCGGTGAGCCGTTCCGGCGGCAACCCGCGGAGCGCGGCCGGGTCGATCTCCAGGCGCCGGTCGGCGGCCCGTCCCAGTTCCCAGCCGAACCAGGCGGCCAGGTCTGCCTCGTCGGCCTGTTCCAGACCGTTGTCGAGATTCGGCGGACCGCCGTCGAGCATGGTGAGCGAGCCCACCTCGCGCCCGGTCCCGTGCAGCCGCTGGGCGACGGCGTACGCGACCACACTGCCGACGCAGAAGCCGACGAGGTGGTACGGGCCCTCCGGCTGCACGCCGACGATGGCGTCCAGATAGTGCTCCACCGCCTCTTCCAGCGTGTCCACCGGGTGCTGCCCGGTGTCCAGACCGTAGGACTGCAGGCCGTACACCGGCTGGTCGTCCGGGAGGTGGCGGGTCAGATCGAGGTAGCTGAGCGCGTTGCCGACCGCGGGCGGCAGGCAGAACAGCGGTGGCCGGGAGCCGGCGGCCCGTATGGGCACGATCGGCGACCAGGCACCGGACCGACCGTCCCGCAGTTCGGCGGCCATCCGTTCGATGGTCGCCCCACCGGCGAAGAGCGAGGAGAGCGGCAGCTCGCGGCCGTGCTCGGCGGTCACCCGGGACAGCAGGCGTACGGCACGCAGCGAGGTTCCGCCCAGATCGAAGAAGTCGTCGGTGACGCCGATGGGACGGCGTCCCAGGACGTCCTCCCAAAGGGCCACCAGCGCCAGCTCCAGACCGTCCCGCGCAGTCACCTGTTCACTCTCGTCGGTGAGCACGCCGGGGTCGGGCAGCGCCTTGCGGTCCACCTTGCCGTTGGGCGACAGCGGGACCTCGTCCAGCCACACCACGGTCTCCGGCACCATGTACTCGGGCAGGGTGCGCCCCATCGCCGCTCGCAGCCGCGCGGTGTCGACCAGCTCCCGGTCGCCGGCGACGTAGGCGACCAGCCGCTGGTCCCGGGCGGCAGCGACCGCGTTGCGGACTCCGTCCACGGCGCGGGCCGCCGCCTCCACCTCACCGAGTTCGATCCGGAAACCCCGCAGCTTCACCTGGTCGTCCAGACGGCCGAGAAAGTCCAGCGCACCGTCCGGCCGCCACCGTGCCAGGTCGCCGGTGCGGTACATCCGGCCGCGGTGGAAGGGGTCCGTGACGAAACGACTGGCGGTGAGCTCGGGACGGTTGAGGTAGCCCTCCGCCACCTGTACACCGGCGATGCACAGCTCGCCGGGGACGCCGACCGGGGCCGGAGCACCGCGCTCGTCCAGCACGTACAGCCGGGTGTTGGCGATCGGGCGCCCGATCGGGACGGTCGGGCCTGGCTCCCCGGGACGGCACTGCCAGTGGCTGACGTCGACGGCCGCCTCGGTGGGACCGTACAGGTTGTGCAGGCCGCAGTTCTCGGTCTCGGCAAGGAAGCGGCGGGCCAGAGCGGCGGGCAGCGCCTCACCGCTGCACACCACCCGGCGCAGTGAGGTGAGGTCCCCGACCACCTCCGCCTCCAGGAACACCTCCAGCATGGAGGGGACGAAGTGCAGGGTGGTGACCCGCTCGGCACTGATCAGGCCGGCCAGGTAGCCCGGGTCCTTGTGGCCGTCGGGACGGGCCACCACCAACCGGGCACCGGTCATCAGCGGCCAGAGGAATTCCCAGACCGAGACGTCGAAGCTGTACGGCGTCTTCTGCAGCACGCTGTCGTCACTGTGCAGGTCGAAGCACTCCTGCATCCACAGCAGCCGGTTGACGATGCCCCGATGGCTGTTGGCCACCCCCTTGGGCGTTCCGGTGGAGCCCGAGGTGTAGATGACGTACGCGCTGTCGTCCGGCTCGTTGACCGGCTCGGGTCTTCCCTCCGGGTACGCTTCGAGGGCAGCGTCGTCCGCGTCCAGGTCCACGACCAGCCGCGCGGCCGAAGGCACCCTGTCGCGGGCGGCGGCATGGGTGAGCACCACTTCCGTCCCGGCGTCCTCGCACAGGAACGCGCGTCGCTCCTCCGGGTGGCCCGGGTCGAGCGGTACATAAGCGGCGCCCGCCTTGAGCACCGCGAGCAGCGCGACCACCAGCTCCGTCGAGCGGTGCAGGCAGAGGCCCACGCGGCCGCCGCGCCCCACGCCGAGCGCGCGCAGATGGCGGGCCAGGCGGTTGGCGCGCCCGTCCAACTCCCGGTAGGTCAGCTCGCTGCCCTCGAAGGACAGCGCCACGGCCTCGGGGGTCAGGTCCACCTGCCGGTGGATCAGCTCGTGCACGGCGCCCACGGGCGGATAGTCGGTGCCGGTGGCGTTCCACTCGTGCAGCAGCAGGCGGCGTTCGGCCGCGGGCAGCAGCGGGAGGTCCCCGACGGGTCCGGCCGGGTCCTCCACCACGGCCTGGAGGAGGGTGCGGAGCTGTGCGAGGAACCGGTCCACCCATGCCTCGTCGAAGAGGTCGGTGCGGTACTCGACCGCGAGGTCGATCCCGGCGGGGGTGTACGCGGCCGACATGTTGAGGTCGTACTTCACCTCGCTGCGCCGGGCGGGCAGCGGTTCGAAGCGCAGCGGACCTCGTGGGGCGGCGGGCGGCGGAGTGTTGTTGACCGCGAACATCACCTGGAACAGCGGGGCGAGTCCGGCAGACCGGTCGGGGTGGACCATCTGGACCATCTCCTCGAAGGAGAGGGCCTGGTGGTCGTACGCGCCCAGCGCCACCTCGCGGACATCACCCAGCAGTTCTTCGAAGGTCCGCTGCGGATCCACCCGGACCCGCAGCGGCAGGGTGTTGATGAAACAGCCGATCATCGGCTCGACATCGGCGCTGAGGCGTCCGGCCACCGGAGTGCCGACCACCAGGTCGGTGCGGCCGGTGTAGCGGTGCAGCAGCACGTCGAAGGCGGTCAGCAGGGTCATGAAGAGCGTGCTGCCGTGCAGCTCCGCCAGCTCGACCAGGTCTTCGGTGAGTCCGGCCGAAAGCCGCGCCGACCGCAGTGCTCCGGCCCCGCTCCCCGTGGCGGCGGCGGTACGCGGGTGGACGGCCGGGAGCTCCAGCACCGGCGGAGCGCCCTCCAGCGCGGTGCGCCAGTAGGCGCGTTCACGCTCACCGGAACCCTCGCCGGCCCGGCTGCGCAGGCGGCGGGCGAAGTCACCGTACTGCAGCGGCAGCGGCGGCAGCGAAGCAGGGCGTCCGACGACGAAGTCCGTGTACAGGGCCTCCAGTTCGAAGAGCAGCCGGCCCAGCGACCAGCCGTCCACCACGATGTGGTGCGCGGCCAGCGACAGCACATGTTCCGTCGGGCCGAGCCGCAGCAGCTCGGCGGTGAACGGCGGTCTCGTCGCCAGGTCGAACACCTGTCGGGAGGCACGGTCGATCGCCTCGTCCACCAGCCGCTCGGTGCCTGGCTCCCCGGTCAGGTCGTGCACAGCCAGCGGCAGCGGCCGCCGTGCGGGATGCACCCGCTGCACCGGCTCGCCGTCGACCAGGTGGAAGGTGGTACGCAGCACCTCGTGCCGGACGACGATCTCGTCCAGGGCGGCCCGCAGCATCTCCTGGTCGAGCGCGCCGCGGATCCGTACCGCGAGCGGCACGGTGTACGCGCAGCCACCGGGAGCGAGCCTGTCCACGAACCAGAGCCGACGCTGGGCCGGCGACGTGGGGTGGTCCCGGGGGGCCGGGTGGTCAGTCGCCATCGGGACGCACCGCTTCCGCATCGACCAGCTCGGCGAGCCCGGCCACGGTCGGGCACTCGAACACCGCCTTGAGCGGCAACGTGACCCCGAAGGCGTCGGCTATGCGCGAGACCAACTGCATGGCGAGCAGCGAGTGGCCGCCGATGGCGAAGAAGCCACTGTGCGCGCCGACCCGGTCGACGCCGAGCAGGTCGGCCATCAGCGCAGCCAGCCGCTGTTCGGTGCCGCTGCGGGGCTGCACCCACTCCTCCTCGACCGGTGCCTCCGGCTTCGGGAGCGCCGCCCAGTCGGTCTTGCCGTTGGCGGTGACCGGAATGGCGTCCACGAAGAGGTAGACGGCGGGCACGGCGGCGGCGGGGAGCCGCTTGCCGAGGTAGCCGCGCAGTTGAGCGGGGGTCGGGGCGGGTTCGGTGGCGGCCACCGCGTAGGCGGTCAGCAGGACATCCCCCTCCCCTACCGACCTGGCCGCGACGACCGCCCGGCGGACGCCCGGGTGCTTGGCGAGTACGGCCGCCACCTCGTCGGGTTCGATCCGCACACCGCGGATCTTCACCTGGCGGTCCTTGCGGCCCAAAATCTCCAGTGTGCCGTCCAGCCGGTAACGGCCCAGGTCACCGGTGTGATAGAGCAGGTCCTCAGGGTCGCCGGTGGCCTGGTTGGGCTGCCAGGCGGTGCGTGCGCCGGTCTCTTCCTCCTCGGAGGCGAGGTAGCCGAGGCTGCGGTACGGCGTGCGGAGGACGATCTCTCCGACCTCACCGATGCCGCAGCGGGTTCCGGACCCGTTCATCACCAGAGCCTGACCTCCGGGCAACGGACTGCCGACCGGCTGTACCCCGGCCGCCGGCTGCTCCGGGACGGTCCAGGAGCAGGCGGCGAGGGTCGTCTCGGTCGGCCCGTACAGATTGACCACCGCACTGCCCGGGCAGACCGCCCGCCAGCGCTCCACCAGCGCGTCCGTGAGCGGCTCGCCCGCGAAGAAGACCAGCCGCACAGCGGTGGGCCGGGGGCTTTCGGCAGGGCGCTCCGCGAGCCAGGCGGTGGCGAGTGCGGGCACCGTGTGCAGCGCGGTGATCCGCTCCTCCGCCAGCCAGCCGAGCAGTTCGCCCGGCAGCAGTTCGTCGCCCCGCTCAGGAACGCACAGGGTGGCGCCGGAGACCAGGGGAAGCAGCAGGTCCCGCAGCACGACGTCGAAGGAGAGCCCGGTGAGGAAGGCGGTCCGGTCACCGGCACCGACACCGAACGTGTCCCGTTGCCAGGTCAGGAAGTGGGCGAGTCCACCCTCACGGCCGAGGACGCCCTTGGGTACACCGGTCGTGCCGGAGGTGAAGAACAGGTACCCGGCCTCGTTGCCGTACGTCCGGCCCGGTTCGTGCGGTCCGAGGGCGCCGAGCGGCAGTCCGGTTTCCCGGGACACCTCGACGACGCCCACCCCGTCGCGGCGCAGCGGCGAGTCCTCGCCGTCCTCCGGCGCAGTGACCAGGACCACCCGGGTGGCCCCGGACCGGCTCAGGACGCTCTGCTGCCGCAGCCGGGGCAGCAGCGGGTCGACCGTGACCAGCACACCGCCACCCGCGAGTACTGCGAGCATCGCCGCGGCCAGCGCCGGGCTGCGGTGCCCGCAGACCGCGACCACGGGCCGCTCGGCGCTGTCCGGGTCCAGGGCGAGGGAGGTGCGGATGGCCTCCGCCCGCTCCCACAGCTCGGCGTAGCTCCAGCGCTGCCCGCCGCACTCCACGGCCGCCGCCTCGGGGGTGCGCAGCAGCTGCGCGTAGACCAATTCACGCACGGTGGGCTGGCGCTCGGCCTTCTGCGGCTCCGCCGGATCGGGCAGTACCCCCTCGCTCTCGGGGAGAATCAGCGAGTAGCGCGAGACCGCCGTGTCGGGGGCGGCGATGGCCTGCTCCAGCAGGCGGACGAGCTGGCCGAGGAGGTGCGCGATGCGCTCCGGACGGTAGAGCGCGGTCTGGAAGACGGCCTCCAGCATCAGCTCCTCACCCGTCTCCCGCGCATAGAGGGTGATCGGGAACTTGGCCGGCGGGCGGGAGAGCTCCAGGAACTCCAGGGGCAGCGGACCCAGCCGGTCCGTCGCCTCCACCGTGTTGGTGTGGTTGAACATGACCTGGAAGAGGGGGGTGTGGGCGGCGCTACGCTCCGGTCGCAGCTCCTCCACCAGATGCTCGAAGGGCAGCTCCTGGTGCTCGTACGCGGCGAGGGTGGAGCGGCTGACCCGCTCCACCAGGCCGCGGAAGGTCGGCTCTCCGCCGAGATCCGCGCGCAGGGCCAGCGTGTTGAGGAAGCAGCCGACGGAGCCGACGAGTTCCGGGCGCGAGCGGCCCGCGGTGGGCACGCCGACCACCACGTCGCCGGTGCCGGTCACCCGGCCGAGCAGCAGTTGGAACGCGGCAAGCACGATCATGAACGCGGAGGCGCCGGAGGAGGCGCCCAGCGCGCGCAGTCCGGTCAGCGTCTCGGGGGCGATGCGGGCCGAGCGCACCTCTCCGGCGTAACGCTCGGCGTCCGGCACCGGGCCGTCTTGGGGCAGCGCAAGCACCGGGGGTGCCCCGTGCAGCGCCTCACGCCAGTACGCCAGGTCCCCCGTGTGCTCTCCACCGTCCAGGCGGCGGCGCTGCCAGGAGGCGAAGTCCGCGTACTGCACCGGCGGTTCGCCCGGCTCGGGCGTGCGGCCGACGCTCAACTCTGCATAGAACTCGCCGAGTTCGCGCATCACCACACCCATCGACCAGCCGTCGACCACCGCATGGTGAGCCACCAGCAGCAGCACGTGCGAGTCGGCCGCCTCACGCAGCACCGCCGCGCGCAGCAGCGGGCCCTCGGTCAGGTCGAAGACGCGGAGCGTCTCGGCGGTGATCCACTCGTCCACCGGCCCGGTCCGCTCCGGGTCCAGGACGGGCAGCTCGACCTCGCCCGGCTCGGCGATGACCTGCACCGGCTCGCCGTCGGCCTCGTGGAAGGTGGTGCGCAGCACGTCGTGCCGGTTCACCACCATCCGCAGCGCCGCGGCCAGCGCGTCCAGGTCGAGGTCACCACTGATCCGGACCGCCAGCGGCACGTTGTAGGCCGGGTTCCCGGGGTCGAAGCGGTCGACGAACCACAGGCGGCGCTGTGCGTACGAGGCCGGAGCGGGGCCTTCGCCCGCCACCACGGGTATCCGGTCGGACGGGGATTCGGCTGCTTCGTCCTGGAGCAGGTCGAGCAGCCGCTCGCGCTCCTCCGCGGAGAGGCCGGAGAGGTTCTCGGTCATCGGGCGCTGCCTTTCGGGTCCACGGCGGACGAGGTTCGGGCGGCGTGCGCGGCGAGCATCGCCGCCTCGATGCGGGGGGTGAGCGCGGCCACGGTGGGGTGGTCGAACACCTCACGGAGCGGAATCTCCACTCCGAAGCTGGTGTCGATGTTCCACACCAGTTGCACCGCGGCGATCGAATTGCCACCCAGCTCGAAGAAGTTGTCGTGTACACCGAGCTCCGGTACGTGCAGAAGCTCGCACCAGAGTTCGGCGAGCGTACGCTCGCGGCGGTTGCGTGGCTGCACGATGGCACGGGCCGCCGTGAGGTCCGCCGCGGCGGGGGCCGGCAGAGAGCGGCGGTCGATCTTGCCGCTGGGGCTGAGCGGCAGGCTCTCCAGCAGGACGAAGGCGTCCGGCACCATGTGCGCCGGAAGCCGGTCCGCCAGGTGTGCGCGCAGTTCCGCCGCGGTGAGGGCTTCGTCCGCAGGGACCGCGTACCCGACCAGCCTGGGGTGCCCCGGGTTGTCCTGGCGCAGCAGCACTGCGGCGGCGAAGATCCCGGGGTGCTCGGTCAGCACCGCTTCGACCTCTCCCAGCTCGATCCGGAAACCGCGCAGCTTCACCTGGTCGTCGACCCGGCCGAGGAAGTCCAGTCGCCCGTCGGGCAGCAGTCTCACCAGGTCGCCGGTGCGGTAGATCCGCGCGTTCTCATCGGGCACGAACGGGTCGGCCAGGAACCGCTCCTCGGTCAGCTCCGGGCGCCCCAGGTAGCCGCGGGCCAGTCCGGCGCCGCCGATCCACAGTTCCCCCGGGATCCCGGTCGGCAGTAGCTGCTGCCGCCGGTCCAGCACATAGGCCCGCATGTTGCCCATCGGCCGTCCGATCGGCGGCGACCCTTCGTACGCGCCGGGGCCGCATTCCTCGGCGATCACCGTCACGGTGCCCTCGGTGGGCCCGTATCCGTTGATGAACCGTCGGCCGGGAACCGACCAGTCGTCGACCAGCCCTCCGGAGAACGCCTCACCGCCGACGAAGGCGATGCGCAGCGCCGGGAACTCCTGCCCGGGCAGCAGCTTCATCACCGCGGGCGGCATATCCATCACGGTGATGCCCTGCTCGGTCATGAAGCGGCTCAGCGCGCGCACCGAGAGCAGGGTCTCCTGCCGGGCGAGGCAGATCCGGGCGCCGCTGGTCAACGCTCCGAAGATCTCGAACGCCGAGACATCGAAGCTCAGCGAGGCGAACTGGAGAATCCGGTCGTGCGGGCCGAGGCCGAACATCTGCTGGACGTTGGCCATGAAGTTGCAGACCGACCGGTGTTCGATCAGCACCCCCTTGGGCCGTCCCGTGGAACCGGACGTGTAGATCACGTATGCGAGCCCCTCCGGCCCGGAGACCGGCGCCGGCCTGGTGGTGGGCATCCCGTCCCCTACCGGGTCGGTGTCCAGCTGGACCACCGCGGCCGAGGTCTGCGGCAACCGCTTGCGCACCGCGGACTGGGTCACCACGACGGGAGCCGCGCTATCAGCCAGCATGAAGGCGAGCCGATCAGCCGGGTAGGCCGGATCCAGCGGCACGTACGCGCCACCGGCCTTGAGCACCGCGAGAACCGCGACCACCAGCTCCGGCGAGCGCTCCAGACAGAGCCCGACCCGGGTCTCCCGGCCGACACCGAGCGCGCGCAGCCGGTGCGCCAGCGCATTGGCGCGGCCGTCCAGCTCCCCGTACGTCAGCGCGGCGCGGTCCTCGAACACCACCGCGACGGCGTCCGGGTCGGCGTCCACCCTGCGCTCGACCAACTCGTGCACGGTCGCCCCGTCCTCGAAGGGCCGCGCGGTGTCGTTCCAGGTGTGCACCTGGTCGCGGTACTCGTCCGGGCCCAGCAGCGGCAGCAGCGTGAACGGCCGGTCCGGCTCCGCCAGCACGCCGCCGAGCAGCGTCCGGAGTGTTCCGAGCGTCCTGCGGACGGTGGCCGGGGCGAACAGGTCGGACCGGTACTCGGCGGTGAGCCGCAAGCCGTTCCGGTACGGCGTGGCGGAGAAACTGAGGTCCGCCCGTGAGGTGCCGGCGTCCAACTCGGTGACGGTGGCGCTCAACCCGCCAAGGTCGAATTCCGCGCGGTGGGCGTCCTCGAGGGCGAACACCACCTGGTAGACCGGGTTCTGGTCGGCGGAGCGCCCGGCCGCGGCCAGTTCCACGATCCGCTCGAACGGCGTGTCCTGGTGCTCGAACGCACCCAGCACAACGCTACGGACCCGGTGCAGCAGATCGCGGAAGCCGGGCTCACCGGTCAGATCGGTGCGCAACGGAAGTGTGTTGATGAAGCAGCCGACCAGCGGTTCGGTACCGGGCGCGTTGCGGCCCGCCACCGGGCTGCCGATCACCACGTCCTCGTTACCGGTGATCCGGCTCAGATACGCCTGGCAGAGCGCTGCCAGGGCCATGAACAGGGTGACCCCCTCGGCCCGGCACAGTGCCCGCAACGAGTCCAGCGTCTCCGACCCGATGTCGATGGTCTCCCGGCCGCCCAGGTTGGTCGGCCGGGACGGGCGGACGAAGTCGGTGGGCAGTCCGAGGTCCTGCGGCGCGCCCTTCAGCGTGCTGCGCCAGTACTCCGCGTGGGGGCCCTCGGACGCCTCGTCCGCCGCGCGCTGAAGCTGCTCCGCGATGTCCGCGGGCTGGACGGCCAGGGGCGGCGCGGGTGCGCGTCCGGCGAGTATCGCCTCGTAGCAGTCGGCGAGGTCGCGACTGAACACGCCGAGCGACCAGCCGTCGAAGGCGATGTGATGGACGACGGCCAGCAGGACGTGCCGCTGGTCCCCTCGGCGCAGCAGGTCGAAGCGGATCAGTGGACCGGTCGTGAGGTCGAAGCGGTGCCGGGCGATGCGCTCCGCGCACCGAAGCTGCTCCTCGTCGTTCCCGACCTCGACCACAGGAAGATCGATCTCCGGTACGGCGCCGACGACCTGGAGCAGTGTCCCCGCCTCGACGACGAACCCGGTGCGCAGCGCCTCGTGGCGCTCCACCACCGCGCGCAGAGTCTGCCGCAACGCCTCTTCGTCGAGCGGACCGCGCAACTCGAAGGCGAGTGGCACGTTGTAGGTGGTGCCGGAGTCGTCCAACCCGTTCATCAGCCACATCCGCCGCTGGGACGGCGAGAGCGGCAGCAGCCCGGAACGGTCCCGGGTCCGGGGCCCCGGCCGTTCGAAGTCGCGCCGGGGCGCGGCGGCCACCGCACCGGCCAGCCCCCGGACGGTGGGCTCGGCGAACACCGCGATGAGCGGCAGTTCGACGGCGTGACGTTCGCGCAACCGTCCCGCCACCCTGACCGCTGACAGCGAGTTGCCGCCCAGCACGAAGAAGTCGTCCAGCGCGCCGACCCGGTCGACGCCCAGCACCTCCTCCCACAACTGCGCCAGTTCGGTTTCGACGCCCTCCGCCGGGGCCACGTACGCCCCGGCCAGCGCGTCACGGTCCTGGGCGGGGGCCGGCAGGGCCGACCGGTCCACCTTGCCGTTGCGGGTGAGCGGCAGCGCGTCCAGCGCCGTGAACGAGGTGGGGACCAGGTGTCCGGGAAGCCGTTCGGCAAGCCAGGAACGCAGTTCGGCTGCGGAGAGGGAGGCTCCGGGCCGGAACACCGGGTAGGCGGCCAGCCTCGGGTCGCCGGGGACGTCCTCGCGCAGGGCGGCCGCCGCGCCGGTCACCTGCGGATGGGCGCACAGGGTGGATTCGATCTCACCGAGTTCGATCCGGAAGCCGCGCAGCTTCACCTGGCCGTCGGTCCGGCCCACGAACCGCAGGCTGCCGTCCGGGTTCCGGACGGCGAGGTCTCCGGTGCGGTAGTACCGGCAGCCGTCGGGCCTCAGTGTGACGAAGCGCTCCGCGGTGAGTTCCGGCCGATTCAGGTATCCGCGTGCCAGGCCGGTGCCGCTGAGGAACAGCTCGCCCTCGGTGCCGTCGGGCACGTCCGAGCCCTGGTCGTCGAGCAGCCGGACCTTGATACCGCGGATCGGCCACCCGATGGACGGCTCGCGGTCCTCCGCGCCCGCAGGCACCTCGCCCGCGGTGGCGACGACGGTGCACTCGGTCGGACCGTAGTGGTTGACCAGTGTGAACGGCAGCCCCGCGGGCGGGTGGCGGTGCAGCCGGTCGCCGCCGGTGAGCAGATACCGGAGCCGGGTGCCGGTCGGCCACTCCTCGGCGATCACCAGTTCGGCCAGGGGCGTGGGAAGGAAGGAGACGGTTATCCCCGCCCCGGTCAGCCACTCCACCAGCTCCGCCGCCGAGCTGTGCCCCTCGACGGCCAGGTGCAGCTCGGCGCCGGTGGTGAGTGTCGGCCAGATCTCCCACACCGAGGCGTCGAACGCGGTGCCCGCGATCTGGGTCGTGCGGTCCGCCGAGGTCAGCCCGTACGTCTCCCGGTGCCAGGCGACCAGGTTGGACAGCCCCTCGTGCGGGATCTCCACGCCCTTGGGCAGGCCGGTGGAGCCGGACGTGTAGATGCAGTACGCGAGATCGGACCCGTCCGTGGGGACGGGGACGGGCCGCTCCTCCCCACCGTCCTCGTCATGCGGGATGTCGGTGGCGGGGCAGTCGAGGCCGGGCAGACCGGAGCGTACCTCCGGCTCGGTGAGCACCAAGCGGGCGCCGGCGTCCCCGATCAGGAACTCCAGCCGCTCGGCCGGATAGCCGGGGTCGACCGGGATGTATGCCGCGCCCGCCTGGAGCACGGCCAGCATCCCGACCACCATCTCGGGCGACCGGGTCGTGGCCAGCACGACACGGTCGCCCCGGGACACCCCCAGCCCCTGGAGCCGGACCGCCAGCGACTCGGCCCGGCGCATCAGCGTCCGATAGCTGAGGCGCCGTGTCCCCTGGACGACGGCGATCGCCTCGGGGTGGGCCTGAGCGACCCTCGACACCATCTCCTGCACCGGCAACGTGTTCACGGATTCCGCCTCTCGGTCCGTTCAGTGGTCGACGACCGTTTCCGCGTTCGGGTCGCCGGTCTTCTCCTTGTCCTCGCCGTCCGAGCCGTCGTCCGCCGCCTCGTCATCGGCAGCCGGAGGAAGTTCACGCATCGCGCGGATCGGGGAGAACACGATCCAGAGCGCCGAGGCGAAGATTCCTGCCGCACCCACGAACATCGCCGGACGCAGCCCGATCGAGTCGCCGAGCCAGCCGCCCAGCAGCGCGCCCAGCGGCACCACGCCCCAGGACACGAAGCGGTAGCTGGCATTCATCCGGCCCAGCATCGCGTGGGGCGTGATGGTCTGCCGCAGGCTCACGACCTGGATGTTGGCGACCATGGTGCCCGCCCCGCCGACGAAGAAGGAGAGCAGGAGAAGTCCCAGGACCACGGGTCGCGGACCGTCCGCGAGGGGCACCAGCACCGGCGCGGCGCAACCCGTCACCATCGCGAGCGTGACGGTGTTGCCGAGCCCGAGGCGCTCGGAGATCCGCTTGGCGACGAGCGAACCGACCAGGGAGCCGACCGCGCCGCCGCCCAGGATCAGACCGACCGTTCCGGGCGAGATGCCCATGTTCCGCGTGGCGTAGAGCAGGAAGACGGTCTCCAGCACCAGCCAGAACATGTTGTATGTGGCGGCCTCCAGCACACAGGCGCGCAGGACCCGGTTTCCGAAAGTGAAACGCAGTCCCTCGGCGATCTGCCGTCGTACCGGGATGGGCTCGGCGGGCCGTTCCGGAGCGGGTTCCCGCTTCCGGACCAGGGCGAGCCCTCCGGCCGAGATCGCGAACGCGACCGCGCTGACCAGGATCGCCGTCTGCGGCGTCAGCCAGCCCGCCAGCCAGCCCGCCAGTGCCGGACCGCCGACCTGTGCCGTCGATGCGCTGACCTGGAGTTTGCTGTTGCCCTCCATCAGGTCCTCGCGGTCCACCAGCGAAGGCAGATAGGACTGGTACGTCACTTCGAACAGGACCGTGAACACACCGACGGCGATGGCGACCGCGACCAGATAGCCGAGATTCAGCCTGTCCAGAGCGAACAGCAGGGGAATGAGGGAGAGCAGGGCGGCGCGGCAGAGCGTGCTCGCCAGCATCACCGGTCGTCGCCGGTAGCGGTCGGCCCAGACCCCGGCGAACAGCGTCAGCACCAGAAACGGAAGATACGATGCGGCGTTCAGCACGCCCATCGCCTTCGCGTCCACGTGCAGCGTGACCGCGGCAGTCAGCGGTACAGCCAGGAGCGTGATCTGACTGCCGAACTGGGCAACCGTGTCTCCGGCCCAGAAGACCGTGAAGTCACGGTTGCCCCAGAGGGAGCGATGCGCAGTCACTCGCCCCAGTCCTCCTCGACCTCGGGCGCGAGGGCGACCAGGACGGGGCCGACGGCGAGGACCTCGAGCTCGCTGGAACAGCCGGCGCAGTCGAGGATCTCGCCCTTCCTGGGATCAGCCGGGAGAGTCAGCCCCTCCTCGCACTCGGGACAGACGACCATGGGGACCTCCTGAAGCCGGTTCGGATGCGATGGCGCAGGCGCCATCGATGGCCGAAGCTACCCACTACGACCCAAGCGGTCGTCCGCGCCGCATTGACCTGGGTCGTGAGGCTGTTCAACGCTGCGCTTACCCCGGCTCCCAGCAGCGCGGACGACACACAGTCGTCCTCCGGTGTTCCACCTCGTCGTGCCACACCCTCGCTGCACACCGACTGATGCCTTGCCAGGTCGACGGACGAGAGGACGGGACTCCTGACAGATCCCTGTGGGGTCGAGCCCGGAGACCGTCGCACCGGAGGCCCCGCGAAGGGAGTCGACCCGGATCATCGATCCGCAGCCGATGCACCCGTCACTCAAGGAGACCGGCGCGTGAACGCCCTGTACGGCTGCTCCCGGCACGGGTCGTGGTGTATTTCATGCTCGCCCTGGTCGCGCTCGAGAACTCGTCCTGTCAGTCGGTGTGGGACAAACGCACCACCGGTCTCGACGAGATCAGCACGGTCCGGCCCTCCGCCTGCTCGCTGTCGCGGGCGCCCGCTGTCGGCCGGGCGGCGCCCCGCTGCGCCGCCTGGTCGAGATCCTGGCCGGCCGGCCCGGCCGGCCCGGCCGCCACGCGCGTACGGAGTGGATCCTTCTTCCGCGGTTTGCGGTCCGCGGCCCGCGGTCCACGGGTGTCACGGTGGACGGCACCCACCTTGGGCATTCTCCGATGAGGAGGCTATGGTCTGGCACCACCCCAAGCACGGCGGGCAACGGCTGGAGTTCGGCCTTCCCCTGCTGCGGACGGTCGCCATGGTCGGGTGCGGCACCCGACCCAGGTCGACGCGACCTTCGGACCGGACCATCGGTGAACTCGGCTACGCACACCGGCTGCTGCCCCGCCTGAACGCCTCGATGCCGCTGCCGGCCGACGCCTCCGACGTGCCGGACGCGGTTACGGACACCGGTGCCGCCTCCCTGTCGCGCCCGACCTGCAAACAGCGGCCGACGGTGCGCCCCCCGCTGCCGGACGGCTCCCGCCTGACCACCGTCCGCGCCGGAAAATACCAGGCGGAACGCGGTTGCGGGCGCCTGCCGAAGACACCGCGCAGGTTGCTGAAGGCCCGCGTCCGCGAGCGCGACAACGAGTACACGTTCACCGTCGGAAAGCATTCGAAAACACATTCCGGGCGCGCACCCTCCACTACGAGTGAGTCAGGGAGTGTGGGTAATGACGGGGCCAACGCCCCTGCGGAGCCACGACGTTGCACGTCACGGGCGTCATTTCCACGCAATGAACGGTAGTTCATAGATCAGTTACTGGTAGCGTGACGCGGCTGGACGAATGAAGGTGTCGCCATCCCCAACATAAGGATGAAAAATGCCCCTTCGAGTATTGGTCTGCAATGACCTGCCGATCGTTCTTGACGGGCTTCGCAGCCTCATTGAGGCCGAGCCGGACATGCTGGTCGTTGGAACCACCGACAGCGGCATGGAAGCGATCATGATGGCTCGCACCCAGCGGCCTGACGTGATTGTGACCGGTATGGAGCTCCAGGGCATCAACGGTACGGAGATGATCCGAAGACTTCTCCGCGAGCCTGAAGACGTACCGCACCGCGTCGTCGCGCTGGCCATGACCGACGACGACGAGACCTTCGCCAGCTTGCTGGATCTCGGCGTCAACGGCGTACTGGTGCGCGGCACCACCGGTCAGGAGCTGAGCTCCGCCATACGGTCCGCCGCCAAGGGTCAGACGACACTCGCTCCGCAGATCACCACCAGGCTGGTCGACTGGTATCGACGCGACAACCGCACCCCCAATGAGGCGCTACGGATACCGGTCGGAGAGATCACCGCCCGCGAGCGCCAGGTACTGACGCTTCTGGCACAGGGTCTCTCCACGGAGGAGGTCGCCGAGCAACTATCGATAGGAGTGACCACTGTGCGCACCCATCTCTATCGGCTGCGCTGCAAGCTCGATGTACGCGACCGCGTCCAACTGGTCTCGCTCGCCTACCGGGCCGGACTGGTCCAGTCAGCCTGACCGATGGGCGACGGGCAGGACGAGCCGGTCGCCCCGCACTCGGCAGAGGTTGTCGGCGGCCACCTTGCCGCGGGTCATACCTAAGGGTTGTCCCGCAATCCCCGGCGGGCGCACGACGACAGCTACGGCACCTCACCGCGTTGTCGGAACGCCCGAATACATCCAGTATGCGGACGTCCCTCCGCCTTGCGATGCACCGCATCTGACGCCGCGCGCTGGTCCACCAGGGATTACGGGACACCCCTTAGCCACCGGTGGGCCTGTGCGTTGACCCAGCCGGCTTCGTGACGTACGTCCCTGGCCGTAGGAGGCGTCCGCCCGGGACCGGGCACCGGGCCCGGTCCGGAGCGGGGCCACGCCGGCGAGGAGTCCGAAGGGCGGCGGCCGGCCCGTGATGCGCAGCACGTACCGGGTCAGCGAGACGGCGGCTCCGAAGAGTTGCTTGCGGCCGGGCACCGTCCAGCCGTCCAGCCGTCCAGCCGGTCGATCATGTCGGCCAACGAGGTGCTTGAGACCTCAACCGCCCCCCCCCCCCCGGAGCCACCATGCTGTGCCGTCGCGTCGGCGGTGACGGCGTGCGGCGCTTCGCCAGCGGAGCAGGACCTGTCCGATTGCGGCCGCTCCAGAGAGACCGTCAAACCCGTTGTCCTGGCTGATGGGCGCAGTACGGCTACCGCGCCAGCCACACGCGCCACTTCTGGGGACCTCGGCTGCGCATGCCCTGCACACCGGGCGAATGCCGATCGCGTTCGCGCCGGCGTCGAGGAAGGCCGGCGCACGCGAGACGCTCCGTGACATCTTCGCCACCACCGAACCGACGCTGACCACCGCCCGGGCATGCGGCCGGACACTGATCAGCGACAAGATCTGCTTCGGCCGCGCACTCGAGTCGCAGCCGGCCAACTCGAACTTCGGGCTGCCGCGTCAGGCGGCAAGGGCGAGACCGAGCGGGCCCGGATCACGGCTGTTCGAGCCGTTGTGGCAGGTCATCGAGTCGATCAACGAGCCCTTCACGGACCGGCTCGACCCAGCATCATGGCTGAACCCTCAGGGTGTGATCGTCCGCGTGCTCCAGCGAGTACTCGCGCTGGCCGCCGCCAGCTGGCCAAACGAGTACACCGGGCAACCTGTCATGCCATCGCTTGCTCCATACGACCACTGACATCCTCAACGATCACCTACGGTTTTTTCATGACGCCTATGGAGCCCCGCCCCGATCTTCGGCCCCCGGGCCTGAACGCCGACGAAAAGACGACCCTGCTGACCTTCCTGGACTACCTTCGCGAGGCCGTCCTCGCCAAGGCGGCCGGCGCCCCGGAGCCGGCGGTCCGCACGGCCGGCGTCCCTTCCGGAACCAGCCTGCTCCAGTTACTCAAGCACCTGACTGCCGTCGAACTCAACTGGTTCGTCTGGGCCTACACAGGCGCCGGCCGCGAGCCCTGGGAGGACGAGGGGGCGGTGTCCGCCGACGACACCGCGGCGGACTTGACGAACGCTTATCGCGAGGCGATCGCCCGGGCCAACGAGGTCGCCCTCGCCTGCACCGACCTGGACCGCCCCGGCGCCCGCTCGCTGCGCGAGACCCCGCCGCCGTCGATGCGCTGGGTGCTGGTCCACATGATCGAGGAGACCGCCCGGCACGCTGGTCACGCGGACATCCTGCGCGAGCAGATCGACGGCTCGATCGGGCGATGAGGCGAGTGCAGTCGGCAACGTGTCCCTCTGTCACCATCCGTAGGAATGGGGTCTACAGTGCTCAACATTTCCCCAGACGGGAGGATAACTGTGCGGTACGGATACGACGGCCGCGACGAGGACTGCACAGCATCGTAATAGCTGGCCTTACCACGCTGCCCTCGGGGTCGAAGGAAATCGTGTACGACCCCGCTAATCCAAAGCGCGCCGCCGAATTCCTTTCCCGTATGCCGGAAAACGTGAAGGGCAGGCGCAACCTCCTCATCGCCCTGCTGGCAGCGGCTTTGCTCTCGTTCGTTCCGACATTGATCGGCGCAGCGATGTGACCTTCGGTCCTCCAGGACGCACACGCCCGCTCCGATGCGCCACAATCGCCCCTCGGGCAGGCAGCCACCGCTTCCAGAGCGACAGCCCGGCCGCCCCTCTGGCGATGCTTGGCTTGCATTTCACCCAGCCAGGTCAGCGGCCAACAGGGCAAGCCGGACCGGCTGGTGGCATGCCGCCGCAGCATGCCACACACCGCCCACTCCAAGTGAGTCAGTTGTTCCCGTGTCATGCATTACGGATCACCGGACCCGCCCGCTCGACGAGGGGCGAAACGCGCAGATTGATCACGGCCGATACACCTCCTGGAACGCCCTCATAGCGGCTGTGCGCGTGCTGGCCCTGCCAGCTGAACAGCGAGGCTGTGAACCGGCCGTTACCTGGCTGCCCAGTCTGGTGCGCGGGGTTCGGTGTGGTGTCAGCTTTGGAACCACACCGAGCCCCGCGTTTCGGATCAGGAGCCGTCGATCAGTTTCTGCACCTCGGGCGGGAGCTCTGGGCCGGAGTGAACGGCGAAAAAAGTGGCTGTCTTCGGTGTGTCCCCGATGGCGATGGCGACCTTGGGAGAGATGCCGTCCACTTCGTAGGCAGTCTCCGTCATAACCGGCTCGCTCTCGTCGTGGCCGCCGGTGTCTTCGCAGGACGCTGGTTGGGTGGCGACGCCGAGCTTCTTCCCGAGTGTGAATTTCACGTTCGCCACGTCTTGATACGATCTGTCCTGGTAGGTGTACAAAGTGGCACAGGAGGCTTCAGCGCCACCGCCACCGCTGTCAGCCGTGCACGCGGCTACTGACATCACCATGGCCGCCGCCCCCAGCAAGCCAGCGGATCGCCCGGTCCGGCGCATACGTGTCCCCCTCAGTAGATGCTGCAAAGAAGAGGAGAGCCTCCTCTCTGCCGAGTGACCTCGCCATCACTCAGCACGGGAATGAGATCGTGCCCGTGGTGAGGCTCTCGTATTTCGACCTTCGACGTCGGCAACTCGGATCAGGTTCCCTTTGCCGCGTCGCTTCGGACCGAGATGTGATCTTGCAGCCTGGGCAGGCGGTAATGCGGTCAGCAGGGGCACCACCAAGGTGCTGTTCAGGTGCACACCCAACTGCACGGCCGGGGCGATCAGCCATCCGGCGAGAATCGGCGCAAGCGTCCACATGCACGCCGCGTCTGCACGGAACTCGCCGCACTCGCGGCAGCCGCCTGGCCCCACGCCGAAAACCTGTACAAGGACAGCCAGTTCGACTGGTCCGACTTCGGCGCCGGGCTTCTCGACGAGGCGCGCCCCGCCTTCCCGGAGCGATGTTCGGTGAGCTCACCGTTCCAGTGCACGAGATTTGCAAGAGCCGGCTTCCGTTCGCGTCCATGCCGGCCCTCCTCCTTTGCTGGCATGGGACCAGGCGATGGTGTTCGCCTCTGTGGTGAGAAATCGTTTTCTCCCGATGTTTCATCCTGGAAGGACGCCCTGCCCATGCACCGGCACCGCTTCCACTGCCACTGGAACTACACCCTCCACCCACAACACTCCGACACGACCGGCGCGGCCGAAGACCCGCGGCCGGCCGGGAGCCTGCCCTCGCAGTCCCGTGCTGGTGGTCTGCGTAGTCCGGAACTGACCGGCATGACGGGACGAGTGCTGGATGCACTCGTCGACCAGCTGTCCCGGAGACTTGATGAGCTACGTGAGCACGGGCGTTCCCGGCATCGAGGAGGAGACCGCATCCGGGCTCGCGGCGCCGGCGCCAAGGACAAACTGACCACCGCCGACAGAGTCCTGGCCACCGTGCTTTACCTGCGCAAACTCGGCACCCGAGACCTGATCGCCCAACTAGATGTTGATTCTTTGCGAGCCCTTAGGGCGTCGTCCCGCTGAACGAGACCGAACGATCCTGGCCTGCTCAGACTGATTCCGGAAGGGGACCGAAATGCTTGACGACACGCTCTTGCAGCAGTGCAACACCGCAGGTCAAGGTCACGCCGGGCCCGGTCTCACCGATAGGTGTACGTAGGGGGGTTCCGTTCCGTACGCAGCATCCGCTTGGCGTAGTGGTCAACCGGCCCTCGGTGTGGCCTGACCGATGACTTTTCCGCGCCGTGCTGGTCTGTATGCCGAATACCGACTCACGGGAGGCTGACGCCATGCGGAAACTGACCTTTGGCATGAACCTGAGCCTGGACGGCTACATCGCCGCGCCCGGCGACGACCTCGGCTGGAGCGTGCCGAGCGACGAGCTGTTCCAGTGGTGGTCCGACCGGGTGGGGGCGACGGGCCTGTCGCTGTATGGGCGCAAACTGTGGGAGACGATGAGCTCCCACTGGCCGACCGCCGACCAGCAGCCTGGCGCCACACCGGCGGATATCGAGTTCGCCCACCGCTGGCGGGACATGCCGAAGGTGGTGTTCTCCTCGACGACCAGCACGGTCGACTGGAACGCCCGCCTGGTCACCGGCGACGCGGTCACCGAGATCACCCGGCTCAAGGCCGAGGATGGCGGCCCCATGGACATCGGCGGCGCCACACTCGCCGCAGCGGCCATGCGGGCCGGCCTGATCGACGAGTACGTGCTGGCCACCGCACCGGTCTTGGTGGGCAGCGGCACGCCGTTCTTTACGGCCCTGGACAACTGGGTGAACCTGACCCTGGTGGAGACCCGGACGTTCCCCGACGGTGTGGTCCTGACCAGGTACGAGACCAAACGCTGAGAGGTCGTTTTCTCTCCATGTTTCATCCGGCAATAAGTGGTTGATCCCGCTTTTCGGGGTCATGCCAGGAGATGGTGTTCTCACCGGTGAGTCTGCGGGTCATGAGGTTGATCATCGCAAGGTGGATTATGGCTTCGGAGCGGTGTGGGTGTGCTTCGTGGACGCGGCCGAGGCGTCGGTGGTTCATCAGCCGGCCCAGCGTTCTCTCGACGGTCCATCATCGTGGCAGGACGGTGAATCCCCTCGTGGTGGGGTCGCGGCGGACGATGTGCATGTCGATGCCGAGGGTGGCGGTGTGGGAGGAAGTGCAAGGTGATCGGCCGAGCGTTCGCCTCCTTGGCCACCCGCCAGTTCCCGCCGCGAGAGGTGGCCCGTGAACTGTTCGCCGCTCGGGACGCCGGCGCGGGCGAGCAGCAGATGGTGATTCTCGCCCGCACGCTGGGGGATGCCTCCCTCCGCGACGGGGGCCGGCGCGGTCATGGCCTGCATATCGCCCTCTCTGACGTGGAGTTCGGCGACTTCTCGATCGGATGACGTCCTCGCCGCCGGGAATCCGTGAGGCAGGCGGCCGATCCCGCCGGCGAGGGCGTTCATCCCCGTGGCGCATCTCGCGTAAGCCCAGCATTGCGTCGTGCTTCTTGACTTCCTGCTGTTCACGCCAGTCCCACTCTACGCAGCCGACCCGGTCGCCCCGCGTGATGGCGGGAGGCTGCGTCGGACCACGGCGGATCGCACGGTGCAGCGTCGGAATCGACGGCGGTGCCGGATGATGAGTAAGACGTCGTGGAGTACAAGATTGGACGTTGGCCCAGCTCGATGCCGAGGTCACGGCCGAAGCTCAGCGGTTCCGCCACGGTCTGTTCGCCTCCTCGTCGCACTCGGCTTTCTGTCAGGAGTCAGCGGAGTCTGGGCTCGCGCTCATGGTTCTGATCTTTCGCACGTCCACGATGGCGGGGACACGCCCCCATTGGGCGAGGCTTAGGTGACGGGGTGCCATCTCCGCGCACCGGCGGGCCCGGGACCGTTCACCTGGGGATCATCCGCTGGTTCGACGGTGTCCCTCCGGCTCGTGCACCCTTGCGCGCAGCGTGTCTCAGGGGCACTTGCGACGACGAGGGCAGGGCGAATGACACCGATCAGCCGTAGGGGCTTCGTGGGACTCGGCGCCTCCGTGGCGGCCGGCATGACGCTGGGCGCGGGATCGCGTCCGGCCGTGGCGGCCGGCACCACCTCCACGGGCACGATCGAGGACGTGCGTCACGTGGTGATCCTGATGCAGGAGAACCGCAGTTTCGATCACTACTTCGGACGGCTGAAGGGCGTGCGCGGCTTCGACGACCGCAGCGGCATCACCCTCAAGGGCAACCGTTCCGTCTTCGACCAGCCCTACGGCACCGGAGGCCAGTACCCCTGGAAGCTGAGTGCGACCCCGGCCGCCGGCGGCCAGGACGGCGACATCCTGGCGCAGTGCAACGGCGATCTGCCGCACTCCTGGTCCTCCCAGCACTCCGCGTGGAACAAGGGCCGTATGGACAACTGGGTCTCCGGCGTCGGCAGCGTCCGCTCGCTCGGCTACCTTGACCGCTCGGACCTTCCCTTCCACTACGCGCTCGCCGACGCCTACACGGTGTGCGACGCCTACTTCTGCTCCACCCTCAGCGCCACCGGCCCCAACCGCACCTACCTGTGGAGCGGCAAGGTCGACGCCTCCAGCTACGACGGCGGCGACGAGTCGGGCCTGACGTGGCAGAACTACGCCCAGGCGCTGCAGGCGGCCGGAGTGACCTGGAAGGTCTACCAGAACGCCCAGGACAACTACGGGGACAACGGCTGCGCCTACTTCAAGACCTTCGCGACCGCCAAGGCCGGCGATCCGCTGTACGACCGGGGCATGTCCTCCGTCCCGAAGGTCACCGGCTCCACCCCGGACGACATAGCCGCCGCCATCAAAGCGGACGTTCTCGCGGGGACACTGCCGCAGGTCTCCTGGGTGGTCCCGAACCAGGCGTTCTCCGAGCACCCCTACGCCCCGCCCGGCGACGGCGCCCACTTCGTCGACCTGGTCTATCGGGCCCTCGCGGCGAGCCCGGACGTCTTCGACGCCACGGTCCTGTTCCTCAACTACGACGAGAACGACGGCTGCTTCGACCACGTGCCGCCTCCGGTACCGCCGGCCGGAACCGCAGGCGAATTCCTGAACGGCGTGCCGTACGGTTTCGGCTTCCGCGTCCCTATGACCGTCATCTCGCCGTGGACGCGCGGTGGCTGGGTCTCCTCGGAGGTCTTCGAGCACACGTCGGTCCTCCGTTTCCTGGAGACCTGGACGTCCGCTCTCGGCAAGCCGGCAGCCTGCCCCAACATCAGCGCCTGGCGGCGGAAGGTGAGTGGAGACCTGACCGGGGTCTTCGATTTCGCCCACCCGGTCCACGGCGCCGTCTCCCTCCCCGCGACGAGTGTCATCGGATCCTCGACGTGCGGCCCGCTGCCCAACCCCGTTCCGACAACCAACGACCTGCCCAAGCAGGAGTCCGGTAGCCGTCCGTCCCGGGCGCTGCCCTACCAGCCCAACGGGTACATGGACCGTCTGGAGTTCGGAGCCTCCGGGAAGATCCTCGCCTGGTTCACCATGGCGAACCAGGGCACGCCGGCCTCGCGGGCGGCCCACTTCTCCATCCACCCCAACGCCTACCGTGACACCACGCCGTGGCAGTACACGGTGGACGCCGGAGGCACCGCCACCGACTTCTTCAATATCGGCGCGGGCTCCGGAGACGGGAAGTACGACATCACCATGGTCGGCCCCAACCGTTTCCTGCGCCGCTTTCTGGGCGACGCCACCAAGGCGGGCAAGTCGCTGGAGGTCAGCCCCCGGTACGCCACGGAGCCCGGCACCGGCAAGCTCGCCCTCTACTTCAAGCTGGCCAACTCCGGCTCGGTCCCGGTGAAGTTCACCATCACCTCCAACCACTACCGCGCGGACGGCCCATGGACCTACACTGTCGCGGCCGGCTCCTCGATGGATATTTCTTCAACGCTGTCGCCTACCAGAACGGCTGGTACGACTTCACCGTCACGGTCGACTCCGACGCCACATGGTCCCGCAGGTTCACCGGCCACTTGGAGACCGGAGCTTCCAGCATCAGCGGCTGACTCCGGCCGGCACGGCGGCCGGCGAGGTGGGGCAGAGCGCGCGGTCGGTGTCGTCGGCGTCCAGCTGCCGGCGCAGCTTGGTCGCGGTCCGGTCGGCGGCGTGGGTCAGAACCGTGCGCCTGGACCGGGCAGATCGAACTCAGCATGTCCGCAGATCCAGGGCGGCGCCGCGGATCAGTGGTACCGGCAGTAGAGCTTGAGGCCGCCGTCCTTACCGGTACGCATGGCAAGGTGGGCGACGTCTTGGACGACCTTCAGCAACTCGTCGTCGGACAGGTACGTCTCGCCGTCGAACCTGAGCGTTCGGGTCCAGTGCGCGGCGAGTTCGCGCAGGGTGGTGGGGTCGACGGCGGCGAGCAGCCGGACCCTATTCTCCGGGACGGCGAACACCCCGACGCCGTCATTCCGGATGGGCTCGATATGGACGGGTCGGCGCTTCCTGCGGCGGGACCGCTCACAAAACGGCACCCTGCGGACCGGCGCACCGAGGAACTCGTCCGAACCCATGACCGCGTCGTCGGGGTCGAAGGACTGGGACGTCGACGAGGCGAGTTCCGGCCCGTGCCTCTTCAGTTATGTCGCGGCGGCGGGGCCAGGAAGAACACGATGTCGGCGGCCATGAGCCGATTCTGCCCGGAGCACGGCGCGCAACGACAGCCCGGAACGACACAGGGCAGGGGTGGACGGCCGGGCAGCCCCTCTCGTGGTCCTGCGGCTCGACCGGACTCTCGCTGAGGGCCAGGAACGAAACCAACCGCACCCGGCCCCCACCCGCCGCCTCCGCCCCCGCTGTGACGTCCTACGATGCGTCGGTCCTCCGGTGGATCCGGATCATCGAGCCCGAGGGCGTCGGCGTGCTGTCGCTGACGCACAACGCCGACGGCTACCTCGACGAGGGCGGCGCGGTCGCCACCTGGCCCGTGGAGGGCGGCCTCAGGGCGGCGTCCGCCGGGCTGGCGGAGCCTGGCGACAGCGTCCGCGTCCGGTGGGACGCCCGCGAGGACGGCGTCCTCGAACTGCCCGCCACGCTGGTTTCCGTACGCCGGGGCAGCGCGGCCGACCTCGCGGGCCTGGACCTCGACCTCAATGTGAACGAGCGGCGCGGCATCCCGTACTACGTGTCGGTCACCTACACCGACACCGGGCCGAAAGGCCTCTACACCGGCCAGGCCGACCACGTCCGCCTACTCACCGAGAGCGGTCGGTAGATACCGGGCAAGACCCCCCTTCCTCCTCGACACGAAGATCCCCGGCTGCCCGTCCGACTGGGTCGCCCGGATGGTCCCGCCGGGCGACAGCGTGACGGAGTGCAGCATTCACCTGGTGAGGGACGACGGCGACAAGCCGTTCGCGGTGGGTTTCGCGCAGGCGGGCCGGCCGGGACTGGTGGCCTGGCGGGCCCCCCTCCAATTGAGGCGATCCGGTCAGCCGGCCGACTGGCACCCGTCTCCGCGAGACGCACCACAGGGGAACGCCGTCTGACCGCATGCCGTCCTGACACCCAGAAGGGGCGGCGCCCGTCATGAGCACCACCCCTTCGACCGCGACCGTTCTGGCAGCCCTGACGACGCCCGACTTGGCAATGATGATCTCGCCGCGGGGGCGCCGGAGCACGAGCCCGGGTCCTCGACCTTCTTCCCCACCACCCGCAATCCGCCAACAGGAGCCCCGGGAGGTTGGCGAGCAGCGCCACCCCGTCCAGCAGCTTCCGCCGCCAGGATCCGCCCTCGGGCCTCGGATGGCGCACTCCAGCGTGCGGCTTCCCCCGGGCGTTGATGGAGTGATCATTGTTCATGTCCCTCCACAGTCTGGAGAAAAACGATGATGAGTATGCGTCAGGTTGTTGCGGCCACCGCGCTGGCCGCCGCTGCGGTGCTGGCCGGATCCGGCGTGGCCTCGGCCGGGGACGGCTCCGGAGACGGCATGGTCCAGAATGTGCTGACCGCGCGGTGCAACGACTTCACCACGCAGGAGGGCCTGATCAACCTCAACCAGGGCCCCGTGTGCGTCGACTTCGACTCCAACAACGCCGGCACCCAGAAGACCGACGACACGGACGATAACTACGGCGGCGAGATCACCGCCTCCTGTAACTCCTTCGTCAACCAGTACGGGCTGATCAACGTCAACCAGGGTCCGGTCTGTGTCGACTTCTGAACCCCTGCTGACGACACGGACGGGCCTCACACAGCGAGGATGCCCATCCGCCGGATGAGCTGCCGTTCGGCCTCGGTGTCCAGGTAGCCACCCTCTACACACGAGGCTGACTCCACTGCCCCGCCGCCACCGGCATGACGCAGGCGGCGGGGCTGCGGGAGGTGATGTTCTGGCTCGCCAAGGATGGCGGGGCCGGTCCGCTGGGCGCCAAGCGCGAGCGGCTGGAGATCGGTGGTGCGGTCTTGGACCTGTACGTCGGTGACATCGGTTGGAATGTCCACTCCATCGTCAGGGTCGGCAACACCGCTTCCGCGGACCTGAACCTGGACGACTTCCTCCAGGCGCGCGTCGGCCGCGGCCTCGTCGCCCCGACCGACCACCTCAGCCCTCATCCAGCCTTCACCCGCTGGATTCGTCCGCCACGGTCACGAGCGGGCGACGACTGGCGAAGTACTCCCGGCTTCACGCCCAGGTCGATACCACCCACCTGGGGCCGTCCCTTCGTTGCCGCCTCGTGCGAGCAGGGCTTGCGAACTACACCGCACGCGCGGCGGGCGAGGCCTGGGACCCTGCCGCGCAGAGGATGACGGCTCGGACCCCGTTGTCCATCGTGCCGTTGCCGGGGAAAGTCACCGTGTCACCCGGCCCGGCGGTCCGGCAGGGGACGGTACTGCCATCGCGGTACTCCACCGTCACGTACTGCGTGGCGTCGCAGGAGTTGGTGACGAATGTGTAGCGCCAACTCGTCGAGTACTGAACGCAAGGGGGAAGCAGATCCTCCTGCGCGGCCGCGCTGGCCCCGGCCACCTGCGAGAAACAGATGACTACCGTTGTCATCCCTGCTGCTACAACATGTGCTGTTGAACGGATGGAGAGAGACATCGGTTACAGCTCCTTCACTTTTCGAACGGTATGGAACCGAGAGTAGGGAGTGCCCTCGGTCGTTTAGCCGTTTTTCGCCAAGGTGCGCATGCTGGCGCTGTGTCGGGCCATGGAGGTGCGGGCAGAACTGATCCCCAGCTCAACCAACGCCTGGCGGGAGCGGCGAGCCCGCCAAAGGGATGCCGCCAGTACGGCGGTGCAGCGGCTCCCTCAGCAACCAGTGGCGGTGTCCCTGCAGGAGAGGGATGTGGCGCAGCCGCACCACCGGTGGATGAGCAGGTCGGCTGAAACGGTGCGAATTGCACCGGGGAAGTGTCCAGACCCCCTGGGGGACAGCGGACGGGACACCAGTCGCGGTGATTACCGGCTGTGTGGGGAACACAAACCGCTGCACCGCCGCCGCGTCCTGCACGAGTTCGTGACGGGAATCGCCGCGGACGACACCGTCGTGGAGAAGGGCTACCTGGCTTCGGTAAAAGTGCTGGGCGAGGGCGTCGACACGAAGAACTGCGACTCCGTCTACTTCGCAGAATTACGCGGCTCGATGCCCGACCTCGTCCAAACCGCCGGACGAGCACTGCGCACGCACCCCGGCGACGACACAACATCGTCCATGCCGTCCCGCCCACAACAAGGGTCCGCTCACGCGAGTTCAAGGACTGCGGTATCCGTCCTCTGTTCATGGAACCCGCCGCCTGACCGGGCGAGGGGGCTGAGTACGGCTACTCATGTGTGCCAGGACGCCGGCTGCCAGGCTCCGCAATATGGAAAGTGGCAGAGGGGCGCCGATGGCCCTGCATCTCTTCCTGGTCTGGGCGATAACAGCGGCTGCGGTACCGGCGCTCGCCTTCGGGCTGGTGGCGTCGGCCTGGGGCGGTGGTGCCGGCGCGACGGTGCCGGTCTTGTTGCTGGGGGTGCCACTGGTGGTTGGCCTGCTGGCCATGGCCGGCTCACCGGTGAGGACCGTTGTGCCGTTCTGTCGCTCCGCCCCGCAGCGGTTGGCCTGGGCGGTACTGGTCTTCGTCCTCGGTACGCTCGGGGTCCTGGTAGGTCTGGCCGCCTACGGTGGGAACGTTGACCTGGGGAACGGCAGTACCCGGATCGCGTTGACGGGGGTGCCGTACGTCGTGGCCGCGGCGTTTTTCGTGCCGAGCCGGTGGGTGCGACTGGGGGCGCTGACCGTGTTGGCGGCCGGGGTGGCCTACGGGGCCTTCGTCGGCCCGGCCCAGACGCAGCAGCGCCGGTACGAGGCGGAGGTCGCGCGGTACCGGGAGAAAGCGGAGCTGCTGTACCTGGGCGCTGCGCCGCCGGGCATGCAGGTGTCGCATGCCGAGCTCGGTCCTTCCACCTTCGTCGTCGACTACCGCCCCGCCCGGGAGGGGAACGAGTTCAGGTACGTGGGCCTCGTGGTGCGTTCGTCGTTCACGCCGACACTCCAATGCCCGGAACCCGTGCAGAGTGGCGTGACCTGCACGATGGGCGCGCACCGTGAGATGGTCATTGACCATGTCCTTCCCGGCGGTACCCGCGAGGTAACCGTTGTCCGCCGCTACCGGAACGCCGAGGTCGAGGTCACGAGCCAGACCGTTGACGAACCCGGGCTACGCCGTCTCCTGAACACGCTGCGCCCGCTGTCGGTCGCAGAGCTGGGGAAGCTGATGCGGGAGAAGAGGATCCACAACAAATCCTGAGACAAAGGCGCCCGGGACTCCGGCGCCCGGGACTCCGGCGCCCGCGACTCCGGCGCCCGCGACGGAACTCCCGCCCCGGGCGTCTGCCTACGGGACGAGACGTCCACGATCGGCAAGCCGCGCGAGAAGGTCTACTTCCTCAACCGCAACACTGTCCGGCCCGGCCGGGCCGCTCTCTCTGGCCAAGCCCGACAAGCTGCGGTCGACGGCCACCACGAAGATCACCCCTGGCCCGTACACCGTCACGATTCAGGTCAACGGCCGGCTCTTTCCCGCCGTGCCGTTCGGTCGTCGCGGCATGATCCGCGACCGGCCTTCTACCTGATCCGACCGTTCCGCACCAGGGCCGCGCCTCTTCCTCGCCACGGCCCGGTCAGTCATGCCCCACACCGGTACCCCAGCCACCCCGGCAATCCCCCGAAGGAGTGGCCCGACTGCGTCGAACACATTTCAATGCCCGCCGCCGCACCCTGCCCGCCCCAACGGCCCGATCAGAACGTGTGTTCACGAAATGAGCCGTTACGGAGCCCGTTCCGACGCGTTCTTGGAGCACCAGTACCCACTTCACCGCCCAGATGGAGGAACGTCATGAATCCCGCCCCCACCCCCGTGCATCAGCGCTCCGGAATCGAACGACGACCTGCCCTCGTGGCGGTGCGCCGTGTTGTCGACACCCGCTGCTCAGCACGTCCGGATACGCGGTGGGCGGCATGAGTGAGTCGACCGATGAAGCCGCCGAGACAGTCCCGGGGCCGCGCCCCACTCCCCTGCCGCCCGCCCCGCCGGCCGAGCCACCGCAAGCCGCGCCGGCCGCCGGAGCAGAGCAGCACTCCCCCGTCCCGGAGATGCGGTACGTGGACCTGACCGGCAGCCGCGAGGCGGCCGGCCGCTCCATCCGGATGCGTGACATGGCCCGGCGTCTGCCCCAGCTGGTCCGGCGTTCGCTGGCACTCGCCTGGCGCGTCGACCGGAGGGCCACCACCGGCCTCCTGCTGTGCCAGACGGTCGCCGGCGTCATGCAGGCCCTGGGCCTGATCGCGATCAGCGGCACCCTCACCGCACTGCTGACCAGCGGAGACGTCTACCAACGGCTCCTACAGGCATGGCCGTCCGTAGCCCTGCTGGCCACCGCCACCGGGGTGCGGGCACTGTTGGGGATCACCGTCAGCTGGCTCTCATCCCGGCTGGGCCCACTCATGTCGCGCGAGGCCGAGCAGATGCTGCTCACCGGCTGCGCCGAGGTGGAGCTCTCCGCCTACGACGACCCCGACTTCAACCGCGACCGCGAGGCCGCCGACCGCGGAGCACAGGTCACCGGCGACCTCATCGACGAGGGCCAGGACCTGATCGCCTCGGCCGCCTCCTTCCTCGCCGGGGCCGTCGTGCTGGCCGGGGTGAGCTGGGTGCTCCTTCCTCTCCTGGTAGCGGCCAGCCTGCCGCAGGCCCTCGCCCAGGTCAGCGCCGCCCGGGTCCGCTACCTGGCGAACCTCCGCAGCAACGGCGACAACCGCATGCTGACGGTGCTGCGTTGGCACATCTTCACCCGCGAGGCAGCCGACCAGATCCGCGCCGGCACCATGGCCGGCTTCCTGTCCGGCCGGTACCGGCAGACGGTTGCACGTATCAACCGCGAGGACCGGACCGCGGCCGACAAGGGCGCCCGCATGGCACTGGTCGGCGCGCTGTGCGGCGGCCTCGGATCGGCAGTCGTGTGGGCGGCGGTGGTGTGGCTGCTGGCCACCGGCCGCATCAGTGTCGGGGACGCCGGCACAGCTGTTTTCGCTCTGCAGACGGTGGGCCAGTCGGTGCGCGGGCTGGTCGCCGTCGGGGCCCGTGCCGTGCGTACCGGCCTCTACATGGACGACTGGACACGGTTCCTCGACCTGGCCGGCGGCTACACCATGCACCGCGGCGAGCACCGGCCGGCGCCACCGGCCGAGATCGAGATCAAGCAGGTCTCGCACCGCTACGCCGGGAAGGACCAGGACGCGCTGTCCGACGTCTCGCTCACACTGCGCCGAGGCGAGGTCACCGCACTGGTCGGCTTCAACGGATCGGGGAAGTCGACGCTGTCGAAGCTCGTCAGCGGCCTGTACCTGCCCACCGGCGGACAGGTGCTGTGGGACGGCGTCCCCACCGACGATGCCGACCCGCAGGCGCTGTGGCAGCAGGTGGCCTTGGTGCCGCAGGACTACGCGCACTGGCCGCTGACGGTGCGCGAGAACGTGACCCAGGGGCAGCCCACGGCCCGCGGTGACGCGGCGGTTCTCGAGGCCTGCGAGGCCGCCGACGCGGACGAGGTCGTCGACAAGCTCGGCGCCGGCCTGGACACGCTTCTCGCCCGCGAGTGGCTGAACGGGGAGGAGCTGAGCGGCGGCCAGTGGCAGCGCATCGCGCTCGCCCGGGCGTTCTTCCGCGAGGCCGGGCTCCTGGTCCTCGACGAGCCGACCGCGAATCTCGATCCCCGTGCCGAGTTCCGGATCTTCCAGCGGCTGCGGGACCTGGCCCGGGACCGGGTGGTTCTCCTGGTCACGCATCGCATCACCAACGTCGCCGTGGCCGACCGGATCGTGGTCCTAGACGAGGGCAGGATCGTGCAGGAGGGCACCTACAAGGACCTCGCCGGACAAGAGGGCGGCCTGTTCCGGCAGTTGCTGTCGTATCAGGTCACCTCGGAGCCGGACGGCGAAAGGCACGGGACCCGCGCATGAAGGGCCCCGACACCACTGCACAAGCTCCACCCGGGCTCACGGTACCGGCCACCCCGTACATCGTCGGCCCATCCACCAGTCCGTGGGCAGGACGCTACCTATGCGCAGCTGGCCGGTCAGCACGCGGGGCGGTGGAGCTGATGCCGCGTCGCGGAGAACGCCGTCCCCTTCCCGATGTCACCCCGCCTGTTTTGCCGGAGCCGCCCGTGGCTCGGGTGGGGGTACGCGAGATCGCGTGCCACGGTGGCGGCCGGACCGGGAGGCGCTGGGTCGATCCGTCGGGTTTCGCCTGTCGGGGGTTGGCGGCGGAGCTGGCCGACGTGTGGGTTGACTACCACCACAAGAACGCCTTGAGGGCACACGGTGCGTACCCCACTGCCGTGGTCTCCTTCGCTACGTTCGTCTCCGCGCACCTTCCCACGCTGGGCTCGACCCGGCCGAGATCCGCTTGGCGGATGATCGCTTCGATGTCCCGGCTCTGATATACGCGCGGGAACAGGACCAGCTCGCCCGCTTCTCCGAGCAGTCTGGGGGCCGTGGGACCACTCCCGTGCGCTGCTCTCCCTCATCAGCCATTGGGCCGAGCGCGCCCCGGGTGCCGGACCGGTTACGCCGTCGCCCCGAGGCGCCGCCCGGGGTGCGGAAGGCGAGTTACCAGGCGTTGGACGAGTTCACCAATATGGACCGGCAGGCCATGCAGTCGGCTGCGCACAACGATGTCCGCGCGCTGGAGGCCAGGCTGACGCGAGGTCAGCGGCTCCTTACGGCTGGAGCCGATCCACGTGAGGGGGGTTGGGGGGGAACTGCCGAACCTGGTGTGGGCTGCTCGGCACGGTCTGGCCCGGGTGGACGTCCTGCGGCAGCACCTGCCCGCACACGCGAAGCGCTGGCCGAAGCCGTTGCGCGACTTCATGGCTGAGGACCCCGGCTACCGCGGCTTCACCGGCCTGATGCGGATGCTGCACCGGCTGCTGTTCCCTCAGGAAATCGATCTGCACCCGTTCCGGGTTCTGCTGCTGCTCGCGATGCACGACTGCACGCCCGAGGAACTGCACATGGTCCAAGCGTCCGACGTGGAGTTCAACACGGAGGGGGTACGGATCGTCCAGGCGAAACACCGTGCCGAGCGCGTCCGCGCGGACTTCCACCTCATGGACCCGTCGTCCGTGCCGTCCCGCCACGGCGAGATGACCTTTGTGGGCCGAGGGCGGTGGGACGTGCCTGGCCTGCTGCGGCGCCTGATCCAGGTCAACGCGCTCACTCGGGAGACGTTCGGCTTCGAGCCGTGCTGTTCACCGCAGTGGAACACCGGCGCAGTCACGGCATGGAGCCCCGCCACGCACCGTTCAGTGATCCGGGCCGCCGCTTCACTCACTGGATTGCCGGGCACACCGGTCCCGGCGCGACCTTCCCCAAGGGCATCGCCGGTCCGCACGAGGTCCGGCGACTGCGCAAGACCGCCAGGACCACCAAGGTGGTGGCGCTCGGGGGCACACTGACCGATCTGGCCGGCGACGACCACAGCGTCCGCGTCTTCGGCACTCACTACGCCCACGGCACCACCGCCCACGTCCTGGCCGGCGCGGCGATGAACCGCGCGCAGAACAAGGTCTTCGAGAAGGTGACCCGTCAGCCGACCCTGGTGCTGCCCGACGTACAGACCAGGCTGGGCGACCCCGAAGTCGCCGCCGCGCTCGGTGTCACCCCCGCGCAGGGTGTCGACCTGCGCGGCGGAGAACTTGATATGGGGGTCAGCAACTGCAAGGACCCGCACGACTCGCCGCACAGCGTCCCGGGCAAGCTCTGCCACGTCGCCCCCGCCATGTGCATGGCCTGCGGCAACGCGGTCGTCTTCGTCTCCCAGCTGCCGCAGCAGCTCCTGCTGCACGACCACATCGAACACATGCGCCGCGTCCTTGCGCCACCCACCTGGGAGGCCGTATGGGGACGCCAGTCGCGCAGCCTTGCTGCGGTGTTCGCGGAATGCGCAGACCACCTGCCCGCCGTCCGCAAGCTCATCGCGGAGCGTGCGCTGACCTTGAACCTGCCGCTGGGCATGCGAACGGAGTATGACCGGTGACTCTGCCCGCCCCCTCTCCAGCGCTTAGGTCAGCGACGTTCGCAGACGACGAGCCGGTCTATGCCCGTCTGCCCGGACGAGTCACACACGAGGTGATGCCCGTGTTCGGCCGAAAGTCGTGCAGGAGCAGTCACCCGAAGCGCGGGCCGTCCTGGGCTTCCTCGGCTCCTTCATCCAGACCGCCCAGACATCAGCCGATACGCAGGCCCATACCGCCCACGCCAGTTCGGTGTCCGAGGCGGCGTCCAAAGGCATGCAGGCGTCGAGTCCGACGGTGACGGAGCACAGCGACCTCAAGAAGAACGAGGACCTGGAGGACAAGCCGAAGAAGAGTGACTACACCAAGGCACCCCAGGCCCCGGATACACCCCAAGCTCCAGCGGCCTCCGCGGCTCCCACGGCCGCCGCCGAGGTCCCAAAGACCCTGGGGGAAACCAAGAAGGCCAAGGCGACCACCGAGGACCCCACCGGTCCTCAATAGGTTCCGGCCTCCGAGGGGACAGGGGCATGACCGCCCCTGCCCCCTCGTGCATTACACGGGGAACAACTGCCACCGCCGGCCTGGGTGGTCGCCCTCCGCCCCGTGCTGCTTGACCACCGCGCAGGCATTGGTGTCGACCCGCAGCAGCAGAGCGCTGTTGCCGTTCGCGATCTCATACACCCGCGGGGTGCCGGTCACAGGACCCATCGGAATCAACCGCCACTGCTGATGGCGTGCGTCATCACCCTCATAGGCGCGCTGGACGACCGCCGCCCCGGCCGCCTCCCCCGCTCCGGCGACTTCCAGGACCTTGCCGCTGCGCACGTTCTCGATCCGGTACAGGACCTCGCCGTCCACCTGGCCCGCCACGACCAGCCGCCACCGCTGGTGATCCCTGGCGGCGGTGAGAGCCTGCTGGACCTCCGCCCCGTCCTTGGTGGACTCACGCACCACCCCCATCCGCAGCCTGCTACGGACGTTGCCCCAGGAGACCACCGTGCCCGACTCCGGCAGCCCGGCCATCGGTGCCACCGTGATCTTCCGAATACGGTGGCCGTCGAACTCGGCGATGTAGAGGGCGTCGACACAGTCCACAGCGAGCCCCAACGGGTGGTTCAGCTGGGCCGAGACGACCGGGCCGCCGTCACCGCCGGAGCCCGCGGTACCTGTGCCGGCGACCGTGCTGATCTTCCCGTCCGCTGCGACCTTTCTCACCCGGTGGTTCTGGTAATCGGCGATGTACAGGGTGCCGGCGCTGTCCACGACCATCCCCAAGGGCATGTTCAGCCGGGCGGCGGTGGCGGGGCCACCGTCACCACCGAAGTCCGCGGCGCCCGTGCCGGCGACCGTGCTGATCTTCCCATCGGCCCCGACCTTCCGCACCCGGTGGTTCTTGTAGTCGGCGACATAGAGGACACCGGCGCTGTCCACCGCCACTCCGTGCGGGAGGTGCAGTTGGGCCGACACCGCCGGGCCGCCGTCTCCCCCGAAGGTCGCGCTCCCGGTTCCCGCGACCGTGCTGATCTTCCCGTCGGCTGCGATCTTCCGCACCCGGTGGTTGTTGTAGTCGGCGACGTAGAGGACACCGGCGCTGTCCACCGCGACCCCGTAGGGGCTGTTCAGCCGGGCGGCGGTGGCGGGGCCGCCGTCACCACCGAAGTCCGCGGCGCCCGTGCCGGCGACCGTGCTGATCTTCCCATCGGCCCCGACCTTCCGCACCCGGTGGTTACCGGCATCGGCGATGTAGAGGTTGCCCGCACTGTCCAGCGCAATTTCACGCGGGCAGTTCAGCTGGGCCGAGACGGCCAGGCCGCCGTCTCCCCCGAATGCCGCGTCCCCGGTTCCCGCGACCGTGCTGATCTTCCCGTCGGTCGTCACCTTCCGGACTCGGTGGTTGTTGTAGTCGGAGATGTAGAGGGTGCCGGTGCTGTCCATCGCGATCGAGTGCGGGCGGTTCAACTGGGCCGAACCGGCAGGCTTCTTGCCCTCCTTGAAGCCCGCGTCCCCAGTCCCCGCGACCGTGCTGATCGCAGGGGCGGAGTGCTCGCCACCTGTGGCTGCCGCTTGAGCAGTGCTCATGGTCATCCCTTCACCGTTCACCGCTACATGCGGTAATCGGTTGATTCCAGCAAGTCACACGGATGGCGGCATGGCAAGATCACTAACGAGTGGTCCTTGCGCGGCACGTTGACGGCACATCGCACGCGCTCAGTGGCCTAGCTCCGCGGGCGCCCCGACGCGGAACCGCTCGGCCGCGGCAGCGCGGTGAAGCGGATCGACGCGTTCCGGTAGCCGGCGGTCGGTGAGGAGTTCGAGTTCGAGCGGGGATGCTGCCGGCCTGCAGTTCGGCGGACAGGTTCATCAGCTCTGCCGCGTTCCTCGTCAGTCTCTTGAGCTCGTGCACGGTGAAGATGACCGGAGTATCGGGGGCGGCCCGTTTGCGTGGAACGGCCCCTGAGCCCGGTGCATCACATCCGTCACCTCCACCGCGGCACGTCCCGCGCGACGGCGCCGTCAGCGCGCTGGCCGGTAAAGGCTTGCCCAGCACCGAGGCACCTGCCTACGCCAGCCGGTCAGAGCGGCATTCGATGAAAGGCCCACGCTCCGCCTTCGCCGCGTACCGCTGGCAGGCCAGAAGATGGTGGATAACCCGCGGCCGACGGGACAGAGGCCGTTGCCCCTTGCAGCCGCCGAGGTCAGGGCGAGCCGCCTCCGACAGGTTGCCGGCAGTCCGGGCGGCTGGGTGCGCGGACAGTCGCGGTGGTCGGCGACGCGGGCCTCCACCGCCCGGCCGAGGCCCTGTCCAAGAGGAAGGCGGCCTGAGACTTCGATCCCGTCGAATGCCAGCGAATCCCTGAACGATGACGGCCTGCACGACCAGCACCACAACCGTCATCGCATATACCCGGTCAAGATCGGTCAACAGGGTTGCGGGACCTGGCGCAGGGGGAGGACCCGTCCGCGCCGGGGTGACCGCCTCGGGCCTACAGAAAGGTTACGAAGATGCCTCAGCGCGGGACTGTGAAGTCGTTTGACGCAGAGACGGGGTCCGGTTACATCTCTGTCGATAGTGGCGGCCCGGACGTGTACGTGGACTCCTCGGCGGTCCAGAGCCGCGATGGGTCCCGAAGCCTGGAGGAGAATCAGCGAGTTGAGTTCGAAATCACCCAGGGCAGCAACGGCCCCCAGGCACAAGCGGTGCGCTCCCTCTGACACCTTGATGGCCAAGCCCACGCCAAGGAGCCGTCCTTGAGCTAGGTCCTCCCCGGTCCCGGCGCCTCACCGGCAACGATCCGACTCCCGGGGAGGGAGACGAGGTCCGCCTACTCCTCGTCGTCCTCGTCGAGTCCGGCCGCGTCCGGGCCGCGCAGCGGCCTGAGCCCCCCGCCGGCCGGGGTGGAGGCAGTGAAGCTGTAGCGGCCGAGCACGTTGACGCTCTTGTGCTTGAGCGGAGAGAGCCGGGCGATGTCCTCGTCCCGGAGCTCGTCCCCCTCTACACGCAGCTGCGCGACGGCGCCGATATACCGGGTGGCCCAGAGGATCGCTTATGTCCCGCTTCGGCGCCGGGCCGTGAGGCGCTCGCTCAGCACATCTCGGCGGTCACCGTGGTGTCGGGGAGAGTGACGTCCAGGTAGTCCGCGTTGGGGTAGTCCGGCTGTGCCCTGATGCCACGGATGGCGAAGTTGTAGGTGCCGTGCTCCTGGCAGTTGAAGCGCAGCACTTCACGGAGCTCTGACACCGAGGCAAGCCCGATACGCCTCTCCTCGATGACCTCATCACCCTTGAGGATTTCCATCCCTCCGAACCACTGGCAACGCGACTCGTGCCAGCCGTTGAGGAGACTCCACACCAGGCATTTCACCTCCAGGCTGCCGTGAACACCGGAGTAGCTGTCGAGGCACATACGCCATTCGACTGCGGTCTTGTCGCTGGTGCTGCGCGTGTCCTGCGGCTCGGTGCATACCTCGACCCTCGGGGCCGCCTTGGCTGCGGCGGCCGAGGCGGACGGGCTGCCGCTGAGCAGGGTGCCGAGGAGGGCGGCACCGCTGAGTGTGGCCGCCAGTTGGAAACGCGTAGTGATCTTCATGACCTGTAGAACGACACCCCACGCAAGACGACACGTAAGACACAGGCATCCGGTCAGTCTTTGCCAGTAACGAATCACGGCGTTGTGTGATCGTTCAGATGGTGCGGTCGTACCCGAGCTGGAGCAGGACGAGAGCTGCGGCGGCGATCTTGGTGATGCGGCTGGGGTCGAGGCTGACTCTGCGCAGGGCCTTGAAGGTGGTCTTGAGTAGGGAGTTGGCGCGCTCGCAGACGCCGTGGATGCCGCGGATGACCTTGTTGTAGGTCCGCTGGGCCTCGGTCAGCTCGCCTCCGGCGGGCTTTTTGAAGGGGTGGCGGAAGCCGTCGCCGGCGTTCTCGTAGCCGAGGTCGACCAGGGCCGGCATGTCCAACTCGGCGGCTAGGCGGTTGAGGGCGTCGATCAGGCCGTGGTGGCGGGCACAGCTCGGCGGTGGACCGCTTCACATCGAGCACGGCGGTGTACGTGACACTGGTCGGCACGTGAGGCCCCCTCGGTCAGAGCAATCAGTCGCAAGATCGTTCCTGCCAGGGGCCTTACGCCTGCCCGGACTTGGGGACACCGCGGACCGCGCGACACGCCTCGTGCTCATGGGCGGTGGCCGACGGGTGCTGAGAACAGATCACTGGAGGAGGTACGGACCAAATGTCGTGGCATATTATAGCTTTTTTGTAGCTAACACGCATGAGTTAAGGAGTTCTCCGGATACAGCGGGGTATGTCTGGTGCGCGCTGGTGCTGTTCCTGCACACAGTGCTGGTCATCTGGACGGAAAGGGACCTCATGCGTAGCCGAAATCCCCGCTCCAGTCATGCGCGTTGTGTACGGCTCTGTCTGCTGCCTGTCGTTGCGGCAGCAGCGCTCCTCGCCTCCACGACACCAAGTCAAGCCGTGGGCGTCGCCGACGTCCGGCACCAGGAGATCATCAACAGGGCGGACGGCGGGCGGCTGAGCGCCTGGGATGATGTCGCCGCACCGGGTGTCCCCGCAGGGATCATCCGGGAGCCCAACGCTGACTACGAGAGCCGGACCAGCACCCAGTGGGAGCTGGAAGAGCAGGGGGACGGCTCCTGGCTGGTGCGCAATGAGAAGAACACGACCGTGTGTCTCCAGCCCGAATCGGAGCCGAAGCCCAACGTCAGGGTGGTTCTGAAACCCTGCACCGGTGACCGCAACCAGACGTGGCAGATCGTCGCCGAGGAGACGGACTTGGACCCGCGAGTGGGCCCGACCGGCTGGTGGAGCCTCAGGCCCACGACAAACCCCAAGCTAGCCGTCGCCCCACAGAGGGTTGGCTTCGCCTTCAGCGACGTCCGGCTGTTCCGCGCTACCAACAGCGCGGACCGGCTGTGGCACCACAAGCCCGCCGATAAGAGCTGGTAGACGTTTTACCAGGCGGCTGGTGGCAGCGGTAACCGCCGCCACCAGCCGCCGTCGCGGGGCGTGTGGCACAGCAGTACTGTCTGTCGCAAGATCGTTGCCATCAGGGGCCTTACGCCTGCCCGAACTTGGGGATCGCGCGGGCCGCAGTGCCAGCATCGCAGTCACAGCAAGCGACGGGCGCTTACTGGGAAAGGCTCGGTGTGTGACCCGCCGCCCTGACGAAGGCTTGTAGACGGCGGTTCAGGTGGAGAGGCACGCGCTGCACACAGCTCCCGCCGTCGGTACCTTTTGGCCTCGGTCGGCGAATGCAGCAGTCGAGGGCTCCACAACGCCCAACTGCTCACCCGCACCAACGGCGTCCACGTGCCGGGGTTTGAAAGTCACGAATGGGCAACGGTTACCGGCTGTTCCTGAGATAGGCATCCGCTTGGGTCGCGATGGATCGTCCTTGTGTCCTGTCTGAGTGTTTGTGAGACAGGAGGGGGTCTGAGACATGCGAACTGTTCATAAGGGCGGCGGCCGCACGAGGGACGACTCCAGCCTCGAGGCGGCCCTGTGGCGGGAGCTCGCCGAGGAGGCGCCAGGCCTGGAACCCACCGATCTGGCGCCGTTCGCCGTGGAGGAGGCAGCAAGCGTCGACGGCCTTGCGGTCCCCGTCCAGGTCTACGCCGGCCGCTGGCACGGTGACCCCGACACGGTGCATCTCCGCGAAGGCGTCCTGCTGAAGTGGTGCACCGCTGACATGCTCGACCGAAGCCGCCTGAGTCCCGGACTGAGGGAACTGATCCGCCGCCACGCGGCCGAGCACCCCGCAGCGGACGGCCCGCCGGACGGCGCCCGTCCACTGCCCGGCGAAGCCCCGGCCGGGACCGAATTCCACATCGTCGGTGTCCACCTCCACCTCCAGGTCGAGCATGGCCGGATCCTCCTCGGCCTGCGCCACCCTGACTCTGCCTTCGCGCCGAGCACCTGGCACTTCCTGGCCGGCCACTGCGAGCGGGAAGCTGCGATCGCCTGCCTGGTGCGGGAAGCGAAGGAAGAAGCAGGCCTCACCATCGCGCCCGAGGACGTCGAGCTCGTACACACGGTTCACCTCGTCGACTCCCCAGGTGCCGGCCTAGGATCGGGCTCGTCTTCCAGGCCCGATCCTGGGCCGGCACCCCGGAAGTACTGGAGCCTGACCGGTGTGTGGGATGGCGGTGGTGGAAGCCGCAGGACCGCTCGGGCTGCTGTACGGCGGGGCCAGTGTGCTGAGGTGGTGCTTGCTACCTGGCCGGGTCTTTTCGACCGGCGAAGGTCTGGTGCGAGCCCCCCTCACACGATGCCTCGCAGAGCAGCACGGTCATCGGCCGGCAACCGGCCCGTGTACCGGTGCCGACGCGACGCACGAGCCAGCAGCAATCGAGCTACAGGTTCCCACAGGCCATCAGGCACGAAATCAGCAGACACACGACAGGTCCTGCCGCCGTCACAAACAACTGCGAAGCTACAGAAGCGCACTCTCGTGAGCTGCCCTGTCAGCCCGCAGGGGCGTCCAGTTGTGTAGCGAGGCGGGCCTTGCCGAAGCGATTGAGCCAGGTACGGAAGTCCATGACACCGGGGTGGGCCCGGCGCAGGGGGCGAGGTCACTGTCGTAGGAGGTGGCATGCGCCCAGATGAAGACCTTCGCAACGTCAGGACCGTGCTCCGAACGATGATGCCCATAGGAGTGCTCCTTGACGGGTCAAGGGATGATGGTCAGTTGGGCGGCACCAAGTGCGGGTGCCTAGCGCCACAAAGGCAGGAAGTGGACGGCACGGTCGACACCGACCAGTAAGTCGAGACGGACTACGCCCGGAAGGGCGCCCAGTCACCACGAGAGCGTGGCCTTGTAGGGGACGCCCTTGAGTGCAACGGGAGGCCAATGGCGAACTCGGGGCCCTCTCAGACGTCCAGACCTTGCCTGCGAGCCGTCCAACGATCTTGGCGCAGCAGGACGGCCGACAGCCGAAGATTCCCGCCTCTCCCCCAGAGCGTGTGCCGGAAGTGGAGCCCGCCGAGGTGGAGATCCTCTATGTGACTAGAGTCAGATGCATGGCAACACCAGTACTGCAAGCAGTTGAGGCGAACGGGACGACCTGGGACGACCCGTCTGAGGAACAGCTGCACGACCTGCTAGTGCCGTATCAAGCAACGTTTGCCCTGTTGACGACAGCTCGTAGACGCCGGTCGCTGGTGTGGCGGTTTCGCCAGATGATGTAGCGGCGGATCATGCTCCCCTGCTCCTTGTGGTCGGTGCCGTCGAGGGTGAAGTAGCGCAGGGCGGTGAACTGGGCTTCGATGCGATTGAGCCAGGAGCTGTTAGTGGGGTGTAGGCGATCTCGACGTTGTGCGCCGCGGCCCAGATTCCAACGCGTTGGCATCTCTTGGTGGTCAGGTGCGGGGCGAAGTTGTCGCAGACGATCGCGATCCGAACCGTCGAGGGATAGAGCGTGCGGAGGTAGCGGCAGAACTCCAGAAACTGGGTGCGGCGCTTGATCGGCTTGATGTGGCCGTAGAGCTTGTTCTTGGCCAGGTCCAGGGCGGCGAACAGGTGTCGCACTCCGCCGTAGCGGTTGTAGGTTGCCCGGCGCCGTCGGCGCGGTTCGCGGTCGGCGTCCTTGTGATTGCCGCCGCGTTCAGCCCATTGCCGGCCCGGGTGCGGCATCAGGTTGAGCGGGCCGAACTCGTCCAAGCAAAAGACGACGTTGGGCTCACCGCCCTCAGGCATGACCTCTCCGTCGGCGATCGCGTAGAGGTGCTCAACGCGGGCCTTCTTGGCCGCGTAGTCGGGGTCGCTAGACGTCTTCCAGGTCTTCAAGCGTTGGAAGGAGACGCCTTCCTCGCGGAGCATGATGCGCAGGCCCTCGTGGCTGATGCCGCCGACTACCCCCTCGGCGACCAGGAAGTCCGCCAGCTTAGTCAGACTCCAGGTCGAGAACGGCAAATCATGCTCAATCGGCTTGGACTTGGCAATCTTCTTAATCTCGCGCCGCTCGGCCAGCGTGAAGGTCCTGGGCCGGCCACCCCTGTATTTGGGGTAGAGCGAGTCGAAGCCGTCGGTATTGAAGTTGTGGATCACGTCCCGAACCCGGTCGTCACTGGCAAGTGACACCGCAGCGATCCTCGCTACCGGCACCCCCTGTGCGGACAGCAACACCATCTGGGCCCGCCGCCAGGTCACCACCGACCCGGTGCCTCTGCGGGTTATCCGCAGTAACCGCGTGCGCTCATCGTCATCGATCTCTCGAACCCGTACACGCTCTGACATCTACACAGGATCTCGCTCGCCACTGTGCCAGGTCCAAGAGCAGAACGGTTCCGACTACCCCCACCGACTGGCTGCCCGGAGATCGGCGATAGAGGGCATGCTGTCCATCGCTTCTTCTGCACGTCCGTGTTTGATGAGGAGCGCGGCCACCTCCCACGCCTCCACGTCGGCATCTGCCCGGAGCAGGCCGAGAGCCTCGTCGACGCGTCCTGACTGCTCCAGGATCCACGCGGTGCTGGATGTCAGTCCGTACACGTCCGCCGGTAGGGTCTTGGCGTAGGCGAGGGCTTCCTCGTACCGGCCTGCCTCGCCCAGCAGCCCTATCCGGTTCGTGTGGAACCAGGACGGGTGCTCGTCGATGTACTCGGCATCGCGCTCGTCGAGGATGGCCAGGGCGTCATCGAAACGCCCGGCCTCGGAAAGAAGATGGATGACGCTTTCGAGAAGGCAGGCATCGTGGTGGTCGAACGTAGGTCGTCCCACCTCGACGGCCTCCGCGATCCGACCCTGCCGCCCCAGCAGCTCGATCAATGGCCAGCGGAAGCGATCCCACTCGTCAGCCGCGATGAAACGTCGCAGGAGGGTCTCGGCCTCGTCGGCCTGACCGCGGTCTTCGAGTGCCCTGGCGTAGTACGGCAAGCCGACATGCGAGTGCTCCCCGATGCCCAGCTCGCACAGTTCGTCCATGTGCCCATTGCGCTGGCAGAGTTCGGCATAGGCGGTGAGCGTGTTCTGGACCAGGAAGTGACCGGCGGCTATATCTGCCCTGAGTACCCGGACGGCCTCGTCGACGCGGCCCGCGCGTTCCAGGACCTGCGCCTGCAGGTCCTGCGCATTACTGGCATCGAGGTTCCATCGTTCCTCACCGCGGGCGGTGCGGGCCCGCTCGGCCTTCGGTGCGAGCAGTTCAAGTACCAGCTCGTCCCGGTTCTGTCCCTCGGTCAGCTCGACCAGGGTGGACAGGAGCCATCCCCGGTCCAAATGCGGGGTCAGCACAGCGATCGCTTCATCCACCTGTCCCGCCTTGACCAGCAGCTCCGCGAAGTTGCGGCACACGGGCTCCGACGCCAGATCCGTATCGTCCGGGCGGCCCCAGTCCAGCGCCTGCTGTACCCGTCCCGCCTGCAGCATGATGTCGGCAGCCGCCCAGCGTGCTGGCTCCCAGCCAACCTCGACAAACGGTTCCAACACGCTCAGAGCCCGCTCGAACTCCGCCATCTTGCCCAGCTCGCGCGCTGCCGCCCTCGCGCAGGACCACGCTCCCCTTGAAGCCGCCCGGACCAGTAGTTCCACGTGCCCCTGCTCTACCAACAGGTCCACCAACACGGGCGGGTATCCACCGAGACCCCGTGACTGCCACTTAAGATCATCAATATTCACGGGCTGAGCGTACGGCCGCCCACTGACAAACCAGCGGCACCATACTTCGGTCGCTGAGCTAGCCGATCGTCGACAACGCGCCTCCCTCTATCCGCTTCGACGCTCCTCAACTGCACCGCGTTGACTGGCGCGCAGCGAGTCGTCCATCGCGACAAGGCAAACGTTGCCTGATACGGCACTAGCTGACATGAGTCTCGGATCGCGATTTGTCGTCGTGCGGCGGCTTGATCTGGAGCCCGCCGATCAGCACTACATGCAGGTCTATCTCAATGACGATCTGAGCTATCAGGTAGAATACCGCGAGGGAGGGCCGGACAAGCACTTCCAGACATGGGTACCTCGCAAGCACGAGGTCTTCGCAGTGGAACCTGTGGCTGAGGTGCTCCAGGGCTGGGCCTGCGGGCGACCCGGTTGGCGTGAGACTCTTTCCTGGGTCCCGTGGTCACCTGCAGAGTCATGCGCCCGTCACCACCCCCTCACAGTCACTCGTTGATGGCTGCAACCAGAACAGTCGCTTCGTAGCGGACGGCTAGGCCGTGTATCGAAAGTTGATCTTGGGCTGTGGATGATCACGGTTCATGGGCCGGGGAGATCTCACGGACGAGCAGTGGGCGGTGCTGGAGCCGTTGTTGCCGAGGGGGGCGAAGGCGGGCCGGCCGCCCGTCTGGCCTCGGCGGCGGCTCATCGATGGCATACGGTTTCGGGTCCGCACCGGTGTTCCGTGGCGGGACGTGCCCGTCGAGTACGGACCTTGGGGCCGGGTCTACGACGTGTTCCGCCGGTGGCAGCGGAACGGCACCTGGCACCGGATCCTGACCCGGCTCCAGTCCCTGGCCGACGCAAGAGGCGCGATCACGTGGGACCTGAGCGTCGACTCCACGGTGTGCCGTGCCCATCAGCATGCGGCCGGGGCCCGCACGCGAGGTGACCTTCAGAAGGAACCACCGGGCGGCATCTTCACCGAGCCGGAGGACCACGCGTTGGGCCGGTCGCGCGGCGGGTTCACCACCAAGCTCCACCTGGCTGTCGAGCAGGGCCAGAAACCCATGTCAATCGTGGTGACCGCCGGACAGCGCGGGGACTCACCGCAGTTCGAACCGGTGCTGGAGAAGGTCCGTGTGCCCCGCCTCGGGCCGGGCCGGCCACGCGTTCGTCCCGATCGCGTGCGGGCGGACAAGGCGTACGCCTCCCGCAGAATCCGCGCCTACCTGCGTCACCGTGGGATCCGCTGCACCATCCCGGACGAGGCCGATCAGGCTCGCAACCGCCAGAAGCTCGGCTCCCGCGGTGGCCGGCCACCGCGCTTCGACCCAGTCGACTACCGCGAGCGTCACGCGGTCGAGTGCGGGATCAACCGCCTCAAGAGGCACCGTGCTGTCGCCACGCGATACGACAAGCTCGCCGTCCGATACGAGGCGACCGTCCTCGTCGCAGCCATCAACGAGTGGCTGTGACCCTCACCGTCACATGGTGGGATCCACGTTCCACATCTCCGGCAGATCGCTGCCGTAGAGGACAAAGACGAAAGGTGGGGCAGTCGAACGGCGGCGACCATGCCCTGTTGCCGGGCCGAGCACCGTGAACGACATCACTCACTGATCTGAGTGTGTGCTGGTCCCGAGTCGTAGCGGTTGAGAAACTCCTCCGCCGGGAGGTCGAGCGCATGCAGTTGGGAGAACACCTCCGTACCTGCGACCACCTCCTCGTCGCCGTCGGAGATCCTGTACGCCTGCACCATGTCGAAGACTTCGAGGTCGCTCTCCTCGGCGTACTCGGCCGACTCCCGCTCGGCCAGTTCGATGGCCTCGTCGAGGGACCGTGCCCGGAACAGCACGACACGCTCCTCGTAGGGACGATTTTCCCAGGTCAGCCACCTGTAGAAAGTTCTGGCGCTGTACCACGCCTTCGGCTCTTGCTTCATTGCCGGCTCGTCATCCCCTCGCGCCAAACCGTGATCGTCGCAAAGAAAGATCTACTTTCGCAACAGGCCCTAGTTTGTCGTACCTCGTGGCCACTCGTGGGTGACCGGCGACGAGGTGCAGGATGGCCGCATGAAGACACAACCGACGATCACCCTCGTACACGGGGACATCACCGAGCAGCACGCCGACGTCCTGGTCAACGCCGCCAACTCCTCCCTCCTCGGCGGCGGTGGGGTGGACGGCGCGATCCACCGGCGCGGTGGGCCCGAGATCCTTGCTGCCTGCCGGGGCCTGCGGGCCTCGCACTACGGCAAGGGACTGCCGACCGGGCAGGCCGTGGCAACGACGGCCGGCCGTCTGCACGCGGAGCACGTCGTCCACACGGTGGGCCCGGTCTGGTCGCGCACGGAGGACCGTTCCGCGTTGCTGGCCTCCTGCTACCGGGAATCCCTGCGGGTGGCATCGGAACTGGGCGCTCGGACGATTGCCTTTCCGGCTATCTCGACGGGCATCTACGGCTGGCCGCTCGACGACGGGGCCCGGATCGCCGTACGTACGGTCCGTGAGGCCGCGCACTCTCCGATCACCGAGGTCCGGTTCGTGCTGTTGGACGAGGAGGCGTACGCCCGCTTCGACGAGGCGCTGACGGTCTAGGCAGGGCCCGTGCACGCCCACGAACCGCGTATCTCCTGCCCAAGGGGCAACGAGGGGATCACGCACATTGCAAGGACACCCGGCCACGGAAGTCACCCTTCAGCGAGCACAGCAAAGCACACGTCATGACGACGCACTCAGCGTGGTCACCAGCGGGCAAGGCGACGGGCTACCCACCGGCGGGGACTTGATCACGCTCTGACCGCCGCTCTGCGCACAGCCCTGAACCGGCCTGACCGAATTCAAGACTGCCGTGCGCGCAAGTCGCTGCCACCCCAGGACGGCGTCCTGGGTCAGGATGCACGTATGGGTGATACCTCCCCCCTGGTGCAGCACCTCGGACTCGAGCCGCACGCCGAGGGCGGCTGGTTCCGGCGGACCTGGCAGACCGGGCCGGCAGCCGTCCCGGCCAAGTCCCGCCGGCCCCGACCCTTCGCGACCGGCATCTACTACCTCCTCCACCCCGGCGAGACCTCCCGCTGGCACCGGGTACGTTCGGACGAATTGTGGCTCTGGCACCTGGGCGGGCCCCTCACCCTGCGCCTCGGCGGCACCGGAACCACGCCCGGCAAGAAAGTCACTGCCGCCATGCTGGGGCCCGACATCGAAAAAGGACAGCAGCCGCAACTTCTCGTGCCGGGCGACGTCTGGCAGACCGCGACACCGGCCGGTGACGAACCGACCCTGGTGTCCTGCGTCGTCGCTCCCGGCTTCGACCCCCACGACTTGGAAATCCTGTGATCCCCCAGCACCCCTCCCCAGGCTCCGTCGCCGTACGCCGTCCTGGAGGACCTCCTGCTGGTCGCCGACGACGCCGTCCTGGTCCAGGAGACGTCGATCATCGCCGGCGGCAGTGATCACCAGGTCTTCGACGTAGCCGATGGCGATTCGTCCGGTCTCGGCTTGTGCACGCACGACCAGCTCGGCCTGGTGGGCAGCCTTCAGCAGGGCTTGGGCCCGCGGGAGGAACCTCTGGCCGGCCGGAGTGAGCCGGGTGCCTCGGGGTGCGCGGTCCAGCAGCCGTGCGCCGAGGTACTTCTCGAGCCGTTGGATCTGGCGGCTCAGCGCCGGTTGGGCCACGTGCAAGTCGGCGGCGGCCCGACCGAAGGGCTGGTGCGCCGCCACCACGGTGAAGTAGCGCACCAGGGCCTCACGAGCAGGGACTTCGCCCAAGCCTGCAGGTCAGCAGGGGTTCGGCAAAGCATGAGCGTGGTCGGGGCCAGCGCGGACAACGCACTCACCGAGTCCTTCAACGCGACTTTCAAGCGCGAGACCCTGCAAGGACGGAAGAGCTGGCCGACCGAGCGCGAGGCCCGACTCGACGCCTTCAGATGGCTCCACCGCTACAACACCCGCCGCCGACACTCCCGCCTCGGACAACGATCACCGATCGCCTTCGAAAACACCTTCCACCACACACCAACTACGCTGGCACAAGCCGCATAACCCGTGTTCAGGATTCGGGGCCAAGGCCCGTCTTCCGGCTTGGCGGCGTCGGCAAGACTTTTGACGGTGCGGTGCGTCATGTGGAGTTGGCGGCCGATGAAACGGCTGCTGTGGCCGGCTTCCAGCATCGCGTGGACCGTGGCATGTCTGGCCCGGACGCGGTTGGCATGGGTCGCTCTTCCAGGGCGAAGCCGATCCACGACGGATGGTGCGGGAACGTCCGCGTCCTCCTCGACCGGTTCGGGGGCCAGGACACGCAAGCACTGGCGGTGGCGGGCAACAGCTCGCTCGGCGGCCTCGCTGCGACCTGAACCGCCCCCGGCGCCCCGGCCGAAGCGCCTTCGGCGAATAACGGAGCACGGTCCCGGCAGATCACCTCAATGCCCGGCCGCTTCGCCAGCCACTCGGCCAGGCTGGGCGCCTCCCGGTCAGCTAACAGGTCGACCGGCCGACGGGGCTCGCAGTCGACCGGCACAGTGCCGTAGACACGGCTGTGTGGCGTACTCATCGACGCCCACCACCCGCGGGGCCGGCATATCTCGCTCGGCCAACAGCTCGTCCAGTCGCAGCACCCCGACGGGCGGTTCGCTTCACGCTGCGTGACACGGGTCTGCTTCAGAGGCTTCGGACTCCGATGGCTTTGGGGCCTTGTGATCCTTGAGTGATCTGGAATTCGACTCTCTGGCCTACTTCCAGCTTCTTGTCTCCGAGGTTTTGGATGTCGTTGTAGTGGACGGGGAGGTCCGCCCCTTCGTCCTGTGAGATGATTCCGATGCCTTTTTCTGCGTCAAGCGCCTTCACTGTGCCGTGAGTCATAGTTCTATCTTCCGTGCGGGTACTGGGCTTGTGGTTTGTTCCAGGTTGCACGTTGACCTTCCCCAGGGCGCAAAGTGGACAAACCCGGGCAACCCTTAAATGCTCCATCGTCTGCTATTCCCCCCCCCGATGTTCCACGCCTGTGGCCACCGCCACGCTGACGCGGCCCGGCCGCCGTGGCGAGTGCCTATAGGAGGTCGACCAGCTCCACCAGCGGCGTGGCCGGCCCGGCTGGGCGTGACCACCGCGGTGGCCCGGCTGGACCGAGGACAGCGCCAGGGGGCGGCGCCGGAGGACGGCGATGGCGGGGATTAGCGTGAGCGGGACGACGGCGGCCGGAACTGTGACCCCGAGGGAGGATACAAGGGCGCGGCCGGCGATCCAGGAGCCGACGGCGGGTGCCGAGATTGAACGCAGACACGGTCAGCGCCGACCCCAGCGCGTAGGGGGCCCTGCCCGCGAAGCGGCCCCTCAGGGAGGACAGCACCGGGTTGGCCCGAGCCCGAACAATCCCCGCAGGCCCACCAGCACGATCGTGGACACAGCCTGGCCCGACAGCACGCACAGTGCCAGCAGCGGGAGCGTGGCCACCGCCGGGGCCACGATCGTCGTCATATACGGAAGCCTGCCCCCGACGGCCTTCCACGAGGAAGCCCACCGGGGCGCCGACGCGGAAGCCGGCCAGGACCAGCGGCACCAGGTCGGCCGCCAGATGAGTTGGGGTCGGGTAACGGTGGGGAGATGTCGGTGTACGTCGCCAGCACACCGTTGGCGGTGTTGCGCAGGCGGCCAGTGCCACCCACAGGCGCCCCGAGTGCAGAGCGGACAGCTCGGAGCGGATCGAGATTGACTCGCCCCCGAGCCCGTCATGCGGAGACGCCGGTCCTCTCGAGCTCGCCTACCGGCCCCTGGACCCGCCCATGGCCGCCCAAACGCCCCCTCCCTGACCATGTGCACCCGGAGTCCGGCACCGCCGACGAAGACCGGCTCAGACTCCTCGCCGGCTTGGCCGCCACCCACCTCGAGGAAGCCGATCCCACCAGCGCGGAACGCTGAACCCGGGACGTGACCGGAGACCGTTAAGACCATAGGGAAGCGAGGCAGCATGATCGCCGCTACACCATCTGGCGAAACCGCCACGCCGACGACCGGCACATGCGCACCGTCGTCGACAGGGCAAGCGTTGCCTGACACGGCGCTGGATCTGGTCCTTGCCGCCTTGCCATTCGTCTCCGCCGGCCCCAGCTCCGCCAATTCCTTGATCGCCCTGCGCACGTACGACCGACCGTCCGCCTCCTGCTCCGTGATCCCGGCGGTCAGCACCTGCGGAATCCCGCCCGCGTCTTGTCCGGGGCGCTGGCGGGCTTCGAGCACGTGGCCATGGCGTCACACGTGCGGGGCGGTCGGCCGGCGCCCCCTCGCCGGAACCAAACGCGGCGAGGGGGCGGCTTTGCAGCACGAACAGGTTGCCCTGAACACCAGCCGGTCCGGATGCCACTTGCGTCCCGGTTGCCGGAACCGACGCTCCGCCTTCGGCTGCAGCGGCTCAATCAGCGCCCGCAATGCGTCGGCTGGTCTCGGGACGTGGCGGCGCGTTCGGTCGCTGCCAGGGTGGTGTAGTTCATCGTAAAGCGACCGCCCAGGAAGTCGATCGCGCCCCCGACCGCGTCCAGTATCTCGGCCGGCTGGTCGGGACGGAGTTGGGTGAGGCTGCCGGTGGTGGGTAACAGATCCTAGGGCTGCTGCCAGTCGGACCGCCCAGGCCCTTGGTCCAGCACGTGATCGGGTTCTACAGGAGGCGGATCTCGCCCGGTTGCCGAGGCCCTGGTGCGCGGGGTGGCGGCTGGGCAGGCTAGTTTGCTCGGATGAGTCTTCTTGATGATGTGGCCGAGCGCGACGGCTGGCGATGCTGGGTGTGCGACGAACCGGTCGACCCCGACATGTCAGTGAACGACCCGCGGGGGCCGAGCGTTGACAGCCGGACCGCCGACCGGAAGGCCAAGGTCCTCGAGCGGCTCGCGCACCGCGGGTGCAACACCCGCAAGGGCGCGGTCAAGGTGGTCATCGCCTGGCCGGACCGCCTGTACGTGGTCGACCCCGCGCCGCTGATCACCGTTGCCGAAAGACTGGAGCGCAAGGGGGGCCGCGAGATGGTGGGCCGTTGTCCGAACAGGCAGGATGCCCAAGAGGCGGCGGATTGGCTGGTGGACCGGTTCTCCCGGCTGGTACCGGGGCTGCCGGTGACCGCCGGCATCGAGGCCGGTGGCGGCCAGTTCCTCGTCACGCTGGCCGCCGGCCGCCGCTGACCCGGGTCACAGCGCACACCGGCGTCGAGCTGAACCGTTGGGACCGGTCCAACCATCCCTCAAGCCCGACGCCGCCCGCAACACGCTCTCCCCCGCCTCCCCGTCCGGTCGGCCGGCGCCACGCCGTCACCGAGCACCACGATGACCAAAGCGCAGGTGGTCGCAGACCAGACGCAGCGGCGGTTCTTCCAGCACGGGCGACTTGGTGGCCATTGGCCTCAGGGCGATCGGAGCGGCCTTCGTTCCCCATGGATCGGGAGGTGCTCCCGGCGCGGAGGGCGGGGCGGAGCGCAGGCGGCGGAGCGGAACGGGCCAGACGTGCAAGCCGCAGGTGAGCGCGTCGCCGCACGCGACGCACAAGACCTCGAACGCGACATCCAAGCCCGGGTCGCAGACTGGAACGACCACCCACGGCTGGACCAAAACCGCCGCCGAAATCCTCCACAAGGTCGCCACCCGCTGTCGGCGAATCTCTGACTCAGGTCGCCGGCTAAAAGGTTCGGTTCGCGGCCCGGCGGGGTTACGCATGCGGCCTGCGCCTCGCTACGGCGATCATCCGGGTGGGATCGAAGGAAAAGGGACGGACCGCGCAGATCCGGTTTCCCCGGAACCGGATCAACTCGGCGCCTCAACCTTCGAACCGGCTCCCTCCTGCCGGGAAGTGTGTTGGCTCCGGCAGGGATCCTGACGCCTGTCCGGTTCCGTCTGATCCAAGCCACACAACATCGAGCAGCCGTCACCACCTGATCCGACACGGGCCTCGTCCGCCGTCAGGCTTCGACGCCACCGCCTCCCTTGCCTCCGTGATCAGGACTGATGCCGACACCGGGCCGACCGCAGCTCCGCAGTGCAGGCCTGCCTCGTGGGCCGGCTCGCCACCACCCTGACGTACACCCACCGCTACCAGGCCCCTGCCTTGTCACCCCTTGACACCAACGTTGGGAACACCGGATCGGCCTACTCCACAGTGCGGCGCACTCCTCGGCTGGGCCGGGAGCTTCGTTCCCACCTGATCAATCTGCGGCCTGATCGAAGGCAAGGAGGCGCATGCTGTCGGCGCTGGCGGTGGCGAGGGAACTGAGCAGTCATCTGGGGGACTTACGGAATGTCGACTGAGGCGCTTGAGTCTCCAGCGGCTGGAGGGTCCAGAATCTCGCCCATGGACGACGACGAACGCCCCGACGTGCTCACCATCGGCCAGCTCGCGCACCGCACCGGACTTCCGGTGCGTACCCTGCGCTTCTGGTCGGACGAGGGAGCGGTGCCACCCGTGGCCCGCTCCGCGACCGGTTACCGGCTGTACGACGCCGAGTCCGTAGCCCGTGTCGAGCTGGTCCGCACCCTGCGGGAGCTGGGCCTCGGGCTCGACGACGTGTGCCGGGTGCTGACCGGTCGGACCACGGTCGCCGAGGTCGCCAACACGCACGTGGCCGCGCTCGACGCGCAGATCCGCTCGCTCAAGGTGAGCAGGGCCGTCCTGTCCACCGTGGCGACACGTGGTTCCACCGCTGAGGAGACAGCACTGATGAATCGGTTGGCGCGGCTTTCCGCCGCCGAACGCAGGACAATTATCGACGAGTTCAAGGAGGAGGTGTTCGGAGGTCTCGACGTCGAACCGCGCCTGCGCGACCGCCTGCGCACCTTCAGCATCGAATTGCCCGACGATCCCGCACCTGAGCAGGTCGACGCCTGGATAGAACTGGCCGAACTGGTGCGGGACCCCGGCTTTCGCACCCGGTTGCGCACATGGATGGAGCTCAACACGCCCGCACCGGGGCAGCGTCGTCCCCCCGGGGCGTCCATCTGGTGGGCCAGGCAGGTCGTGCAGACCGTCACGGAGGTCAGAAAACGCGGGGCCGCCCCCGGGGGACCGGAAGTGGCCGAGGTGCTGTCCGAGCTGTTCGGCGACGCCGATCGGACCGCCGTGCTGCGCAGCCTGGAGGCCGGGATCGAGGCAGGGGCGGAGCGCTATCGCAGGCTTGTCGCCCGCGTGCGCGGGCAGTATTCGGCGCCCGACGCGACCGAGGAGCTGGAGTGGCTGGCGCGGGCCCTGCGCGCCGCAGATCAAAACTGACCGGCCGTATTGTGCTTGTGTGCCATCCCGTGAGTTCCCCTGAGGTCAGCTGAGTCCCGCTCCCTGTGGCCAGGGGTTCTTCCTCCCCGTCGAGATCTTCGGGCTCGATGAGCAGACCGCGATGCGCTACGCGGGCTCCGCACGCACCTGCTGGCACAGCCCGCCGGGGTCGCCCCTGCGGGTTGAGCGCGAACCCACGAGTCCATCTCCTGAAATCGAAGCATTCTGTTGTGAGTTCTGCGCTCATACCCATATCGGATGTCGAAGGGTTATTGCTACCAAGGGTCAGGCTTGGTGAATGCTCGCCGACTGTGCACAATCAACTCACGCACCGCAGGGCTATGCGTTCTCTTCCAGATCAGGGCGAGAAGGGCGGGTGTTTCGACATCGTCGATGGTGCGGGCCGCGAGCCGGTCGCGATGGTTCGCGGTCATCGAGTCGCTGAGGATGGCGACACCGAGTCCGCGGGCAGCGAGATCGACAATGGCATCCGCGGCGCTGGCTTGCGCCGCGATCGCGGGTCTGAGGCCCTGTGCGGCGCAAGCACGATCGAACACTGTGCGCAGGCCGGTGCCAGGGGGCATGCACACGATCGGGTGGGCGACCACGTCGCGCAGAGTAACTCGCCGCTGTTTCGCCAAGGCGTGCCCTGCCGGAACTGCCACGACGAGCCGCTCACTAATGATTGTCAACGCCTCCAGCCCGTCGGGGGTGGCGGTTGCGGTCCCCATAAGAGCCAGGTCGACGGTGCCGGCGCGCACCCCCTCGACGAGCCGGTCGGAATTGTCCTCCAGCAGTGAAATCTCCACCCCGGGGTGCGCCCGGTGAAACACAGAAAGCGCGTCGAACAGTGGCGTGAGGGTGCAGCCTATGACCATCCCGACCACGAGCCGACCCCGAATCAGGTCGGCCACCTCACCCACCGCTTGGCCCACCGCCCCAGCCGCGGCGAGCGCCGCGCGGGCGTGTTCGAGCGCGGCCTGTCCGGCGACGGTAAGGGTGGCAGTGCGCGCCGACCGGTCAAACAGCTCGGCACCGAGTTCACGTTCCAACTGGCGGATCTGGGCACTGACGCCGGACTGGCTGATGTGCACCCGCTCGGCGGCGCGAGTGAAGCTCTGCTCCTCAGCCACCGCGATGAAGTATTCCAGCTGCCTCAGCTCCATGACTGAAAATTCTAGCTTCTAGTAGATCCATCTGTTGGACTTCTGATTCAGGGGCGAGCACGCTAGGAAGCACCGAAGCCACGACGTCAGGAGGAAACTCATGCCGGAGTACGAGAAGGCCATGCGCCCCGAAGACATCACCCGCTTGTTCGTTGAACGATCTAACGCCGGTGACGCGGCTGGGGTCGCCGCACTCTACGAAGAGGATGCAGTGATGGCCTACCCGCCCGGCGACCAGACGGTGGGCCGGGAAGCGATCCGTGCGCTATGGGAGAAGGTGCTGTCCAACCGCCCTCGCTTCGAGTTGGAACAACCACTGCCGACCCTGCTCAGCGGCGGCATCGCCCTCACCTCGACCCCGCCGAAGGACGGGGCCGGTGCCCGGGCGCAGGTCGTCCGGCGCCAGCCTGACGGAAGCTGGTTGCGCCTGCTCGACCAGCCCGAGTTCGTCCCGCTCCCCCGCTGAGCCCCGCCCTTCCTGGACGGCGTCGACCGGGAACTGGTCGCCCTGCGGATACGACCCATCATCAGCTGGGCTATGCCCTCCAGATGTGCACGGTCCGCTATGTCGGGCTGTTGCTGGAGGACCCCATCGCGGCGCCGTGGCCAGTGGTCGGCCACCTGGCCGCGCAGCTCGGGATCGAGAAACCGTCGTGCGTGAAGCGGTACGCCGAGCGGCTGAAGGCGGCGTTCGAGCACGCGTGGGATCCGGGGCGCCTACGGGTAGCACCCGTACGACAATCCGGAGTGGTCGACCAGGCTGTGGGCCGGCTGCGCCGGAGCCGGATGCTGGCTGCCGGGTGTCTCGGTGCCGGCCCGGCAGGTGCTGCCCGAGGTCCGCGGAATCGCGGAGAAGCCGATGCACGTCGCCGTGGCCGGGGCGGCGCACCGCGCTATCCCGTCCCCGTCGGCGGCCCTGGTGGCCACCCTGTGCGTGCCGGACGGCAGCCGGTACTCGGAGCTGGAGCGGCTGCACCGGCCGCCGAACCGGACGACGGGCACGGCCTTCGCTCGGTCCCTGGAGCGGGTCGACGAGATCGGCGCGTTCCACCTGGCCCGTTGAAGCTGCCGCAGATCCCGCCGAACCGGCTCCCGGCGCCGGCCCGGTACGGGCTGAGGTCCAGGTCCGCGAGCCTGGAGCAGGCTGCGGAGCCCCAGCGCACGGCGATGTTCACCACCGTGATGCGCCACTGGAGACCAAGGCGATCGACGAGGCGCTGGATCTGTTCTCCGTGCTGATGGTGACGAAGCTGATGAAGGACCTTCCCTCCTCCCTGGTGTCCCTCCTGGTCTCGGAGGCGTGCAACATCGGCTTGACCCCGGTGGCCCGCCAATACCCCCGCCGCGGCCGCTCAGTCCTGCGGGCGCCAGGACGGGCCAAGACGCCGGTCGCCTCGTGCGGCCTGCGCACCGAAGTCCCGCTCGGGTTCGGGCGCAAGGCGGTTGATGTGCCCGTGCCGGCAGCGCGTCGAGGGTTGCGCAGACCTGGCTGTGACGGGGACGGGTTCTGTTGTGTCCTGTCGGGTCGGCGATCCCGCGTGCGGCCGGCGTCGAGGATGTTCGCGGCCTCTGCGGCATGGGCGCTGTCCAGGACGATCAGCCCGCCGTCGAACACCTCGGGACCCACCGCAGCTGTCGGCCGGTGCCCGGCGCCCCACCTCCCCGCACGCCGCACACCTGGAAAACGAAGGACCGCTCGAGCATGACCGACCCAATCCGCGGCACCCGCCACGGCTCCGCCCCCGCCGCCCTGTCCGTGCTGGACTCCGCCATGACCGGCACCGGCCGGACCGCTGTGGAGGCGCTGGCCGGCAGCATCGAACTCACACGGCTCGCCGACCGGCGCGGCTTCACCCGCTACTGGGTGAACGAGCACCACGCCAGGCCCCGGCGTCTCGGCCTCCAGCCCGCCCGTCCTGCTGTCCTTGTCCCGGCTCACCGCGGAGACCAGCAGGCTGCGGCTCGGCGCGGGCGGGATCATGCTGCCCAACCATTCGCCACTGGTCGTCGCCGAACAGTTCGGCCTGCTGTGGTGCTCCAGCCGTAGGTCATGGTCTTGCTGGTGGGATCGTGTGGTCGGCATCCCGACGTGCCGCTCGCGGGCGCACGGCCGGATCGAGCCTCCGACGTCCCACTGTCGAGTGGAGGCCGGACCCGCGTGGCACCCGCCCTCGTCTATCCGAGCGTGAGCATCGCCTCGGTCACCTCGCCGACCGCCGTATCGGGGATCGCGGTGGCGGCCTCCTCGAGGACGAGCAGCCGTGCCCCGGGGATCTCGCGCGCGATCGCCTCACCGTTACCGACGGGGAAGAACCGGTCGCGGCGGCCGTGGACGACGAGCGTGGGGACCTCGATCTCGGGCAGGCGCTCGCGCCAGCGGGGTGTGCAGTCGAGCCTGGAGAACACCATGCCCATCTGGTTGGCCATCTGGACCGGTGGTGCGGTGCCGGGCGTGCGGTCCCAGATGCGCGCAGCGATAGCGCGCGCGGCGACGGGATCTTCGCCGAGGATCTCCGCGCCGGCGGCGGCGAAATCCGCAACTGCCTCGCGGTCGGTCCAATCGGGCATCGGCCGCCCGAACAGCCGGCTCATCGTCGCCCGGTCGTGGTCGGGGAGGTCGTCGTCGGGCGGGCCAGGGGCAACCGCGCGGGTGCCGACCAGGGTGAGCGCCGAGAACGCGCCCGGGTGGTCGAGCACGGCCACCTGCGCGACCATCCCTGCGACGCCGATCCCCGCGATGTGCGCAGGCCCCCCGCCGAGCACGCCAGCGAGGGCCGCCGCGTCGGCGGCGAGGCCGCGCAGGGTGTAGGCGGGCGCCTCCGGATCCTTCGTCGTCGACTGCCCGCTGTCGCGCAGGTCGTAGCGCACCACACAGCGCCCACCAGCGGCGAGGCGCTCGCAGAGCGCATCGGGCCAGGACAGCATGGTCGTCCCGCCCACGAGCAGGACGAGTGGCGCGTCGTCGTCACCGAACGACTGGATGCCCAAGGCGATTTCATTGGCGTTGACAGTGGTCATCGGTTCACCGGAGAACGTCGTAGGTCAGGTGCGTCGCGGTCGATGTCGAGAGCACGCTCCGCTGCACCAACGTGCGCGGCGCTCCGCCGGTGAACAGTGGTGTCCCGGCGCCCAGCACGATGGGCGCGAGGTGCAGCGTCAGCGCGTCGACCAGCCCGGCGTCGAGCGCCGAGCCGATCGTGGCGCCGCCGCCCATGAGGATGACGTCGAGGTCCTTGCCGCTGTCCGCCGACGCCGCCTCGGCACGCTCGCGCGCGGTGGTGACGGCGTCGGGCAGACCGGTCGTGACGAACGTCCAGTCGAGGTTGGTTGTCCGCACCGACTCCGGCGGCGAGTTCGTCACGACGACGAACGCGGGGGTGCCGACCTCGCCCGCGCCGTAGCCGGACGTGTCGTCCCAGCCTTCAGGCCCGTCGACCACGTCGAAGAGGTGGCGGCCGAGGACGACGGCACCCGAACGGGCAGTCCCCTCGCGCAGGAACCGGCGGTCGTCGGGGTCGTCGGAGAACGCCCACGTGTGCAGGGCCTCGCCGCCGGTGCCCAGGCCGTTGTCCGGGCCGGGGTCGGGTCCGGTGACGAAGCCGTCGAGAGAGACCGAGATGTCAGCGATGATTCGAGTCATACCAGGGCAGACCCGATCCGCCGCCCGAACTCATCGCTCACGGACGAGCGTATGGCGGATGCGAACTCGATGGCACGCCGCGACAGCACGCCGCACGAGACGGCACGTCGGGCGTACAGCGGACGATGCCCCCGAGTGCCTCGAAGACGCATATGCACAGGCCGAGGGATGTGGCCTCTTTGGTGCTCGAAATGGCGCTCGGAACGGCCAGGTGAGGGGTTGCGGCCGCGCTGCCGTGATGAGTACGACGTTCGACGTGTGGGGCGCGGCCACAACCACTTGGAGCGCTCAGTACAGGCCAGCTGATCGACGGGTACGGCCACCGCTGATCATCGGTGCGTGAATACCGACGATCTTGCGTTGGTCGCGGGTCACAGCGTGGACCCTGCCTGCTGGCAGCCCGCACGGCTCCGCGCCCACGGTGTGCACGCCGTGCACACCGCGTATCTTGAGGGCCGGTCCATCGCCACCCTCCCTCGTTCTCGGCAGCTGTTGACGCACGGGACACGGGCGTGTGCGGTGCAGGCTCGGGCGATGGTGCCGGTGTGCTTTCCCTCGTGCATCGCCGCGTCCGCCGCGCGCAGCAGGACCGGACCAGGCCGAAGCCGTCGCGGACAGCACGGATCGCACCACACAATCGCACCACACAAGGGGACACCAGACACCATGGGCAAACAGCGCATCACCGTCTGTCTGCCGCCCGTCCGCCCCGACGGGCTGAAGAAGGCGATCGGGCAGGCCATGGCCCCCTTCTATTACGACCGTGAGGACCGTCCCCATCCGGACTGGGTGGGCGAGTGGAGCTACTGGTTCGTCTCCGGAGCAGGCTGTCTCTTCGACGTCATGCCCGGCCACGAGGACGACCCCCGGCTCGTGCGGTACGACGACTGGACCGCACCCGAGGACCTGCCGCCCTTCCGCTGTCACGGCGGCCCGCGCGCCATCCTCGACCTCGACACGGCCCGCGCCACCGTGGCCCGCCGGGCGGGCGGCACCTGGACGGCGTACCACACCTTCGCCGACCGCTACCCGCCCGTGCTGCCCTTCCACCACTTCGCCGAGCGGGCCAGGCCCCTGGAGCCCGAACATGCCAGGGAGGCGGCAGTGGCTTCCTTCCGTTCACAGCCCTTGATCCAGGCGATCGAGGCCGATCCCTTCCTGGAAGCGCGGTTCACCTCCGACCCCGCCCTCCACTTCGACGAGGACCTGGAGACCCACGTCGCCCGCCATGTAGCCGCCGTGCTCTCCACCCCCGCCCTGCTCACCCTCGACGGGCGGTGGGTGGAGGGAGGCGGCCCCGACTACGAGCAGATGTTCAACGCCTACCTGGACGGCCTGCCTGGCGACACAATGGTCGTGCGGGTCCTCTACCACTCGTGACGGACCAGAAGTGGGCCACGGCCCAGTTGTGTTGACCCGCAGCATTGTTCACTCGGCTGATCGGGGGCTGGCCTCCGAGTGAGGTGTGGCAGCGATGGTGGTTGTAGGTGTGGAGGAAGTCCGCACCGCCGCGTCCGCCCGAACCTGTGCTTCCCGGAGCATCCGCTCGAAGGGGCCGTCCTTGGCCCATCGACGGAGCGGGTGTGGAGCGTGGCCCAGGATCCGGACCGCTGTGGCACGTCCCGCCAGGCCGTGCCCGACCGGAACTTCCAGACGATCCCGTTCAGGAGCGTCCGGTCATCCAGCCGCTCCCGCTCCCGCTCCGAACGTGGGAGCAGAGGGCGGACGAACTCCCATTCGGTTCCGACGGTTCATGGCGCTGTATCAGACAACCATGATCCACTGATCGAGATCACACAGATACTGACCCCCGCCTACGGCAGCGGTGCATGCATCGACTGCGATCCGTGCCCGGCGAGATAGAGCTTCATGGCGCACTCATCTTCTGCCTCGATGAACACGTGTTGCCCCCAGTGAGCACTGAGACGGTGCGCGACATCGACCAGCCGGCGCCGTTCCTCCGGCGAGTATGCAGGAAACCGGACCCAACCTCGTTCGGCGATGGCGTTGCCGAGATCGCTGAACAACACCACCCGCGCGCGCTGCTCTTCCTCCTCGGTCAGCGGCGTAGAGCCGCCTTCCGCGGGCTGCACACGGACGTCGTACAGGTCTCGGATCACTGGCTTCTCACGATTCGTGGCGGCTGTTTCGGAGAGACTGTCGACGCAGCCGGTGGCCGCATCTGCCGGACTGTCCAAGCGTCTCTCCTCGCCGGAATGCCACGCCCCACGACCTACGGCACTCGGACGCCACGGCTCTCACCGAGGCCACTTCGACGACAGCTCCTGGTCGCGGCCATCAACGAATGGCTTTGACCACTCATGCAGCGCGCTGCATGCACACCAGCCGATCCCGCTCCTCCCATGACTGGGTGACGGCGAAGCCGAGTCGTTCGTACAGGGCAATGTCCCCGGTCCGCCACTCCCACACCGACAGCCGGACGGTGTCCACGCCGTTCTCCGCAGCATGAGCGAGCGCGGCGCCGAGCAAGGCGGACGCAATGCCCCGGCCACGGAACTCAGGATCGGTCCAGAGCCTCTTGATCTCCGACTGCCCATCGGTCAGGGAGGTCACTACCAGACAGCCCACAGTGGCGTCCCCCAGGAGAGCCACCAACACGACGTCGCCGGCGAATGCGATCCGAGGGCCGGTGATCTCTGCCCGGTAGCGATCCGGCAGCCCGTCCACATCGGTAACCGGTTCGCCTTTCTCAGCCTCGGTCCGCAAATGGTAGGCCGCCAGCAAGGCAGCCAGACCGCCTTCGATCGAGGGAGTCCGGTCTGGCCAGCGGACTATGGCAACCTCGCGGCGATCAGTCATGACATCAGCATCACACGACAGAGACCGCGCTCCACGCGAGCCCCGGAGGAGCGCTTCCGACACGCAGGCCGTGTCGGCCTGGCCGCCGAACCGGTAGTCGGAAGCGGCTCCGTGTGCCCCGCCAGAGCCAGCCGAGATCCAGCGGTCGCCGGGCACTTCTCCGCCAAGGAGATCCGGCTCCACGGGTTCGGAGTGAAGACCCTGCGCAATGGCACCCTACGCGGACACGCTTGTTTCCGCGGACTCCGTGACCTGGTGTGAGGACGCCCGCTACTCCGCCCCGCTGCACGGCCGACCCCGCAAAAAGGCGCTGACTGTCCCAACTGGGCGATCCGCTTGCACCGGCGCGCCGGTCCGGCAACACCTCTCACCTGTCGCCTGCCCCCTCCGGAGGAACAGCACTTCCACACCGCCCCCACTACCACCGGCTTCCGGTTGGCCCCGGCCCCGGCAGTCCCAAGTCCCTCCCCTCGCCCGCAGGCAGTTCCCGTGCCCTCCCAAGCAGCGCGTTTCCGACTGCGCCCCCGAGGCGCTCGCCGAGAACGTCCACGCACGTGATCGACCCAGACCGTGAAGAACAAGCGTCAGCGGATCAGGCCGCCCGCCCGGCACTTGTACGCTACGCATTCATTTGACTACTCTGCGCTATGGGCGATGACCTCCTCCCTGGTCAGCGTGACCTCCGGCTGCCCTGACACTGGCGTAGTTCCCGGTCGTCGTCCCACACTTCCGACGAGCATGAGGGTGCAAGTGATCAGGAAGACAAAGTGGTTGGGGACGCTGGCCCTGGCCTGTGCGCTCACGGTGACGGGGTCTCCGGGCCCCGCAGGTGCCGCGCCGGGCGAGGGCAAGCTGACCATCAACCTTCTGCGGGACTTCGCCGCCAAGGGCGACCGGAACCCGAACATCCAGGTACCGCACGGACCGGGGACGGTCAGGCTCTGCGAGCGGCGCAACCGCCCGTGCCGCACCTACCCGATCGGGGCCGACGGCACCGTCGAGATCGATACCACCACGTGGACCGGGTCCCCGGGCCGGTACAGCGTCGAACTGCTCGACTGGGCCGACAAGTACGACCCCGCCACCGGGCAGGGCTTCCTCCATCCGTCCCTCGCCGGGCCGGGGCTCTCGTCGCACCTCGGCTTCGTCGACCTGAGGAACGGCAAGGACGCCACCCTCGACTTCGGGGTGTGGAACCCGGATGACTACTGCCAGGACAACCCCGATCTGGCCACACCCTGCCAGCAGGCCGCGACCAAGCCCGGCGGCAAGACCCTGGTCTCCTTCCCCTACACCTCCCGTGGCGACACCCAGGGCAACTCCAACAACCCCACGGCGCTCGCCAACGGGACCCAGACCGGCACCGCCTACGGCGTGGCGTACCGCAAGAAGGACCGGCGCATCTTCACCGGCGCGTACGCAAAGCGGCACGGCGACTACGGCCCCGGTGGTCCGGGCGCCATCTACGTGACGGATCGGGGCACCGGTGCGACCACCCTCTTCGCCACCGTGCCGAACGCCGGCACCACCGCCCACAACCAAGCGGACCGCATCGACGCTGACTTCGCAGCTGTGGTGGGACAGGAGTCGCTCGGCGACATCGAGATCTCGGGCGACGGCTCCCGGCTCTACGTCGTCAACATGAACGACCGCAGCCTCTACACCTACGACGCCACGCAGCCCACTGTCGCGGCGCCCGTCGGCGCTCCGCTGCCCATCCCCGCCACCGCGTGCACCCCGGCGGCCGACTGGCGGCCGATGGGCCTGGGCATGCGCGACGGGGTCCTGTACGTGGGCGGCGTCTGTTCCGCCCAGAGCAGCCAGAACGTCAACCAGCTGCGGGCCGTGGTCTGGAAGTTCAACCCGGCCACCGGGACATTCGGCGCCGCGCCCGTCGTCGACGAGCCGCTGGACTTCCCCCGCGATCCCGCCGTCGACCCCACCCCGGGCAACTGGAAGCCGTGGACCAAGGACGACCTGACGCAGTTCCCCGACGGCGGCAACACGCAGTGGGCCTACCCGCAGCCGATGCTCAGCGACATCGAGATCGAGCGCGACGGTTCGCTGATCCTGGGCTTCCGTGACCGCATGGGCGACCAGTCCGGGCTGGCAATCCCCAACGCCAACCCGGCCAAGGCCAACGTCATCGAGAGCATCGCGACCGGCGGCGACCTCTACAGGGTCTGCCGCACGATCACCGGCGCGTACGAGTGGGAGGGCGGCGCGGCCTGCCCGCGCACCGGCAGCGAGTTCTACAAGGGTGACGAGTGGTTCACGGGAGGCAGCCACCTGGAGACCGTGCAGGGCGCCCTGGCACTGCCGCTCGGTGGGGACCGCGTGGCCGCCACCGTGATGGACCCGGTCCGGACGGTCAATTCCACCGGTGCCGGCTTCTTCGACCGCTGGCAGGGTGACCGCGGTGCCGACCCGTCGCAGCAGGGGCTCGGCCTCTCCTACGCAGACGACGGCGGCTTCGGCAAGGCCAACGGCCTCGGCGACCTGGAGCTGCTCTGTGACGAGCCGCCGGTCCAGATCGGCAGCCGGGTGTGGCTCGACAAGGCCGACGGCACCCAGAGTTATGACGAGACCGCGGGCATCCCCGGTGTGACGGTGATCCTGCGCGACGCGACGGGTCAGGAGATCGCGCGCAAGAAGACCGACGCCAAGGGCGAGTACTACTTCGACCACCGCGACGGCCTGCGCCCCAACACCCAGTACACACTGGAGTTCGACAAGTCGACGGTCCAACCGACCGCCGACTACGAGGCGGAGGAACTCGAGTGGACCCCGAACACCGGCCCCAACCCGGCGACCAACTCCGACGCGGAGCCGGACGGCGGTGATCCCCAGGCGGACACCGCTACGGCGGACGTCACCACCGGCCCACCCGGCACGATCGACCACGACATCGACGCGGGTCTATGGGTCGCCAGCTGACCTCATGGCCTCGGACCGGTACGGCCTCATGACCGCTTGACGCCACACCGCACCGCACCGACAGACCGGGAGGAACCCGACTACGGGTTCCTCCCGGCGCTGATTCGAAGGCCCGTCCGTCAGGCGAACAGCGAAGAGCCCAGAGGGCGTAGCGCCGAGAACCCGGGCAGCACCAGGTAGGTACCGGAAGCTGTCGCCGTGGCGAAGGCGGACAGCTCGTCGCCGTCGTCCAGCCGCCGCTGGGTCTCCACGTACGTCCGCAGCTCCCGCTGGAAGGCGATGAACAGCAGGCCCTGATCGTCCGGCCCGTTGGAGAAGCTGTAGCCCCGGCGCAGCATCAGTCCGCTCCCGGTCGCCGCCGGATGGGCCCGCCGGACATGGGACATCAGCGGGACCAGGTACCTGCCGTCCGGCGTCTTCGCTCCGAGGTCGACGGCCGCTGCCGGCCCGCCGCCGCTGAGCGGCGCCGCGTCGGACCTCCGTCGGCCGACGACCCGTTCCTGCCGCGTGACGTCCTGGGCGAGGAAGCCCGCCACGTCCAGGCGCAGCCTTCGGACTACGGCGACGGTGGCTCCGCGGACCCGCTCAGGCCCGGCCAGCCAGACCTCCCGGGCCAGATCCCGCTCCGTACGCGGGACGGATACGCCGTCGAGGAACCCCAGCAGGTTGCGCACGGGACCGGGTTCGCGGACGGGCGGCCGGAAGCCGTCCTGGGACCAGCGCGGTAGCGCCGACCTCTCGCCGAGCCAACTCGTCAGGAGCCGCTCGGCATGTGCCACCACCTGCGGATCCGCGGCGCAGATCTGTACCATCAGGTCCCCCTGACGTGCGAGGTCCGGCACGGCCTTGTCGAGCGCTTCCGGCAGCCCTGCCGCCCCGGGCAGCCGGCCGTCCACCGCCGCGACCAGGCGCGGGCCGACTCCGACCGTGACACTGAGATCCCCCGGCGGGAGCCCACCCAGTTCTTCGCCGGCACCCCCGCAGACATCCAGCACCCGCCGGCCGAGATCGGACAACAGTGCGGCTGGGTAGCGCACTTCGCCGGCGCCACGGTCCGCCGCACCGCCGGGGGGTGTCAGGTCGAAGACCGTCAGGACCGTGTACTGCTGCGGCTGCGCAGGACGGTCCACTCCCGCCTGCCTCGGCCCCTCGGGTGCTACGGCCGCAGCGGCCGCCGCCCCGGTGACGCCCGTGACTGCCTCCGGAGCACGAGCGGCCGGGCGCCGGTCCCTGCCCGCGACCGCCCACCCCGCCGCCGCGGCCGGTACCGCGACCGCGAGTCCGCCCAGGAGCCGGCGTCGGTACAGCGGCGACGGTTGCGGATCCATCGAGGCGTCACAATGAGTGTCCACGCGAACACTTTAAGGTAGCGATCAACTCCGCCAGCAACCGGAAGGACCCTCGTGATGCCACTCGTCCGCCGCCGATGCGGCGGCCGTCGCCGCTTCGTCCCGGCCGCCGTCGTGACTGCCACCGCGCTGCTGTGTGCAGGCTGTTGGGCTTCGCCGACGGATCCGCCGTCGGCCAAGAACACCGCTCCCGCGACCATCCGGGTGCCGTCTCAGGCAGCCACCATCAACACCGCGCTCGATCGGGCGCGGCCGGGCGACCTCGTGCTGGTCTCGCCCGGCGTCTACCACGAGAGCGTACGGATCCGCACCGAACGAGTGAACCTGCGCGGCACCGACCGGGGCAGAGTGGTCATCGACGGCCAGGGCCGACGCGCCAACGGCGTGATGGTCACCGCTCCCGGCGTCTCGGTCGAGAACCTGACCGTCCGCAACCACCTCCTCAACGGCGTGCTCGTCACCGGCATGAGCGACGGCAACGGCGGCCTCGCCAGGGGCAGTGACGGCTATCGGCACCTCGACCCGGCCAAGTTCCCCCCGCTGAAGGGCTTTCGGGTGCGCTACGTCACCGCTCACGCGAACGGCCTCTACGGCATCTACGCGTTCAACGCCCAGCACGGCGTCCTGGAACACAACCACGCTTCGGGCAGCGCCGACTCCGGGCTCTACGTCGGCCAGTGCAAGCCCTGTCACATCCTCGTCCGCGACAACGTCGCCGAGCACAATGCCATCGGCTACGAGGGGACCAACGCCAGTGGGCCGATCTGGGTGCTGCGCAACCGCTTCGCCGGAAACCGGGTGGGGCTGACGGTCAACTCCGACTACCAGGAGGCCTACGTCCCCCAGCAGGGCGGCACCGTCGCCGGGAACCTGATCGCCGACAACGCGGACCCGGCCACCCCCGAACAGGCCGACGGCGCCTTCGGTATCGGCATCGGCATCGCCGGCGGGCAGGGCAACGAACTCCTCCACAACCGGATCACCGGCAACCCCCGGGCAGGCGTCGTACTCGCCTCCAACGAGGACCTCGCCCCGACGGAGAACCGGCTCCGCGAGAACACGCTCACCGGCAACGGCGTGGACATCGCCTACCGCGCCTCCGTACGAGCGCCCGGGCGCGGGAACTGCCTGGACGGCAACACCCTGAGCACCACCCTGCCCGGCAACCTGGAGTCCATCGCCACCTGCCCGCACGGCCATCCCGAGGCCGCCGGCCAGTCCCCGCGCACCGACCCCGCGCCTCCCGGCATCCCCTTCCTGGACGTCCCTCCGCCGCCGGCCCAGCCCTCGCTGCCGGACGCCGCGACCGCGCCGTCCTCCCCCGCCGACGGACTGCCCGGCCCCGTCGATCCCGGCGGGGTGCCTCTGCCCGGCCCCGATCTGTTCGCCGACCGCAGCCGGCCGACGACCCCAGCCCGATGACTCGCGCCCCCCGCCGGCCCGCCCGGTCCGCCCTCCTGCTGGCCGCACTGCTCGCCTCGGCGGCCTGCACCGGGCCGGCCACCGACCGGCCCGCCGACGACAAGGCGGCACTGACGGAGCAGCAGGCCGAGCTCCTTGCTCTGACCCGGTTCACCAACTACCGCAGCGCCGCCGGAACCGTCACTGCCACCATCCCGGTGCAGGGCCGGACCCTCCGGCTCGACGGCCGGCTCGACTGGCGCGTGCACACCGGCTACGCCGAACTGCGCGACGAGACCCCTGGAGCCGCCACCCGCTGGCGCCACCTGCTCCGCTGGAACCGCGGCACGGTCTCGGCCCGCTTCAACTGGACCGGCCCGCGCCCCGACGAACCCCCGGCCGACGGCTGGAGCGAGCGCCGCCTGGAACCCCGCTCGGCCACCGTGGACAGCACCCTGCTCCTGCTGCTCTCGCTCGGCTCCGACCGGCCCGAGAACGCCCAGCTCCTCGTTCGCAGCAGCGCACGTTTCCTCGGACACGAGAAGATCTCCGGGGTCCCGGTCACGGTCTTCTCCGGCCCCGGCACCGCCGATGCGCCCGGCTCCACAGCGCAGTCCGCACCCGGGACTCCGGGCCGCACCCGCTACTGGATCGACGCCGACGGCGGCCTGCGCCGCTTCGCCGCGCGCCTGGGAGGCTCCGGCACCTGGATGACCGCCGACATCTCCCGACAGCCACCGTCACCCCCCACCCCCTCGGCCTCCGCCGCCCCATGACCACTTCACCGAGCCGCCGGGAGCAATCTGGGACCGATGCCCCCCCCGGCGCCCTTCGGGGCTCCCCCACACCGCCCGAGGCCGAGGCCGCGAAACGGGCTGCCGTGGCGTTCGGTGCGCACGCTGATGTCGCCGACCACTGCCCCACACCGGGAGGCGACGCTGCGCCCCGGTCCAACTCGTCTCCGCAGAAGAGGGCCGGGGCGCCGGTTTGCCTACCCACGAATTTTCGGAGTTCGGGGGTCTGCGGATGTCGAGAACGTGCCACCGGCACCGTCCCAGGGACATCAGCGGCCATCACGGCCGCACGAGGAAGAAGGAGAAACCGGCATGGCTGTTCTGCGGATGGACAACGTCGGCATCGTCGTCGAGGACCTCGACGCCGCCATCGCGTTCTTCTTGGAACTCGGTATGGAGCTGGAGGGCAGGACGGAGGTCGAGGGCCCCGTCGCCGACCGGTGCACCGGACTCGACGGCGTCCACTGTGACATCGCGATGGTCCGGACCCCGGACGGTCACGGCCGACTCGAGCTGGCGAGGTACCGCAGCCCCGCGGTGATCAGCGCCGGGCCGCGCACCCGGCCGCACAACATCCTGGGTACGCACCGCGTCATGTTCGCCGTCGACGACATCGAGGACACCGTTGCCCGCCTGCGCCCTCACGGCGCCGAACTCGTCGGCGGGATCGCCCGGTTCGAGGACAGCTATCTACTCTGCTACGTCCGCGGCCCCGAGGGCATCATCGTCGGACTGGCCGAGCAACTGAACTGAGCAACCGGGCCCTGATGCAGCTGCTGCGCGGCATTCCGCCGGTCCGGTTCACCGCGCGACGGCGAGGACGAGAGCCGTAGTGGCCAAAGTCAGATAGCCGCCAGGAAAAGCGATGTCGTCATGGACGCGAGCGCGGATGTGTGCGGCGATGGCGCCGATGAGGAACAGGACCAGCCCGGTCGCGGCGATAACACCGGTGACCGGGACACCCATGAGACCGAGGAGGAGACCGGCGGTTCCTGCGGCCTTGAGCGCAGCGAGCCACGGGAGCCAGGTCTGCGGGAAGAAGTCCACCGTCGACGCGACCGCGCCGACACTCACACTCGAGCCGGGGCCGGCTCCGGGCATCCGCCTGGACAGCACCGTCGACCCACGCCGACCTGGGCGACGTGCGGGGGGTCGGCGGACCACCGAGGCCGACGCCGTCCACAAGTGGCCGACGTGGGCGTCGGTCGGGATGGAAGGTGGTCTCCAAAAGGCCCACCGATGCTTGCAAGCCGTCGGTGAGGCGCCGGGAAGAGGTCAAGGTCCGCGAGACGAGCGACGCGATTGTCGGCGCGGTCACCGGAACCCTCGCTGACAAGCGGCTGCCGGACCAGGGCACCCCAATTCTAATACCGGTATAGTATGGACGGTATAGTTATTGGCATCGCGAGAAGGACGCCGCATGATCGAGATCCTGAACCACACCCGCCTGACCCGAGCAAGAGACACAGGCGCCCTGGTTGCCGGCATCCTGCAGACGTTGAAGGGCCGTAGCACGATCGGCACGAACCTTCTGGACATCGACCGGTGGACCAAGGCCATGATCATCGAGGCGGGAGCCACGTCCTGTTACGTCGACTACGCGCCGTCCTTCGGACGCGGCCCGTTCGGCCACTACATCTGCACGGCCGTAAACGACGCGGTGCTCCACGGAAGGCCGCACAACTACACGCTCGCCGACGGTGATCTGCTGACACTCGACCTCGCTGTCTCCAAGGCCGGGGTCGCCGCAGACGCCGCCATCAGCTTCATCGTGGGTGACACAAAGCCCCCGGAGAGCGTCGCGATGATCAGCGCAACTGAACGCGCGCTGGCGGCGGCGATCGCCGCCGCCGGGCCCGGGGCCCGCATCGGTGACATCTCTCATGCCATCGGCACGGTTCTCAGCGAGGCGGGCTACCCCATCAACACCGAGTTCGGCGGTCATGGCATCGGATCAACGATGCACCAGGACCCGCACGTACCGAACACCGGACGGCCTGGCCGTGGATACAAACTGCGCCCCGGGCTACTACTGGCACTGGAGCCGTGGGTCATGGCGGACACCGCGCAACTCGTCACCGATGCCGACGGGTGGACACTCCGAAGCGCGACAGGCTGCCGCGCAGCACACAGCGAGCACACGATCGCCATCACCGACGACGGAGCCGAAATCCTCACCTTGCCGGAGCAGACGCAGCCCTGAGGCCGGAGCTCCGTGTTGCCTTGCTCGAAGTGCCCCGCACCTTCCCGCCACGAGGCGGGGCAAGCCGACCGGGGATCTCGGCCTCCACGAGACCGGGACGACACCGATGCGCTGGCTGGCCGCCCGGCGACTGCAGCTCGCGCGGCAATTGCTGGAGCGCACTGACGAGCCGGTGGGCATGATCGCCGCACGGGCGGGTTTCGACACAGGGACTGCGATGCACCAGCACCTCAGGGAGGCGTTGGGCGTGTCACCGCGCGCGTACCGCAATACGTTCCGGGGAACGGAGCGAGCGCTACACGCGCGGCGTCGGTCGCTCCCCCGAGATGGCCGAGACACGCGCGCCCGGGCGGGTCTCAGGAAAGCGGCCAGTTGCGCAGGGCGGCGTCGGCCATCTCCTGGAGTTCGTCACGGCCGACACCGCTCGCTGCTTGTACGGCGATGCCGTAGGCGAAGGTGGTGAGGCAGCGGGCCAGTAGCCCCGGATCGGTCTCGGAGGGCAGGTCGCCGTCGTCGACGGCTCGCCTGAACCGTTCTCGGACGCAGGAGTAGCCGTCGTTGCGCCAGGCGACGAGCAGGTCACGGGTTTCCTGTCCGGAGTTGCTGGTGGCCAGGGCGCCCTGGACGCCCAGACACCCGTGGGGGTGGGCCGGGCGGGTGGTGGTTCGAACGGTGCCGGCCAGGATTGCGGCGGCGACGCCGAGGGCGGTCGGCTCCTCCAGAGCCCGGGCCAGGTATGCGCTCGGGCCTTCGGTGTAACGCTCCAGAGCCTTGCGGAACAACTCCTCCTTGTTGCCGAAGGCTGCGTACATGCTGGTGGTGGAGATGCCCATCGCGCCGGTCAGGTTGGCCAGGCTGGCTCCCTCGTAGCCGTGCTCCCAGAAGACCAGCATGGCGCGCTCGAGAGCTTCGTCGGCGTCGAATCCTCGCGGTCGGCCGATGGGGCCGTTCTGTTTGGTCTGCACCACCGCAGCCTACCTCTTCCGCAATGATCGATGCGGAAGTGCTACCGTTCGACTTCCGTAGCGATCGCTGCGGAATTTCGAGGAGGTCGTGCGCATGGGGCTAAACGGGGCTACTGGAGGGGAAGACCGCTCTCGTCACCGCGGGCGGCGCCGGGGTCGTCCTGGCGGGTGCCGTCCGACTGGCGGCCGAGGGCACACACGTGTTCATCACCGGTTCGAGCCGGTACGTCGACGGCGGCTCGGCTCAGGCCTGAGAGGCGCCCCCATGACCTGATCAACAGTGGGCCGGTTCGGCGGACAGCTTCCTCGGCAATGATCGGCCCGGCGATGCCGTAGAGGGCGTCGCGTCTCCTCTGCATCCGGTCACGGCGGCGATCCCTGACCCACAGAAGGGAACCGCCCTTCGACGGTCACCGCCTGGCTGCCCGTCCGGTGAACACGGGTACCCCGGTGACGGAATGGCTCGGCGTGGCTCCCACCGGCGCCTTGTTCAAGATCGTCGAGTACGCCATCCATCAGGTCCACAACGGACGGTTCGCACACGTGACCGCCCTGCACGATGCCGGCGCACTTCTCCGGCAGCTGACCGGCTGACCCCCGGAATCACGGCCGACACGGCCAAGAACAGTCCGGACATCACCAACGGCCCATTCACCATTCGGGCCACATGACCTGCGAGGATACGCATGACCATCACACTGATCACCGGGGCCAACAAGGGCATCGGTTTCGAGACAGCCAGACAGCTTGCGGCGTTGGGCCACGTTGTCTACATCGGTGCTCGCGACGTCGGCCGAGGTGAGAAGGCCGCAGCGACGCTTGGCGCACGCTTCGTGCAGCTCGACGTGACCGATGACGCATCGGTGAGCAGCGCGCTGGCGGCGATCGACTCGGCCGAGGGCCGGCTCGACGTCCTGGTGAACAACGCAGGCGTCCTGGGGCACGGAGCGACCGACGGCCCCACGGCTCTCCGGGCCTTTGACACCAACGCGGTGGGAGTCGTGCGCGTCACGGAGGCGGCGCTTCCCCTGCTGCGCAAGTCCTCGAACCCCACAGTGGTCACCGTCTCGAGCAGTGCCGGGTCGTTCTGGGCAGTGACCAATCCTGACCGGCCAGAGTTCAACCTGCCGTTGGCGCTCTACTCGGCGTCCAAGTCCGCAGCCACCATGCTCACGGTCCAGTACGCCAAGTCCCAGCCGGGCATCAAGTTCAACGCAGTCGAGCCCGGCACGACCGCGACCGACCTGACCGCGGCGTTCGGGGTCGGAAGGGCACCGGAGGAGAGCGCCAGGGTCGTCGTGCGTCTCGCTACCCTCGACGCGGACGGTCCGACGGGAACTTTCCAGGACGAAAACGGGGAAGTGCCCTGGTAGCCCTGCGGGGATGGTCGGGGAGCCCACCTGGGCTACCGCCCAACCATTCCCACAGGCCCTTTCGCCGCACCCACCGCGATCACGTCGCAGCATCCGTCCCACTCCGGCCACGGTGAGCACTTGGCACGTTCCTGCAAGTCCCGGACGCTGAGTAGCGTTAGGCCAAGTCGCGGATCTCCCGTCCGTGCTCGACGGCCCATGCCCGCTCGGCCGGCCGGTCACGTCGGTCTCGCGCGTAGTCAATGCGGCCTCTGCGGTTGCGGCCGGCTTCATGCTCGCCGCCGCGTACGCCGCCATCCGCAGCCTCCGGCTGACGATCGGCGTGCACTTCGGCTGGAACTTCGCCGGGGCTGGCATCTTCGGTACCGAGGTCTCCGGCAACGGCGCCGGCCAGGGGCTCCTGGGTGTCTCGACGTCAGGCCCGGAGTTGCTCACCGGCGGGCAACTTCGGGCCGGAAGCCGGCCTGTACCCGGTGAGCCTGGGGTGCTGCTGCCCCTGGTGTTCCTGCGGCTCGATCACCGGCGCGGGGACGTCATGCCTTTCGGTTCCCGGTGAGACGCGGGCATCGAATCCGCCGCTCAACCGCCCCGGTGATCGATCGTCGGCGTGTCCCGGAGCCGCGGCACCGACTCGATGTCACGGTCATGGACCTTCCGCTCGCGATACTGCTCCTCGTGGCGTCGCTCGTGCCGGCGTTCCACGGCAACGGCACAGCGTCATCACCGAGGCGAGCCGGGTGAGCACCAACCGGATCGCGGTACTCTCCGGGCCGTATCCGACCAGCGAGATCATGGCCGGACAACCGGCCGCCGCGTGCACATGGATGCCCGGCGGGTGATTCTCTCCTGCAGCGGCCGACGCATGCGGGTGCCTTTCCTGGGAAACTTGGGGAGGTCTGCTTTTGCTGAGGAGGGTCATGAACGTAACCGGTTCCGGCGCGGAGGTTCCCACGTCCGGTCACCAGCGGTGTTCTGGCGCTTCGCTCGGTACGACGTGGGAGGACGTGCAGGCGCCTGTCATAGCCGTCGACGGTGACGGCCTGATCGTCTCGGCCAATGACGCGGCCCGAAGCATGCTGGGCCGAAGTCGCGAAGAACTCGTCGGGCAGGATTCCCACGACCTGCTGCACCGCGACAGTCACGGGCACGCCCCACCCCGCACCCGCTGTGCGCTGAGGAACGCGCTTCTCGCCGGGAGAACCCAACACGGTGAGTCGGAGTGGTTCGCCCGCGGAGACGGCACCCTTGTCCGGCTGGCCTGGCTCGTCGCACCCTGCTCACCCGAATCGGGGAAGGCGGGCGCGCTGGTGCTGCTGTACGCGTTGGATTCAAGCGTATCGGGCGAGGACCGCGGTGCGGTCCCAGCACCGCTGACGGAGCTGGACCGCTTGGCCCTGCTGGCGGAGACGACCACCCAGCTGACGTCAACCTTGGACGTGGACGAGGCGCTGCGCCGGCTGGCGGCCCTGACCGTGCCCCGGCTCGCGGACTGGGCGGTGATCGACCTGCTCACAGAACGGGACGAGGTGCGGCGCGCTCTGGTGATGGAGCACAAGGGCGGAACGCTGATCGAGCGGGAGGACCTGCAGGGGCCCATGCCCCCCGTGCCGGAGGAGTCCCCGATGCCTCTGTCCCGCGCTCTGCGCGGCGCCGCGTCCTCTCTCGCCGGCCCTGCCACCTATCAGGGCTCGCCTGATTCAGGGATCGCGGTCGAGCAGCGTCGTCTGTTCACCGAGACGGGCATGCACTCCGCCATCATCGCGCCCGTTCGGGGTCTGCGTGACATGCTCGGAGCACTGACCCTGGGACGTGCCCAGCGTCCTGACGCCTTCACTGCCGACGACCTGCCGCTGCTGGAGGACATCACCCGCCGGGCGGGCCTGGCGCTGGACAACGCGCGTCTGTACCAGCGCCAGCGGAAGGTCGCCGAAACCATGCAGCGCCACCTGCTGCCCCAGCTCCCCGTCGTGCCCGGGGTGGAAATGACGGCGCGGTACGTACCCGCTCCGCACGCCTCCTCCGTCGGCGGTGACTGGTACGACGCCTTCGCCCTGACCGACAGCACCCACGCCTTGGCCATAGGTGACGTCGTCGGACACGATCTCGACGCCGCGGCAGGCATGGCGCAGGTCCGTAACATGCTGCGGGCCTTCGCCTGGTCCCGGCCCGAGGCGACGTCCAGCGCCGTGGTCACCCAGCTCGACGAAGCCGTGAAACACATAGCCGAGGTCCCTATGGTGACCATGATTCTGGCCACGCTCGCCCTCGGCGACAACGATCTGTGGCGACTTTGCTGGACGAACGCCGGCCACCCTCCCCCACTGCTGGTCAGCCACGACGGCCAGGCCCGCTACCTGACCGACGCCCACGGCCTTCTGCTCGGCACCGGAGTCAGTACGCCCCGTCCCGATGCCGTCACGGTCCTGCCGCCCGGCGCGACCGTCCTCTTCTACACCGACGGCCTGGTCGAGTCCCCGCACCGCTCCATCGACCATGGACTGGACCGGTTGCGTCGCCACGCGGCCTCTCTCGCCCATCGCCCTTTGGACTCCTTCTGCGACCTGCTGCTGAAACAGGTCCGCCCCGGCGACAACGACGACGACGTCGCCATGCTGGCGCTGCGCACGCCCACTCACGCATAGGCCGGCGACCACGAAGAGCGCGTACTGCGGCACCGGTGCGTGCGGGCGGCGAAGGTCCGCTTGCGGTAATCAAAGCGATGTCGGAAAAGGCTCACTGCTCGCCCCGACCCACCGTGCGGCCGGGGTCGGGTCGCGTTTCCATGGATGTCCTTCCCGGATGCTGTTGCTCGGGCTGGTCTTCAACATCATCGCGGTGGCCTGCGACAGCATCTGGGGACTGACCGCGGCAACCGGACGGGACTGGTTCGCCCGCTCACCTCAGCGGCTCTCTCTGGTCCCGGCGCATCCGCGACACTGCGACATGGCGCTCACCGGCGGCGCTCCGGTTCCCGTCCTCGGCCGCAGCAGCACATGGCGACCGAAGAGGTTCAGGCACCGTGCGCTGTCCCCGGCCGTGCGGGCCGGGAACGGCGCGCCTCCGTTCGGCCGCTCCGTCCGGCCTCTGCGCTCAGCCGCCGGACGGGATGTCCGCGTAATCCTTGAAGAGCAGCGACACCGCGTGGCGATCGGAGGGCCAGTTCGGCACCGCGAGGGTTTCGGTCACTCCTCCGGCCCCGCGCATCGTCTGCGTGACCGCGATCGACCCTCGCGCCTGTGCATCGGCCGGAAGCGAGAGGTCGGTGGCGGTGACGAACGGGCCGCGGTCGAAGGGCGGGAGCGCCGCATCCAGGTGACTGACTCCGTCACATCCCTTGTCGAACGCGAACAGGCCTATTATCTGGCGGAGTTGCGGCGAGACAGCCGGGTTGAGGACGTCGCTCCCGCCGATCCTGAGCCGGTCATCGTCCGCCGTGCCGACCCGCCACTCGCGGGCCCGGACGACGGTGAGTGCCGTCTGACCGGTACACGTGTCGATGGAGTCCGCGACGCCACCCGGCGGTGAGACGAGCAGCCGCACGAAGTGGTCGCTGCGCTCGAACGGTTCGAAGTAGAAGTGGCTGGTGCGCTCGCCGGAGCGGATGAAAGCCAATTCGTAGTGTCCGCGTCCGCTGACGCCGAGCCGGCCGAAGGCGCCGTCCGCGCCGGTCCGCACGACCTGCTGAGGGAGGAGGCCGACCCGTGCACCGGTGGCCGGGTCGAGCCTCCACACCTCGAGGCGGCCCGCAAGCCCCTTGTTCTGCGGGAAGTGCACAGCACGGCCGGCGATCTCGACGGTGGCGGGCGGCTCGGGCAGGACCCGGGTGGTCAGGGGCGGCCTGCCCCGGAGGAACGCGTAGATGTGGGCGAAGCTCTCGGCGGACGTGGCGCTCTCCGTGTGCCCCGCCTGTGGCTCGTGGACATTGAGGGCACCGCCGATCACCCCGTTCGGCTGGAGACTGCTCCAGATGGCGAGGGTGGGCACGCCACCGGGCAGCTCTGCCGCCGTGCGGCCGTCCAGGTTCACGTACTTGGCGACGTCCGCGGCCCGCTCCGGCACGGAGAGATACGTGTGCAGCACACGTGTCCCGCGTGAATGAGCCAGAATGTCCACCTTCTGAGCGCCGGTGCGGGCCCGGACGGTGTCGACCAGTTCCTCCAGCCCCGTGATCGCGTGGTCGTCGGTCGCGAGGGAGGTGTCGTACTCGTGGATGTACAGCAGGTCATCGGCATAGCCGTTGCTGGAGAACCGCTTGGCCTGGGACTGCCACTGCTGGGCCGAGCCATCCTGGCCGTGCACGAAGATCACAGGGTTGACCGTGGCACGGGGCGCGCTCGCGGCCTGCGTCGTCGGGGCCGACAGGGCGGCCAGCGTTCCGAAGAGTGTCACAAACAATGCGAGCAGCGTGGTCCGGCCCATACGGGCCGACTGGGAACCAGTCATCGTGTCCTCCGAGTTGCCGTCGTCAGAGAGTGCTCCGGGATCGGCTCACAACGATTCAAGCGGGTGCTCGGGGTGGGGGAATCAGCGAAATCACCGGCCCCGAGGTCGATTCCCGCGAATAGGGACCGGGTCTTTCGGTCCTGACTGATCGGCGGCCGGGGGCCTGCCGTCGACGACGTCGGGGCTGGACCGGATTCGGTACGGAGTGGCCACCGATGGAGTGACGGCGAGGCTTGCCGCAAGGCCGTGGTGCCGGTCCGGTCAGGCCGGACCGGCACCACGGCGGTCTGTGTGCGTTTCCGGGATCAGCCGGTGTGCTTGCGGAGTCCGGCGGTGCTCAGGGTGTGTTCGCCGGGGCCGAGGCGCACGGGCGCGCAGCCGGGCAGTTCGGCGGTGCCGGAGCACCCCGGCGGGACGGTGGCCACCGCCGGGGATAACGTCAATCTGGGCGGCGATTCTGACGGGTCGTGTCCGCGTGCGCGTTGCGAGCGGTGGTCGTGTGGGTGATCATCAACTGCTCGGGATCGTCCAGCCGGAAGCTACGGACGCGGCTTCTCGGTGTGGTCGGTCACGGCAGTATTTCGACGTACCCCTCGGTTCCGTGTACGCGGATCCGCTGCCCGTCCCGGATCAACCGGGTGGCCTGCTCCACGCCGACGACGGCCGGCAAGCCGTACTCCCGGGCGATCACTGCGCCATGGGTCATCAGGCCGCCCACCTCCGTCACCAGGCCCGCGATGGCGACGAACAGCGGTGACCAGCTGGGGTCCGTGAAGGTCGTGACCAGGATGTCGCCCGCTTCCAGATCGGCCTCTGCCATGTCAAGGATGACGCGGGCTCTTCCCTCGATGGTCCCGGCGGAAACCGGTAGGCCGATCAGGGCACCGGCCGGCACGTCGGCGCGCCGGTACGCCCCGGTGACGGCCTCACCATCCGATGTGAGCACCCGGGGCGGTGTGAGCGCGTGGTACGACCGGAACGTCTCCTTGCGCAGCCGGATGAGCTGGTCATCCACCTGGTTCGAGCGCACGACGTCGTGGAGTTCCTGGAACGTGAGGTAGAAGATGTCCTCCTTCTCCGGAAGCACGTTGGCCTGCACGAGGCGCTCGGCCTCCTGCAACAGGGCCTGCTTGTAGATGAAGTAGCGGTTGATGACGCCGTACTTCGGGTACTCCCGGTATCCGATGAAGGTTCTGACCCGGTCGATCATCCGCTTGGTCTCGTCGGCTTTCTGGTCTCCGTCCGGCAGGTCCCGCAAGCGTGACAGCACGTCCTGTTCCTTCTTCTGCGCCTTCTGCAGCCCTTGCTCGAAGCGCCGCTTCGCGGCGCCCGGCTCGAAGATCCTGACATTGTCGAGGATCACGGGCACGAGCGTGGTGGGGCGCTCACGCCAACGTGGCCTCGTGATGTCGATCTCGCCGACGCAACGCATGCCGTACCGGTCGAGGTAGGCCTCTATGGCGTCGCGCGCTTCGGTCCCGCCCGCCGGCTTCGCCAGCTCGTCCAGGAAGCCCTCGTCCTCGACGTTCTGCAGGAACGCCACCACCTCCGGCAGCGGGCGGATCACGTCCGCGACGTCGAGCAGCGCGAGTCCCATCTCCGACGTGACGTTGTCGGGGGCGGACAGCGTCAGCGTGTCAGCCGCGTTCTTCTCCCCCAGCCACTCCTGCAGCTTGTCGTTGAGCCACCACGTGGCCTCCATCCCCGCCATGACCACCTGAAGGTTCAGCGGATCACTGAGGACTCGCTTGTGCTCCTCGAAGGCCTCCAGTAGGTAGTCGAACAGTGCCGGTCCGGTCTTCGTCCGGATGTCACGCTCCAGGGCGGCGACGGACATCTGGCTTCGTTCGACCAGTTCGGTGACGATGGCCGGATCGGTCTCGATCGGGGCCGCCGGACCGCCGGCCGACGGCCGGCCGGGACCCGCGTCCGGGAGCGACGGAACGAAACCGTCGCGGTCGAGAACGGTCTCCAGCGCGTCCCGGACCAGCGGATCGCCTCTCCCCATGGCGTCCAGGAGGCCGGTGCGGCTCGCGGGTGAGGCCAGGCGCCGGGTGACGTCGACGAAGAGCCTTCCACCGGCCTCGTGCATCGCCACCATGGCCGTCAGCTGCCACATGGAAAGCCCCAGGGGCTTCATGGGATCGGTCATCATCTGCCCATGGCCGACGGAGACGTAGACGTGATTCTCCTGGTCGCCGGTCTCGGGGACGGGGAACAGCGTCGTGATCGGCCGGCTCTGAACAATCTGGAAACTGTCATCGACCAGACACCATTCGATGTCCTGCGGGCGGCCGAAGTGCGCTTCGATCCGCCGCCCGAGCTGCACGAGCTGCACGACCTGCGCATCCGTCAGCGCCGGCTGCTCCTGCCGCTGCGAGTCGATCGCCACTTCCTGCGTACCACCGGCCGGCAGGGCGTGAACGGCCCGCTGTTTGGCGGCGATCGCCTTGGCGACGACTGCGCCGTCTCGCACCTTGAAGACGTCCGGGTTCACCAGGCCGGAGACCAGAGCCTCGCCGAGGCCGAAGCCGGCGTCCACGGTGGCGACCTTCCGGTTGCCCGTGACGGGGTCTGCCGTGAACAGGATGCCGGCCGCATGCGGGAAGACCATCCGCTGCACGACCACGGCCATGTGGACCGTACGGTGGTCGATGCCGTTCCGCCGACGGTAGGTTACGGCCCGCTCGGTGAACAGCGAGGCCCAGCACCGGCTGACGTGCTGGAGGATCGCCGTCGGCCCCACGACGTTGAGATACGTGTCCTGCTGGCCGGCGAAGGAGGCCGTCGGCAGGTCCTCTGCTGTCGCGCTGGATCGTACGGCGTAGGCGGCTTGCTCGCCGAGCCGGGCGAGCGCGCGGGTGATCGCCACCGCGAGATCGCCCGGAATGGCGATCCCTTCGATGGTCCGACGAATCTGCGCGCTGAGTGTGTGGATCGCCTCCTGGTCGTCCGGGTCCAAGCGCGACAGTTGATCGAGCCGGTCGTCGATCGACGGCGCTTTCGCCACGATCCGCCGGAAGGCGTCCGTAGTCACGCAGAAGCCACCCGGTACGCGGATCCCTTCGATCCGCGACAGCCCGCCCAGGTGCGCGCCCTTGCCACCGACGGCCGCGACCTGCATCTCGTCAACTTCTTGAAGATCGAACACGTACTGTCCGGTCATCGCGATACCTCCGAGGCATCCGTGCTCCGTCGCACTGCGGTGGCCGATCGAATCATCGGTGCCTCCAGCTCTGTCGAACCCCTTGTCGGGCACGTCCTCATACCTGGTTGCCTTTCCTCTGACGAGTCGGGCGGGGCGCGCCGCGCACCTCCGCCCCGAACACCCGCAACCGCACTGCCGGTCCCACTGGTTCGACGTGACCGCCTCACCCGTACGTCGACAACTGGGACACGCACGTCGTGCCCTCAATCCACGGGTTGTGGCCTCGGCCGACAATTCTGCGACGCGACCCGGGTCTTGCCGCAAGCCCCCCGGCGCGCTATACGTTGGTAGTGGCGGGGAGAGTTTTTTCTTGCCTTTGCCTCCTGACGTCCGCTGGAATTCCTTCTGGCGTCCGCCGGACATGACAAGCCTCCCGCGAAGCCGTGGCGCGTACGGGTAGGCGGCGTTGGCAGGCAGATGTCCCGTCAGCCCAAGGACCCACGGATGCCAGACGTTAGGCCGGCGCGGCAAGTAGCCGGGGCCCGGGCGGTGGCGTGGCCGGAAGCGGAGCCTGTCCTTTTGATGAGCCATCAGCGGTCGACTTGATGAGGCGATCCGCTGACCGATACCCCCGAAGGCTTGCGGTATCGCGCATGGGAACTGGCCGCATGAATACGCGTTCGCGGGCCGACTCGACGACGGGTGGAAATGGTGGGAGGCCGCCATCGAAGAAGCACAGAAAGGTCGCTGGATCCGTGACGCCGTAGAACGGCAAGTGCTCAAGGACATCGGCGCCGCCACAAACCCTCTCCACGGTGGACGGATGGCCCCGTTCACGGAGGACTCGTGGGACGTACGCATCGGGAGGATTGGGAACTGGGCACGGGTGCTGCGGCTCACGGCCCGGTCAGGCGGCTGGGTGCTCCAACCGATGACTGGACACAACCCGCTGAACCCCGCCGGCATGACCGAACTGCTGTCCGGCATCCACGCCGTCGGCGAGCAACGGGAAGAACGGATGGAGCAGTTCCTGACGGGCGCACTGTTCCGGAAGACGAGATTGCGAAAGCCGAGGTTTTCCTGCCCGGGCCAGGATCCATCGAGGACCTTGAGCTCTTCTTCTACGGCTGAGGGACAATCTCTCCACTGTCAGCGCCGCATCCGGTGCGGATGGCGGCGAAGTGAGAAGCAGCCTGGTGGGCAGCAGCGAACTTGTCCGTTCGTACGGCCAGGCCGCGCCGCTGCTGCAGCCGGTTGACGCATCGCTCAACAGCATTCCGCTGTTTGCACACACCTCAGCTTCGAAGACGGGCGGGGGGACGGTGGAGAAATTCATTCCGCTTATCACGTCGGCTGCGAAGCGGTGCTCGACGGGGTGAGGACCTTACGGGTGACGAGTGCGGCGATGGCAGCGACCAGGGTGCGCGGCCGACGCGGCAGCAGATGTGCGGCCAGGGCGTTGCCGAGTCCGGGGGTGACGTAGCCGCGGTCGCGCTCGAGCGCGCGCAGAGCGGCGCGTACGACCGGCTCCGGCGTGGTCATCGAGCCGTTGACGGCTGCCTTGCGGGTGCCGATGGCATCGAAGAAGGGGGTGTCGACCGGGCCGGGGCACAGAGTGAGCACGCGAATGCCACGTCCACGGTACTCCTGGCGCAGGGCGAGCCCGAAGTTCAGCACGAAGCCCTTGGCCGCACTGTAGACGGCGAAGTACGGGGAGGGCTGGAAGGCCGCGGTGGAAGCGACGTTCAGGATCGCACCCTTCCCGCGCTCCAGCATGTCGGGGAGCAGTGCGTGGGTGAGGTCGACGAGTGTGACGACGTTGACCATCAACTGGTCGTGGTCACGGTCGGCGGCTATGTCCTCGAAGCGACCGCATGTACCGAACCCGGCATTGTTGACCAGCAGGTCGACGCTCAGGCCACGAGCGGCGAGCCGGTCGGCGATCCGCCAGGCCGCATCGGGCTCGGCGAGGTCCTGGACCATCACGTGGGCGCGGATGCCGTGCTCCGCGGTCAGGCGCTCGGCGAGTGCGGTGAGCCTGCCTTCGGAACGCGCCACCAGGACCAGGTCGTGCCCGCGAGCGGCGAGCTGTGCGGCGAACTCCGCGCCGAGTCCGGATGAGGCACCGGTGACGAGCGCTGCAGTGTGCACGGGAAATCTCCTTAACTCGACGAACAACCGAGACAGGATCGTACTCGATTACGAGTTAATTGCAACAGCCTTGATGCAGTTACATTGGAGTTGGTGCAGCGGTGTATCGTTTTGGTGGGTCAGCAAGGAGTGGGAGGCGCCATGAGTGAGACAGCGGCACGGCCGTTGCGGGCGGACGCGGAGCGCAGTGTGCGCGCGATTCTGGAGGCGGCCGAACGCGTGCTCGCTGCGGACCCCGGCGCGTCGATGGAGCAGATCGCGACCGCGGCGGGGGTCGCCAGGACGACGATTCACCGGCGGTTCACCCATCGGCAGGCACTGATCGAGGCCCTGGCGTCGTCAGCCGCCCGCCAACTCGCCCAAGCCGTGGAGGACGGCCGGCCGGACACCGCCCCTCCCTTGGTGGCGCTGCACCGCATCACGGCCAATGTGCTCGAGGTGAAGAGCGCCTGGGCATTCGCCTTGGAACTGCCGGCCGATCCCGACAGCGAAGCAGCCGCCCTCCACCAGGCCATCGATCGACGTTGCATCACAGTGCTGGAACGGGCCCGGGCGGACAAGCTCATCGATGAGGCGGCCGACCTCCACTGGGTACGGCGGGTCTACTACGCGCTCCTCGGGGAGTCACTGCGCGGGAACCCTGACGACACCGGCATCGACACGGACACCCTTGCCGCCCGCATCATCGACACCCTGCTGCACGGCGCCGGACCGCGCGCCTGAGCACCGCGGCAGGCGCGAGCGGTCGCTCCGGATCGCCGCGTTCGAACCGGCACCGACCCGACGTTCCGGCGGTCCCGGCGTGACAGCAGTTTTGTGAGCACGGGGTGTGCGCCAATCCGTACATCCCTCCCAGCTGCTGCCGTCCGGCGTGACAGCCTCGACGAACCCCACAGCGCTGTCCAGGAAGGACACCGTGAGCGCCGGTGTTCCTGTGTTCTGGACGAAGTCCGCCCGGCTGCACAGTCCGGCGTCGGCGAAGTCCGTCACCTGCCAGCCTTCGCCAACGCCTCCGTGTCTTCCACGCCCGTGAACCCGGCTGCCCGCATGAGTGGGTGCAGTTCCCCCGTGGACCGGGTCGTCAAACGGATGCCTCTGACAACAGGACGGCTCGTGGCGACGTCGGCAAGGGAAGCCGCGGGGACGGCCCTGGGGGCCATCCCCCTCACAGTGGTGGGACCCGCAGAGCCGTGTGACTCGCGCGCGGTCCCCCTGCCGGCGGAACCGAAGGTGCGGCCCGTCCGGTCGCGTCGTCGGCGCCGGTCACGATCCGGGACCGCGTCACGATCCGGGACCGCGTCCCGTGCCGGGAGGACACCGCGGCCCCTGGCCCGCGTCCCGTCAGCGCGGCTCTCGGATGCTGTCGATGATGCGAGTCCAGTTGTCGCCGCCGTGTCCGTCCTTGATCGCCTGCCGATAGTGGGCCTGCACGGCCAGTGGGAGCGCGAGGTCGAGGCCGAGTGACGTGCTGGTCTCGACGATGTGGTCGGCCGTCGCACCCATCATGGTGACTGTGCTGAGGTCGCCGGGATGCTTTCCGGCATCAAGCGCGGCGCCGGGGTTCTCTTCACCGGCCCTGATGATGTCGCCAATCGAGTCGGCGGACGAGAGTAACTCCGGCAGCGCTTCCTTGGCCCCTATTCCTGCGGCGCCCAGCATTGCAGTGGCCTGCATCAGCCCGGACAGGGTGGTGAGGAACACCGCGAGTTGGGCTTGATACATCATCTGGGCGAGCCCCGGGTCCACGCCCAGATACCTTGGTGTTCCGAGCAGCGCCAACGTCGCAAGGTGGCTCTCCATCGCCTCGTAGCGGCCGCTGTAGTAGACATAGGCTGCCTCTGTGCCGACCATCGGCGCGGGGACCATGACACCTCCGGTGAGGAAGGCGGCGTCGTGGCCCGCTGCCCAGGCGGCTGCCTCGCGTGTGCGGTCGGGAGTATCCGAGCTCAGGTTGACGAGTGTCCGGCCGGCGAGCGATTCGGTGGCGCTGTCGAGGACGTCGTACATCGCCTGGTAGTCGGTGAGGCTGAGGATCACAAGGTCACTCGCCTCGACTGCCTCGCTGGGTGTCGCTGCGAGCGTTGCTCCGTCGGTCACGACGCCGTCGGCCCGGCCGGCGGTGCGGTTCCAGACGGTGACCGGGTGGCCGGTGGCGAGGAGGGCGCGTGTCATCGCCTGGCCCATCGGGCCAAGCCCGATCACGGCGACAGGGCTCTTCTGCCTGGTGGTGAGGTCGGTGGTGAGGTTCTGTTGTCCGTTCACCCCTCCATACTCGGAGAGCCCCGCTACTCTCGGAAGTACCCACTATTTTCTGCGGTACTTACCTTTTCGTAAGGGGATCAGTGATGGCCAAGGCGCCGAGGCGCGGGCCCTACATCTGCGGCATCGACGCTGCTCTCGACGTGCTGAGCGGCAAGTGGAAGGGACTGATCCTCTGGGAACTTGATGCCCACCGCGTACGCCGCTTCGCTGAGCTCCGTCGCGGGCTGCCGGGAGTGAGCGAGAAGATGCTGACGCAGCACCTGCGCGAGATGGAGGCGGACGGTCTCCTGCTCCGGAAGGTGTATGCCGAGGTGCCGCCGCGGGTGGAGTACTCCCTGACTGAGCACGGGCGCATGCTCAATCAAGCTCTCGGACCGCTCGGCGCCTGGGGAGCTGAGCGGATACGTCGCGAAGGCCACGAAACGGTCGGCGTAGCCGAGACCGCACACGGCTGACGGCCTGGCGCAGGTCGGCATGTGCTGTCCTGACGGTTCGGCTGTCGAGCACTCACCGCACGGCTGTGAGGTCAGAGACCGGACCGGCGATCGCCAGATGGGTATCGTCGTCGCACTCGCGACGTCCGATGGACCGCTGAACGGATTGACCACTGCTTGACCACTGCGTGTGCTCGGCGCTGGCGTGCTTGAGCTGCTCTGCCCTGAGATCGGCTGCTTGCAGGCTTGCTCCCACGAGCTGGTCGGTCAGACGCCGAACTCCTGCGGCGTCTCCCGCCACTGCGAGCCCGTCTCGGGCCGTCATATCACGCCCTCGAACTGCCGCAGCCGCTCAGGGCACGGCTCGTACTGGCCGATGGACAGTTACAGCCCCGTGCAATTCCGTTCAGGAACAAGCCAGTTGCTCTCTGGCGACGCAAGAAGATCTACCCTCCCGAGCTGCGCCGTACGGGAGCAGCCTGGAACTGCCACCGCCCGCCATCGAGTCGAACTGAGCTCAGCCGAGACCACGATGAGCGACCCACAACGCCCCGGCACGGCTGGCAGCTTCGGCGATCAGGGCCGCCAATTCGGGTTTTTCGGGGACAGGGAAAGAGACGTACGCGCCCCGACCACCGCCGACCGGTCGGCCATAGGCCTTTACGGCGAGATGACCGTCCGGGAGAAGCCGGACATTGAGTGTGGTCAGCGTGAACACTTCACCGCGCCGAATGTCCGTCCAGCGGAGCGCCTGCGGGATCGTGACATTGATCGCCAGTGCGCTCACTTCCAGGTCGCTGCTCATGGACGGATGATCTCACGCGAGTCGCCGCAGGCGGCCTCCACCAGTGGGCGCCCGGCCCTGCGCGGGCATCGGCGCCACGGGCGGCCTGAGGACCACCCGGGCTCGTCGAAGGCGGCCAAGTACCTGAGGCGCCAGGAGTCGGGGTGCGTATCCGTATGCAGCCCACGTTGTCCCTGAGCGCCCTGCCGGATGCGTGGGAAGCGGTGGCCCCGCTCTCACCACGGCTGCCCATCCCGCTGCAGCGCTGTTTTCCGGCCGAAGCCAACTTTTTCACGCAGGAGCCATAGAAACGTTTTTGCAGGTCAGATGGTAGTTCGCGGTTGTACCACCTAGTTCGGTCCACATGCCGGACTCCGTACGAGAGGCTCGCGCACCTGTTCCGAGCTGGCCGAACGGCCATTCGGTAGGCAGGCGTGGAGCGGGTCGGGCCAGAAAGCACTGATCGATGTGCGCTCACTGCCTGCAAGCAGCAGACTCCCCACCGCAATCACCCCCCGAGTGAAGGAGATGCACACATGCGTTACCACCTCGTCAGGACCGGCGCGATCACCACGTTGACCACACTCCTGATGACCGGTACCGCCGCCATGGGCGTCGCACACGCCCGGCCTGCTCAGCCCGCCGGTCTCTATGCCCCGTCGGCGCTCGTCCTCTCGGTCGGCGAGGGCAGTGGCAGTGCCACGTCGGTCACGGTCCAGCGCGCTGTCACCCTGAGCTGTGCGCCCCGCCCCAGCGGCACTCACCCCTCGCCCGCCGATGCGTGTGCGGAACTGCGCGCGGTGAACGGCGAGTTCGCCCAGTTGACCACACCGCTGCCGCAGGGAAGCTGCACACGCCAGTGGGACCCCGTTGTCCTCAATGCCACCGGTGTGTGGCAGGGCCGCAATGTCTCCTGGTCGGCCACCTTCGGCAACGCGTGTGAAATGCAGGCAAGTCTGTCCGCGGGACCGGTCTTCGCCTTCTGACCGAGCACTCCGCCGCGCGGTCGACACCCTGCCCCGGCCGGTCGGACCAACCCTGGCGCGCCTCGCCGTTCCGTTCCTGCTTTTCGCCCGACCGGCGGCCTGTGCGTAGGCAGCGAGGGCGTAGGAGTCGCTGACCCACCCGCCTGTAGGCGACGGGTGGGTCAGCCCGTGCTGGCGGCACAACCTGGTTGAACTCCCACGGCTGCTGGGAGATGCCCGAGCAGGCGTCGGCTCCCCCGCCGCTATGGGGCCGGTCACCGTCGACCGTCCAGAAGGTGAGCCGTGCGACACTTTCGTCCGACTACGCCGAAGACGCCCCGGGTTCTGTGCCGGCCACGACCAGCCATGATCGCCCGATTGCCGTGCGCGGCTGGATTTTCATCGCGCGTCCGCAAACCTCCGAGCCGGCCGTCGCGGGCGGCTCGGTCGGCAGGCAGGCAGCTGCGAGGGCCGGCCTCGCAGAAGTCGAGCCGGATTCCGGCAACGGGAAGCACACCTCTGCCGGATACACGCTGACGTACTCAGGTGTGTATGGATGAATGCGTCCAAGAGGACGGCGTGTCACTGCGGGGACGATGGGACCTGCGGGTCAACTCTTCGGCTGAGCGGCCTTTGGCCGGATGACCGTGATCGGGAGGTTGGGCCGCATGCTCGTTCTCGGACGCTCGCAGGTCGAGACCCTGCTCAAGATGGATGCGCTGATCGACGCCCTGGCCGCGGCGATGGCCGATTTGAGTGCGGGCCGTGCCTCGGCACCGGACCGTGTCGCCGCACGGGTGCCCGAGCGCGACGGATTTCTGGCTGCCATGCCCGGCTTCGTACCGTCGGCCGGGGTACTCATGAGCAAGCTGGTCTCCCTTTTCCCGCACAACGCCGGAACGCTGCTGCCGACCCACCAAGCGCTGATCGTGGTGTTCGATCCGGACACCGGCAAGCCTGTGGCGCTGCTGGACGGTACGGCCATCACCGCGGCGCGGACCGGCGCCTGCTCCGCGCTGTCCGCACAGTTGCTGGCCCGTGAGGACGCCACCGTGCTGGCGGTCCTGGGTACAGGCGTACAGGCCCGGTCTCACGCTCGGGCGATGTGCCGGGTTCGCCCCATCACGCAGGTCCGGGTGGCAGGCCGAGATGTGGCGAAGGCGGCTGCCCTGGCCGAGGAACTGAAATCCGTGCTGGAGGCCGATGTCCGGGTGGCGTCCACCTACGCCGAGGCGCTTGACGGCGCGGATATTGCCGCTGCGACCACCCACGCCGTCGAACCCGTGGTCCGTCGCCCATGGCTGACACCGGGGGTGCACATCACCTCTGTGGGGTACAACCCGGCCGGACGCGAGGTCGACGCCGCCACGATCGCCTCGGCACTGGTGTGCGTCGAATCACGGCAGGCCGTACTCGCCCCGTTCCCCGCAGGCAGCAACGACCTACTGATCCCGATCCGCGACGGCCTCATCACGGCGGATCACGTACACGCCGAGCTGGGCGAACTCATCACCGCCACCAGACCCGGACGCACCTCGCCGGATCAGATCACCCTCTACAAGTCGGTCGGCGTGGCAGTCCAGGATGCCGCCGCTGCGGCCCTTGTCGTCACCGCCGCCCGAGAGCAGGCAATGGGCGAGGAGATCACGCTACGGTGATGCCGGAGTTCGGAGTGCCTGATCCCCCACCCTTGCCGTCGCCAGCAGCCAGAGGCGGCGGCGGTCCGAATGGAGCGCCCGGCGTGAAGTGAAAGAGGACACCGCAGGGCGCGGCAAGCCGCACGACTACGAGCCAGGCGACTCCCGCTGTCCCCTACCGGCAACCGCACATCTCCGCGGACGATCTCATGACCGCCGCCCAGGACCCTGTTCGGCGAGGACATCCGCGGGAGGCAAGAGGGGGCACGCCTTATCCTCCATGGCTCCCGGGACGGCATCCCCACATCTCCCGGAAGCCGTGGCACCACAAGCCGATCCGGCCCACCCGCTCGCGGTCAGCGTGATACCGCGCTTGAACCCTTCGAACGGTAACGGCGCCAACTGATACGTCTCGCGTCAACGCAAAAAGGGCGGGTGTCCCCACTTCGGAGCCGGTCTCCCCCACTTGGCTGAGCGTTTCGGGACGAGACTGTTATGGCCGAGACAGTGGTGTGGAGCGCGCGATGCGGAATCCAACGTCGTCGATCCGGAAGGTCGGGTGGCTCCGCCGTCGCACCGACGCCCGGCAGCTCCAGTGCTCGTCGGCCCATCCACCACCGCGGAGCACCCGGTAGGTGCCATACACCTCGGCGTCGTAGACGTCCCAACACCAGTCCCACACATTGCCCAGCATGTCGTACAGGCCCCATGCGTTGGGCAGCCTGCCGCCGACAGCACGAATTCGCCCTTCAGAGTTGCCTTGGTACCAGGCGACCTCGTCGAGTTGGCCGTACCGCGCGCCGGTGCTCCCCGCACGACAGGCGTACTCCCATTCGGCCTCGGTCGGCAGCCGGTACCCGTCTGCGGAAGTGTCCCATTCGGCTGTCTCGTCGGCGAAGCACAGGTCATACACGGGCGTCAGCCGTTCGCGCCGGGACAAGGCGTTACAGAACTGGACCGCGTCCCACCACGAGACTCCCTCAACCGGCAGCCGCTCGCCTTGGGTGCTACTCGGCCGTCGGCCGGTGATCAGTGCGTACCAAGACTGAGTGACCGGGAATGCCGACATCTGAAACGGTGCGACCTCGACCGGCCAACTGCTCTGCGTCCGCCGGTCCGACAGCGTCAGCCGTCCCCCTGGGACGGCGACCATCTCGTTTTCTTCCCCCGCGTCCACAATGGCCCACCCTACCGGCGTTTCCCCCCGCTCTGCCGCTCTCTGTGAGGAACCCGAGGAGGCAGCGGAGCAGTTGTCGGACCAGCGCCGGCACCTCCGTCCGCTCAGCGGTGGGGCCAGATCAACTTCATCCATCGCAAACCACTTGTCGTCCGCGCAAGGAAGCGCGCACAAACAGCAAACAGCACGCTCTTCTCGTGGATGGACAATGCGTGCTCCCGTTCCTGCCCCGGCTGCGCTCACGCCGACCGATGAGAACTCCCCCATCCTGCGGGCCCTGCCCGATGGCGAAGCAGGCACTGGATCTCCAACCCGCCAGCCGACTTACCGGCCCGGGATTTGGTCCACCTCACGAGGCTGCGTTGGCGCATCAGGTACGACTACCACGAACTGAAGACCACCCTCGGACTCGACCACTCCGAGGGTCGCTCATTCACGGTCGGCACCGCCCCGTCACCCTCGTCGCCGCCGCCCAACTTCCTGACGGCACAGCGGTCCTGCTCAAAAGTACACGTCAGGGCTGACCCTCCATCAGGCGCCGGCCCTCCTCCAACCCTGTCAGCCCCCTGAACCGGCGCCCGCCCCACATGCCGACAACCCACCCCATGGCACCCCATGGCGTACCTACGACACCACCTGACGCAGCCCGCCAGGCCCCTTCCCTCGGGATCGTCCGACGCGGGCAAGAAAGTTCGGGGGTCGTTCGGAAATTGGATGACACGAGATGGAGAAGTTACCGGTCGCATCCCTACCCTCGCCACGACCTCCATGCGATCAGCCAACCAAGCATCGATCTGACCTGCACACTTTCAATTTCCGGCGTGCGAATGTTTCGACGCTTCTCGCGATTCATGCGAGAGGTATTGACGCCCTTCACCAACTCCCTATCATTCAGGTTGCTCGACACTTCGACCTTTGTTCGAGATTACGAACACTTCGAAGTCGCTCCACTCGCACGCCAAGGCACCTCCGGGTCACGCCCGACGAAACGCCGAGCAGAAAGGAGTACACCGAACGTGCGTATGTCATGTTCGCATCATGGCTTCTCCGTAGTCGCGTGCCGGCGGCTGACACCGGCCTGGCCGTCGACGCGCTCTCTCCACTGACGGGAGCTTCCCGCAGCGCGCCCGTTCCCGCTCGGGAGCCGGATCGCGCCGCCGACGGGGAGTCCACGATCCCGGTTGATCCGACAGCACTTCGCAGTGCGTTCCGCAGCGCTCCGAGGGCCCCCGGCGCCCCTTCGGGAGGGCCCGCAGGGCCGGGAAGCCACAAGCAGTCAGCCGTGGTGCCCACGGACCGCTTCGGACCGCACCACATCGACAGTCCGGACAGCCTCTGACGAGGAACCGGAACCGCTACTCGAGGTTTGGAAAGTCTCCATGCGCAGAGGAAGTTTCAGTCGCAGGCATCTGTCTGTGGTGCTCGCCGCCGCGGTTGCGGCCATGGTCACGCTGGCGGCGATGCTCGTCGCCAACCCGGCTCAGGCGGCCACCAGTGGCGCCTTGCGCGGTGTTGGTTCGAGCCGGTGTCTCGATGTGCCGGACGCCAGCCAGACCAATGGCACATACCTGCAGATCTACGACTGCTGGGGCGGAACCAACCAGCAATGGACGTTGACGGACAGCAACCAGCTGACCGTGTACGGCAGTCAGTGCCTGGATGTCCCGGGCCACGCCACCGCGGTCGGTACCCGGGTGCAGATCTGGGCCTGTTCCGGCGGTGCGAATCAGCAGTGGCGGGTGAACTCCGACGGCACGATCGTCGGAGTTGAATCCGGGCTGTGCCTGAACGTCACGGGCTCCGGTACGGCCAATGGCGCGGCGGTGGAGATCCGGACGTGCAATGGCGGCAGCAGCCAGAAGTGGACCGGCCTGTCAGGGACGTCGACCCCGCCGACGGGCGGCACGTGTGCTCTTCCGTCGACGTACCGGTGGACGTCCACGGGTGCCTTGGCGCAGCCGGCGAACGGATGGGCCGCACTGAAGGACTTCACCAGCGTGGTGTACAACGGCAAGCACCTGGTCTACGCGTCGAATGTCTCAGGGTCGTCGTACGGTTCGATGATGTTCAGTCCCTTCACGAACTGGTCGGACATGGCATCGGCCGGCCAGACCGGGATGAACCAGGCCGCGGTGGCGCCCACACTGTTCTACTTCGCACCCAAGAACATATGGGTGCTGGCGTACCAATGGGGTGCGTCTGCCTTCGTCTACCGCACGTCGAGCGACCCCACCAACCCCAACGGCTGGTCCTCGCCCCAGCCGCTGTTCACCGGCAGCATCTCCGGCTCCGGCACCGGCCCGATCGACCAGACCCTGATCGCCGACAGCCAGAACATGTACCTGTTCTTCGCCGGTGACAACGGCAAGATCTACCGGGCGAGCATGCCGATCGGGAACTTCCCGGGCAGCTTCGGCTCGTCGTACACGACGATCATGAGCGACTCGACGAACAACCTGTTCGAGGGGGTGCAGGTCTACAAGGTGCAGGGCCAGAACCAGTACCTCATGATCGTTGAGGCGATGGGCGCGAATGGGCGCTACTTCCGCTCGTTCACGGCCCCCAGCCTGAGCGGTTCGTGGACCCCGCAAGCGAGCAGCGAAAACAGCCCCTTCGCGGGCAAGGCCAACAGCGGTGCCACTTGGACCAACGACATCAGCCACGGTGACCTGGTCCGCAACAACCCCGACCAGACCATGACCGTCGACCCCTGCAACCTGCAGTTCCTCTACCAGGGCAAGTCCCCCACCGCAGGCGGCCCCTACGACCAACTGCCATGGCGGCCGGGCGTCCTCACCCTGCAGCGCTGACCCGCCTGCTCCACGGTGTTCGGGATGTGGTTCGGTTAGCCGACGCTCGGACGAGCGGTCAACGGCGCCGGCAAGTCAACCAGCTGACCGACACTCACCACCTTGAGGGACCCCAGCCCTGCGTGGCTGGGGTCCCGGTCATGCTGCGGAAAACGAGTGTGTTGTCCGTTCGTCACGGCCTACGCTCGCTGACCCGTGTACGACATGACGGGAGGTCTTGCCATGAGCGTGAACAGCGACGATGGCCCTGCATCGCTGGGACAGCTGCCCGGCTACTTCTTCCGGCCGTATCGCGGAGACGAAGACCGCGGTGCGATGACCAGCGTTCGCCTGGGCTGTGCAGGACGGGATGGGATCGAATCGACCATCACTCGGTCGTGGAGCAACTCCCGACGGCAGCCGGGATCGCCGAAGCCTCAGCCGAGCTGGTCAATCCGTCCGCCAGCCAGGTCTTGGTGGAGCACAATGCTCGCGTCATCGGTTACTCCACGATCAGGTGGTGGCCGGAGCGGAACGGGACATGGCTCTACCTGCACCGTGGCTCCCTGTTGCCCGAGCACCGCGGCAAGGGCGTCGGTTCAGGGATGCTCAGTCGGGCCGAGAACCGTATCCGCCGGCACGTGCAGCAGCACGGAACCGCGGAGACGCCCGTGCTCGGCGCGAACGCCATGGCCTCCGAGGATGATGCAACGGGCCTGCTGCTTGAAGCCGGGTACCGGCGTGTCTTCAGCCTGGTGGAACTTGAACTGGCCGATCTCCGACGGCTACCCGGGCACAACGGTCATCTGGCGGTCGGCATCGGAGCGGGTGCTGTCAAGCCCACGTGACAACCCGGCAGACGATCACCCTCGTCGCGTACTGGAGGCATGGCCAGTGCTGTGACCACATAGGGGGACCGCGTCCGAGTTCCGTCTGCCGGCTCTGCGGGGGCGGCGCCAGTCCTGCGACCATCATGACGAAGACGGAAGACGCCGCAGAGGGGGAGCAGGATGATTTCTGAGCCGGAGATGGCGGGAGAGCTCGAAGGGGTGGCAACCCGTGAGGTCATGGGCGGCTTCGACCGAGAGTTGGTGCGGGACGCTCGTCCGCAAAGGCCGTGGCTGTGGGCGGCGGGCGGGGTGGTGACGGCGTCGGCTCTCTGGGCGGCGGCGCTGTTCCTCTACGGAGGAGGTGACCCGAAGCCGGACATGCATGGGTACCGGTTGGACCAAGACCCCTGCCCCTCCCTACGCCTGAAGTCGATCGGGGCGGCGATCGCACCGAGAGAGCCCACCGCCAAGGTCGAATCACGGTTGTTGCACCATGCCGTCCTCGATCGGATCTCGTGCTTCATTCCTCTTCGCCCCCGGGTCGCGGCGGAGCGGGCGGGGGACGGCTGGTCCATCGACTACACCGTCGGAATCACGGTGGCGCTGCACAAGAAGACCGACCCCGGCGCCGAATTCGAGGCGCTGCGACGGGTGACTGATCTCGGCGTCGACCCCGAAGCAAAGCTGGAGACGGTTCCGGACCTCGGCGACGTGGCGTATCTACTGTCCCGGGATGACGGAAACTCTGAACTGCGGGTACTGGAGGGCGGAGCGGTGTTCTCGCTGAACCTTTCCGCTTTCACGCAATACCAGAGCGACGAGCACACCGTGGACGAGGCCGGTGATGGACCGGACACCCCAGACGTGTCCCCCTACCGGTCGGCCATGATCAGCGATATGCGTGATCTCATGGCAGGCCTCAAGCACTGAGCTCGAATTCCGGACCGGCGACCGTGGACCGGTATGTCACCAGACCCTGTGATCATTAACGGTCACCGCAGTGTCCGACGCGAGGGCGCGCCTGGTCGGCCTCCTGCGACACGGCGTCGCTGTTTTTCCGAGCGGTCGCGGCGAGCGGCCAAGGGAAAGCCCCGGCAGGTCCAGGTGGGCCGGCCGGGGTAGCACCAGGTGTGTTGTGGTCCAGGGCGGTCGCCCTTCGACGGAAGGCTCCACCGGGCTTGAGCCGAACCATCTTCCCCATGGGCGATAGGCAAGGCCCGGGACGCTGTCCGCCTCAGACGAAGATGAACGATCGCCTGCTCATGTCCATTCCCCGGGCCCGTCGGGCGACGGACCGCTCGAAGAACGGCTGCGAACCTCGCCGCTAACCACGCCGACCCTCCGGGGCACCGTGCGAGCTTGTAGGCGTTGACGCCTCCCGGCGGATGACCGGGCACGACGACCGGGCCGATGCCGACATGATCGAGAACGGCGACAGCCGTGTTCACTGCGCTGTCCCGCCTCTGATGGCCGTCGTTGAGCAGCACCTGTACCTTTCGCGCCTGGCACCACCGGTTCAGCAGTTCATCGACCCCGCTGAGCGCCAGGCTCGGAGGGAACAGCACCACGCACCCCGCGGACACCGCCGGGAAGCGCGCCGCCCTATCCCTTACCGAAGGCGATCAGGGCGCCCTCGGCGCCAGGAACGAACAACCGGGCCTTGGACGTGGCGATGCCAGGGACGACGAAACCGCGCCAGTCGTCCTCGGCGATGATGTTCGACGTCGGAAGGGGCGCGGGGTAACGCCGGTACGACCAGGCGGCCTTGCCGGTCTTCTGGTCGAGTACCACGAGACGTCCGTCGGCGTCCTCCACGTACACGTAGCCGTTGGCCACGAGGCGTACGGTGGCCGCATTCACAGAGCTGGTGTAGGTCCAAGCAGCCTTGTACGTGCTGGTGCTCAGTGCCCTGACCTTGCCGTGGTAAGCGACGTACACGCGGCCCGGGCCGAAGACCGGAGTCGCGTCCGCATGCAGCGTCCGCACGGCCGCACCAGTCTTCTGGTCATAGGCGGTGACCGTCTCGTCGTCGCTGTCACTGTTGCGCATCCAGGCCGCGCCCGCTCCCAGCACAACCGGGTTGCCGTAGGCGCCCGAGAGGTTGGGCACCTCGAAGCGGCCCAGTTCGGCACCGGTCTTGAGGTCGAGGCGGTGCCAGGCGATGTCGTCGAAGCCGATCCACACACCCGAGGCGTCGACGACGGTCGGGGCCCAGGCGTATTCCGAGAGGGAGGCAGCCCACACCTGGGCGCCTGTGTCGGCCCGCAGCGCCAGTGCCGTGCCACGGCCGTCCTGCAGGTAGAGCAGTCCGTCGTACCAGACGGGCGGGTACTGCATGGACGCCGAGCCAACGCCTACCGACCATTTCTGCCGTCCGGTGGCCGGGTCCCACGCGGCGATCGTGCCGCGCGACGTCTGCGTGTAGAGCAGACCGCCCCCGTACGACACACCGGCCTGGGGTTCGTTCTGCTCCAGGGAGACGGCTGGCCACAGGTCCTTGCCGGTGGCGGCCTGGAGCCCGACGAGCATCATGCGAGGGCCGCCCTCGGTGCCGTCGTCCGCGTTGACGACGGCGTACACCTTGTCGCCGACCGCGACGGGCGCCGAGACGACCGTCCCGAAATCCCGGGACCACAGCTTCTTGTAGGGCGGGGCCGCCGTGGCCCCCGCGACGAAGCTGTCCGCCCGGCTGTCGGCGCGGTAGCCGAGCGTCGCGTCCGCCAACTCGGCCACCGTGGCGGCCCGCCCGGGCACCGGATCCGCCGCCTGTGGCGAACCGGTGAAGGCCAGCAGCGTGACGGCGGCGACACAGACGACGCCAAGTCTCGTACGTGATAAGCGTGTTGTTGCCCGCAACGTGGTACCCCCAGTCGGAAGTCATCCGGTCAGGACGACCACGACCCACTACCCCCGCAGAATCGTCACATGCGTCGGAAACGGCCACGCGGAGCGCGCGCCCGGCGCAGCAGTCGGGGTTCACGCAGCCGGCGTCTTCGGGATGGGCGCAAGAGCCCGGCGCAGGGCAGGTCACCGGTTGTGTTCGAGGCCGCTGGGCGGCCGGGCGTGTGCCCGGAGCGGGCCCTGGATGCGAGGGGCGCTGCTGGGTTGTCTCGGCGTGATCGTCGGCCCCTTGGAACACCTCGTTCTGTCTGGCCCTCGCCACGCTGTGGGCCCGGATACAGGCTCGTCGACAAGAGAGAGCCAAAAAGACTGGCGGAGATGTCGAGAAACCGTGGCCGGCTCCGTCCCTGCTGTGAACGCGACCACAAGGGGTCGCGCCACCACCGAGGAGAACCACGATGGCCAAGTACTTGCTGCTCAAGCACTACCGTGGGGCCCCGGCTGCGGTGAACGACGTGCGGATGGACCGGTGGACGCCGCAGGAGATCTCGGCGCACATGCAGTACATGCACGACTTCGCGGCCCGGCTCGAGGGCACCGGCGAGTTCGTCGACGCTCAGGCGCTCGCCCCCGAGGGGGCGTGGGTGAGGTACGACGGTGAGGGGCGCCCGCCGGTCACCGACGGCCCGTTCGCCGAGACCAAGGACCTCATCGCCGGCTGGATGGTGATCGACGTCGACGACTACGAGCGCGCCGTCGAGCTGGCCGGAGAGCTCTCGGCCGCCCCCGGAGCAGGCGGGAAGCCGATCCACGAGTGGCTCGAGGTGCGCCCGTTCCTGTCCGCGCCGCCCACCGTCACGGAGTGAAGTCCGAGGTGAACGAGGTTCTGCTGAGGAGACTCACGCCGAGCGTCCTCGCCATCCTCGTCCGCCGCGGAGCCGACTTCGCGGCGGCCGAGGACGCGGTGCAGGACGCGCTGGTCGAGGCGGTCCACATCCGGCCCGCAGTCCAGGACGCGGAGTCCGCCGCCCTCTGCCGACCTCCCCACAGGGGTGGACATCCTGCTCGGACCGGCTTCGGCTGCCCCTGCAGAGAAGTCGCGACGACAGTCTCGGGCGCGGAGGCGAGATGAACCGCCTGTCACCGCCCGCCCGAATCGGCGTCGATGGTGGTGGCCGCCGCCTCTCCGTGTGGATCGTCGGTCAGAGACATGAGCGATCACCGTTCCCCGGTCGTCGGCCTCGCCTTCTTGTGCTCTGCCTTATCTTCGGCCACTTCTGTCTTTTTTGCCTGGCCGGGCGGTTGGTGGGGCTGCTGGGTCGCCGTGGTGCCCTGTGTTGCCGCTGCTGATGTACTCGTGCCGCTAGGTGGTGTTGGCGATGCTGAAGTGCTCGTGCCCCTAGGTGCGGTTTGCGCTGTCATGGCTGCTGAGTTGTGGACGCCTGGGCCGTCAGCGGATTCGGCGTCAGGACCAGGGGAAGCGGAGCGGACGCTCTGCCCGGGCGCATCGTCGGGAAGTGCGGCAGAAGTGCTGTGGTCAGAGGATCGCGCGGCCGACGATGTCGTGGCTGGTTTCGTCTGTCCTGCGTTGCCAGGAGTGTTCGTCTTTGCGGTGGGGGCACTGGTAGCCCTGATCGCGTTCCGGTCGCTGTCCTGGGGGGTGGAGTTGCCGGTTACGACAAACGCGCTTGCCATGACAGCGGCGAGTGCGACGGTCGTGCCGGCTATGAGGGTGCGCCCGCGCGCGGGCGTGCTTCGGTCAGCGTACTGTTTCCTGCCGCCCACCGGATTCACGTGCGTGTGGTCGGCTGTCTGCGGTGGCTCCTGGCTGACGACAGGGCGTGTGGTGAGCGCCGGCGGGCCGGCCTCGGCGCGGATTGTGTCGGCCAATGCCGTGAGCGTACGGGCGCAGTCGCGGGCCGTTGGGCGGTCCTGCTCGTCCAGGGCGGTCATGTCGCGCAGTAGACGACTCAGTGGTTGCGGCAGCCCGTCAGGCAGGACGGGCTGACGGTGCAGTCGTGCGATGGCGACTTCGAGTGGGCCGCCGTCGTACTCGAGCCTGCCCGTGAGGCATTCGAGGAGTACCAGGCCGAGGGCATAGATGTCGGTGGGCCGGCCGACGGGCTGGCCGAGGACCTGCTCGGGGGACAGGTAGGCGGCGGTGCCGATGAGTGTGCCGGTGGCGGTGCAGGTGGTGGCGTCCAGCAGCCGGGAGATGCCGAAGTCGGCCAGATGAGGCCGGTGGGCGGCATCCAGGAGAATGTTGGACGGCTTGACGTCTCGGTGGACAATGCCTGCGTCGTGAGCGTGAGTCAGTGCGTGGGCGAGGTCGGCCCCGAGTGCGACTGTCTCTTGCGGCGGCAGCGGGCCACTGGCGATGCGTTCCCTCAGCGTGGAGCCTTCGATCAGTTGCATGACCAGGAAGGCGCGTCCGTTGTGCTGTCCGGCGTCGAAGGCAGTGACGAGTCCGGAGTGGTGCAGCCGAGCCAAGATCACTGCTTCGTTGCTCAAGCTCTGCTCGGTGTCGATGCGGGCATCGGGCCGAAAGACCTTGACCGCAACCGGTCGCCGCAACCGCAGATCGAAGCCTCGGTGGACATCCGCGGCACCGCCGGAACCGAGCAGCCCATCCAGCCGGTACCGGCCGCTCAACACCTCGGCGGAACACCAGGGAGCTGTGGCCTGGGTGAAGTCGCGAAGCCTCATTCCATCTCCCACTGCATCAGAGGGCTTGAACCCTTGGCGAGCCGGGGCCGACGCGCCTTCAAACGCGGGTACCCACGAGAAGCTGGAGTAGCCCTGCGTTTTCGCAGGCAGAGGTGCTCCCAGGAGCGCGGTGCGTAGTCCGTCGTCGAGTTCGCCCGCCTGGGCGGAACCGCTTGCGGAACCTGGTCCCGGCGATCGTCCGCGGCGAATTCCGCCCTCTCAAGGACGTAGCACCTCCGCGTCGGCGGGGAAAACACTTCGCGCATGATCTGCGGTTCGGCCTCAGCCGGAGCACCCCCGCATCGGCGGAACATCAAGGTCACCGACCAGTCCATCTGCCTGCAGGAGGGTTCATGCAGCCGCTGTGCGAGAACCGCGTGACAACCATCCCCATCGCCTTGCTGGTCACGCCGATGAGGGCCGTCGCATGTGCAAGGCCTCGGTATCGCCGTTGCACACACCCCGAGCCCACTCCCCCGCTCCTTGTCCCCGGCGGAGAAGGGCCGGATCGATCAGGTGATCATTACCTCCCGTCCGACCGCGAGGATCCAAGGGATACCGAAGAGATCCAGCCGCTGTTGGACAGCGTGTACGTCCGATGTAATCGGGACTGCGTCCCAGTCTTGTGATGGGCGGGTCGGCTGAAAGCCCCCCGGTCCGGGCAACCCACACCTGACCGAGGAGGTCAGCTTCAAGTACGAGCGGCGGCCATGAAGGCGCTCTCGCGATCTTCGAGGTACTCATTGGCTTCCGTGCCGCCGATCTCCCGCCATACCGCCTGATTGAGCGCGCGCCCGTACGCACGTGCAGGGGCCTCCAGGGCTGGGTCGCAGAGCAGGACGATCCTGCGGGGCTTGCGACTGCGGACCCTCCCTCATGTGACCGCCCCGCCCCGCCCCGTTCCCGGATCGGCATCCGGTGACAAACCAGGCCGTCCGGCCTGCACCGAGCCCAGCTACACGGAAGGGCGCGCCGTCGACCTCCCCAGGTTTCAGGCGCGCCCTCTCACCCCTGCTCAGAGGAGTGATCGTCATGGTTCCTGCCCCGCGAAAGCCCGCACACACCTGCCGCCCACCCCCGACCTTCCCCGGTGCCCGCCGCCCTTTCCCGCCACGCCACCGGCCCGGCCCGACCCGGCCCGTAGAGCGCGTCATGAACGGCCAGGGGACGACCGCCGTCGACGTGTACGCAAAGGCGTCGTCTGCGACTGTCGAAACCTATGATCGACAGCCTCCCCGGGGGACCTGGCCACGCGCCACCAGCTACGGGCGCGGGCGCTCGGCGTTGTGGCACGGTGACCACGAGCCCGTCGCACAGCTGCGGTGCTACTCCTGCCGGACGAAGCCGACCCACACCTGTACACGGGTGCCCCGCCTCGGAAGCCGAGCTGGACCCGGGGATGGCGAAGCGGTCCGCGTGCCCGCAGAGTGTCGGCGTAGATATCGCTTCTCTTTGCCGCTCCGGACGATCGGCTCGTGCCGTATCCGAACTACTGGGATCGGTGACGGTGTCCTAGGGATCTCTGCCATCGACCAGGGCCGCCTGGCGCCTCACCCGGTCCTCCGTTGAAGCGAGCGGGGAACCTCAACGGGCACCGCGAGTGTCTCCGGCCGGGGCCACCCACTTACGGCGTGTGCGGATCGAGTCGACCGCCCAGTGGCATCGGTGCGCTGTAGCCGCCGTCTACGCTTTTGCCATGCAGCGCAGCGATGTCACGCGGGACGACGGCACGTGGGTGGGTCTGTCCTTGGATGTACAGGGCCGCCACCAGCCGGAACTGTGCGTTCTCAGTGCCGGGCCGCGGCTGCTGGTCTCCCAGTTGTCGCGGCCTGTGCTGCTCGCCGTTGTCGCAGAGCCCTTCCAGGGCGTGGACTTCTGGCGTACTGACGCGTACCGCTCCTTCGTCCCACCGCTGCGCGCCGAGATGGGGCGTGCCCTGTCGGGCAGCCCGGAACGGTGGGCTCACCGCTTCGCACAATACCTAAGCGACTCGCCGGGCAGCCCTTTGCACGAGGGCCGATGGCTACTCTCGTGCGAGAGCCCGCTCCAGCGCTGGCGCCACACTGCCACTTCCCATGCCGAGTACTGGAGCTCGATGCTCGTTGAGGGCCACCCGGACGGATACATCGAGTGGTTCGTCCATTCCGATTCGTGGGAGGTTCTGCCGCTGCGGCCGATGCCCGGTCCGGGCGACAGCCGGGTCAAGGCGTACCGCAAGCAGGCCCGTGAGGGGACCCTCCCACCCGTTCTGTTGTGGTGGGTCAGTGGCCTGGACTGTCATCTGATCCTGGACGGTCACGCGCGACTCGCCGCGGCGATCGCTGAGTCCATCGAGCCTCCGCTGCTGCAGTTGCAGCGCACGGTGGCGCGCGACGACCTGGCCGCACGTATCGATGACGCCGTGGGCTTCTACGAGTACGAACTGGCGCGCTTCGCCGAACTCCGTGCCGTCCACGGTCCCAGCGTTCCGGACGGCGCCGCCACCGCCGGCCCACAGCTCGTCCGCCTCCTTCACGACCTGAACACCGCGGGACAGCCCACCTGGGCCTGGCCTCTGCCCGGAGGGGAAGACCAGTGGCGTCGCATCGCACGCGAGGTGACCGTCGACCGGAGCTGGCTCCATACCTGACCCCTAACCCCGCCAGCCATCACCTCCGGACGTACCGCCAGGAACGCTCACCTCGCGATGAAGGGCCGCTTCTCCCCGGCGCGAACTCGTCTCCGGAGCGACGTCGGACGTCGGTAAGGCCCCGCTGGCGTTGGTGTCATGATCCGTTCCAGGAGCCGACGCCGGCAGGCCCGGTACAGACCGGCTTTCGCTGCGGACCCCAGGTCCTCATCGAGGGCGAGAGCAGCGAACAGCCCTTGCCTTGGCCGAAATTCCGTCCGTTCTCCTGAGCACAGCTGCATCCTCTGCAGCGTTCGCATCGTGTCCGAGCGATGCACAACCTGGTTGAAGGAGGAGGTGCGCCGGTCGGCGGCGCTGGGGTCGGGCCGGGGCCCGACCGGGCGTGCAAGCCGCTGCCTGCCCTTGCCGCCTGCAGAGACCGCACTACCCCAGCTGGCTCTTGACGTGAGCGAGCACTTCGTCGAATTCCCGAATCGGTGAGAAGTCCACGTAGTCGCAGTCCTCCAGAGCCTCCGGGGCGTGGCCAGGTGCCCAGTAGAAGGCGTCACCGGCCTCGTAGATCGCTTCCCCACCCTTCGTGTGCATCTTCAGCCGCCCCTTGAGGAGGTATCCCCAGTGAGGACACGGGCACAGATCGTCGGGCATGCCTTGGAAGGCCGGCGTCATGTCTGTGCCCTTGGCGAACCGCACGAACGAGACGCTCATGTTCCCTCCGAGCTCCTGTTTCCGCAGCTCCGCACCGGCACTGTGGATTTCGACGGGTGCGTCGTTCCTGTTCGTCGCCGTCATGACTTCTCCAACGGTTTTCGCGAAGTGGGGGCCACGCGACCAGTTTCCGCCCTCTCGGTGGGCTTCGCGACCGGTGGCGGAGGCGCAGCAGGCCCCAGCAACGGGCTGCGGGTTGGCGAGATCCCGTGCGTTCTCATGAGTTCCGCCGAGTCACTGTGCTCTGTGCCCGTAGCCACTGGCTTGTTCCTCGTCGACGCCGCCCGGAGGGTTGCCGGTGTGAGGCTGTGCGCCGTCTGCGCAACGGCAGCCCCCGTCACGCTGACCGGAGGCACTTTCTCCGCTTCACTGGTGGCAAGTACGCCCCGGTATACGCCCTTTGGCGAGCTGAAGGCCACAAGGTCCACGGCGAGCGGGGCGGCAGCTGAGTGTTGATCGAGATCCGCCCGTCAACCCGCCACTGTCAGGGCAGCCTGTGGCTGCCACCCGCTGATCACCCTGTCGGGGTCTGGACCGCAGAACTCTTCGGGGTGAGTCCGGCCGTCGCGGCGGCGGCGAGGTCATGGAACAGGTGGAGGGCGCAAGGCCAAATGTCCATCATCCCGCGGTGCGCTCGTTCTCGCCAGGGGCCGCGGGATGGCGGGGCCCGTCGGGCACCTGCCGCGCCGTTGGCGGTCAAGGCAGAGCCAAAAGCGGCGTCGTACAGCTCAAGCTCGGCGTCCGGGTCGTCCACCAGCAGTCGCCGGGACGCGACGCTGAGCCAGAGAACGAGTCGAGCAACTGCCGGCGTTCGGGATGCGCTGGACGAAAGCGCTGACGTGCTGGTAGCTGTGCGAGCCGAGCGCAATCTCCTGCCCGGCTCTTCGCTGTCCCGCCCGGCTTTCGAGGCCGTGCAGATGAGGAGAAGTCCGCGTCCTTGCGAAGAATCGCCGCGAGCCTGTGGAAAGCGGATTCGTGTGCATCTCGTGGCAGAGCCGCCGCCATGCTCGCTCGAGTGATTGTAGAGGTGAGAGTCGCACACCGGACGACGGATGATCCGGCACGCGGCGCCCACCCCCATGTGGCGGGTGCCGTGTGGTGTCAGGCTGCGGTGGGCGGGATGGAGGAGTAAGTGGCGCGATGCTCGGCGTTGATGCGCTGGGCTTCCTCGAGTTGGTCCTCGAGGATCACGATGCGGCAGGCAGCCTCGATCGGGGTTCCCGCGTCGACGAGTTCCCGGGCCCGGGCCGCGATACGCAACTGGTAGCGGGAGTAGCGGCGGTGTCCGCCTTTTGAACGCAGCGGGGTGATGAGGCGGGCGTCGCCGATGGCGCGCAGGAAGTTCTGGCTGGTGCCGAGGATGTCGGCGGCGCGGCCCATGGTGTAGGCGGGGTAGTCGTCGTCTTCCAGACGGCCGAAGGAATCGTCTGCTGTCATTTCGCCTCTCTGTGAAACACGCTGGAGGGGCCCTGGTGCCGTACCGGCACCAGGGCCCCGAAGGAACTGCTACACCATCTGCCGGCCCTCGTGCTGCGCCGGCCTACTTGATCCGTAGACCCGAACTGAACGGCGTCGGGGGTACGGGGATCGCTGTTGCTCGACCGGAGACCACCTCACTATCGATGTCCTGCGGTACCCGGACTCAGTTCTTCCATCCGGGCGATCCTGATGGCGCCTCGCTCCTCCGTTCTTTCCCTCTGAACCAACTACTTACTACCAGTACTGCGAATTGCTGGAACTGCTCCTACTGCTGCATTGCAGGTAGCGCTGATGTAACGCGCTACTCAGTGGCCTGCGGTAGCGCCACTCTTCGGCAGCCAGCCCCGTTGCCCGTCCTGCATCAGCTCTGGCTTGGAACCCCACTGCCGAACGTCCCGGTACGCGCGCCCCGCAGCCGGCGCCTTTACCGAGGAACCACTTGGTACTGCACTACGGGCACTGGATTTTGCGTGTGGCGGCCCCTGATCACTGCGGGCCACCCGGTCCGGCCGTCAGTCCCGTCGCCATCCTGCACAACCCCGGCTTCGGAACTCCACCACCGCACCGACCTGCGAACTACGCGTACTACTGCCCGGCAGTTCATCCCTGCCGGGCCCTGCTGTCCTTCTGACTACGAGAGAAACCATAACCACACCCCCACTCAATGTCTACTTCATCGGGCATAGATTTTGAGTTGCCTGAGGCGAAGGAAACCTCTGGAGAGCGGACGAGCAGTACGCACAGGCGCTGCCGCGGCCGGCGAAGCCAGTGGGCCCGAAGTTCACGGCAGGTCAACGCACGCTGAGCCGGCGAGTTGCCGCTCTACCTGCACGCCCCTTCCGCAGGCGGGCACGACCGGCCCCACGGGGCTGCCTGCCTGGGGGCGAGCCCGGTCGTGGTGGCGGACGGGGGCGGGCGGCGGCCGTCTGGACCTGCGGGCTGTCCGGGACGGGCGCGCCGAACGAAGTGGTCAGGACGGTCAGGGTCGCGCCGACCAGACGGAGGCCTGAGCCGAGTTTCCGGCGGTGGCGGACTCGGTGCCCGGCACGCGCCCCTGTCCGGGTTCACGGAGACAGAAAATGAGTGACGCCAGATGGAGTCCGGCCTGACAGTGGGCGGCGGCCAGTTCGTCGAACCGGGTGGCATGGCACGGAACTGCTCGAGCCGGTCCGACGTTCGACGACATCGCGGGCCGCGCAGAGATTGCGATCGGGTCGGTGACTGACGCCGGGCCGTCCGCGCCGGGCCCAAGGCGCGGTTGACCTTCTATCTTCGGGTTCGGCGCTCCGCGCGGTGCAGCACAGCTCGCAAGAACATCGACGACGCTGCCAGAGCGAGGAGCACCGCACCCGCAGCGACATCAAAGACGTGAGCGCCGTCGAAAACCTCGGTGTTCTGCAGCGCCAGTAGCCATGGTGAGGCGACGAGCCACGCGCCGGCTAGGAGCATGGTCCAGTCTGACCATTTGCCGGTGTGCCCGCTCAGCCGAGAAATTGCGACCAGGAGCACGAGGATCGCGATGCCCACTTCGCTGCGGTGGATGTCCTTTGCAGCGTCGAGGGTGTCGCCACCGACCCACGGCGCGACGCACAAGGCGATGCCGACAAGAAACATCAGAAAACTGATGATCTGTTCGCGCCATCCATGAAGGAGCACGTGCTGACCTGCTGAGTCAGGAGGTGTGGATACCGCGCCACTGGCCATAGGTTCGCCTCTCCGCACGTTGCACCGAAAGCCCTGAGGGCGGAACTTCTCCGATTATCCGCCCTCAGATACATTCGAGCGATATGGCACGGATGATCTAGTCGTAAGCCCTGTGGGACCAGCCTCGGTGGTCCCGCGGCGGTCTCCTGCCTACGCAGAGGCGCCCCTCACTGCTCCACTGCTCCGTATGCAGCGGGTCAGGAAGCTCCGGAAGGCGAAGACCGCGTTGTCGGCGCACACCGCATCAATGAGGAACACGACGGTCACGAACCGGCCGCAGATCGCGGGACGCGTGGGCGGCAGGTGGGCGGGTCAGTTCGGCGCGTAGGCGGCGGGACGGCTGCGAGGTGCTCACGTGCACAGAGACGTACGAGCTGTCGCCGTTCGACGGTGATCAGTTGCGGCATGCGGTCGGCGAGAGCCTTTGTTGTCTGATGGGTTCGTGCACGTTCGGGTTCCGCCGCACGGAAGGGCGCGATCGCGTGAATGCCGGGTGGGCGCTTCCTTCACGCAGACGAATTCGGTGCGCTCGCGCACGAGGGACTCAACCAGCAACTGACCGGTCGGCGCCGAGCGCGACTGACGCCCAGGCGGCGGGTCGCCTCCGACCGTAACCCCTGGGGTCGATGACAGATCCGGCGGTTCCCGTGGCTTGCTGGGTGGCGGCGGGGTGGAGCCCTGCAACGCCTGCCCGCCAGTAGCGAGCGTTCGGCCCGGCGGTGTCATCCAGCCATCAGGATCTCCACGCCGCGCGCTGTGAGCTGCTCGACGACTGTGTCATGGGGGTCGGCGTCAGTGATCAGTCCGCTGATCTCTTCCCAGGGCATGACGCGGTATCGCGAAGCTGTGCCGATCTTCTCGGAGGAGGCGAGGACGTAGGTGTCCGCCGCGCGTGCGGCCAGGGCACGCTTCATCGCGGCCTCCTCGGCGTCGCCAGTAGTCAGTCCCGCCTCGGGATGCACGCCGGTGACGCCGAGCAGGCACAGGTCGGCGGAGACATTCTGTGCAGCCCCGACCGCAGCGGCCCCGCAGGCGACCGCCGAATGCTTGAAGATCCGGCCACCGAGCAGGAAGAGCTCCACCTGGGGATGGTGGAGCAGGGCGGCGGCGATTGTCGGGCTATGCGTGATCACAGTGCAGGCCAGGGCCTGCGGGAGTGCGCGGGCGACAGCGAGGGCGGTGGTGCCGCCGTCGAGAATGAGCGCGCTCCCCGGCCGCACCAGCCGGGCGGCCACCGAGGCGACCTTCCGCTTGCCGTCCGGGGCCACGGCCTGCCGGGCGGAGTAGTCCACAGTGGCCGGCGAGACGGGAAGCGCCCCGCCGTAGACCCGCTGGCACAATCCCTCGGCTGCGAGGTCGCGCAGGTCCCGCCGCACGCTGTCCTCGGAAATCCCCAACTCGGCGGCGGCGTCCTTGGCAACGATCTTGCCCTCGCGGGCAAGCACGCCCAGCAGGTGGTCACGCCGTTCAGCAGCCAGCATCCGTATTCTCTCCCGTTCATGCATGTTTCTGCATGTATTGTAGCGCCCCATGACCGATGCCGAACCCATGCTCATCCCTATCGCAGGGCCCTACCGCTCCGGCACCGGCAGCCACCCGCAGGCCGCGGCCGCCGACCTCGCCCGCCTAGAAGCGGCAGCGTGGCCCGTCATCGACGCCTGTCACCTCTGGGTCCCTATGTCCGACGTACGCGCAGTCGGCGCCGGCCCAACCGACCCCCTCGCCGACCAGGATCTCCACCAGACCGTCGAGCACCTCGCTCACCGCGAGGCCGTACTACGGCTCCCTGGCGACTGCGCCGGGGACGACCAGGACGTCGCCGCCGCCCGCCGCCGAGCCCTGCCCGTCCACCATGACCTCACACAGATCCCGCCCCGCACCCCGCAGGAGGCCGCATGAATCCCCGCCCGGGCATCGACACCCCCGACCATCGCGGCCGCACCGGCCTCGACCGCGCAGGCCGCGACCTGGACCGCAACCCTGATGTCGTGGTCCGCAACGTCGAGCTCACCTCCCAGGGCTGGCACGTGTTGCGCCGCACCACCTTCGACTACCGCCGCCGCGACGGACGCTGGGTCACCCAGCAGCACGAGACCTACGACCGCGGCAACGGCGCGGTCGTCCTGCCCTACGACGCCGAACGCCGCTGTGTCCTGCTCACCCGCCAATTCCGCTACCCGGCCTACGTCAACGGCCATCCCGACGGCATGCTCATCGAAGCCGCCGCCGGCCTGCTCGACTCGGACGACCCGCCCACGGCCGTCCGGCGTGAAAGTGACGAGGAACTCGGCGTCACGCTGGGCCCGCTCACCCACGTCCTCGATGCCTATATGAGCCCCGGCTCCGTCACCGAGCGCCTCCACTTCTTCGCGGCCCCCTACACTGCGGCTGACCGGACCGGGACCGGCGGCGGACTCGCGGAAGACGGCGAAGACATCGAGGTCTGTGAACTGCCTTTCGACGAAGCCCTCGCCATGACCCGTGACGGACGCATCGCCGATGGCAAGACCATCCTGCTCCTGCAGTGGGCGGCCCTGGACGGGCCCCTCGCCGCCGCAGCGGACGGGAGCAGGGGTCAGGAGTTCGAGGCGGGTGACGCGACACCCCGCAGCGGTGGGCCGCTCGCGGCCGCCTCCGCATGTACCTGCACTGTCACGCCTGCTTCAGGGGAGAACGACAGCCGCCCGTGATCTGGCAATCGCCACCATCGAAGACATGGAGCAGAACGCGCAAGGCCTGTCGACCGAAGTGGAACTCGACATCGCTGCGGAAGCCAGGGACCGGCCAGCCCGTGCGCGGCAGGCCTGACGCGCACAATCACACACACGCGGCAGGCGTGACGCACGCGATCACACACCAGCCCGGGCACCATCTGCGCCCGTCCACCCCCGGCACGACTTCCGACAGCGCCCGGCTGACGGCATCCGTTGTCCTGGTCGGACCTGCCCGGCGGCAGCGTGTCCGGGCAGGTCGCACCGTTGGGAGGGGAGCTGACACTGCCGTTCCTGGCTGGGCTCGCCGCCCGGTAGCACCTCGGCGTGCATGACCGGCTCACCGCCGTCGCCGAGACCGACGGCCGGCAGAATCGTGCCGGAACGCTCGGCCCGGACAGCGAAATGCACCGGGCGGTACCCGACCCGCCCAGGTATCGGCCCTACGGCTTCGCGGCCACAGCCTGCAGGCCGAGCCTGCTCACGTTTTCGGCATCGATGAGAAGAGCGTCACCGCTACGCGGCTCAGCACGCGCGCTTCTGTAACGAGCTCCCGAGCAGGCGTCGCAGTGAAACCCACTCGACCTGCTCCGCCCACTGACGAGATCATGGACGCATGCCGTCGACCGAATCAGCAGCCCGCGAACTTCAGGACCGCGCAGTTCTCTGGAGCATGGGCGAGATCCCCGCAACCGGTGTGGTCACCGCTGTCTGTGACGCACTCGTTGCCGGCCTCGACAGTCCTGCTCTGCGGATCCTGGCCGCGTGCACACGCGCGGAACCCACGGGTACACGAACCTGGAGCACACCGATGGGACCGTGAGCGCAGACAGAAGGGCCTTGCAAGGTCAAGGCTCGAGCGAAAGCCCGTTAACCATCCTCCTGCGGTACCGCAGGCACGGACCTACCGTCAGCGGAATCATGAGGTGGCGCCGACTGCGGTGTGCTTGGGCCGCCGCCAACAGCATCGAGGACAGCCTGTCCCTGTCGGTCGACGAGTCGTGTGAAGAGTTGCTGCGAATAGCCGAAGATGATCGCCCACCCAATAATCTGTGCTGATGAATCAAGGGCCGACAGGCCGGGGACGAACGCACCCCGCACCAAGAGCAGTCCGAGTACGGCAGTCAGCGCGCCGGTCGGCAATTTGAGAAGCGCAAGAGCTACGGGCACGTTGTAGGGCATCGCTGTTCCATTAATTCGGCGAAGCGTCACGGCGGCAGCAACCGCAGCGGCCCCTAGCCCGGCAAGTTCGACGACGAGATAGTCCCGCGATTTCGCGACGTCGGCGTAAGCGCTGTCCAGGTCCGCCACCCCGGGGTCGAAGTGGAATACCGAATCATCCCCGGTGGGGCAGACAATGCCGACGTCCATGGGGCCAAAACAGAGAGGTACCACGTCAGGATATCGAGCTCCCAACACCGCAACTACGATCGCAATAGAAGTAAGTGCAGCGAACACGCCGTACACGATGCTGACGAAGCTACGCACGCGAAGCGTCTCCCGAAGCAGTGCTTGGCGGGCGACACCTACTGCATCGATCAGCAACTCTCGTTGCCTGTTGTTCAGGGCGCCCTCCGGGCCAATATGCTGCTCCATCTTCTCGACTTCGGACCGTCGGAGGTCTGTCACGCTGAGGTGTTCACGAACGACGGAGAGCAGCCCAGGCAAAAGTGCTCTCACTTCTACCGAGCTAGCCAATCGCAGCATCAGTGAATGCGCCATGTCGAGATGCGCCTGCGCGACAGCCAAGCTCGACCCAGGAATTCTCCAACTATTCGTACTGTGATTGAGCGCGTCATCGGCCTGGTCCAACTCACCTAGCGCCGCTTCCTTGATTTTTTGCCCAGCAGCACGATCACCGCCTGGATCCACACGAGTAGATACGAGGACACGCATTTCCGCTACTCGGGAGCGAAGCACCTCTCTCAGTTCCCACCGCCCTTTTCCCCAGGCGAGCTTGTATTGACGCGATGGAAAGGATTCGCGATCTTCCATGCCTTGCAATGTAGCCACAAGCGATCAGCAGTAGCTGACGGCACGCCAGAATTGGACTGATTGGCCCACTTTCCCTGCCCATTGCCGCCGACTGCCATGACTGTGCAAAGGTGCGTCCGGGCCGGCTCAGCTCGATGAGTACGACTTGTCGTTCCTGCGTGACCTCCACCAGTGCACGGTCCGCAATTTCGCCACCCTCTCGGAATGGGTACCGGTGTTCGGCGAAGAAGCCCGCGCCGCCACCATCTTCGACCAACTGGTCGGCGTGGTTGTCACCGGCGACGCATGCACACCCAGCGCGACCACGCCGACTACTTCCTTGGCCGCACAGCCCATGCACTTCTGGGTCGGCTTCAGCGGGGGTATCTGGGTGATCGTCGCGGCCTCACCGGGCCAGGATGACCAGTTCAAGGAGGCCGGCTTCACGGGTGAACCGCAGCCATTTTTCCCGCATGCGCACTCGGCAATGAGGGTGCCGATCAGGGCCGGCCAGGAGATCAGCACGTGTTCGCGGAGGCGGTGCTCCAGTCGGCGGAGAACCCGGTCGAAATGTCAGTTCGAGCCGTCATGCCGCGGAACCGCACCCCAAGGTTTGGCAGATGCGGATGTACCACGCATAGCGGATACTGGGTGACACGCGGCCTCAACTCGGCCGCCTCCGCTGGAGGTTCCGTATCGCGGCCGGCATACGCGGAGGCTCGACTTTTTGGCTCTCTTGCACCGATTGTGGCCTTGATCGGCGACGCGGCGGCATTCGCCAGCAGGCAACGCCACTTACGACGTGCTCAGCGATGCTGGAACCATGAACCTCTACGTCGAAAACCATGCGGGTGAACGACTCGTATGCATGTCGAACGACGAGGGGGTTTCATAACCCAACAACGATGGCATGGAGTGATTTTTCCTCTCAATAACTCATTGAGAGGAACCAACTTCGCATCAGCGGGCGTCACAATCGCGGGATCTGAAGTGGATCTCGGCCGCTGGCTGAAGTGCGCTTACCAGAGCAGCCTCCGCCTTTTCTTCTTCGGCGGCCTAGTCGACACCGGGTGTGATTCGGAATTCCTTCATAAAAGGCCCCCTAGCCGGACACCGTCACCACCTATGTGGCTTCGGACATGCGGGACCCGATCCGCATCGAACAGGCACTGTAATGCGAGTGCTTCCTTCCACAGGTCCTGCAGTACTGAAGCACGCCGCCAATCGCTTCAGAGGTATCGCGGCGTCGATCGAACTAGATAGGGTGAATGGCCATGATCTACGACCTGCTCGCTGGCAGTTGGACCTACCGCAGCTTCATCAATCGACCCGACCCCCTACCCGACCTCGACCCCGATCACATCGTGAAGGACGACGTCGACAAGTGGTCCCGCTACCTCTTCGGCCAGGGAGTGATGACGTTTCACCCAACGGCTACGGGCGGACTCACAGGGCTGTTCGAGATGGGCACCGACGAAAGTCCGCTCGATATGCACCTGAATGGCAAGATCGAGGATCGCGACGAAGCCACCTGGATCAAGTGGAACGCCCATGGCGTGCCCGAAACGCCGAGCGACGGTTGGTTGTACGAGTACGACGGGCACTACACCGCCAAGTGGCCGAACGGTCGCCGACAGATCGATGCGATCGTCGGCTCGGTCGTGCGCAGCCAGCCGCACGACGACCTCGCACCGAACCAGACGTTCGATCGTGCGGTCCGGGCCGGCAGCGTCGCCTCGTTCATCATGGTGCGCCCTGCGTTCGTCGAGGCGCGCGAGGCGGTCCCGCTTCCGCCCGAGATGCTCGAAGTGGTCGGTTCGCGGTCCCATCGCCTGCACCACGCGATCTGGCACGGGCTGCGGGACAACTGGGTCAACCCGGGCGACGGTGACATCTCGGACAGCGACAAGGTGGAGATCACCGAGCTCGGTTGGGCCCCTCCTCACCCCAACCAAGTCCCCACGCGCGGCACCGTCGACCTGCGCGAGCCGGACAACGGCGCCGGTGAGGATTTTCTCTACATGCATCGCCAGATGATCCAGAAGGTCCGCGAGCTGCTGAGCGGACACGGCCTGCCCATGATCCAGGCATGGACGTCCATTCCCTCCCCGAGCCGGCAGTCACGGAATCGCGACGGATTTTCAGTGCCGCAGGCCTGGGACCAGGGGCAGGGTGATGCCGCCTTCAAGGGGCTGGCGACCATCAAGAGCGATGAGTACTGGCAATCACGGATGACGTTCCTTCAGCGACAATTCAAGGATGCGGAATACCTAGCGACACTGTCCCTCGACCAGCTCGGCGCGAAGATCGAATGGTTGATCCACAATCTGATGCATATCCGGTGGTGCTCGCTTCCGACGGAGCCCGAAAATCCGCTCACGCCGCTGCCGGGCGGCCGGCCGCTCACCGATACGTCCGACAAGTGGATCAAGGCGACACGCAGCGGTAAGCCGTTCCACTACGACGATCTCAACGACACGTTCTCGTCACACGTGCACCCCGTCTTCTGGCTCCTGCACGGCTGGGTCGATGACCGCGTCGAGGATTGGTTCGCGGCTCACGCCGCCGCGCATCCGGGACAGGTCACTCGAAAGACCGTGGGAACCACCTCGTGGTTCGCCGAGGGGCCATGGGTCAGCGTCGAGACACCGTGGGTGGGGCCAGCCATCGCGGGGCATGGGCCGGGTGGCCACGCCGGGGATCACGAAGACGGAGGGGAGCGTCACTCCGGACACGATGTCGCCGTCATGCAACGGGTTTACGACCTGATCTTCAAGCCCGCCACGACGACAGCGGTCGCGGAGTCGGGAACGATGGCACAGCGCAGCGTCCAGTTCACGGGCAAACTCTTCGGAGGGGGAGTCTCGCATGGATAGTGGTACCCCTGAGGCCGCCGACATGGGCGCGGTCATGATCGAGGCGCCGCGGCGCCTCTCCCCTCCCTTGAGACCCGGGGGTCTACCTGCTGGGAGCAGGACTCGTTCCCCGACGCCGCCGGTGCGGCACGCGAGGTCCTCCAAGGCTCACCCCTGGCGACCAACGTGAACTGCAGTGGCAAGGTGAATCAGCTGAGACCGGCCGGCCATGGAGCGCGGCGTCGTTCGGCGGGGACCCACCGGTTGTGGTCATGCTGTAATCGCCGGATGACGAAGATCGAATCAGGGCTGATACGCCGTTGGCTGGACGGCTGGACCGTCGCCCGAGGCCTGCCCGAGGCTGAGCCCCTCGAGCCCGCCGGGGACGGCCTGCGGTCCACGTGCGACCAACCCGGCCGAGAGGTCGAGGTGTTCGCGCTGCGGGCGGACGATGAGCCCGAGTCCGTGGCACGGCTGGCGGCAACCGTAGCAGCCGCGCGGCGGACCACCTGGCTCACTGTGCCTACGCTGCGCCCAACCACAGTCGAAGCCGTCGTCGGTGCCGCCGGACTGGACTTGCTCCACCGGTCCGAGTGGTTCATGACGACCGACCTGACCGAGCACCCGCAGCACGAGCCTGCCGCGCCGTACCAGTGCGAGGTGCGCACGGAAGGGCCCGTCACGATCGTCTCCCTCCATGCCCCCTCGGGAGAGGTGGCAGCGCGCGGCTCCATAGCCGTGGTCGGCGGTGACGCGATCGCCGATCGCATCGAGACGGACCCAGCGCACCGCCGACGCGGCCTGGGCCGCGCCGTGATGAGCGCTCTGGCGGAGGCCGCAGTGTCCCAGGGTGCCCGCACCGGTCTTCTCATTGCCAGCGAGGAAGGCCAGCGCCTCTACTCCTCCCTCGGCTGGCAGCACAGAGCCGACGTCCTGATCGCACGGCGGCCGGAGGATGTCCGGCCTGCGAAGTAGTCGATCAGGCTGTCCTGCCGGGTGGCCTGGTCGCCGAGCCGGACGGAGAAGTCACAGCTGGGAAAGTGAGGTGCCGACTGGGTGAAGACGGCCGCCCGGCCGGTGGCCGAGCTTACTGCCGTCGGCCTGCGCGTACTGCTGGAACTCGCCCAGCGCGGTACCGTCCGGCGCGAAGATCAGGACACTGCCGTCCAGGTGGCCGGGCGGGACCAGCCGCAGACCGGCGTCACGTCCGGGGCCTGCTCGCGACCTTGCTGTCGTCGGTCGCGTCGAGCAGCCGGGCGTGCAGCAGCAGCCGGGGTGGCAGTTGCAGCACGGAGGCCACGTCGGGGACCAGGTGCTCGTCCGGCACCAGCGCCGCGTCGATCCGCACGGGGAAGTGGCCGGCCGCTGAGGGCTGGTGCGGGGAGACTCCGGGGTAGTTCGCCGGGTCGTGCGTGGTCATCACCACGGTCGCCTCGGCCCGCAGCCGGTCGGCGGCCCTCGCGACGGGCGCCGCGTCGTCCGGGTCCACCAGTTGCGGACGGCCTTTCGCCCGAGTCGGGCACCCCGTTCAGTGCGGTGGCGGTAGCGGTTCCAGGGCGTTGCCGACGGTGCAGCCGCCCTCCCCGGGCATCCGCTGAATCCGGGGCGGCACCCACACTGTGGTCGCGCCGGGGCTCACGCGGGCAAGAAGGCAGTCCTGCGCGTCGAAGCCGTTGCCCTTCACCGACAGGAGAACACCGACACGGCCGCCGGCCGCCTTCACCTCTGTGCGGATCGCCGGATGCAGATCGAGGGCAGCGAGCGTACGGCGCACCTCGGCCTCGTCGACCCGGCCGCCCTCCGGCACCCGGGGAAGATTCGCGCGGAGCTCGTCGTACGGCAGCTGGGGCGGTTCGGGTGGCGGGGCGAAGGTCAGCGGAGGGCCGTCCGGGCAGCCCACGTCACGGGGGTCCTCGCGCCACTCCGACTCGGTTGACACCCGCACAGCGAAACAGCGCCGCACGGTGACCTCGTTGACGTCGAGCCATCCGTGGTACGCCGAGCCGGACGTGCGGACGATCAGGTCGATGCCGTCTCCGTCGTGTGTCGAGGCACCCGTCACGCGCAGTACCTCCACCCCGTCGATGCCGGAAGCAGAGCGCCCGACCTCCGCCGCCGTGCGCGGGCGCTGGCCGTAGAGACGCTCGCCCACCTTCGTGGCCACCTGCCGTGCGGCGTCCGTCGCCTCGTCCTCGGAGGACTGCACCACGCCGCAACCGGCGGTGAGCAGCAACAGCGGGGCGAGCAGCAGAAGTCGGCGCATGTGCTCACCCTCTCTGTGCCGCGGGCGGCAGGTCACCGCTCGCGTACTCAGACCGGCGTAGGTGATCGTACTCAGCCGGTGCGGCGATCAGACGTGGGGCCACCTGTCAGGTTCCAGCGGCGGGCGTTCACCTCGATATCGTTCCTCATCCAGGGTCGGCGAGGCCGCGGACCCTCGTCTTGGCGGCGGGCCGAACGTCCCCCGAAGCGGCCGCAGAGAGCAGGGGCCGGCACCACTCGCCGTCTTCGCGGTCACGCTGCAGAAGTCATCTCACGTCGTCTGGCGCGGTCGGCGTGAATATGGGCGCGGGTGAGTACGAGGGGACCGGTCAGGTGGGAGCGGGACAGAACCAGGCGGCCGTCGATCTGGGCCGTATCGGCGGCGAGACCTGGCAGGGTGAAGCCGGTGACGGTCAGGTCTCGGATCTTGGCGCCCTGGAGCAAAGGCACTTCGTCGAAGCGGCACTCGTCCAGGATGATCGGCACCACGATCTCCGGTACGGGCCAACCCAGGACAAGGCCCGAAATGGAACACGAGAAGCTGTGGCTTCCGCTGGCCTTGAGCCTGATGGCTTGTGCCGACCTCCCTCCGGCTGCTCCAACTCGGCTGCTGCCTCATCTGCTTGAGACGACTCCGGGCCTCACTCTCGAACGATCAGGTATAAGGCAGCACCTCCGTGGAGAGTCCGGTTTCGCGGGACATTCACTCGTTCACGTGAATCAATCGAACAAGTGACCGCGAGGTCCTGGTTGAAAGGTAATGTGCGTGCTCGACCGGGCCCGGCAGGACCGGTTGGGAGCGAGTCAGGGGGAGGGGTTGCGGGGATGACGGACGATCTTGCGAACCAGGGCGGTGGGCTGTCGCGACGCAGGTTGCTCGCGTCGTCGGCCGCCGCGGGTGGCGCAGTCTGGCTGCTGCGCGGACTGGTCCGGCCCGGCAGCGCCTACGCGGCGTCGCCACCGCCGCCGGGCTTCCCCGCCGGACTCGACGTCTACCGGCGCGTCTACGAGAACTGGGCCGGCGAGATCCATACCGACCAGTTGTGGACGTGTGCTCCACGCAGCCCTCAGGAGGTGCTCGACGTCGTCAACTGGGCCTACGGCGCCGGCTGGACGGCGCGTGCGCAGGGGCAACGGCATGGCTGGGCCCCTCTCACGGTGGCCGACGGCACACCCGCCGCGACCCGGGTCATTCTGTTGGACACCACCGCACACCTCACCGCCATGTCGCTGGAGCAGCAGGCCGTCGACGGTTCAGCCGTGGTCCGGGTCCAGGCCGGCGCCTCGCTGGAGACGCTGCTCGCATTCGCCGGCGCCGGCGGATACGGGGTCACCTCCGCGCCGGCACCTGGCGACCTTTCGGTCGGCGGCGCACTTGCCATCGGCGCGCACGGCACGGCCACCCCCGCCGTCGGTGAAAGCCCGTCACCCGGCCACGGCTACGGCTCGCTGAGCAACCTGGTCACCGAGCTGACCGCAGTAGTCTGGGACGACGGCGCCGGCAGCTACGTCCTGCGGACCGTCAGCCGAGCCGAGCCCGACTGCGACGCGCTCCTCACCCACGTCGGCCGCTCGCTCGTCACCGAGGCCGTCCTACGGATGGGCACCGACCACAACCTGCGCTGCCAGTCCTTCCTCGACATCCCAGCCACCGAACTGTTCGCCGCCCCCGGTGCTCCGGCGGGCACGCGGACCCTGGCGCGCTTCGTGGACCGCACCGGTCGGGTGGAGGCGATCTGGTTCGCCTTCACCGACAGCCCCTGGCTCAAGACCTGGAGCGTCACCCCCAACAGGCCACTCGCCGCGCGTGCGGTCGCAGAGCCGTACAACTACCCGTTCTCCGACTCCATCCCCGAGCCGGTGGCCCGGCTGGCCGGGGACCTGGTCTCAGGGGCATGGGCGAGCGCGCCGCTCTTCGGGCAGGTCCAGTACCTGCTGGCCAAGGTCGCGTTGACCGGCGACATCACCGACGTCCTGCTCTCGGGAACCCTCGTGAGGGACGTGCTGACCGGCGATGTCCTCACCCATCTGCTGGCAGGCGGCTTGCGCTCGGACCTGTGGGGCGCCTCCCGCAACCTGCTGGAGTACGTGCGGCCCACCACGCTGCGCGAGACCGCCAACGGCTACGCCGTCCTGACCCGCCGCGCCGATCTGCAATGGGTGGTCAGCCAGTTCGCCGACTTCTACCGCACGCTGCTCGCGCAGTACGCGGCACGCGGTGAGTACCCGGTCAACGGCCAGGTGGAGATCCGGGTGACCGGCCTGGAGGACCCGTCAGTGTGCGGTGTCCCCGGCGCGCGGCCACCGCTGCTGTCCGCCCTGCGGCCACGTCCCGACCAGCCGGACGTCGACACCGCCGTGTGGATCGACGTCCTCTCCCTGCCGACCACACCCGCCCTGCACCGCTTCTATCGCGACATCGAGCAATTCCTCCTGACCCTGGACGGGGACCGGGCGACGGTCCGCGTGGAGTGGTCCAAGGGCTGGGCCTACAGCGACACCGCCGCGTGGTCCGACCCGGACGTCCTCACCCGAGCCATCCCCGCCAGCCAGCGCGCCGGGGGCGGTCCGGGCTGGGACGAGGCGGTCGAGATTCTCGACCGCCTCGACCCCCACCACGTCCTGTCCAGCCCGTTCCTCGACACACTGCTGCGCTGAGCCGAGCAGGCAGACACCCCGGCTCCCGGGGCGAGTCATCGTTTCCCGCATGATGACGGCCGCCGGTGCCAGGCCTTTGCACCAGGCAGCCGTCCGGTTGCGCATCGGACGTCGACAACCGGATGTCCGCCCGCCCCGCCACAGCGGTTGGGCGGGCGGGTCGCGGAACTCGGCAGGAGGGGGGTGGTGTCGCCGCTGAGCGCGACACGTCGCCCCATGCTCTCGGTCATGCTCGTCCGCCACATGCGAGCGCCGCTGCCGTACAGTCGGTCCCCCTCACCTCGGCGGTGATCACCGCAGGCGCACACCGACGAGGGTGGCACCGTGACGACGCCCTTGGCCAGGGCCCGTGAGTCCCGCGCGAACACCGACTGTCCCTGAAACTGCCGAGGACAATCTCACCCAGCGACGGCAAGGTCGGCCCGAAAACAATGGGCCGACTGGACACCGAGGATGTGCCGAGCCTCGACGACCAACAGCCGCACTACTCGGACCGGCGCTCGTTCTGCAACCGCGCGCTGCAAGCGCCCCGGGCGGCCGCCGCACGTCCCGGGTCGGAGTTCAGCGCGGCCAGTAGCCAGTCGTGTGACGTGCCCGGATTCGGCGCGGGCCGGTCGCCGTGCCTGCTGACGAGCTCGGCCGTCAGCTCCCAGTACCGGTCGAGGCGCGGGTCCGCCGCGAGCCGCCGTGCGAGCGCACGGCGGAAGTCGGGGGTGTCGGGGGCGTTGGCGGCACGTGCGTAGGCGTCCACGAACCCGTCCAGCGCCTCCCCCGCGTGCGGCTCTGCGCCTTGGCGCATCTGAGCGGCCGCCAGGTCGTACGCCTCGGCAAGGCCCGCGTACAGCACGGCCGACCCGCGCGCCCCCACCGATCGGTGCGCGTGGGGCTGGGTGGGCGCGTCGCCGTCACAGGGTCCGGTCACCATGGCGTACAGCCGGGCGAATGCGAGCACTTGGGCCGGTTCGGGGCACTGCGGCGGCTGCGGGACAGCGGCCTCGAGGAAGGCGCTGACGGACCGGGGTGGCATCCGCGGTGGCAGCCACGCACGCCAGAACCTCGCCAGAGGGGCGGTGTTCGGGGGCGCGGTCACGGCTCCTATCAGGAGCAGACGGCCGGGGCGATCGGACTTCGGACTCTCCTGTACGGCGCGGAGCGCGGCCTCTCTCCAGCGCAAGGCAGCGAGCTGTGTCCCGAGCTCGGCCAGTTGTCCCGCGACGGCGTCCTCCAGAGCCCCGCCCGTCCGGCCGGCGGCGTTCTCGTCCTCGTCGTCGAGGACGCGGTGCACCGTGGAGACCGGCAGGTCCAGGGTGCGCAGGGCGCGGATCAGCCGCAACCGCTCCAAGGCGTCGGGGCCGTAGCGGCGGTGTCCGCCGGAACTCCGGGACGCTTCGGGCAGCAGGGCGCGGTCGGAGTAGAAGCGGACCGTCTTGACGCTGACCTCCGCTCGCCGGGCGAGTTCGCCGATGCCGCACATGCCGTCCCATGACGAGAACACTTGAACCTCCCTCCGGGGGAGTTTCTACGGTACCGGCGAGGGGTCGGCCGGAGCTCGTGCCGGTCCGCGGACGACGGCGTATCGAGGAGAGACCATGACCGCATTCATCCTGGTGTCCGGCATGTTCACCGGACCGCACGTGTGGCACGACACGGCGGCCCGGCTGACAGCGGCGGGTTCCGACGTCCGTACGGTGCCGCTCGGCGGGCTCGGCGGGGTCCCCGCCGCCCCGGGTGCGGTCATCGACCTCGAGTCGCACATCGCGGATGTCGTCGCGGTGATCGACTCGGTCGCGCGTACGACGCCCGCGGAGATCGTCCTGGTCGGTCATGACTACGGCATCCATCCGGTGCTGGGTGCCGCCGACCGTCGCGCCGAGTCGATCGCCCGGATCGTCTACCTGGACTCGGGACTGCCTCAGGACGGCGTCCCCGCTCTGGCCTCCGTCGCCGACCGGCATTTGCGTGAAGAGGTGATGCGGCGTGCGGCCGAGGACGGGTCCCGGTCGGCCGAGCTGCCGCCTCCGGCGCGTGAGGACTGGCAGCTCTGGGGCAGCGTCGCAGGTGTACCGGACTCGGCGCTGGACCGGCTCACCGAGCTCGCCGAGCCTCAGCCGCTGGGCACGCTGCTCCAGCCGCTGAGCCTGACCGGGGCGGTCTCCTCGGTCCCCTTCGCCGGAGTGCTGTGCACCCACAACGGGGCGGGGATCGCGATGGTCCAGGCCCGGGTGGACCTCGGGGAGCCCTCACTCCAGGCACTGGCCGATCCCCGGGTGACGTTCTTCGAACTGGCCACGGGGCATTGGCCGATGCTGTCCAGCCCGGATGAGCTGGCACAGACCCTGTTGCAGGCCGCAGCCGGCGAAGGGCACCGGCTCGCTCCCGCGAACGCCGCAGAGCCTCCGGCCCATCTGCGCCCGTTCCTGCTGGACCTGCCCGCGGCACCCGTCGAGCGGATCGCACACGTCGATCTTCACCTCCCGTCCGCGCGCGGCCCCCGGCCGGCGGTCCTGATCATGCACGGAGGCCCCGTCCCCGCAGGGGCCCGCCCGACTCCCAGGGAGTGGCCGGGCATGGTGGGGTACGCCCGTTACGCCGCCGCACGGGGGGTGGTGGGCGTGACGGTCGACCACCGCCTGCACGACGTGACGGACTACGAGCGTGCCGCCGACGACGTGGCCGCCGCGGTGGAGCTGGTCCGGTCGGATCCGCGGGTGGACGCGGACCGGATCGCCCTCTGGTTCTTCTCGGGCAGCGGCCTGATCAGTGCCGAGTGGCTGGCGGCGCCTCCGCCGTGGCTGCGCTGCCTGGCGGCGAACTACCCGGTCATGGCGCCGCTGCCGAACTGGGGGCGCGTCGGGAGCCGCTTCAGCCCGGCGGACGCGATCGCCCACGCCGGCGACCTGCCCGTCGTGCTCGTGCGCGTCGGGCTGGAGACCGCCGAGATCGCCGTCACCGTGGAGGCGTTCCTGGGCGCTGCGAAGGAGAGCGGGGCGAACATCGAGGTGGTTGACGTACCGGACGGCCACCACAGTTTCGAGGCAGTCGATCCCACCGACGCGTCCCGCGCTGCCGTACACCAGGTCATGCGCAGCGTAATGGGGCATCTCACGGCCTGATCCGCCCGATCGATACCGACCTGGCCTCGACAGGCGGTGGGAGCAAGGAGCCTGCTGATGCCCGCTCTCACGCACGGACGCCACGGCTCCCGGCCGGGCACCTGGCATGGATGGGTCCCGACGCGGGCGACAGTGGCGCTGATCCGCCACTCAACTGCAAGCCGCTTGCGAGCGCGGGCAGGTACGACTTCCGAAGCCCTGCAGCAGAGCTCCGGTTCATGCTGCCGGGGTGGGCGGATGACGTACGGCAGGCCTGCTGCGAGCTGCACCCGGGCATCGCCGGCGCAGCCCGTAACCCGCCGGTAGTTGGCTCGGAAGCTCAGCTCACGGCTCGCCGAGAAGCTTGAGTCCGTATTGTTCTTTGAGCTCGTCAGCCCAGTCGGGGACGAACTCGAGGTTGTAACCAGCTGCCAACTCGGCGCGGCGCGCTTCGAATTCCTCCGGACTGCCCGCCGTCTGCGCCAACTTCCCCAGCGACTCGAAAAACCGCTCGAAGCCGGCAGGCCAGATGACCTCCAGCAACCTCCCCGGCTCGCTGCCCGCATTCCAGAACGTGTGCGGGACTCCACGTGGCTTGAACACGTAGGTGCCCACACCGGCGGTGGCGACCCGGTCGCCGACTCTCACCCCGAAGGTTCCCTCCAGGACGTACGACAGTTCGTCCTCGCTCTCGTGCACATGGGGAGGCACCAGACGCCCGGGCTCCATCGGGTGCTCCACGATGGCGAGACTCTCACGGGTGGCGTCGCCCGAGACCTTGAAGTCGACGCCCAGGCCGCCGAGGTCGGTGTTCTCCCCCTCGCCGGGGTTGATCACGAGGAGACCATTGGGATCGGTGATCATGGTTCCGGCTCCCTTCGCTCACTTACCAGCTTGCGCTCGTGGAGAAGGGCACGCCAGGCCGATCGTGCCGGCTGCGCTTTCAGCCCTGACCGCGGGTGGGGACCTCCGCTTCCATCCGTCTCAGGCCGCGGAGGGAGTCGGACGCCGAGACCATCGCGACGCGCGCAGGACTCCGAGCACTGGGGGGCGCGCTTCACGTCCGCGCTGAAGGTCTCCGGGCCGATCGCCGTGGCGAGCCATGACATCGGCGGCGCCGTCGCCCGGCATCTCCTTACCCACGACTGGTTACAGGCGTCCCGGCTTGCCTTGGTCAACTCGATCCTCCACGACTCGTGGCCGGCGCCCCACGTGGCCCGGTTCCGTGGCTCGGGGCCACCGCCGAGGTCGTATTCGCCGCCCGCCGGAAGGCGGTGACGGCGTCGCTGTCGGGGGATGAGGGGCGACGAGTATCAGCCGGCCGAGGCCTCCCGTGCGCCGTCCAGGTCGGGCACGCGCGTGCGCGGTGGCGTCCGCGACGGCCTGCGGTGTCCAAGTAGGCACAGAGGCGAAGCGTGCAGCGCTGTGCCGCCGCGGCGCCGGGCGTTCAGACGGGCTCGGAGACGACCAGGACCGCCTTTTTGGTCCGCACGGCCGTACTAATGGTCTGCATGAGGGCGACTAGCTCACTGGGAGGCACGCAGAAATCTGTCCTCGCTGGAGTAGACATTGAGGCGCGGAGTGGTTATGGTTTCTCTCGTAACGGAGATCAACGGGGCCTGGCTGAGACGAACAGCCGGTCAAAAGTACGCAGTTGCAGTACGCAGGGCGGTGCGGTGGTGGAGTTCTGAAGCCAGAGCGGTTGCAGGATGGCGACGGGACTGACGACCGGACCGGGTGGCCCGCAGTGATCAGGGGCCGCCGCAAGCAGTACGGCAGTACCAGCAGTGGTTGTCAGCAGTACCTCGGCAAAGGCGCCTGACTGCGGCGCGCGTGCCGGGAAGTTCGGCAGCGGGGTTCCAAGCCAGAGCGCATGCATGACGGGCGACGGGGCTGGCTGCCGGAACGTGGCGCTGATCAAGGCCACAGGCAGTATGCAGTTGCAGTTCGGTAAGTGATTGGTTCAGAGGGAAAGAACGGAGGAGCAAGGCGCCATCAGGATCGCCCGGACGGAAGCACTGAGTCCGGGTACCGCAGGACATCGATAGTGAGGTGGTCTCCGGTCAAGCAACCGCGATCCCCGCGCCCCCGACGCCGTTCAGGTCGGGTCTGCGGAAACAGAAGGCCGGCGCAGCACGAAGGCCGGCAGATGGTGTAGCAGTTCCTTCGGGGCCCTGGTGCCGTACGGCACCAGGGCCCCTCCAGCGTGTCCTACGGGGAAGCGGTGACTCAGAGGTCCGCGAGTTCTGCCTTGAGCTCCGAAATCCGCGACAGCGTCCGATCAGTCTTGCCGGAGAAGATCCCGACAGCTGTCCGCAACCCGGGAGCCGCGTGCATCTCGCCCGCCCCTGTGAAGTCCATCTGCCTCTTCTCGGTTCTCCCGTACGACAGGACAACGCAGTCATCGTAGGGAGTGCCAGTCACGCCCAGCAGCCAGATGACCAACGTGTCCGGCTGTTGGGGCGCGCCGGAGTAAGCCTGGAGTCGGGCGCCCCAGACCTGCGTGTCTGCGACACCAGTCGTCATGCATGACATCGTCAGCAGTTACGGCAGATCACGCTCTGCCACGATTCCCGACGCCACGTCTTCGAGGACGAGGCCCGGAAGGATGGCCAGTCCCAGACTCTGAAGATCCACGTTCGGGCCGGCTGCCTTCTCTGCAGCGCTGGGCAGCCAGGAGGCCAGCCGGTCCAATGCAGGTTCCAAGCCTTCTCGGTCGTTGCTCAGCAGGGATGCCACGAGCGACACGACATCGGCGCGGGAGCTGCCTGCTGGAGCCGGCAGAGTAGCCAGTCCTGCGAGTGCGCGCTCGTCACGAGTGCCACAGAGCGCGGTGAGGGCGGCAAGCGCGAATCGGACGGCATCGCTCTCGTCCTCCCATCGGGACAGCAGCCTGGGCAGCTCGCCGCCGATGGCCCGTCGTGTCAGGTAGTCAGCTGCAGACTTCTCCCAGGCGCCCCCGAACGCGGTGATGCGATCGGCCAGGGAGACTTCTGCCGCAGGCCCCGAAGCAGCGAACCGCAGCAGGTCGCCGAGCAGAACCAACCGGCTGCCGGGCGCGATGTTGTCGTCGCAGACCAGCTCGACGAGGAACGGGACGGCCTCGACGGTGGTGTCGGTACAAGTGCCCTGGTGGGCCACGGCATCCGCGAGATCGCCGAGAAAATCACCCGTGGACCCATAGGGCTCGCCGAACGCGAACTCCTCGTCGAGCAGCCATCCCACGGCGTCCGGAACGCTCTCCACGTTGCCGTACATGCGCTCTGCGACCGCCACTACGGCCTGGACCACCGCTGCGGGCTCACCAACCTCACTGCACTTCCACGGCGGACCGGCCGGAGGCCGCGAGGGGTCCTTGGGCAGAGGACTCGGAAGGGCGACATCGGCGCCGGCCTGCTCATGGACCAGGCCGTCCCGTGTGAAGACTCCTTCGAGAGTCGCAGCATGCCCCTCGCTGTACCCCTGCTGAAAACCGCCGTGTGCTCGGGCCACATGGGCCACCCGAATCCGTTCACTCCGAAAGAACGGGTCGAGAGCCCTGCGCTCCTGCCCGCAGTAGACGGCCAGCGAGAAAACCTGCCACCACCCCTCCAGCTCCGGGTCCATCGACGGCTGGCCGTACCAGAAGCTCGACGGAACGAACCGGAAGTGATCGTGGACGCGCACCGCCGTCAGACGGTGCCCCATCCCGGACAACTCGGCCGCGGCGGCGCGGGCAGCGCCCTCGCTCGGCAGGCTCAGCGTGTACTGGACTCCCCAAGCGGGAGGTACCGCGGCCATCAGCTGCACTGCCAGGTGAACATCGCCCGCTCGAAGCGCCGCTCGGCCAGATCCTCCGGGCGGATCAGCCAGTACAGGGCTCCGGCGTCGCCCCACATCATGTCCGCGGCGTCCTCGCTGTCGAACTGGGCCAGCAGCACCCAATTGCCCGCCTCCTCGGACAGCCGTGGGTCGGCCCAGGACACCTCGCTGTCCAGTACCGCCTCCGCGATCTCGATCTCCACCGGGTTCTGCACCGACTGAGCATGGCCGCCGATCTGATGCCCGACCTCGTCGTCGAACTCCCACAGCGCGTTCAGGAACTCCTGCGAGCAGACCGGATGGTCGTACCGGTTGCCAAGAGAAGCTCCCGGAGCGAAGGCGGCCCGGACGGAGGGATGCCAGGGCTCGGTCGCCGTCATCTCCACCCGAGCGGCCAGCGGCACCACCAGATACCGCTTCAGCCCGGCAGGCGCCACACGCTCCGCCACCTCCTCCTCGGCCCTCACGTAGAGCACACGGGCACCCGCCCAGCTCTCCGGGTCGTCGGCCAGAACGAGGGCCTCGCCGTCGTCCAACTGCCCGTCGAAGTAGAAGAACAGCAGCGTTCCCGCCTCTGGCAGATCGATGTCCAGCGCGGCCGTCGGCAGACGCGCGCAGTCGATCGAGGCGACGAAGGAGAGCGGACCATGCCCCTCCCACACCGGCCACTCCGCGCTGGCAGGCAAGGCGGGAAGACCACCGAGGCGCCCCACAGCGTCGTCAGTGCCAGTTGCGACCTCAAGACGCATACCAGGGCGAAGCAGACCGAGCCACTTCGCAGCATCGTCGGGCGACAGGTGCTGCGAGGCGAGGGATCGAAGGGCTTCTCGGGAACCATGTGTCATGCGCCCGATCATCCACGATGCCGCTGACAGAGATTTCGGCGGCCTTCCCGCTGCACACGCGGCCGCTCGGTCCGTGGCCGTGGACCTCCAAGCAGCGGTGACGCACCCTTCTTCCCAATGCCACCAGCCCTCCGCCGGCCCCGTACGCAGGACACGCGTACTGCATCGCCCTGGCCCCCTTCGGGCCCCCATCCGACGCCGACCTCTTGACCACCTACCTCGACCGCTACCTGGCCCGCCCCGACCTGGGCTATGACCAGGCATCCCGCCCTTGGCGCCCTGTTCCACCTCGACACCGCCCAAGGCACCGACCATGCAGCCTGCTTCCTCACGCCGGACGGCCCCTGGCAGCGGTGGGCACGCGAGCGGCCCTCAGGGCGTGAGCTGGAGCCCGCAGAATGCCGGGAGACCATGGCCCAGTACTGCTCCTTCGTCCAGAAGAGCGCCCGACACCGTGCAGTGCACAGGTGGTGAAGTTTTCCCTTCCTATGGGGCGTCCCTGATGCTTCCCGTCGCTGCGTGACTGCGCATGCACCGCCGCGACGTCGCCCGATCAGTGGCCACGCGGTAAGCGCTCAATGTGCCGATACTCTGTCCGGCGCTCCACCAAATCACCTACAACACGAAGCCGGACAACAGAATATGGGCGCGGACGCGAAATTTTGCGGCACTTTGAAACCAATTTCGATCACCGAGGCACGGGCTTAGTCAGATCGGATGACGCGTTTGCTAATCGTCTCTACGGTGAATCCGGCGGCGCTCATCCATAAATCCTGTGGTGCGCCGCAGCCTGATCTTCTGAGACGAAGGTGGGAATTCTGTGGCCCGATCGCACCATTGTGGAAGAATATTACGGCCGTCCGTGCGCCGGGCAGCCGTAGCTCTGAGTGCGGCCCTGCTGGCGGCGGCCGTCGGTTCCGTCCAGCCTGTGCTCGCACACGCGTCCACCCTGGTGGCAGCCACCGCGGACGTGCCGGGGGACTCCACTCTGACCAAGACCGTCCAGAACGTGACGCACTCCGGCCAGGTCACGGCCGAGCACGGCGACACCGTCAACTGGGCGATCGGGTACCACGACGCAGGATCCGGCGACCCGGCGACCACCACGATCACCGACCCGATCACGGGTGCCGGAACGTCCCAGACCTACGTACCCGATTCGCTGCGGGTGCCGCCCGGCTGGACGCCCTCGTGGTCCACCGACGGCACCACCTTCACCCCCACCGACCAGGGGGCGGCCACCCGTGCCGTCCGGGCGACCAGACCCGACGCCGCTCCCCCGAACACCTCCACGCGGAGCGAACTGCTGCCGCCGGTGCAGGCCGGTAGCCGCTCGACCGGCGGTGACGGCTTCACCCCCATCCTGTACCGCACCGCGTCCGGCGACGTCGAAGCATGGAACATCTACCACCACTCCGGCCCGGCCGCCCGCATGGTCGTCTGCAACAACCTGTCCACCGGCCAGCCGTGCGTCGGCGGCCCTTGGCCGCGTCCGCTCAACACCACGTCCGCCCCACTGGGCAGCGGCGACACGGGCAACGTCTTCACCACTCTGTCACCGCAGTACGTGCTGGACCCCGGACGGCCGGGCGTCGTCTACTACCCGGCCGTCGCCGCCGGTTCGGTCGGCGCGGGCTGTCTGGACATGGGCACGCGCGCCAACTGCGGTTTCGTGCCGCTGCTTGCTTCGAACGGAGCGTCCTCCGGCGCCAACGGCCTGGCGGGACTCGTCGCGAGTGGCGGCAACGTGTACGGCGTGGCCAGCACCGGCCAGGTCCTGTGCATGAGTCTCACCACCCGCACCCCCTGTACCGGGCAACCGTTCGCGGCCGTCGTGCCGCCCAACCACGATGTGCCGGGTGCCACGAACTCCCTCTACATGGGTGCCATGGTGGTGGCGGACGGCAAGGTCTTCGCCTCCTCATCGCCGCAGACCTCGGGCTCGACAATCACCGGGCCACCCGCCCTCGGCTGCTTCGACCCCGAGACCGGTGCGACATGCGCCGGCTGGACGACGCCGCACCCGGCCGGCCCGGGCGCGGGTTCCTACTCGTACAACGCCTTCACCTCCTACGACACCACCGGGGATGTTGACGGCGTGTGCGCCGCGGCCTCCAGCGGCGCGGCTCCGGCAATCACCTGCTACACCCTCGACGGCGCCCCTGCGACATCCTCCGCGACCGGTTTGGCCGGTCTTCCCGGCGGCACGCTGGTCTTCAACCCCGAAGTGGTCACGGCCGCAGGAGAGACCCGCAGCTATTTCCCCGTCTGGGGCGGCCCGCTGCCCGGCAACACCGTCTGCTACAGCTGGACACACGCCCAGCCGTGCGCCGGATTCCCAGCCGTGGCCGGTCACCCCGGCGTCAACGGCGGCGCGACCCGCGACTACGGCTATGCCTATGACAGCACCACCCGTTGCCTCATCGGCCTCGGTGACGCCGGGATCCTGTTTTCGATCGACCCCGCCACCGGCGCCTCGCCGTGCGTGCACACCGGCGCCTCGGTCGAGCTGAAGCCGGCGGCCTTCTACTGCGACGGCGCGCCTGGCCACGTCCAGGGTTACACGCAGGCCCGGCTGGAGGACTTCGACCTCTCCCACGCCGATCTGGACGCCTCGACCGTGTCGGTGACCGACCCCGACGGCAGCGTCATCGCCTCACCGGCGCTGACTTCGACCGGCATCGTCGACCTCTCCGGGATCTCCGCAGTTGATCACCCGGCCATCACCGTCACCGTCCAGCTCGTCCTCACCGACACCACCGACTTCACCGCCACCAACCACCCCGCGCTGACCGTCTCCTTCGAGGGCGACGACCCGCAGATGTGCCTGCGCACCGTCGTCTCGTCCGACTGTGCGACCACGTCGGTCAGTGACACCGCGACCGGCTCGGACAGCACCGGCGCACTGACCTCCGACACCGTCTCCCTCGATGTCGCCCCCGGAGAGCAGTGCCGTCCCGAGGTCAAGGTCGACAAGGAGATCTGCACCGTCTCCTCGCCGCACGCCTGCGGTCCCGGAGGCGCAGGCCCCTGGGCCAAGAAGAGCCCGGTCGGTCTTCTGCAATTGCTCGGCACGGCCCGCTGGCGCATCACCGTCACGAACACCGGCCCGGTGGACGCCGTCGACGTCAGTGTCAACGACCCCACCACACCTTCCTGCCGGACCGCCGCCGGCACCTTCACCCTGGCGGCGGGGGCGAGCCGTCAGATCTACTGCTCCTCGTTCCTCCTCGCCCTCCCCATGAAGAACACCGCGAGCGCCACCTTCAGCGTCGGCCATGCCCCGCACGGCACACCGCCGACCACCAGCGCGCCGTCGTCGGCCGTCGCCTGCTCGCTGCTGTGCATCCTGGCGAAGGAGGACCACGCCTGAGCGGTAGCCCGCACACCGGGCGAGATTCAGATCCTCGCTGACGCGACATCTTGAAGGGGCCTTGTGGAAAGGCCCCTTCAGGAATCCTTCAGGAATCCAAGGGCGCCCCGACGGCGCCCCGATTTACGTGATCACGGACAACCTCTCCACCCACAAGGGCGCCCAAGATCCGCCAGTGGGCCCGAAAGGAACCGGGTCGAGCTGTGCTATACCCCGACCAAAGTGTCCTGGGCGAACCCGATCGAGGCACATGTCGGACCGCTGCGGCAGTTCACCCAGGCCCACTCGAACTACTCCGACCACACCGTCCAGACCCGCGCGCCGCACCGCTACCTGCGGTGGCGCGACGCCAACACCTGCCGCCCCGGGGTCCTGGCCGCCCAACGCCGCGAACGATCGCGCATCCGCAGCGAGAAAGGACTCCGCCGGGGAGGCCGCCCGCTCGCCCATGCCGCCTGACTTGTCGAGGACATCCAGGAGCCCTGATGGCAGTAGAGATCGTCTACGAGACACACGCCACCACCACGGACAACGAAGCCGGCATCGCCACCGGCTGGCTCCCGGGCCGACTCTCGGACCTGGGCTGCCGCCAGGCCCGGGAATTGGGCGAACGTCGACCCGGCGACGGCTTCGCGGCCGTGTTCGCCTCCGACCTGCACCGCGCTGTCCAGACAGCCCGGACCGCGTTCCCCGACGGCCGTCCCCCGATCCACCAGGACATCCGCCTGCGTGAGTGCAACTACGGAGACCTCAACGGACACCCGGTCTCCCTCATCGCCGCCCAACGAGCCCAGCACATCGACGAACCATTTCCGGGAGGCCAGAGCTACCGCCAGGTCGTCACGGCCACCCGTGCCTTCCTTCACGACCTCGCCACCGGATGGGACGGCAGCAGAGTCCTGGTGATCGCCCATTCGGCCAACCGATGGGCACTCGACCATCTGCTCACCGGAACACCGCTGGAAGAACTGCTCCAAGCGCCGCCTACCTGGCGCCCGGGCCGGCACTACACGCTATCCACCGACTGGCCCGCCTCAATCCGGTGAACCTATGCGGTCAGAGCAACTATGGCCTGGTGCGAAAGCCACGGACGGGCGCCAACACAGCGGTGGGCAGCTGCCGTACCGAGTTCCGACTGCGGCCGCATCATGTGTTCAGGTCCTCGCCCCATGCGTCCGGCACCGCACCATGCCTGGACTGCCGGGGCACGTCCTCGACATGCGCCAAGAGCCGGCGCTGGGTGGATCAGGTGACGCGCGGATGGGGGTAGGAGAAGACCCATGACTTACGACGAGACGCAGTCTCCTACCGCTCTGCTGCCTCTGCTGGGTACATCTGTGGAGCGGTTGCTCGCCTCCGCGATCACCCTGTCCGATGACGACGTGCGAGCCCCTTCGCGACTACCCGGCTGGAGCCGTGCACACGTACTTACCCACGTCGCACGTAGCGCGGACTCGCGAACACGGCTGCTCACTGCGGCCCGCACGGGCACGGACCTGCCGCAATACAGCGACGAGGCCCAGCGACAACGGGAGATCGAGGAAGGTGCTGGACGTCCGGCCGCCGTGCTGGCCGACGATCTGGAGAATGCGCTGCACCGATTTCTTCGGGCCGCCCATGACCAGCCGGAGGACACCTGGGATGTACCGGTGCGCTGGCTTGGCGGAGGTCTGCGACCGGTGCGCGGCGCCATCGGCAGCATGCTGCGTGAGGTGGAGGTGCACCACACCGATCTGGGGACGGGCCACAGGCCGACGGACTGGCCCCCTTACTTCGTGATGCGGGAACTTGCCACCACGGCAGAGGCACTCAGCGACCGTCCCGACGCCCCTGCCGTGGTGCTGCTCGCCGACGAAGACAAGGCGCTGCGCCAGGTCGGTGACGGCAAGGGACCACAGGTGTCGGGGCCGGCGGCAGAACTCCTGGGCTGGCTGACCGGCCGCACGGACGGGACCGTACTGACGGTCGATCCGCCCGTACCGCTGCCGGCCGTGCCCGCCTGGCGAAGCTGACCAGAACAGCACGTCCGCCAGGCGCAAGGCACGGCGGCTGGTCTTCGTCGGCGCGGTCCCACATGCTTCGACGATCCCGTTGACAGCGGGACTGCTCGACGACCTGCGTGTCCGGCAGCTTCCGTACGGCAACGCGACGCCAACGAGGCGTCGGACAGTTGATACGACGCCGCAGGCCACACAACGCCATCCAGAACCAGGACAAGGTCCGGCGGCAACCGCTTGGACGCCGGCTCTTACGGGCTGGGTGTCACCGCTATTCGCACGCCCACGGAGCCGAAGCACGCTGAGTGGCGTAAAGGCAGGCTGGTGGGGCCGCCGGGCGTCATCGATGCGACCGTGTAGGGCCATCGGCCAGACAGATGGCCTTCCGACCGGCGTCAACTCGCCCGGGACCACACGCGGCAGGGCCTAACCCTTGAGGCCGAGACCGTGCGGTGCCGGGCCGAACAGCATGTCGCCCATCAGGCCGGTCGTGTCGATGACGACCTTGCCGTCGGCGTCCGGGTACGCGATGCGCTGAGCCCGGCGGTCGGGGGCGACGAAGTACACGTCGGGGCTGACGCCCCGGTTGTCCTCCGCAGTCTGGAACCAGTGCCCTGCCGCCAGCGCCATGGTCTCGACGGCCGTCAGGACCCCCGTGCCCCGCACCACATGCAGGATCAGCGTGTGCCACGAGGGCACGGCGACCATGACGCCGTATCCGGGCGGGGCTCCGTGCACCTGCCCGACCAACCAGTCCAGTACAGCCACCCGGGAGGCGACAAAAGGGTCGTCACCCATGAGAGTCACCAACTCGGTGTCCTCACGGGTCGCGTCGCACAGCTCGCGCACCACGCGCAGGCTGTCGAGGTTCTCCACGTTGCGCATCGCCCGTACCCACACCGCCTCGGTACCGCCGAGTTCGCTCATGGACGACACGGGCACGAAGTCGAGCCGACCTCCGGCGAACAGGGCCGTCGCCATGACCAGACCAGGCAGGGCGACGGGCGCGCCCTCGGCGACACCGGGCGGGAGACGGTCGGGTGGCATGACGAACGGCCTCAACGAGTCCAGTTCACCGCGACCGAAGCTCATCCCCCGCTGCTCGCCCAGCTCGGGCTCCTTGCGCTTCTTGGGCTTCTTGCTGAAAAGACCCATGGGCCGCAGCATAGCCAAGAGAGTCGCGGCCGGTGCCGATATGACGAAGCCCGGCCGTCCGTCACAGGCAGAACACGCTCCTCGCGTGTGTCAACGCTCAACCGGCGAAGTCAAGCGCTCAGTACCTGCCGCCCTCTCACGAAAGCCAACAAACGGTAAGTCGCTTCGTGATGTCGTATGTGAGACTCTGACCCGGATCGGTCCCCTGCACCCCACTCGGGTGCATCGGCTGCCCGTTGTTTCTGAGATATAGATTTTCGGACTGAAATATTCGCTCATCATCTACAGCGCGGACCGTGCGGGTGTTTATGGAGCCCTTCGGCGATATGCGAGGAGCGCCCGCGTTGGTCATGGTCGCCGACGTGACGTCAATTGTCCTCCTGGTCAAGGCGCTTCCTCCCTACGCCCTCCGTAATGCACGGCTCGGACGTCAGTTGAGTAATATGGGAGAGTTCTACGCCGGCAGCAACCGTTCTCCCTGCTCCCCCGAACCGCTGTAGCGACCATTCGCCATAACCGCCGCATCACCTGACCTCGACCGGCGGAGTGTGCGTTATTTCATAGGGCACTGGTTGCGCTCGCATTTCCGCCGGCGTGGACGCAGGGCCCGCAGCGTGGACTGCACTCGCAGCATCAGCTCGGCCGTCCGCCACACCCGCCGCCGGGCGCCGGAAGGCCCCGGGCGGCACGCCTGTCAGCTCGGTGAAGCGGGTGGTGAACGTGCCCAGCGACGCGCAGCCGACCGCGAAACACACCTCGGGGACGCTGAGGTCACCCCGCAGCAGCAGCGCCGTCGCACGCTCTATGCGACGCGCCGTCAGGTATGTGTACGGCGACTCATCGTAGGCGGCCCGGAACTGCCGATTCAGGTGTGCGGCGGACATGTTCACGTCGCGGGCGAGCGCCTCCACGTTCAGCGGCTGCGCGTATTGCCTGTCGATCCGGTCGCGCACGTGGCGCAGTCGCGCGAGGTCAGTCAGGCGCTGCGCCTGGACACGAGCATGCCTCCACTCGGGTTGGCACATGAAACGCTCCCCTTGTCTCGTCTTCCATCGACGTCTACACGCGCCTGGGGTGCCTACCGGGGGCAGGTACCCCAGGCGCTCGGTGGTGCTGACCAGCCGCCGCAGTTGTCGAGCAGCCGGCCGGGCAACTGCTGGACAGCAGCGGGACGGAGTCGGGACCCTGATTCGGTGCAACAGGTACCCGTGCGCGGTCCCGGTGAGGTCGGCAGGGCGGGCACCTCTGCGTTGGTGCCACGCCGCGTCCCTTCCAGGTCATCGCGATTCCGCCCTCACGGCCGTAGCGGTACCCGCAAGGCTCAGCGAAGCTCCTGGATGCGGATCAGGTTGCCCGCCGGGTCGCGGAAGGCGCAGTCGCGAATGCCGTACGGCTGCTCGGTCGGCTCCTGCACGACCTCGGAATCACCGGCCTGCACCTTCTCGAACGTGGCGTCGAGGTCCGGGGTGGCCAGCAGGATCCAGCCGTAGGTGCCCTTGGCCATCATCTCGGTGATGGTGCGGCGCTCGTCTTCGGTGACTCCCGGGTCGGCAGCCGGCGGCGCGAGAAGGATCGACGTATCGGGCTGACCGGCCGGACCAACGGTGATCCAGCGCATCCTGCCTTGTCCGACGTCGCTGCGGACCTCGAAGCCGAGAACGTCGCGGTAGAAGGCGAGCGACGCATCCGGGTCGTCGTGCGGGAGAGAACTCATGTGAATGGTGATGTCCATAACGCCAGGTTAGAGGCGGCTTCGCACACAGCGCTTCTCGATTCCTGATCGATCCGGCTGCACTCGCACGTGCACGGGCATGTCACGCGGGTCAACCCGTTCCTCCCGCGTTCAGCTGCCGCCCGTCAGCGTCCGCCAAGGCAAACGGTGCGGGACCGTACTCGCCGACGAGATGAGCGTGCGCCCGGACCCGCATTGCCTGACGCAGACCCTGGCCACTGTCAGCACGAGACGTGGCTGGTGCTGACAGGTGTTTCACCACTGTCGGGACGGTGTGCTCGGAGTGCTGTGCCGAGGCCGGCGCTGCACGCTGGGAGTATGAGCGCGCCGATAGTCATTCACCGGCCCTCCCCCACCCGCGGCCGCCGGGTCACCATCCGAGGGCAGATCGCCGGCCTCGCCTACGACGACCGCGACGTCGAGGAATTCCTCCGGCGTGCCGGGCTCCCGGATGCCGACCAGTTGCTCGATGACCCCGCGTGGGTGGAGTGGCGCGGTGGCCGGGCGCACCAGTACCAGGCTGCCTGAGGAGTTCGCCGATCGCCCACCTGCTGGAACAGGCTCTCGCAGATGGGGACGCGAGAGGCTACAGGGCGCTACGGGCACGCCCTCGGCATCTTCAGGATCTGCCGGCACGATGACATTCTCTCGGCACCAGCACCCTGTCCGCGGGTCGCCACGGGGTGCGGCGGAGCGGAGCCCGACGGACATGTGTCCTGAACCCGGGTCGCCATCTCGCGCCGACGGTTCAGCAGTGCAGGTCGTCGGGAGCATGAGGGCGACAAAGGCGGGACGAGGGCCGACGGTGCCGGGCGCACCGGGAGGCTGATTCCCTCCTGGCATCACGAGGTCAGGCCGCTCGCAGTCGTCGTGGGCACCCGGTCCGGGCCCGGAGGGCCCGGACCGGGTGCCCGGTTACCAGTGCAGCGGAAGAGTGGCGAGGTACTGGTCGAGCAGGCCGGAGATGATCTGGTGGTCGTGGAGTGAGGGGTGCCAGTCGCAGCCGAGGCGGTCCAGGCCCGGATCGTCGTAGTACCAGTAGCCGATCCGGTTGTCGCCCTGCGTCTTGCGGTCCCGGACGATGTTTTGGGCGGTGTCGGCGAAGGCGGTGGTTCCGGACACGGGGGTGGCGCTGACCACCAGGAAGGTCCGGGTGCCGTAGCGGGCACGCAGCTTGTCGAGGAAGCCGTGGTAGGCACTCGCGTAGGCGGTGACCAGGTCGTTCTGGGTGGCCCACGGCTCGCCCGGGTTGAGCGGGGTCGAGAAGTCGTTGATGCCCAGGCCTATGACGACGACCTGCGGCTGCCAGGTGCCCGGTTTCTGCCAGACGTCGCCGGGGACGTTCAGCAGGGCCCTGTCGTAGTAGGTGCGGTAGTCGGTGCCTGGCTCGCCGCCGTTGTAGTTGCGGACCATGCCACGACCGGAGAACGCGTTCTGCTGGTAGTCGGCCTTGAGCTTCTTGGCGGTGAGGGCGGCGAAGGCGAGATCCGCGTTGCTGTTGCGGTCGACTCCTCCGTGGGCGGAGCAGTCGCGCGTGCCCGAGGCATTGCCGTACCCGGCGGTGAAGGAATCGCCGATGAACTCGATCTGCCTGGTCCGCGCCGCGGGGGCGTGGAGGATAGCGCCTCCGGCAGCGGCGACGAATCCGCCGAACCGGCCCACGCCCCACGGGCTCTCCGTCCGCTTGACGAGCCGCACGCTGTGCTCGGCAGCGGTGAGGTCGTTGATCCAGGACGTGGTCCGTCCGGGAGTCACCAGTGTGCTGACGGTCTTTCCGTCTATCTGGACGTCGTAGTCGTTGGCAGAGTCGTCGAGCACGATCCCGACGCCGGTGCCACTGAACCGGCCTTCGAAGGCGATGCCTGGCCAGGTGTACTGCACGGAGCCGTCGGCAGCTTTCTTGACCCGGCCTGACGTCCGGAAGGTGGCCGCGGGGGCGGTCGGCCGGCAGTGGTGGGTGACGGACGCCTGGGATGGAGAGGCCACGGCGGTGACGGCGCTCGCGGCAGCGGCCGTGAGCAGCGCCCGCCTGGAGAGGTGACGAGTGGTTCGCATGAGCGGTCCTTCCGTTGTCGTGACATATGCGCGCGTGCGTGCGGGAGCGCTCCCACGGCGCTTGCGCCGGCCCGGCGGGTAGGGACGGGGGTCGGGTTGCGCCAACAAGGCCTTTCCGGTCAGGAGACGCGGGGCGGGTGGCAGTGACTTCCTGCGCCTCGTACGACAATGGGGGGCCGACACCCTCTTCGGCAACGGTCGCGTCGCCGTCGGTTGCGTACCTGAAGGCGTCGAGGCGGACGGTGTCGCCGAGAGCGTGACGCCGAGGACCCGCCCGTTGATTCCGCCGGCCACCTCGGTGGACCGACAGCGGCCGTCGAACCGGGGCAATCACCTGCGGGGATCCTCTGTGGCGACACCGGGTTCGATGTCGTCCGGACCGTCACAGGTGGCCTCCACCGAGCTGATGAGCAGCACGGTCGCGGGCGGCAGGTCGTCCGGCAGGTCGTCGTACTCGGCTGAGCAGATCTCCGACTCGACCGGGCCCGTGCGCAGCACAGCGCAGGTCGCACCGTGTTCGATGTGCACGGCGCACCGGTGCCGGTCGTCCGGCCACAGGCGTAGGGCGCACGTCCTGTCACCTTGCGTCACCTCGGCGTCCTCGGTCCACCGCTCGTCCGTCGAACCAGTCGGTGAACGAAAGGCCGGAAGGCCGTGCGCTGAACCGGTGTACGTCAAAGACCGCTCACGACGGCCAGGGGCTACGGCCGCCGCTGTCGACCGTTTCCGATGGCGCGTACCTCATACCTGCCCTGCACCTGGCGTGGGACCAGCGGCCGCGGTGCACTTCCAGGTCCCACCGCCCTGCTCGGCCGTGCGCAGTCCTACCCGGACACCGAGGTCGCGTTCGAGGAGCCAGCCGGTAAACGCCTAAAGATCAGGAAGGGAGTCGATGCCGAGTTCGTGGTTCTTGATCGCCTCGCGGACTGCGCTCACGACGCTGTTCCAGAAGTGATCGGCGTAAGGACTGTCGGTGCTCGGCACGCCGGCCGTCGTCCTGCGCTTGGCCGCACCTGAGAAATCACCGAACATCGCCTTGCGTAGCGCCGTGGACAGCTCCAGCTGGGCGCCGGCGCCGGTGCGTGTGCGGTTGACGATGTTGGCCGGGTCGTCACCGTTGATGGGGTCGGTGGCGCCCGCGAAAACCACGGTCACGTCCCGACCGGGGTCGGCCGTGGGGGAGGTCAGACCGTACTTCGTGAAGGCTGCCAGTAGGTTGCGCTTGAGCCGCTCGTCCCGGCCGCCGATGATGATCTTCCTCGCGGCCGGGTCGTCGAAGCCGTGCAGGGCGACGGCGTACAGGTTGCCGGTGCAGACGGCGAGGGCGGCCGGATCGTCGCAGTGGGTGGAGGTGACGTGCTGCGCGGCGGAGTTGGCCAGGGCCTCGAACATCCAGTAGTCCCGCTGCGGCTCTCCCGGTACCGCCGCGCTCGCCGGGTCGGTACCGGTGTCGAAGGGCGTGTATCCGGCGATGGCCATGCACAGCTCGCTCGTACCCGCCTCGATCCCACCGCCGTGCGGTGCTATCACCGCTGTGTTGTTGACGGGGCCGCTCGTGCTGCGGGCATTGTCCGTGAAGTGCACCGGCTCACCTATGCGGAACCGGCGCATCCAGTCGGTGCCCTCCCCCGCCGCGGTACGGGTGTACAACTCGGTATTGGACCCGTACCGGTCGACTGCCGCGGCCGGGGTGGCGCCATTACCCATCACGGCATTGAGGGTGGGCAGACCGGCGGCGACGGCGGCGACGGAAGCGAGGACGGTGCGTCTGCTGGTGTTGTTCACGAGGGCGATCCTGCATCATGCCCTGACGGCTCCCCACGGCGGGTGGCGGCTCGGGGCAGCCGGCGCCCTCGACGGATGTGCCCGCATCGACGAGTTCCCGGGCGCGGAGGGTGATATCCGGACGGCATGCCGCTCAGCCTCGAAGTTCCACAGGTCAGTGGAGAGTGGGTCGGTAGATCAGCTCTTGGATGCGACCGTCGAGTGTCCGGTTCTCGATAAGCTCCAGATCGAAGTCGGCCGCACCTTGGAAAATCGGGTCCAGCCCGGTCTGACCGGTGATGACGGGGAAAAGCGTCACCTGCACGCGGTCGACCAGGCCGGCGGCCATCAGGGCCCGGTTCAACGACAGGCTGCCGTGCGAGCGCAACGGAACCTCGGACTCCTCCTTGAGCCGGGCGACGACGTCGACGGCGTCACCGCTCACGAGGGTCGCGTTCGGCCAGTCGAGGGGCCCTTCCAGCGTCGTCGACACCACCGTTGCCGGCAGGCTCCTCATCCGAGTGACCCATGGGTCACGCACTTCGGGCTCCTGGGCGCTCGATGCAAGCATCCGCGCGAATGCCCGATAGGTGTTGGCCCCGAAAATCATCCGCTGTTCCACGTCGTACAAGGCCAGGCGGTGGTCGAGCAACTCGGGACCTTGCTTACCCCAATAGCCGGTCCAGTTGGCGCTGGCAGCTCCATAGCCGTCGAGGCTGGAGAAGACGTCGAAGGTGTAAGTGGCGGTCATGCCGTTCTCCTCGGGTGCGGTTGATCGGTACAGGCAATGACTGGTGCAGTCTGCGCAACTCATCGCGACAGAACCGGCCGCAGTGTTGTCGCCCGGTACCACTTCGCCACTCCTCCACCGTCCTGGCTCCGGAGCTTCGCCGCTGCCACGCCTCGGCTCACTCCACCGGCTGAGCGGCGAGGTCATCGCCCTGCTTGTGGTTACGCTTTCCCAGCACGACCGGGAGCGTGTCGTTCCGATCTCCGCCGAGCCCTTATGGGCGTCGCGCACATCGTCCGTCGACAGAGCCCGGCGAGAAGCCGATCCATCGCTCAGCCGTCATGGCCCGCACGGAAGGCCCCTGGCCCGAGCCCACCATCCCGCCCAGTCCGACGGTGGCCTCGCTCTCGTGCCTGCGAGCTCCTCCGTCCGGCGCAACTGCCCGCCGGAGCCGGTTCTACCGCCAGGGGCGCCGGTGACGGCCGCGAAGTCCATCCGGGGCATACTCCGACGCGCCACGTGCGAACGCAGCCCGTCCTGGCATGCTCTCGGTGCTCGTTCTCCGTCACAGCACTGTCGAGACCGAGGCGGTTCACCCCCTCGGAGTTTCTGTTCGGGCGGGGGGGGTGGTGGTGCGCTTGCACCCCATTTCGGGGTGACGCCCTTCGCCCGAACCTGATCCAGGGCTGCGCCGCGCGGCCCCTCGCTCCGCGCTCTCCTCCCTCATGCGGTCGTAGCAGGGTGGTGCGACCGGAATGTGCACACGGCGACTTCGGTGAGGGACTCCGACTCGGTTACGGGCGTGGAGAGTCGGCCTACCGTCAGGAAGCCGAGGACGCGGCTGATCGCGGTGGCGACCTTGCCGAGAGCTGAGGCGATCAGGCCCCGCCGGCTGAAGCCGGTGACGGTGAGGGGTGTTGCCCAGCAGGCGTCCGGCGGGCGGCAAGGCGCCCGACGCGGCGCCGCCGACGATACCGAAGAGGACTGTCCGTCCGCCTGGCGTCGCCACGTCGAGGTCGAGTGCGAGGGCCGTGGTACCGAGCGGGTCCAGGACAAGATCGCCGCCTCGGCTCTCGGTCACGGCTCGGACCACCGCAGCGAAAACGTCTTCTCGGGGTATGTGGCCAGGTCGTAGCCGCCCCTCCCGGCACCGCGGAGCCCGCTCCCCGCTCCCCCACAGAGAACCCGGTGACACCGGACCCGGGTTCACGGACGGACGGCCGTCGCCTGTGGACGCCGTGAACGCCGGAGGACGGTGTCGGCCGGTAGGGGGGCGCCCTTGTGTCGCACGCGGGCGCTGTCGCCCGAAGAGTGACAGCCGCGCATCTGCGCCTCAGCGCCTCACGTGCGGGGTGTGTCGGCCCAACAGTTCGGCGCATAGGGGGCGATGGCGGCTGCCGGGTGTCCGGTCCTCTCAGATGGTGAGGAGAGAGTCGTCGTGAGGGCGCGCGCCGGGCAGCTGATGCCGTGCGGCGACAAGAGCCACGTCGATGTCTCGAGTCCCGGTGGCCACGCAGAGTGTGTAGGCGATGTCGTCCATCCGCTGCCGCACCTCCGCGTCACCGTTGTCCGCCTGCAGGATGCGCAGGGTGTCGTACTGCTCGACGAGGTTCTGCAGCACGGCGGGGTGGGCCATCAGCACCGGAGTCTCCTTCTCACTGTCACCTACTAGTGGTTCGGCGGCTCGACTACCCCGGGTCTTCACCGCTACACCACTTCCTTGCCGGGTGCTGACTGCGATGCGTGACCAGGGAGTCCTCGCCCGATCCACCGCTGCGGGAGACCTTGACGGGACGGCCCGTGCCAAGTCTGCGGACTCGAACGGGCTCTGTCACCCCGCGCCTCCACGGTGCCTGATCGGATGTGTTCTCACATCCGACCGGCCCAGCGCCTGCCGACGCGACCAGCAACCCCCGGTGCACCATCCCGGTCACAGCACTAGGCAGAAGCGTCTGACCTCTTCATTCCGTGCCGGCACTGGGGGCGCCGGGTGGCTCGGCGGCGCAGTCGCAGTGGCAAAACGTACCAGCAGAGGCAGAACCACAACATGACGCTGCCTACCAGAACGACCGCGAGCGGCCCCGGGACCACCACGTAAAGGATGAGCAGAAGGGTGCATCCGATGGTCAGGGCGAGCAGCACCATTCCGCAGATCATCAGCCGGCCGGCGGCCTCGACCACTTCGTCCTTCATCCGCTGGCCGGACAGGAAGCGGTGAATGGAAACGGGGGCTATCAGCGACGCAGTGGCCGCGGCCCCCAGCACGACCGTCGTGACGTAGACGGCGCGCTCAAATGTGCCCAGGTCGTGGAACATAGGTGTAAAGGCCACACTCAGCAGGAAGCCGAACAGGATCTGCACGCCCGTCTGGGCCACCCTCGTCTCTTGGAGAAGCTCGTTCCATCGGCGGTTGACCCGCTCACGGGCGGTTTCGGCTCGTTCCGGTTCGGTGCTCACCTCATTCGTTCCGCAGGAAACGCAGAGTTTCTCGTCCGCCCCCGCTTCGGTCCCCTGCTCCGTCATGGTCATGTATCGCCTCCCAGTGGTGGAATCTCCGAATTCCCGCGATGACGACCTTCATGCGGTCTCGCGGAAGGCCGAGTCTTCCGGCGCCCTGCCACTCGATGGTGCCCACGCATGAGCGGCCGGGCCGTTGCCGGCCGGGAAGGGGCCCCGGCGACGACCGGCCGCCCCGACGCCGACGGCAGGACATCCGCCTCGCAACGGCTTGGGCCGCCCGGGCGGAGGTCATACTGATCGTGACAGTCGCCTCGCCGCCGAACCAGCTCCGTAAGCGAGCCGGACCGGTGAGGACGCGCCCTTGTCGATGTCTCCGAGGGGAGCCGTTCATGAACACGGCGAAAGACCTGTTCATCATCGCCATGGACCCGAGGCCGGAGTTCGCCGTGGGACAAGGCGACCTGTCGCTGGCGCTCGCGGGAGCCGAGCTGATCGATCTCATCGGTGCGGGGGCCGTCACCGTGGACGACGACCTCATCGTGCCGGGCGGGCCGCCGACGCCGGACGATCAGCTCCTCGGTGAGGCTGTGGCTCGACTCACCCGGCAACCGCCTTACGAGCGGATCGAGGACTGGTTGTGGCGCCGGGGCCGCGACCTCTCGGCCGCGTACCAGACTGCACTGGAACAGGACGGCGAACTGACCCGGAAGCGAAGCGGCCGGTTGTCGCTGGGCTCGGAACGCATGGAGCCGGCTGATACGCCCAGCCGCCGCCGGGCAGTCGACCGCTGGAAGGAGAGGGAACCCGTCCTGACCGCACTCGCCTCGGTCGTGGGCATCGACGGCGGACGGTCCGACATCGAGGGCGACCTCGACGAGGCGGTGACGACCGTGGTGGCCGCGGTCCACGACGCGGTGATGGAGCTGGAGGCCGTACGCCAGAGGCGGACCATCGAGAACGCCGCCTTCGCCAATCTGTGGCGCGGACCGTGAGCCGAGTGCGCGGTCGAGGCCGACGACGGGCGTGAGGGACACGTGTGCTCCCTTGGGCCGGCACACCGTTCGGGTGGGGCTTCTTCGTCGCCCTGGTCGTGGAACCTGCGGTGGTGCAGGCCTAGAGCACGGCATCGGGGCCGTACGGGCGAGAGTTCGTGGTTCCCTCGCAACGCTGGTCGCCGCCGACGGTCTTCGCTTCGCGAAGCCGGCGTGCGGCGATGGCCCGAGCCTCGACGGGGTGCCGGCGTCTCCGTCGCTGTCCTTGCCCTGATCACCACACCTTCGCGGCCCCCGGGAGAAGGTGGGCCGGGCACGGGCCCTCGTGCCGTCCACCTGTTCGGTGCGGCACGAGCACGTTCCGAGACCTCGTCAGCCGGCCTGTCCCAACTCGGCGGCCCGCTGCATGTACTAGCGGGTGATCGGCTCGTTCGGGGCGATCGCGGCTGCCACCCGGTACGCCTCCGCTGCCCCACGGGTGCGAGCGAGGCGGCGCGCAGTGCGTCCGCGCGGACGGCGGCGCGGTTGAGGGCCACGACCGGGTTCGTCCGTAGGGTGAGGAGACTGTCGAACAACGCCACGATCGCCGCCCGGTCGGTCGCGGCCGCGACCGGGGCGACGGCGTGTTGCGCAGCGATCGCCGCCTGGAGTGCGTACGGGCCGCCCCCACGGCCGCCTCGCGGGCGAGAGTCATGCCCTCGGTGATGACCGTGCGGTCCCACCGCATGCGGTCCTGCCGTGTGTGGCGCATGGTCCGCCCGCGACGTTGCACGGGCGGGCAGCGTGATTCAGAAGGGCGCCGGGCCGTCGCCCCTGACCATGGCGCTCCCGCTTTCCGCGTCCATGTCGACTTGGGCCGACCCCTGGCTGCCGTCGGGCATGCGGATTACGACACCACTGCTCTGCACAGCCGCCCAGAACGATGCTTGGAGCCCGTCGGCGTGAACCGTGCCCGACCAGCCCCCGGCCGCGCCGCGGTCGACGGCTTGGAGAGCAGCCATCACCTCCGTCTCCTCTCCTGCGATGACGAGCGTGGCAGGGCCTTCGTATATCGCGGTCATACCTCCAGCGTGCCCGGTGATCCCGCGAGAACGCCACCTTCCTCGGACGGAAGCGGAGAGGGAGGCGGTCGGCGGTGGACGGGACGGTACCTGCCCCTGAGAGGCGTACGGGCATCGGCGCCAGTCGCAGAACGAGCACGAGCATGTCCCAGGTCGGACGCCTGCTTGCGGCAGCAGATGTGTCCCTCGGCCGAATCGACCGGGCACGGGCGCAACGGCGCTCATGGGGCATCCGGCCGTCAGCGCAGCGGCTCACCGTTGCACGGCCCTGACCGGTCCGGACGACCGGGCCGAGGAGCACGTCGTGGCCGCCCTGCATTTCCCACGCGGGCAAGAGCGACTTCGAGCGAGCCCGCACCGGACTGCTGTACGGGGCATGGCTGCGCCGCAACCGGCGTCTCATAGACGCCCGCAGCACCTTCGTGAGGCACTGGAGACCTTCGGCAGGCTGGGCGCCCAGCCGTGGGCCCGTCGGGCCGGCGCCGAGCTGCAGGCCGCAGGCGAGGCACCCCCTCCGGCACCACGGACACGCGGCTCGGCCGGCTGAGCCCGCAGGAGCGAGAGGTCGTCAGGTTGGCCGCGACAGGAGCGACCAACCGGGAGATCGCCACGCAGCTCTTCCTGAGTCCGCGCACGGTGGGACACCAGCTCTACCGGGCCTTCCCCAAGCTCGGCATAGGTTCCCGAGCCGAACTGGCTCCACGCTCATCTCATGACACAGGCACCGAGTAGATCATCCGGATCTCGGAGACCTGGTAGCCGGCCCGGGCGAATGCCGCGGCCATCGGTGCATTCCCCGTGTCCGTGGTGGCGGTGATCAGATCGGCACCGGACTCCGCCTGCACCCGCGTGATCTCGGCGAGGACATCATCGACGTAGCCGAGACCGCGGAATTCCGGAACCACACCCAGATAACCGACGTTGCGGTGGTACGGAGTCGCCGAGGGGATCGCGAGGCCGGCGGCCTCTCCTTCGGCGGTGTACGCCAGCCGCCACCACTCCCGCTTGCCGGGACAGCCGAGGTAGAAGTCCATTTCCTCCCGAGCGGTGGCTTCCGGGCCGCGGGACGCCACGTTCCTTCGTGTCTCGCCGTCCAGGCTGCCTTCAGCTATGCGCCGGAACATGTCCAGGAACTCGTCATCCGATGCCTCGGAAAAAATAAGCCGGCCGCTCGGGCGAGGAATTCCCACCTCGGGACGCCACTCCAGGCGCAGGCGTTCCACCTCGTCAGTCAGGCCGGCGTCCATCGCCGCCGCGCGTCGCCAGGCCGTGGCGGCGGCTACGGCCGGGTCCGCACGCCAACCGGGCCGCAATGTCAGGTTGTACAGCGGCAGTTTGGCTGCGCCCTGTTCGGCGAATGACCGCAGGCCGGCGCTCAGCAGTCGGCCCGCGAGCGCCGATCGGTCCGTGACGGTGCTGTCGACGTGCAGGCAGTCCAAGGCAATCGGGTGCGCGCTGGTGGACTGCCCCCACCACAGCGCCCGGGCCACGATCCGGTCGCCCTCCTCGGCGACCCAGGTCCACTCCGGCCGGTACATGCTCTGGCGGAGTTCATCGGTGTAGCGATCGGCATCGATCCAGCCGACAGGCTCGTCGACCGTGAAGGCGACGACGCGCTCGAGGTCGGCTTCGGTCGTGGGACGAATGATCATGTGTTTCCCTACTGCTAGCTGTACATGGTGATTGACGCACCGTTATTGAAGACCGGTAGTCGTCGAGGGCGAATACGGCGATCCGAAAGCGGCTGCCCGGAACCGCACGGTGACGGGAGCGCGCGCGGAAGCCGGCCGTGATGCAGGGGCATCGGGGGTGACGAGGTGACGGCATGAGCACCAGGCAGATCCGTTGCGTGCGGCATCAGTTGTCACGACTTGACGTGGCCCGTCGCTCGCGGACGGCCGGCGGTGCACGGATGCCCAGCAAGATCGCGGGGGCCTGCCCTTGGGGTGGCGGCCCACCGTACACGAGCCCAGCAGGCAGCGCAGGTGTCACCAGGTGACGTGGGGCCCACCGTGCTGGAAAAGCCGTTCGCGGTCGAGGGCGTCGGGCCGGACACGCATGAGCCGGCTTCACGCATCGGAAGGTCCCACCGTCGGTCCCGAAGCAAGCGCCGTGCTCGACGCCCTCAAGGCGTGTCCGGCAGGCCGCGCAAAAGCACGCGACAAGGCGGTGGTTGCGCGCCCGCGTGCGCAGATCCTAAATCACACGACACCGCCTCCGAGATGTGGAAGCCTCATCCGCGATGACACGACGAAGCGATACACCCCCCACATGGGACGAACGTACACAGCTGGCCACCTTCCTGGATTACGCCCGTGACACGGCGCTCGCCAAGTGTGAGGGCGTGTCCGAGGAGGACGCCCGTAAGGCGCCGCTCCCGCGTTCACCGTTGATGACGATCAGCGGGCTGATCAGCCACCTACGATGGGTCGAGCATCACTGGGTGCAGGTGATGTTCCTCGGCGAGGAGCCCGAGGGGCCGCTCACCGAGGCAACCGACGACGACCCCGACCCCGAGATGCGGACAGCGATCGACATCCCGTTGCCCCAGCTTCTCGCCGAGTACGAGGACCAAGGGGTGCGCTACCGCCTGCTGTTGGCCGACCGCGACCTGCACTCGACGGCCGAGCGTCCTATAGGCGACGGCCGGCACGTGAACCTGCGCTGGGTGATCCTCCACCTCATCGAAGAGATCTCCCGGCACAACGGTCACCTCGACATCGTGCGTGAACTCGTCGACGGAAAGACCGGCGTCTAGCTCCTTGTTCTTCGGCCGCCGCAGTCCACGGGCCGGTGTGATCGGCAGCTCGTACTGCCCACCGCGATCCCGCCCGACCCGCCGTGAGGAAGGATCGGCCTGCCTCGCCTCTGCCCAGCAGGTCCGCCGCCCAGGCCGGGGGCCGACCACCTCCTGACGGCGCGTACCCCGGCCGGTAGCAGGCCCCGACACCAGTACGGGGAGTACGGCTCGATGCGTTGACGTGACCATGCCGTGTGGTTACCTTCAGAGAGCGTTCTCCTGCAGTCGGTAGGGCGTTTCTCCCCGTGCCCATACGTTTCGGGAGCCTTCTCCATGAAGCCAGCCAGTTCCACGTCGGCCGTTCTCTGCGCTGTTCTGACAACGTTGTCCGCCCTTGCCTTCGGCGGCCTGTCGTCAGCTCCCGCCGCCGCTGCGCCGTCGGTCGTGTGCAACAAGTACTGCGATGCGCGGGATCCGGCGCTGAGCCCTCAGGACCGTGTCCCCGTCACCACCACGGTCTCCTCGCGGTCGATCGCTCTGCACTTCGACGACTCCGACGCGATGGGGTGGGCGTCCATCGACAACGGCGGATCCAACGACCGCGTGTGGCTGGACCGCTCCATGGACGGCGGCCGAACCTGGCCCGAAGGCAGTCGTCTGGGCGACACAGCGGTGCCTTCCGGAGGGCGAGGATGGCGCACGCAGATGTACAACGTCGATGACTGGAACACCCAGGGCGTCGGAGCCCTTCGGGCTTGCGGGCAGCCTGCCGGAGGCTCCATCGCGTGTACGCCCTGGGCGCGTACCACCTGGAACGCGGGGAGCAGGAGCACCGCGGCGGCCACCGCCCTGATGATGTCGTTCGACCGGGGCAGCAAGCTCTTCGGTGGCAACGGCTGGTGGACCGGTGCCAACGCGCTGACCGCGGTCATCGACAACATCCGGATCAGTGGCATGGGCAGCTATACCTACGCCATCGCCGACATGTACGAGAAGAACCTCAACGCGCAGGGTGGGCAGTTCCGGAACGAGTACCTCGATGACACCGGTTGGTGGGGGCTGGCCTGGATCGACGCGTACGACCTGACCGGCGACCGCCGATACCTGGACACCGCGCGGGCCGACGCGGACCACATGTACGCCAACTGGAACAACACCTGTGGTGGCGGGGTCCGGTGGAGCACGAACGGCAACTACAAGAACGCCATCACCAACGAGCTCTTCCTCCAGCTCACTTCGGCCCTGCACAACCGCATCCCCGGCGACACGGTCTACCTGGAGCGGGCGAGGAATGAATGGAACTGGTTCCAGCGCAGCGGCATGATCAACGGTGACCGCATGATCAACGACGGTCTCAGCGACACCTGCGCCAACAACGGTCAGACAGCATGGACGTACAACCAGGGCGTCATTCTGGGCGCGTTGACCGAATTCCACGAAGCCACCGGCGACTCCGGCCTCCTGACGACCGCACGCGGCCTGGCCGACGCCTCCACCGTCCGGCTCCAGACGGACGGCGTCCTGCGCGAACCCGGCGAGGGCGACAGCTGCACGGGAGACGGGCCGAGCTTCAAGGGCGCCTACGTGCGCGGCCTCGGGACCCTCAACCGCCACCTGGCCGATCGCCCCTATGCGCCCGCCCTCACCCGATGGGCGAACAGCGCTTACGACCGCGACCGCAACCCGCTCGACCAGTACGGTCCGCACTGGAACGGGGGCAGCGGGACGACCGGCTACGGCTGCCAGCAGAGCGTGCTCGACCTCCTCAACGCCGCCACGGGCTGAGGAGGCGAGGGCGGGTTCCGTCCTCCGCCGTCCACACCGATCGCGAGCAGAGCAACACGGGGCGGGGCCACAGATCGATCGCCGGGCCGACCCGCCGGTGGGGACGACGGGCTCCGCGCCCTGCGCCGGATCCGGAGCCGCCGGGCTCCGTCCTGCAGCAACCGGACTCCCGGTTCCGTCTGCCGGTACGTCCGGCAGACAGGGCGGCGCAGTCGGGAGCGACACCCGCGACCATGAGGGCGGCTTCGGGGGGAAGATGCATCCGGTCCACGTGCTCCCCAGGTGCCGGAGCGGCGACCGCTCCGGCGGGGCGTCCCGCGCGTTCGCCCGCATGGGGAGCGGAATCGGTGGAACCCGCTCAGGCAGGAGGCGTCCGGCGGTCGGGCGCAGGACGGAGCAACATGATGTCGGTCGATCTCGCCGGCTTCCTCGGGGTCGTGCTGCTGGCTTATCTGGTGCCCGGACCGGACTTCCTCGTGATCGTGCGGGCGGCCGCGCGTCGTGCCTCGCTGGGCCGTGCGGCGGCACTGGGGGCGCAGTCGGGACTGTGCGTGCACATGTGCGCTGCGGCGCTGGGCCTTTCGGTGATCGCCACCCGGTCCGCTGTCGCGTTCACCGTCATCAAGCTGGCGGGCGCCGCGTATCTGGTTCATCTGGGGGTGCGTGCCCTGCTCAACGCCAGGAAGCAGCGCGAGACGGCGGGGCGCGAGCACGAGCGCCAGGACTGCGTGCCACCTGGGCGGGAGGCGACGTCCGGCAGCCGCCGGAGCAGTTTCGCCGAGGGCTTCCTCACCAACGTGCTCAATCCGAAAGCCGCGTTGTTCTTTCTGAGCGTCCTGCCGCAGTTCATCGACCGAGGTGGCTCGACCACTGAGCAAATCTTTCTCCTCGGCACGCTCGACGTCGTCATCGGCCTCGTCTACTGGCTGGTCCTGGCAGGCGTCGCCGCCCGCCTGCGCCCGGCGTTCGACCGTCCCACCTGGCGTCGGCGCTGGGAACAGATCAGCGGCGGCCTCTTCATCGCAATCGGCGTCGGGGTAGCCGTCGTGGACTGACCTGGGGCGGGGCCATCCGTGTGCACAGTCCTGCGTTGCCGTGTGCTCTCGCCGCTTCCGCCATGTCGTCCCCGTCGATCGTCGGCATGCTCGCCCGAGGTCATCAGTTCTGGTGTGCCTTTTCGGCGGCCGTGGGTAGCTCCAGGCGAGACCCGCGGAAGCGGTCACGCAGAAGCCGGGCTGAGCCTGGTACCTGGGACGTGTTACCCGGAAGGCCGACAAGACGGACCGTATCGTCCAGCACAACTATGTCGGCCGGCACCCGAACCTTGCTCCTCCTGCTTGCCGCACCGCCCTGTCCGCCCGGCAAAGGACTGCTCGCGCACCCTGCTCCCGCCCGCATGGGCCGCGCGTGCCCGCCCGTCAGGATTCCGTGTCCGCAGTTGTACGGGTGAACGCTCCGGCGGTGGCGGCCAGAGCGGCTGTCGTGGCGGCGTAGCCGGGCAACTGGGGATCAGGGGCGGTCCGCAGGAGCACCAGTTGGTGGTAGAGCGGTGCGGTGGAGGCGATCAGCAGGCCCCGCGCATCCGTGTGCGGTGGCAGTTCTCCGCGTCTGACCGCGCGCTCCACGAGGGCCTCGCAGCGCGTATACCGGTCCTCCCACAGCCGCTGCTGCGCGCGGGCGGCTCGGTCGGAGCGGAACGAGGCCGCCATCAGGGCTTCTGCGAGGGACGGTTGTACGGACAAGGATTCCTGGATCTCCTCGTTCAATGCCGTCAGGTCGCCACGCAGGGAGCCGGTGTCCGGGGGCTGCCAGTCGTCCTCACCGGTGGCGACGAGCACATCGGCGATCAGGCCTCCGATGTCCTGCCAGCGCCGGTAGACCGTGGCGCGGTGCACTCCCGCGCGTGCTGCGACACCCTCCACCGTGAGCCCTTCGTAGCCGTGTTCGCCGAGTTCGGCGCGCACCGCGTCGAGTACTTGGGTGCGGATGCGGGAGGTACGGCCGCCCGGTCGGCGGGCGGGCGGTGCGGCACCAGGGCGGGCGTGTTCCGGCGGATGGTCCGGTGAGTCGGCCATGGGGAATCCGGTTGCTGGGCGCGGCTGGACCATGGCAGCATCTTAATGCAACGACCGTCGCACTAGTGGAGTGATCGGTGTTCCCCCGAAGCCATCGTCCGGCTCGCGGTCCAGGGTGACCGTCCCGTTCCCCACTCCTCCGGAGTCCCCCACGTGCCTACCCACATCACTGCGCCCGCTGCCGGCAGGCCCTTCCACGGCAAGCCCGTTCTCGACTCGGTGACCTGCTCGCTCGCCAGGGGCGAGCGAGCCGAAATCGTCGGTGGTAACCGATTTTCCGTCCACGCCGAAGCACTCTGTCCTCCAACAGTTCGCACGTGCCCGGTTCGTACGGCCGACCGCCCGGCTCTCCGCCGGGCAGCTGCAGCGGCTCGCCCTGGCGCGACTGGTCAGCCGGCCTGTGGACGTTCTGCTGCGCGACGAGCGCACCAACCACTTCTCCCCCTCCCCTACCGAGGATCCGGAGGCCACCTCTGCCGGTTTCGCGGGCGCCCTCGCCCTCGCCGGCCTCGACCGGTTGCTCGGGCGGCTGGAGGGAAACTCACCTGATCCTGCACGCCCCGCGCCCCCGCAGCCGGATACCGAGGTCACCGGTCCGGCCCTCTGACCCGTTCCCGAAAGGAATCGACTCACGATGCCAGCTGTTCCCCCCGACCCCACCGTGCTGCACCCGATGCCCGGCCAAGCCCGGGTTGTACTGCTCAAACCCCTGGTGCGGTCCCCGCTGATCGAAGTCGGCGAGTACTCCTACTACGACGATCCCGACGACGCGACCGCGTTCGAGACGCGCAACGTCCTGTACCACTACGGCCCCGAAAGGCTCGTCATCGGCAGATTCTGCGCGCTGGGCACCGGAGTGCGCTTCATCATGAACGGCGCCAACCACCGCATGGACGGCCCATCGACCTTCCCCTTCCCCACGATGGGAGGCTCGTGGTCGGAACACTTCGACCTGCTCACGAACCTGCCCAGCCGAGGGGACACCGTCGTGGGCAACGACGTCTGGTTCGGCCACAGTGCGACGGTCATGCCCGGCGTACGCATCGGACACGGCGCGATCATCGCCTCCGGCGCCGTGGTCACGAGCGACGTACCCGACTACGGCATCGTGGGCGGCAACCCGGCCCGGCTCATCCGCACCCGCTACGACGACCAGGAAGTCGGCCGGCTCCTCGAGGTGGCCTGGTGGGACTGGCCCGCAGAACACCTCACTGAACACGTACGGACGATCATGTCGGGCTCGATCGCCGAACTGGAAGCAGCCGCCCCGGACGACCTTCGGCCGTGACACCGACGCACACACCTCTGTTGCGCCCACCCCGCACCCGACACGAGAGGTCGCTCATGCCCAGCCGCCGTGCCCACATCGCGATGGTCGGCATCCCCGCCGTCAGTCACGTCCTGCCGAGCCTCGAGATCATCCGCGAGCTGGTGGCCCGCGGCCATCGGGTGACCTACGCCAACGACCCGGCCGTGACGGAACTGATCGCGGCCACCGGCGCCGAACTCATCCCCTGCGATTCCGTGTTGCCGGTCGCCGACAACGACTGGCCCGCCGACCCCATCGCAGCGATGGGGCTTTTCCTCGACGATGCCGTGCAGGCCCTCCCGCAGCTGCGGAACGCCTATGAGCACGACCCGGCGGACCTGTACCTGTACGACATCGGCGCCTATGCTGCGCGCGCCCTCGCTGAATCACAGAAGCGGCCCGTCGTTCAGCTCTCCCCGACGTTCGTGGCCTGGGACGGTTACGACAAGGACGTCGCGGCACACCTCCGGGCACTGCCCGGCGCCGACGCCTACCGGGCCAGGTTCACACAGTGGCTGGCCGGCTCGGGGGCATCCACCACCGACGTCGATACCTTCTCCGGGCGCCCGGAGAAGGCCCTCGCCCTGATCACCCGGGCCATGCAACCGCACGCCGACCAGGTCGACACCGACACAGTGACCTTCGTCGGGCCGTGCTTCGGCACAACTGCGGACACGGGCAGCTGGACCCGGCCGGCGGACGCGGAGAACGTGCTCCTGATCTCCCTGGGCTCCGCGTACACCCGCCGACCGGAGTTCTACCGTCAGTGTGTGGCTGCCTACGGCGACCTGCCCGGCTGGCACGTCGTCCTCCAGATCGGCAGGTACACCGACCCGCACGAACTCGGCTCCATCCCGCCCAACGTGGAGGTACACCCCTGGGTCCCGCAGCGGGCGATCCTGGAACAGGCGGACGCCTTCGTCACCCACGCCGGCATGGGCGGCTGCGGCGAAGGACTCCTTGCGGGCGTCCCGATGATCGCCGTGCCACAGGGTGCCGAGCAGTTCATGAACGCCGACCGGCTCGTGGAACTGGGCGTAGCACGCCGTATCGACACCTCCCAGGCCACCGCCGATACCCTGCGTGCGGCCTTGCACGACCTGACCACCGACCCGGAGGTCGCCCGTCGCTCCGCGCTGCTGCGCGCCGACGCGCAGGCAGCGGGTGGGACAGCGCGCGCCGCAGACCTCATCGAGACCATGCTGCCCTGAGTCGCCGGCCACAGGCAGGGGCAGCACGACGTCGCCGTCGTCGCCGGCGGAGCGGCGGCGCGCCGTCGCTCGCTGCGGGACATACTCCGGTCGCCACCCTTGTGCCGACATCTGCGGCTGCCTCGTCATCGAGCGCCGATGACCAGCCGCGGGCACGCGCGGCCCGACCGGGGGGCACGCCGCCGAACTCGCGGGCACACTCGCCGCATTCAGGAGCGACTCGAGCCGCCCCGCTCATGCTCGCCTCAGATCGACATCGAACGCAGGAGACGCACTCGACCACCCGTAGGCATCGTCCTCGGCACCACCCGCGTCGGACCGCAGATCGCGGGAGGCCGGACCGAAAGCGCCGGTGCCGGTCGTCACCATGCCGCAGTGGGTACCTACGGCCTCCCCGTGACAGGAAGCGCGCACCCTGTCACGGCAGGAGGGCTCGGGCCGGCCGGCCCGAGCCCTCCTGCCGGCCTCTCACTCGGCTCCGGCCGCCACGACCAGAACGATCTTGCCGGTCGTACGGCCCGTCTCACCGAGGGAATGCGCCTTGGCCGCCTCCACCAGTGGGAACGTGGCATCGATGTGGGCGCGCAGCGAGCCCGCTTCGACGAGGTCGGCAACGGCGCGCATACCCGCGTGGTCGGCCTCGACGAGCAGTGTCCGCACGCGTACGCCGAGTTCAGCGGCCCTCGCCGCTTCGTCGGGCGTGGCGCCGCCCAGCAGGGACACGACGACGCCACCAGGACGAAGAACCTCCAGGGACCGGGTCCGGGTGTCCCCGGCGAGCGGGTCGAGGACCATGTCGACGTCGCTCACGGCACGAGCGAAGTCGGTGGTGTGGTAGTCGATCACCTCGTCAGCGCCGAGGGCGCGGACGAAGTCGTGCTTCGGCGCGCTGGCGGTGCCGATGACGTACGCGCCGCGGGACTTGGCGATCTGCACGGCAAGGTGCCCGACACCACCGGCTGCCGCGTGGATGAGTACGCGCTGTCCGGTTCGGACGTCGGCGGTGTCGACGATCGCCTGGTAAGCCGTGAGCGCGGCCAGCGGAAGGGCCCCCGCCTGGACATGGTCGATTCCGGCCGGCTTGTGGGTGAAGGCGCGAGCCGGCCCGGTCACGAACTCCGCGTGGGAACCTACGCCGAACGGGTAGGGGAGCATCCCGAAGACCTCGTCGCCCGGCTCGAACAGGGTCACGCCGTACCCGACCGCCTCGACGACACCGGAGACGTCCCAGCCGAGGACGAGCGGGAGGCGGTCCAGGAAGAGCCCTTGGGACCGGTGCTTCCAGTCGGTGGGGTTGATGCCGGCCGCGCGGACGGCGACCAGGATCTGGCTCGGTCCGGGTACGGGCCTCGGGAGCCGGGTCGGCTTGAGGACCTCGGGGCTCCCGTGCGTGTCCTGGCTGATGGCCAGCATGGTGGTGGGTGCGTCGGAGTTCGTGTCGTTCGTCATGGGACCAGCCTCCCGGTTCCCCGCCGCACGTACCATGGCATGATTGCCACCTTTCGACAGGATCCTGCCATGGGAAGCGTTCACCGCGTCGTCGTACTCGCCCTCGACGGGGTCTATCCGTTCGAGCTGGGCATCCCGAGCCGCGTCTTCGGCGCGGCCGGGGGCAGGTATGAGGTTTTGACCTGCGGAATCGACGGGGCGCAGGTGCGGACCAACTCCGACTTCTCGATCACTGTCGAGCACGGCCCGCAGGTTCTGTCCACCGCCGATACCGTCGTCATCCCTCCGTTCGACATGGACCGTCTGGCGCGGGAGATCCCGCGGAGCGTCGTGGACGCTCTCGCATCGGTGAAGCCCGGCACACGCATCGTGTCTATCTGCACGGGTGCGTTCGTCCTCGCCGCGGCCGGGCTCCTGGACGGCCGGGCCGCCACGACGCACTGGGCGCTCGCCGACACCTTCCGCGACTGGTTCCCGGATGTGGCCCTGGATCCGGATGTCCTGTTCGTCGACGACGGCGACATCCTCACGTCGGCGGGTGCGTCGTCCGGGGTGGACGTCTGCCTGCACCTCGTGCGCGAGGACTGCGGTACGCAGGTCGCCAACCACGTGGCACGCGTCTGCGTCGTACCGCCGTGGCGGGACGGCGGCCAGGCACAGTACATCGAACAGCCGGTGCCCGCGGCGCCCGCCGGTGGGACGGCCGCGACCCGCCAGTGGGCCCTGGAGCACCTCGACGAACCCCTCAGCCTGGCCGAGTTGGCGGGTCACGCCCGTATGAGCCTGCGGACCTTCGCCCGGCGCTTCAAGGACGAGGTGGGGATGAGCCCGGGCAGGTGGCTGGCGCAGCAGCGCGTGGCACAGGCGCGCCATCTGCTCGAGTCGAGCGATCTGCCGGTGGATGACATCGCCGGCCGGGTCGGCTTCGCCACCGGCACGTCCCTGCGCCAGCACCTCCACGCCGCGATCGGCGTGTCGCCGCTGAGGTACCGACGCACGTTCCGCGGCACACTGCCGGCGTCGGAGGATGCGCCCGGTGCGGATCCCGGACAGCGACCGAAGCTGAACGCCGCGCAGCCGTAAGGGGCCTGACGGCGCACACCGGCACGGCACTGCGTCACGTTCCGGTTCGGGGGATGGAGGACCGACCGGACCGGCACGGCGGACCGGCCCGGCGGCCCGCTCGGCGCGACGGCCGTGTGCCGAGTGGTGGCCGTATCTCTCCGGTCACCGTGTCCCGGGGCATCCGCGCACGTCATGCCCGTACCGGCGCCGCTCAGCGGTGGCCGCCACGACCACTTCCGTGCACGTGGCCGAGCGGGGCACGGACGGCTCGCTCCCCGCCATTCCCGCGAGGCCGGCACCTTGACATCGCGGCACCTGTTGTGGCTGGTCAGGGCGGTTACAGGGGCTTTTCGGCCCTCGGTCATAGTGGGCGCCATGGACTATGACGTAGTGGTGGCCGGAGGCGGCCCGGTCGGACTGATGCTGGCCTGCGAGCTCCGGCTCGGGGGCGCGCGGGTGGCCGTCCTGGAGCGCCTCACCGAAGTGGACCCGACAATCAAGGGCGGAGCGATCACCACGCCCAGCGCCGAGGCGCTCTACCGCCGGGGGATGTTGCCCGCGCTGGCCGAGGTGCAGCGACAGGCCATGGACCGCTTCCGGGCGTTCATGCGCGAGCGCAACGGCGGGAGCGAAGGCAGGGCTGCAGGCCAAGGACTCGGTTTCGTCGGGCACTTCGGCGGGATCATGCTGCGCGCCGACCTGGTGGACCGTACGGACCCCGGCTTCGGCGACGCCGGGCCCGCCGCCGACGTCAGCCTCGTGGCGCAGCAGGACATCGAGCGGCTGCTCGGCAGGCGGGCGGACGACCTGGGCGTCGATGTGCGCCGGGGAGTGGAGCTGACCGGCTTCGAGGCGGACGACGGGGCAGTCACCGTACGGACGAACAGGGGGGCGATACGCGCCGGCTGGCTCGTCGGCTGCGACGGCGGCCGCAGCACGGTGCGCAAGCTCGCGGGGTTCGAATTCCCCGGTACGGAACCGGAGATCACCTGTCACCAGGCGATCGTGGAGATGACCGGCTCCGAGGATCTGACGGTCGGCTGGACCGCCACGGACACCGGGGTGTACGCCCACGGGCCGATGCCGGGCCGTATCGTCACCGTCGAGTTCGACGGCCCGCCGGCCGACCGGGACGCGCCGGTGACCACCGAGGACCTGCAGGCGCGGCTGCGACGCGTATCCGGCGTGGACGTCACCATCACCCGGGTGCGGACGGTGACCCGTTTCACCGACCACGCCCGCCAGGTCACCGAGTACCGCAGGGGCCGGGTGCTGCTGGCGGGCGACGCGGCACACGTGCATTCCGCGTTCGGGAGCCAGGGACTGAGCCTGGGTATCGGGGACGCGATGAACCTCGGCTGGAAGCTCGCTGCGGTGATCCGCGGCCGGGCGAGGGAAGGGCTGCTCGACACGTACACCTCCGAGCGGCACCCGGTCGGCGCGTGGGTCCTGGACTGGACCCGGTCCCAGGTCGCGGCCATGCGCCCGGACCCGCAGTCCCGGGCCCTGCGCGAGATCGTCAGTGACCTGGCCGGGACGGTCGTGGGCACCACGTACCTCGCGGCGCGGCTCAACGGAGCAGGAGTGCGGTACGAGCTGCCCGGCGAGCACCCGCTGACCGGTCGCAGCACCCCGGACCTCCGGCTCACCGACGGCGGCCGCGTCGCGGACCACCTCCAGGGCGGTCGGGCGATCCTGCTCGACCTCACCGGCGACCCGGAACTCCAGGCTCTTGCCTCGGGGTACGCCGACTGCGTCGACACCGTCACGACCGGCTGCCCGTCCCACCCGGACCTGGCGGCGGTCCTCGTCCGGCCGGACGGCTTCACGGCCTGGGCGGCCGACACGGGCGCGCAGGCGCCGACATCTACGGCCGGGCTGGCGGAGGCGCTGGAGGAGTGGTTCGGAGTGCCGGAGGGCGCGGTGACGCCGGGCTGATCCGCCGGACCTGGGTGGGGCCGCGCACCGCGGTCCGCCCACGGCGGCAGGATGTGGGTCAGGCGTGTCGTACGCGGGTGCGCGGTGGTGTCTCGGAATGTGCAGCGAGGCAGGCGGAGGCCCGGGCAGAAATGGAGAGAAGGCGGCCGATTGCGAGGCCGACCGCGTCCCGGCAGGCCTGTGGGCGTCCATAGCCGCCCCCGCGGGTGAACGGCACAGATCGAAGGTGTCGGACGCGGGCCGGTGCGTGCCCTACGAGAACGGGGCGCGGTGTGTGCCGGCCATGAACCCTGAAGAAGGCGTTCACCGCCGTCGCCGAGGCCGGCTCCGGCCGGGTGGACGCAACCGCCGGCGCGTTCCGACTCGGTGCCCAGCCCCTCGGCGGCGCGCCGGCCTCCGCCAGGTCCGAGTCGATCCACGCTGCCGTGGTCTCCACGATGGTGGTTCAGGGGGTGAGGGTGACGTTGCCGAGCCGGCTGACCATGGCCGGGTCGCGGTGGTCGAAGAAGAGCGAGACCCCCGTGTCCAGGGCGGCGACGGTCGCCATCTGGTCGTCGGTGAGCTCGAAGTCGAAGATGTCGAGGTTCTCCGCCATGCGCTCGGCGCGCACCGACTTCGGGATGACGACGACACCGCGCTGAACGAGCCAGCGCAACACGACCTGCGCCACTGACTTGCCGTGCGCGGTGGCGATCGCGCTCAGACGCGGGTCGGTGAACAGGTTGTTGCGTCCCTCGGCGAAGGGGCCCCACGACTCGATCTGCACCCCGCGCTCACGCATCAGCTCCTGGTCCGCGGTGCGCTGGAAGAACGGATGGGTCTCGACCTGGTTCACCGCCGGGGTGATCTCGTTGTGGTCGATGAGGTCGACGAGCCGGTCCGGGTAGAAGTTCGAAACCCCGATCGCCCGGATGAGACCTTCGCGGTGCAGGGCTTCCATGGCCCGCCAGGAGCCGTAGACATCGCCGTAGGGCTGGTGGATCAGATACAGGTCGAGGTGATCCAGCCCCAGCTTGCGCAGGGAGGTGTCGAACGCGCGCTTCGCCCTGTCGTCACCGGCATCCGAAATCCACAGCTTGGTCGTGACGAACAGGTCCTCACGGGGGATGCCGCTGCTCCTGATCGCGCGGCCGACGGCCTCCTCGTTACCGTAAGCCGCGGCCGTGTCCAGGGACCGGTATCCGGCCGCGAGGGCGTCACTGACGGCTCGCTCGGTCTGCTCGGGCGGAATCTGGTAGACGCCGAAGCCGAGGATCGGCATTTCGACGCCGTTGTTCAGGGTGCGGGTCTGCATGACAGCTCCTTACGGACGAGTGTGTTGTGCGGGCCGGGGCAGCGTGCACGCATCTGCGGGGCGCCCTTCTGGTGCGTCTCTCCGGCAGCCGGAGGCAGGCCGGAGACCCGCCGAGCGCTCCTGGGGTCAGCCGGATGTCGGCGGCGGCGTCTTCCTCGACCTGGGCCACCCGCCTGGCCGGGTACGGGGCGATATCCTCACTGTGGGCCAGCAGTCAGACCGGCGCGACCTGCGCCGCGCGGCGCCCACCTCGGCTGCGCCGGCCCGCTCCTTGTCGGCGGGTGCCAGGTGCACCGGACATCCGCACTCCTCCGGGCCGCGCGTCCACAGCGCGCACCGGCCGGACGGCGGCGACGCGGCGGACGACGTGGGCACCGCGGAACGTGTCCGGCGCCCGGCTTCGGACAGGCCGAAGAAACGGCCCCTGCCCCTCGCCCTCGGCTCCGCCACCGCCCGGTCTCCTCGACCGGCGTGTTCGGATGGCCACGGTGCTGGGTGGCGGTACAGGTCGAGGTGGTCGGTCCGCTTCAGGCGGCGTGCGGCCCGGCTGGGGCCCGTTTACGGCCTCCGACGGAACGGCCCCGCGGCGGCACGTGTCCATCGGCCCGCTGCGCGCACGTCGTCGGCTCGAGCCCGGCTACTGAGAGTCCGGCTTTCGGCTGCGGTCGCTCTCGTCCTGCACGAGAAGAGAGAGCAGGGAGGCCACGGAGAGGCCGGCTTCTGCGGGGTGGCGCAGTACCTTGTCCGGCTGGATGCGGTAGGTGTTCGCACGCCCCTCGCGGGTGTGGGAGAGGTAACCGTCCCGCTCGAGGTCGGAAATGATCCGCTGGACCGCGCGCTCCGTGAGCCGGCAGTGCGCGGCGATGTCGCGGATCCTGGCGTTCGGGTCGTCTGCGATGGCTGCCAGCACGCGCGCGTGATTGGTGATGAACGTCCATCCGGTGTGGGCTTCAGGTACTCCGAGCATGCACTCCATTTTAGGGGTACGCAGTTGCCGGAACTCGACTACATGACATACTTTTCGTGTAATCGCCGACAGGAAAGAAGTGCAGGAGGCCCCGGCAGTGCGGTGCAGCGAGACCGGCACATCAACGCGCGTCAGCGACGCCGACGAAAGCGGCCCACACACGCCTGCCCAGGCCGGGCCGGAGCCGGCGCGGGAGCGTGTGGTGCAGTACGAACGGCAAGGCGCCTGGGTCGTCGCCGCATACGGCTCCTACGACGTGGACTCGATCCGGCCCCTGGCCGAGGCGTTGACAGCCGCGACCCGCAAGCACCCGAACGTGGTCCTGGACGCCTCCGGTGTCACCTTCGCGGATTCGTCGTTGCTCAACCTGCTGCTTGTCACCCACCGAGCCGTCCCCCTGTGCGTGGCCGCCCCTGGGCCCCAGCTGCGGCGCCTCCTGGAGATCACCGGAGTCGACACAGTCCTGGAGGTGAGGGCCACGGTGGAGGAAGCCGTCGCGCTCCAGGTGTAGTGACCACGGGCGCTGTCGACGTGGGTCCTGGTCGGAGGCAAGACCTGCGGTGCGGTGGGGGTGCCGGGTCTCCAGCACACCGGAGGTCTTGGTGCCTCACCGTGGTGCCCGGTTCATCGCTGGACACGGTTGCGTTTCTTGTACGCCTCGCGGTCGAAGGCCGACCGGGAACAGGTCGATCCGCGCCCTCTGCGCGCCAGTCAACGGCACTCCCGGACCGGCGATCGGAGGTCCCGGACGGGAAGGGCCGAGGGTCTTGCCCCACGGGTCGCATGTATCGCGTGGGTCGCACGCGAGAACACACCGGCCCCTCCTCGACGAGTGGCTGTGTCAGCGGATGTGCAGCCGGTCTCGGCTCGCGGACCCGGCGCATGGGTCGGCGATCGCCTGGGTGTCCCAGCAGAACGGCCGGACCTCGGTGATCTGCCCGTTCCTGACCGTGCCCGTTTGCAGGACGGGGAGCCTGAGGTCACGTCCGGTCGCACGAGCGCGAGCACGGACCCGGGTGACAACGACCGCAGTCTCACCGGTGGCCTCGCCGTTCGTCGTGCGCCGGGTCCCGGAACGGCGCATCGTGTTGACGACGGTGTGCGTCGTCACGGAGGTCGGGCAGTTCGCAACAGGGGCGGTGCAGGTGCCGGTCCGGCATCTGACCGGGTACGTGGAAGTCCGGACGGTCCGGCCTCCTCAGGGGTGATATCGGCTCGTCCGGAGGCGAGAGACTCTCGCGGGCCTCTCGCTCGCTGCCCCCTCGACCGTACGTGCCGCGCGCTGCGGCAGGGGTGCATTGGCGGTACACCCCTTGACAGTGACTGGCTGCCCCGGGCCGATGCCGGTTACCTGGATGAAGTGGCCCTCTCCCCCGCCGACGGCGGGGGAAGCCGTGAGGTCGCGCCCCGGCGGACAGCACCGCCCCTGTCCCAGGCGCACCCGTGAGCGGCACCGCAGGGCCCGTGACCTACTACGGAAGGATTTCCATGCGCGGAGCAGTGATCCACGCCCCCGGTGATGTGCGCTTCGAGTCTCTCGACGACCCGAAGATCCTCCGGCCGACCGATGCGGTCATCCGTACAGCCGTCACGTGTGTGTGCGGTTCCGACCTGTGGCCCTACCGGGGCCTGGAGCCGATCGGCGATCCGCACCCGATGGGGCACGAGTACGTCGGTTTCGTGGAGGAGGTCGGCAGCGAGGTCACCTCGGTCAGGCCGGGCCAGTTCGTCGTCGGCTCGTTCGCCACCTCGGACAACACCTGCGCGAACTGCCGGAACGGTTTCCAGTCGAACTGTCTGCACCGGGAGTTCATGAGCACCTGCCAGGCCGACTACGTGCGCATCCCCAACGCCCAGGGCACCCTGGTCGCCACCGATGAGCACCCTGACGAGGAGGTCTGGCCCGGTCTGCTGGCCGTCTCCGATGTCATGGGCACCGGGTGGTGGGCCGCCGACGCCGCCGAGGTCAAGCCCGGCTCCACCGCCGTGGTGGTCGGTGACGGCGCAGTCGGTCTGTGCGGGGTGATCGCGGCGAAGGAACTCGGTGCGGCTCGGATCATCGCGATGAGCCGCCACGAGCCCAGGCAGAAGCTCGCGCGCGAGTTCGGCGCCACCGACATCGTCACCGAGCGCGGCGACGAGGGCGTGGCCCGGGTCAAGGAGCTGACCGGTGGGATCGGCGCCGACAGTGTGCTGGAGTGCGTCGGGACCGCCGAGGCCATGCGGCAGGCCCTGCACTCGGCGCGGCCCGGCGGCAGCGTCGGCTTCGTCGGTGTTCCCCACGAGGTCGCCGTCGACGGGCAGGAGCTGTTCTTCTCCCACGTCGGTCTGCGAGGCGGTCCCGCCCCCGTGCGCCGTTACCTGCCCGACCTGATCGACCGGGTCCTGTCGGGCCGGATCGACCCGGGCAAGGTCTTCGACCTCACCCTGCCCTTGGAGCAGGTCGCCGAAGGCTACGAAGCCATGGACGAGCGCCGTGCCGTCAAGGCCCTCCTCAAGCCCTGACCCAGCGCCCGGGGCCGGATACCGGCCGCCGGCCCGCACACACCTGCACCGACGCCCCGACGGTCGGCGAGATGATCGCGAAGTGGGGACGCGACGGCACCGGGGCCGACCGGCCCATCACCCGGCTCGGCATCGCCGACGAGGTCGTCCCGACGGCCCTGGAGCCGGCTTCGTCACCGGCGTCGCCGTACTGTCGACCGGCGGCCGCGTCACCCGGTGACCAGCCTCATCCCCGTACCGCAGCACCTGAAGGACACCACATGGAATTCATCAAGCCCCAGTCGACCAGCAAGGCACCGACCGACTGGTTCACCGGCGACGTCTGGTGGGACGTCATCGTCGCCGGCCAGGAACCCTCCCGCATGCGTGCCAACCTGGTCCGCTTCTCACCCGGCGCCCGCACCAACTGGCACAGCCATGCCGTCGGGCAGACCTTGCACGTCGTCTCCGGTGTCGCTCTGATCGGCACCCGGGACGGCACCGTCTTCGAAGCCCACCCCGGCGAGACCGTCAACTGCCCGCCCGGCGAGGAGCACTGGCACGGCGCTGCCCCCGACCGGTTCATGGAACACATCGCCATGTGGGAGAACACCGGGGACGGCACCCCCGAGACGACCTGGGCCGAACCTGTTTCCGACCAGCAGTACGGCGGCCCCCGCACGCGCGGCCGGTAGCCCAGGGCCCGCCGCCGCAGTACCTGCCCTTGCTGCTTCGACGCCTGTTCCCGGCTCGACCTCACGCGACGTACCGGCCGAACCCGGCCCCCGCGGCCCTGCGCCGCGCCCGCGGCTGGGCGGTGCTGCGTGCCCTCGGCGGCATGCACATCGGTGACGCCGGTGTCCACGGCCGCCCGGGAGGCAAGCCCACCTGGGGCCCTGCCGCCCACGCCGTACTGCGACGCCTCACTGCGACAGCCGCCCGGCGCCCCGGACGAAGGTGCCACGGGAGCGGACCGGCGAGGGCGGCCGGATCGTGAGGTACGCGCCTGCCGAATGCTGCGAGGACTCGCCCGTCGTTGCTTCCGGTGGTTGCCGTCCCCGGCGCCGGCGGAAGCCACCGAGGGGCGGGCGCACGTCCGTCAGGGTCCGACGGGAGCCGCCGCGGGCGCATCGGCCATCCGCCTGCCCACGCGGGCCGCGGTCTCACGCAGCCAGATGTGGGCCGCGTCGTGCGTGTGTACGGGGTGCCACCACAGTGCCTCCCGCAAGGGGACCGCTTCGTAGGGCGGCTCGACGACGTGGACAGCGGCGAGCGGCGCGAGAAGCCGGGCGAGGCGCGCCTGCACCAGGGTGATGCGCCGGGTACCCGCCACCAGCAGCGGCAGCAGCTGGAAGCTGTCGACGGAGACTTCCACCTGCGGTTCGATGCCGAGCATGCCCAGTTGGCGTACGGCCGGAGCGTCGTAGGTGCGCTGGTAGGTGACCCACGGCAGCCGTCCCAGATCATTGCGGGTGAGGCGGTCGTCCACAGTCGGATGGCCGTCGGCGACGAGGAAGACCCAGCGGTCCTCGTAGAGGTCGGTGGCGGGGAAGTCGCTGATGACGCCGTGCGGCATGAGCAGTCCGTCGGTGGTGCTCAGCAGGGTGGCCGTGTCGTCGACCACGGTGGGCGGGGTCTGGCTGAAGCGCAACCGGATGCCGGGGGCCTCCTCGTGCACCACCCGGGCGAGTTCGGTCCCGAACACGGCGACCGCGTAGTCGGACGCCACGAGCTTGAACTCACGCGTCTCACTGCCCGGGTCGAAGTCTGCCTGACTCGCGAAGAGGCGTTCCATCACTTCGTACGCGGCCGAAGTGCGGGCAAGGAGGACCTGGCCGAGGGCGGTGAGCTCGTAGTGGCCGCCTACGCGGGCGAGCAGGTCGTCGTCGAAGTGGCGGCGCAACCGGGCAAGGGCAGCGCTCATCGCGGGCTGGCTGAGCCCGATGCGCTGCCCGGCGCGGGTGACGTTGCGTTCCTCCAGCAGAGCGCGCAGGGCGACGACGAGGTTGAGGTCGAGGCGGGCCAGATTCACGGGGCTTCCCTTTGCGGTAAGGCGCTGACCAGGGAGAAATAAATGTCGTGGATGGCAATCATCCACAGAATCGATTTCCCTGATTGCAGGTGACGGGTCCAGATTAGTCACACCGCAATCAGGAGGACATGTTCGTGATACCTGCATCCGCGTCCGCACTCTTCGCCGGACCGTTCGCTCTCGCCACGCTCTCGGTACCAGGGGGACCGGCCTTCCCCGCACTCGTCACCGCGGACGGGCAGGTGCTCGACCTGCGCGTCGCCTTCGGCGACGACCGTCTGTCCATCCGTGATCTCCTGGACGAGTGGGACACGGCTGCGGTGCGGCTCACGGCGCTGGCCGCCGACGGGAGCCTGGAGCGGAGGCCGTTGGCGGACTTCCGGGTGCACGCTCCGGTCGAGCCGCGCCAGGTGTTCCAGTCGGGCGCCAACTACCGGCAGCACGTCATCGACCTGCACGTCGCGCACCGGGATCCGGCCGATGAGCGGTCCGAAGAGGAGCGGCGCGCCGAGGCCGCAGAGATCATGGACCGTCGGGCAGCGGAGGACCTGCCCTACGTCTTCATCGGTCTGCCCAGCGCGATCACCGGCCCCTACGATGACGTCACACTTCCCGCATGGGCCGAAAAGCCCGACTGGGAACTGGAGTTGGCTGTGGTCATCGGCCGTCCGGCCCACCGGGTGTCCGCCGGGGAGGCGCTGGAGTACGTCGCCGGTTACACGATCGCCAACGACCTCACCGATCGCGCCACGGTCTTCCGCCGGGACATGCCGCAGATCGGTACGGACTGGCTGCGCAGCAAGAACGCCCCCGGGTTCACGCCGCTCGGCCCCTGGATCGTGCCCGCCTCGTCGATCGCCGACCCGGACGACCTGCAGGTGACGCTGAAGCTGAACGGCGAGACCATGCAGGACGAGTCCACCAAGGACATGCTCTTCGACACGGCGCGCGTGGTGGCGTACGCCTCGCAGACCGCACGACTCCTCCCCGGCGACCTCGTGCTGACGGGCAGCCCGGCCGGCAACGGCATGCACTGGGGCCGGCTGCTGCGCGACGGGGACGTCATGGAGGGCTCGGTCACCGGGCTCGGCGTCCAGCGCACCCGCTGTGTGACGGAGGCGTCGTGAGCCTCGACCGCACCGACCCCGAGGGCTCGATCGCGGAGGCCGCCGAGGCGTACTCCAACTGGGGTCGCTGGGGCGAGGACGACGTCCTGGGCACCCTCAACTTCCTGGACGAGGGCAAGCGCCGTGAGGGCGCGGCCCTGATCCGGCGGGGTGTCAGCTTCTCCCTCTCCCAGCGCTTCGACATGCACGGCCCGCAGAAGGGATGGCGCCGGCGTACCAACCCGGTGCACACCATGCTCGACACGGGCACCGACGCGGTTGCCGGAGGGCAGGGCTTCCCGCACGGCCTCGGCGGCGCCGACGACGTCATCGCCATGCCGTTGCAGTGCTCCACCCAATGGGACGGGCTCGGGCACATCTTCGACCACGGCAGGGCGTGGAACGGAAGGCCGGCCGAAAAGGTCGTCACCTCCGAAGGTGACCTGGTCACCGGGATCGAGCACATGGCCCCGCACGTCGCCGGGCGCGGCGTCCTCCTGGACGTGGGCCGTGCCATCGGTGAGGACGGCGAGCTGCCCGACGGTTTCGCCATCACCGGGGAACACCTGGCAACGACTGCCGAGACCCAGGGCACGGCCGTCGGCCGCGGCGACCTCGTCCTGGTGCGCACGGGACAGCTCACCCGGGCCCGGCGTGACGGCTGGGGCGACTACGCGGGCGGTGCGGCTCCCGGTCTGTCCTTCACCGCAGCCGGCTGGCTGCACGGCACGGAGATCGCCGCGATCGCCACCGACACCTGGGGCTTCGAGGTGCGGCCCAACGAGTTCGCGGACGCCTTCCAGCCGTTGCACCAGGTCGCGATACCCAACATCGGACTGCTGATCGGCGAGATGTGGGATCTGGACGCCCTCGCCGAGGACTGCGCCGCCGACGGCGTGTACGAGTTCTGGCTCACCGCCGCGCCCCTCCCCATCACCGGCGCAGTCGGCTCTCCCGTCAACCCGATCGCCGTCAAGTAGTGCCAGGAACAAGGAAGTCCCACCATGAATGAGCATCGTACGGTCCTGGTGATCGGTGGCGGCGCGGCCGGCAACGCGGTGACGCTCCTGCTGTCTCGCGCCGGTCTCGACGTGCACCTGATCGAAGCCAAGGACGACTGGAACGCCACCGCCGGCTCGGGCATCACCCTGCAGGGGAACGCCCTGCGCGTGCTGCGGGAGCTGGGCGTGTGGGAGCAGGTCGAAGCCTCGGGCTTCGGCTTCGGATCGGTCGGCATCACCTCCCCTGACGGGACCGTCCTGCACGTGCAGGACGACATCCGCAGCGGTGGCGACGACCTGCCCGCCACCGTCGGCATGCAGCGGCCACAGCTCCAGCGCATCCTGATCGAGGCCGTGCGCGCCACCGGCGCGTCCGTCCGTCTGGGCATCACCGCCGAGATCCTCGGGCAGGACGCCGACGGGGTCTCCGTGCGCTTCAGCGACGGCTCCGAGGGCCGTTACGACCTGGTGGTCGCCGCCGACGGGCTGGGATCCACCACGCGCACGGCGCTCGGCATGACGGCGAAGCCCGAGCCGACCGGCATGGCGATCTGGCGTATCGCCGCCCCCCGGCCGGCCGGCGTGACCCGCACCGACCTCGCCTACGGCGGCCCGGCCTACATCGCCGGCTACTGCCCCACCAGCGACACCACCCTGTACGCCTACGTGGTCGAGGCCAATCGCGATCGCGCCTCGATCCCGGCCGGGTCCTACGCCGACGAGATGCGCAGCCTGGCTTCTGCGTACGGCGGCTTCTGGCCGGAGATCACCGCTCACATCACCGACCCGGAGCAGGTCAACTACACCTGGTTCGACCGGATGCTGGTGGAGGGCTGCTGGCACCGCGGCCGGGTCGTGCTGATCGGCGACGCCGCGCACTGCTGCCCGCCGACCCTCGCCCAGGGCGCCGCGCTGTCCCTGGAGGACGCGTGGGTCCTCGCACAGATGCTGACCGAATCGGACACCTGGGACGACGCACTGTTCCAGGCGTACTACGAGCGGCGGATCTCCCGGGTCCGGCCGGTGGTGGAGGCGTCCGTCCGGATCGGGCAGTGGCAGCTGGACGGCGTGCGGGACGCCGACGTACCCGGCCTGATGGCCCGCACCATGACGATGCTCCGGGAGCTGCCGTGACCGTGTCCACCGTCGACGTGCACGCCCATGTCCTGCTGCCCGAGGTCGAGGCACTGGTGGCAGGCCTGCCGGGCCACGACGCCGCCAGGGCGCTGGACGCCAGGCGCAACGGCGCCGAGGCCCTCGCAGTGAGCGGACCCATGGTCCGTGAACGCATCCCGAAACTGACGGACGTCGCCGAGCGCCTGGCGGCGATGGACGGGCAGGGCGTCGACGTACAGCTGGTCAGCCCCTCCCCCTCGCACTACCACTACTGGGCGGACGAGGAGACGGCAGAGAAGGTGTACCGCCTCGCCAACGAGGCCACCGCGGCACATTGCGCGGCGGCTCCGAAGCGCTTGCGCGGGCTGGGACTCGTACCGCTCCAGCACCCGGAGCAGGCCGTGGAAGCCCTCGACGACGCCCTGGGGCACGGGCTCCTCGGCGTGGAGATCTCCAGCCACGCACCGGGCCGGGAACTGTCCGATCCGGCGTACGAGCCCCTGTGGGCCCGGGCGGAGGAAAGCGGCGCGGTGCTCTTCCTGCACCCCTTCGGGTGCACGCTCGACGAGCGCCTGGACCGGTGGTACCTGTCCAACACCGTCGGCCAGCCCACCGAGAACGCCGTCGCGCTCTCCCATCTCATCTTCTCGGGCGTCCTGGACCGCCATCCCGCTCTGAAGGTGATCGCCGCACACGGCGGCGGCTACCTGCCCACCCACATCGGCCGCAGCGACCACGCCTGGACCACACGCGCGGACGCGGGGGCGGGCTGCGCGCACCTGCCCAGCAGCTACCTGAAGCGGCTGTACTTCGACTCTCTCGTCCACGACCCGCACGTCCTGCGCGAGCTGGTCCGCGTGGCCGGCGCCGACCGGGTCCTGCTCGGCTCCGACTTCCCCTTCGACATGGGCACGGACGATCCGGTCGCCGCCCTCCGCACGGCCCGGCTGTCCGGGACCGACCTCGACGCCGTACGCGGCCGGAACGCCGCCGCCCTGCTCGACCTCGCCCTCGCCTGAGGAGGCACCCACCATGAGCACACGTCTGCTCACCCACCTGCGGCACGTCGACCTGGCGGTGCCGGACTACGACAAGCAACTCGACTTCTACGGCGGGGTCTGGGGCCTCACCAAAGCCGCCGAGGACTCCGGGATCTCCTTCCTGGCCGCCGAGGGATCCCCCGAGCAGTACGTCGTGCGGCTCCGCAGGGCCGAGGAGAAGCGGCTCGACCTCGTCTCCTACGGCGCCGCGAACCCTGCCGACGTGGACACCCTCGCCGAACGGCTCCTGGCCGCCGGTGTGCAGCTGATCTCCCAGCCAGGCGTCGTGGACACCCCGGGCGGCGGGTACGGCTTCCGCTTCTTCGACGTCGACGGCCGCACCATCGAGGTCTCCGCCGATGTCGAGGTCCGGCAGCACAGGAAGATCGAGGAGAAGGAGGCCATCCCGGTCAAGCTCTCCCACGTCGTCCTCAACTCCCCCGACCTCAACCGCACCCGGGAGTGGTACGAGCGCCACCTCGGCTTCGCCCTCTCGGACACTCTCAGCTCGCCGCACATGGGCGAGGTGATGCACTTCATGCGGATCAGCAACCAGCACCACTCCATGGCCATCGCGCAGGGACCGCACACCGCCCTGCACCACGTCTCGTTCGAGATGCGCGGGATCGACGAGTACATGCGGGGCTCCGGCCGGGTCATGCGGGCCGGATTCCGGAAGATCTGGGGCCCCGGCCGGCACATGGCGGGCGACAACACCTTCACCTACTTCCTCGACCCCCATGGCAACACCGTCGAGTACACGACCGAACTGGAGAACCTCGACGAGGACACCTGGCACCCGCACGTCTACGACTTCTCCCGGCCCGAGGTCACCGACCAGTGGGGAACGGCCAACGCGATGAACGAGATCGTCGCCAAGGAGTCGTTCAACGACCCCGACCGCGGGTGCTTCGTCGCCCCGCCCGTCTGACCCGCCCTGCTCCGGGGGCACGGCGCAGGGCGCGCAACCCGCTTCTGCCCGCGCCGCCGCCCCCGGTCGACGGCGCGGGCGCCCACCGGCGGCCTCCGCGCCTCCGCGCCTCCCGCCCTTGGCGCCTCCCGGAGCCCCGCCTCCCGAACATCCCCGCGAGGAAAGTCCGTTCAAGGAGGTCGCCGGGGCCGCGGCGCCCGTGCGGCAGCCACCGCAGCCCCGCCGCGGTCGCCACGTCCTTGCGCGCTTCCCCTTGCCCCCGCCCCACCAGGAGTCCCACCATGCGTTTCGCCGCCTACGAGCACCAGCACCGCCGCAGAGTGGCCGTCGTGGAAGAGGACGGCACCCTCCTTCCGCTGCCCGGTGTCTCCTCGCTCACCACTCTTCTGGCGGAGTCCGACGGTCTGCCCGGACTGCTCGCCGCGGGTGCGGCGGCACTCGATGTGCCGGCCGGTCCCCACATCTCCGGCGTTCGCCTGCTCCCTCCTCTTCAGCCCTCCTCCATAAGGGACTTCGTCACCTTCGAGGAACACGTCGAGGGTGTACGCCGATCCGTCGACGGCGCCGCGGGCGTGCCCGAGCAGTGGTACGCGGCACCGACCTTCTACTTCACCAATCCCCACGCGGTCTACGGCCCCGATCAGGGTGTACCCGTGCCACCCGGCTCCTCCGCCCTGGACTTCGAACTCGAGGTGGGCGCCGTCATCGGCCGCGAGGGCCGCGACCTCACACCCGAACAGGCCCGCGCCCACATCGTCGGCTACACCGTCTTCAACGACTGGTCCGCCCGCGACCTCCAGTCGGCGGAGATGAAGGTCGGTCTCGGCCCCTGCAAGGGCAAGGACACCGCCACCACCCTGGGCCCCTACCTGGTCACCGCGGACGAACTGGAGCCCTACCGGGACGCCGACGGCTTCCTGCGCCTGGCGCTCACCGCCGAGGTCAACGGTGAGGCGGTCGGGAGGGACCTGCTGTCCAACATGAGCTGGACCTTCGAGGAGATGACCGCCTACGCGTCCCGTGGCACGCGCGTCATGCCGGGCGATGTCCTCGGCTCGGGAACCTGCGGCAACGGAGGATGCCTCGCGGAGCTGTGGGGCCTGCGCGGCGAACAGAGCCCGCCGCCCTTGCGGCCGGGCGACACCGTCAGCCTGACCGTCGAGGGCATCGGCACGCTCACCAGCACCGTGGTCCCCGGTACCGAACCCCGTCCCCTGCCGGCGGGCCGGCGCCGGCGCCGGGAGCGGCCGTGACCCGCCGGGACCCCACAGGGCTCTTCGGCAAGGTCGTCGTCGTCACCGGTGCGGCCCGTGGCCAAGGCGCCGCCGAGGCTGCCGCCCTCGCCCGCGAGGGCGCCCACGTCGTCGCGACGGACGTCGAACCCGTGGACGGCTGCCGCGGCCTGGACGTCACCAGTGAGAAGGACTGGGCCGAACTCGCCGCCGAACTCCGCGAGACGTACGGGCAGGTGCACGGCCTGGTCAACAACGCCGGCATCACCTGGCGCGCCCGTGTCGGCGACGTACGCCCGGAGGACATGGCACGCGTGCACGCGGTCAACGTCACCGGTCCGCTTCTCGGCATCCAGCACCTCGCGCCCCTCATGCCTCCTGGCTCCTCAATCGTGAACGTCGGCTCCTCGGCGGCCCTCACCGCTCACTACCCGGTCGCCTACACGACCAGCAAGTGGGCTCTGCGGGGACTGTCGAAGACGGCGGCTCTGGAGCTCGGTCCCCGCGGAATCCGTGTCAACACGATCCATCCCGGCTACATCGAGACCGATATGACCGCCTCCGCCGCCCCGGCTTTCCGGGAAGCCAATATCCGCGAGACACCGCTGGGGCGCACCGGAAGCGCCGACGAAGTGGCTCCGGTGGTGGTCTTCCTGCTGTCCGACCGGGCCTCCTTCATCTCGGGGGCGGAGATCCCTGTCGACGGCGGCCTCACCGCACACGGCGGCGTGAAGTCCGTGTCGGACGCCCTGCGCCTGGAGGCCGTGGAACGAAACGGCGCGACGGCACGGTGACACCGATCTCCGACGCCCCGGACGCGGCCGGCACGCCTCGCCTTCGACGTGCCCCCCTTGCCTCTCGTGAAAGGAACGCGTACATGAACAAAGTCAGCGTGAGCGCCGCCGCGGCGGTCGCCGACATCCCGGACGGTGCCTCTCTCGCCGTCGGCGGCTTCGGCCTCTCCGGAGTTCCCGAGGTCCTCGTCAACGCCCTGTACGACCAGGGGGCGACCGGTCTGAAGGTCGTGTCCAACAACTGCGGGGTGGACGGCCGCGGCCTCGGCGTGCTGCTCGCCTCGGGGCGCATCGCCCGGGTCACCGGCTCCTACGTCGGTGAGAACAAGGAGTTCGCCCGGCAGTACCTCGGCGGAGAGCTGGAGGTGGAGCTCACCCCACAGGGCACGCTCGCCGAGCGCCTGCGGGCCGGCGGCGCGGGCATCCCCGCGTTCTACACCCCGGCCGGTGTCGGGACCCAGGTGGAGCAGGGCGGCCTGCCGTGGCGGTACGCATCTGCGGACGCCTCCCGGCAGGCGGGCGGGACAGAGCCGGTCGCGCTCGCCTCACCGCCCAAGGAGACACGGATCTTCTCGGGGCGTCCGTACCTCCTGGAACACGCCATCACCACCGACTTCGCTCTCGTCCGGGCCTGGCGTGGCGACCGCCACGGCAACCTCGTCTTCCGGCGGGCCGCCGCCAACTTCAACCCGCTCGCGGCCATGGCCGGCCGCGTCACCGTCGCCGAAGTCGAGGAACTCGTCGAACCCGGCGAGCTGAGCCCCGAGACGATCCACCTGCCCGGCGTCTACGTACAGCGGGTCGTACGTCTGAGCACCGAGCAGGCCACCGACAAGCACATCGAGAAGAGGACGGTGCGTACCTGATGGCCTGGACCCGTGATCAGATGGCGGCCCGCGCGGCCGCAGAACTCACCGACGGCTCCTACGTCAACCTCGGTATCGGCCTGCCCACCCTCATACCCGGCCACATCCCGCCCGGTGTCCACGTCGTCCTCCATTCCGAGAACGGCATCCTCGGCACCGGCCCCTACCCCACCGAGGACCAGGTCGACCCGGACCTCATCAATGCCGGCAAGGAGACCGTGACCGTCCTGCCCGGCGCCGCCTTCTTCGACTCGGCTCTCTCCTTCGGCATGATCCGCGGCGGTCACATCGACACCGCCGTCCTGGGTGCCATGCAGGTGTCGGCGCAGGGCGACCTCGCCAACTGGATGATCCCCGGCAAGATGGTCAAGGGCATGGGCGGAGCCATGGACCTGGTGCACGGCGCACGCCGCGTCGTCGTCCTCATGGAGCACACCGCCAGGGACGGCAGCCCCAAGATCGTTTCCGAGTGCACGCTGCCCCTCACCGGCCGGCGGTGCGTTCACCGCATCGTCACCGACCTCGGGGTACTGGACGTGACCGATCAGGGCCTCGTGCTGGTGGAAGCCGCCCCTGGCGTCACACTCGCGGACATCACCGCTCGCACCGACGCACCCGTACGCGCGGACAGCGGTACGGCAGTCGGGCTCCCCTCGGTCGCCTGAGTCAGCAAGGTGGGGCGGCTCGGCCCCGTCGCGGTGACGGCCGTTGCGGCCTGTCAGGCACGGCCCGGTCCCGGCTCCGGCTCGGGGAGAGGCGCTGCCGCGCGGCGGGGTAGCAGCAGCGGGGTCGCCAGCAGGAGTACGCCGGCCAGGCCGATGGCCGTACGCGGGCCGAGGAGGCTGCCCAGGGCGCCCCAGCCGGCAGTCAGGAGCGCGGTCGAGGCCTTGGTCGTCACCGCCCAGGCGGACAGCGTGCGGGCGACCCTGTCGCCCTCGGTGCGCTCGAGGCGGTAGGTGGCGTAGACGGGATTGAAGACCCCGCAACAGAAGATGAGCCCCAGTTCGACGCCCGTCACCAGCAGCAGCCCACCGGTACCCGGCGTCAGGAAGGCCAGGCCGACGGGCCAGATCGCGCGGAGCGTGCCGGCCACGACCAGGACCTGGTGCTGCCCGAACCGGGTGACGAGCGGTCGGGCCATCCGGGAGCCGAGGAGCCCGCCGATCGAGGGTGCGGCGAAGGCGAGGCCGTACTGCCACGGTGTGAACCCGAGGTGGCCGAGCATCAGTACGGCCAGCAGCGGCGAGGTGGCCATCACCAGGCCGTTGAACAGGGTGGTGTTGAAGAACAGGGGGCGCAGCGTCGCGTCGGCGAGGATGTACCGCCAGCCGTCCAGCAGGTCCCCGGCCCGCACGCGTGCCTCCTTGGGGCGCTCGGGCCTCGGCTCGTGACCGCCCGTGGCGCGGATGCCCAGGGCGGAGAGCAGGTAGCTGACCGCGTCGGCCAGCACCGTCGCCACCGGACCGAGGAGCCCGATCGCCGCGCCGCCGAGCGGCGGTCCGATGATCGTGGTCGTCCAGGCCGTGGACTCGAATCGGGCGTTGGCGACGAGTAGGTCCCCGGCCGGCAGGAGCGCTTTCAGGTACGCGCCGGAGGCGGCGCGGAAGGTGATGTCGGCCGCGGCGACGACGACCGTCACGAGCAGGAGCTGAAGGAAGGTGAGCACGCCCAGCGCGAACGCGAGGGGAATCGTCAGCAGCGCCGCGCACCGCGCCAGGTCCGTCGCGATCAGCACCGGGCGCTTGCGGCGGAACTCCACCCACGGGCCGAGCGGCACCGCCACTGCGGCGCCCACCGCAGCCCCCACCGAGGAGAGCGCCGCGACCTCGGCCGGTCCGGCGTGCAGCACCCGGACGGCGATCAGCGGGAACGCGCCGAAGGCGAGCCACGTGCCGAGGGCACTGGTCCCGTACGCCGCCCAGAGCCACCCGAACCGGCGCCCGAGCCGATGTCGGAGCAGATGTGCCGGCCGGTGCCCGCTCCCCATGCCCGATGCTCCTCTCCGCTCACCACACAACCGATCCGCGACCGGATGCATCAAAGCGGGCCCCACAGCCAGGGAGCAAACAACCGCAAGGCCGTCCGGCCACAACCAACCGTTGTGGCCTTAGGGTGAGGGCGTGGACCTCGACACCGTCCGGACCTTCGTCGCCGCTGCCGACGCGGGGCAGTTCCAGGAGGCCGCCGCCGAACTGGCGGTCAGCCAGCAGGCCGTTTCCAAGCGCATCGCCGCGCTGGAGCGCGACCTCGGCGTGCGGCTGTTCAACCGCACCGCGCGCGGCGCCGGGCTCACCATCGACGGGCAGGCGTTCCTACCGCACGCGCGCGAGCTGCTGCGCGTAGCCGAGCGTGCGGTCGGGTCCGTACGCGCCGACCGCCGTCCCCTGCGCGTCGACGTGATCGCCTCGCGCAGCGCGGCGTCGGGGCTGATGCGCGGCTTCCACCGCGCGCACCCTGAGATCGAACTCGACGTGGTGTGGCTGTTCGACATCGAGGCGGCCGTCGCCGCCGTCCGGTCCGGTGCGATCGACGCGTCCTTCCGCGCCGTCGCCGCACCCGGCCGGCCCCTTGCCGAGGACATCGCGTCCGTCCGGGTGATCGACGAACCGCTCCAGCTCCTCACCGGCCCCGCCCACGCGCTGGCAGGCGCCCGCTCGGTGACCGTGGCACAGCTCGCCGGACACCGGATCTGGATGCCCGGCATCGTCCCCGGGACCGAGTGGGCGGCCTACTACGACGACCTCGTCGCCGAGTTCGGTCTCACCATCGAGGCGACCGGGCCGAACTTCGGTTCCGACGCACTGCTCGACACCGTCGCAGACACCCCTGCCCTGGCCACGTTCATGGGCGGGCTGACCCGGCTCGTCTGGCCCGCCGACCACGGCTTGCGCCGCATCCCGGTGACCGACCCGGTGCCCGTGTACCCGCATTCGCTCCTCTGGCGCCGCGACAACCCGCACCCGGCGCTGGCCACCCTCCGCGCCCACCTCGCCGCCACGGCGGCCGGTCACGACGCGGCCGGGACGTGGGTGCCGAGCTGGGTGATGCCGCACTGAGCGCCGTCGCGTCCGCGATCATCGGGACCCGCTCGACGGACTGCGGCCAGGGGACCGTCATGGCCGTCGGCACGCTCCGGCCCTCCCCCGGCCTGTCCGGCCGGCTTCACCAGATCGCCGGCGTCTTCCGCCGCCGTCGCACGCACCCCACCCCGCCGTAGGGCGCCTGCGGGCATGCCTCACGGCCGAGGGTGCCGGCCATGCCTCACGGCCGGGGCCCGGGGCGGCCGGGCTGCGGGGGAAGCCCGGTGGTCACTTCGGCGGGTTGAGTGTGCGGAAGTAAGTCCAGCTGGTCTCGTTCGGCTCGCTCCACTTCTCCGGGGCCTGGGCGAACTCCGGGTGGCGGTCGGCGATGTAGGCACGGGTCCGCCCGGGGACTTCCGCGTACGAGCCGAGCTTGCGGCCCCGGCAGTGGAAGGTGAGCCCGCCGGGCCGTTGGCCGCGGGCCATCCACGGGAGCCACGGGGACATGCGGGTCCACGACATGGTGGCCGGCACGCTGGGAGCCGGACCGGCCAGATCGGCGCGGTCGGCGAAGAACTGGAACAGCTCAAGGGCCTTGTACGTGTCGCCGGCCGAGTGATCGGGGTAATCGGCGACCGGTAGCGGTGAGGGGTAGGCGAGCGGGATCTCCAGGCTGAAGCAGACCTGTCCGCCGAGTTCGGTCGTCGGAATCGGGAAGGGGCGCCACTTCTGGTTCGCCGGGTCGTTCCAGACGTGCACCACCGGTAGGCCCTGCCAGGTCTCCAGAATCTCGCGGGTGGCGGGGTCCAGGTAGAAGGCGGCCTCGCGGGTCAGTAAGCGGTAGGTGTCCGGACCGGCTTCGGCGTCCTGGACCAGGCGGGCGACGTTGAGCCCCTCGAACCCGAACAGGCGCTGGTACGGCTCGTCAGGGCCCCAGGAGTACACGTCTCCGGACCACCAGTACGTGACCTCCTCGCCGTCGAGCGATGCACGGGTGCGGGCGAAGGAGCGGAACAGATCCGCGGGTGTCGTCATACGGCCTATTCTGCGCAGCCGCCGCCGTGGCGCGTAGCCCCGGCGCGAAACCCGGGCGCGAAGCTTCGGCCAGCCCCGGCACCGCCCCGGGCGAGCTCGTCCGCGAGCTGAACGAGGCACGGCCGGTAGGGGCGGCCGGTGCGGCGCGATCGGTCCTCCGGCCATGCCGGTCAGGTCGGTGGCTCCGGCCCTCGCCAGGGGCAGGGGCCGGCGTGGCGGGTCGGCGCCGGGACCGCCTCCGCCGACCGCGGAAGCCGGCGGCCCGGCGCCGCAGCGAGTCCTTCCTTTCGCGCCCGATGCCGTCCGGCCGGGCACCGCGTCGGTCAACGGTCGGCATCCACGCCTGCCGCCTCGCGGCCCCCGCCCGGGCGGCCTGGCGGCCCCGCAGGGTTGGCCGGCGCCCCTCCGGACCCGGGACGCCGGCCCGCGCCGCCGCCCGGGCTCAGCAGGTCAGCACGCGCCTCTGGTGTGGGCCCTGCGCCTGCGTGCCAGAATCACGATCGCACCACCCGTGATCAGCGCCGGCGCACCGGCTGCCGCCAGTCGCGCGGGGCTCCCGGCCGGCCTCCCCGACCGGCCGGGACCTCGCTCGGCTCGGGCCCTCTCAGCCGATGATGGCTACAGGAGCGTCCCAGGCGTTGCGGTCGACCGTGATGGTGTACCCGCCCCGGGTCTCCTTGCTGTTGACCATGTACTGATGGCCCCGGCTGTGGCCTGTGAACAGAGCGGGATTCCACGGCCAGTCCGTGGTGGTCGTGTTCTTCTTGTCCCACAGCGCGTACCAGAGGTTACCCGGCAGGTCCGTCTTGTTCTTCGCCGTGGCGATGGCCTTCGCGCTGGAACTGCTGAAGCCGTAGAAACCGCCGCGGTAGGTCGCATTACGCAACGTCTTGGTGAAGGAGCGCACGTACGCCAGTACGGCGTCGTTGCACGCCGTGTTGGTGACGTCGTACGGCTCCATGTCCAGGTAGATGGGGCTGCCGGCCTTCATCCCGAGCGCGGATGCCTTGGCCACCGCGTCCTTGGCGTTCCTCGCGCCGACGGCGGCAGCCGTGGACGCGGTGAACTTCTCCGGGTTCGCGCTCTTCTGGCAAGGTGGCTGAGCACCGACGTACAGCGGAATGAGCTTCCAGCCGGTGGAGTTGACCGACTTCACCCAGGACGCCGTCAGGTTGGGCTGGGCACACCCGCGGTTCTTGCCGCCGATGTAGACAGCAGCGGCACCGTAGAACTTCGTGTTCCACGCCTTCATGGCGTTGAGCGAGGGCGCTGTACACGCATCGAACGCCCGGCCGGTGAAGGTCTTCTGCGCAGGCCACGGCGTAGCCGCCATGGAGGTCTGCGCCGCGATTCCGGCGCCCGCGGCGACGACGACACCTGTCGTCGCCCAGACGATGTAGCGGCCCTTTTTGGACAGCCGATGACTGGACAATCCCCACCCCACTCATAATGCGGCCGATGCCGCGTGCATACACCGCCCCTGCGGAGGACACTCCGCGCTGGACACCACGGACCGCAGTACAGGGTGCAGTGCCTGCACATGTGGGAGCGGCGGTATCTCAGTGCGGAATGTCCGGAGCGCATCGCAGAATAGCCCACGACCGTGCGGTGACAGACGGACAGGTGTAGGTGTAGGTGGAGCTGATCGGCCCGGCGCAGGACGAGAAGTCGCTGTTTCACAGCGCGATGGGCACCCGTTCGACAGGCCCCGCTGCAGGCGCGTTTGGCCGGGAAGCACGCCGGTCGTCGGGGACACCGGTGATTTCGCTGATTCCCCTCTCACGCTCAGCAGCTTCAATCGGCACAGGCCGATCCCGGAGCCACTTCGGTGATCGGCAGCAGGCACGACTCACCGACGAGCGGCGCGCCGACGCGATCGACCGGCGTGGCCAGAAGGGATTCCAGACATGTCTCGCATCAGCGGGCGCCTGCGAGTGTTCGGCACTGCGGCCATCAGCCTCATGGCCGTGGGTGTCACCGGCGCCATGACGACCCCCGCCTCCGCAGCGACCTCGGTCTACAGCGAGGACTTCTCCGACGGGTTCGGCACCTTCACTCCTACCGGTTCCGTCAGGACCGGCACCTACGGCGCCCGGCTCAGTGGGTCCCTGTCAGCCGCCCCTTCCCTGACGTCCGCGCCGATCGACCTGACCGGGTACGGCGACGTGACGGTGTCCTACACCCGTGCGGCGTCAGGCCTGGACCTCGGTGAGACCTTCACCGTGGCCTACTCGGTCGACGGCGGCCCGTTCATCACGCTCGAATCGACGCGCGCCGCGACCGGTGCGGTGTCGTTCCGCCTGCCGGCGGCGGCCGACGGCGGCGACCTGCGGTTGCGGTTCTCGCTGGGCGCCAACAGCGTCCTGGAGACGCTGACCGTCGACGACGTCCTCGTCGAGGCCGCGAGTGGCGGACACCCCACCGACCCTCCGACCGGGTCGCTGCCCCCCGTGGACGACGTCACCGAGCCCGGGCCGTACACGGTGACTGTCGACAACTCCGCCGGCCCCGACGACAGCGGGTGGCTCGTGTACCCGACAGACGCCGGGCGGAACGGTGTGGACCACCCGATCTTCGTCTGGGGCCCCGGGGCGGGTTCCGATCCCGCCGACTACGAGGACATGCTGCGCCAGTGGGCCTCGCACGGGTTCGTCGTCTACAGCGAGGTCTCGTCCAGCAGCGGCGACTACATGGTCGACGCCCTCGACTGGCTGGAGGACCAGAACGCCAGTCCGAGCAGTCCGCTGTACCAGGACCTCGACACCTCCGAAGTAGCCTTCGGCGGCCATTCCCGCGGGTCCGTCGGAACGTTCGACGTGGCCGACGACCCACGGCTGGAGACCACCGTCCACGTGGCCGGTGGCTCCTTCGACGGCAACGGCCCGGACAACCTCCGCAACCCGGCCCTCTACATCGGCGGAGACGAGGACTTCGCCACCGCGAACGTGGAACGCGACTACACCGGTACGGACGTGCCGGTGTGGTTCGGCATCCTCGACGGCACCGACCACATCCTCGCCACCCGCAACGGCCAGCACATCATTACCGCCTGGCTGCGATGGCACCTGGCTGACGAGGATTTTCGCCGCACGGAGGACTTCCTCGCCCCCGACTGCTCGTTCTGCGACCTCGGTGACGTCGAGTACAAGAACTGGTGACTCCGCGGTGACCGGCCGAAGCCGCCCCGCCGTCATACGGAAGGGACGGCGGGGCGGCAGGGCGGCGGGGCGCGCAGACCGCTACGGTCGAAGGACGGTGTCCTCGCCAGGGCCGGCCGGCTCGTGGGCGCGGCCTATCCGCGGTGCCCGGAGGTGAGCGGGTCTCCGGCCTTGCGGACGGCCTCGGCGATCCATGCCATGGCCTCGGGCACGTCGTAGTTGCCGGCGTGGGGCTGGTTCCAGGCGAGCTGGTAGTCGACCTCCTTGACCTGCTTGTCCGCTTCGAGGGCCCGATCGAGGTTGATGGAGACGATGAACGAGGTGTCCCGGTCGCGGGTTCCGTTGCGGACGTACCAGTTCGGCGCGGTATCGGCGCCGGTACCGATGAAGTCCATCGGGTTGATCAGGTGGATCTGGTCGTCGACGGTCGTGCTGCGCCTGCTGGTGTACTGATCCCAGGTCAGGCCGGTGTCGTCGAGCCCGCTGCCGTCACCTGCGACGTCGTTGTGGTCCCAGCTGTACTCGGTGTAGTTCATGTACTTCTGGTTCGGAGGGCCGAAGAGGTTGGTCTCGGTGCCGCTGGTGGTGTCCCCGTTGACGCCCACGGCGTCGAAGGCGGGTGTCGTCTTGAGCCTGGCCTGGGTGACCACGAACGCGAGGTACTTCTTCATGTCGAGCGACCGCACCTTGTCGGTGCTGTTGTCGACGTCGATCCAGTCGTTGACGTACGACTTGGTGGTCGGCGGGCTTCCGAAGCCGCCGGACTGGATGTCGAAGGTGCTGCCGATCGCCGGGATCGTGTGGGCGGCGTCGCCCTTCATGTACGTTTCCGCGGAGTTGATGACCTCCTGCTCGATGGTGTCGATCATGTTCGCCGCGGTGAGCCGGGAGCCGTCGGGGTTGTGCAACCCGAGGCTGTTCTCGTACACCGGGAACTGGGCTGCGATCGCGGCCGCGTCCTCGGGCGAGGTGTTCTCGCCGGTCTCGTCGCGGGTGCCGAGTATGTTGTACAGCCACTCGTAAGCCCTGTCGGCGTTGCCGAGGTCGGTGATCGGGCAGTATGCGTTCACGGCGAAGACGTCGTCGCGGAGGGTGCTGTGCCCCTTGCCGTCGACGCCGGCGGCACCGATCCGGGCGAGGTAGGGTCGTACTCGCCGCTGTTGCCGGAGGCCCCCAGGATCGACACCAGAGCACCGCCGCCGCTGGTGCCGTTGACGGCGATGCGCTCGGCGCTACCAGGCATAGTGGTGTCGTTGAGGCGTAGATAGCGGACGGCGGCCTTGGCGTCGACCACCGCCGCAGGGGCCTTGCCGGGGGACGAGCCATCGGCACCCACCAGTCCACGGCTTCGGTCGGCGACGTCGACGAAGACGTAGCCGGCCTTCAGCGCAGCGCCGACGGTGCTCGTCGAGCTGTTGTAGGACGCACCTCCGGTCACGCTCGCCTTGATGTAACTGGCCATCCAGCCGCTGTTGTTCACCGCGAAGTAGATCGGTGCCCGCTGGTTGCCGAAGGCGCTCTCGGGCACGAACACGTTCATGCTCTGGTAGCCGCAGGCGGTGTTGGAGATCGTGGTGCTGCCGCCGCCGGGACCGCCGGGCTGCTGTGCCGCCGCCGCGACCGGCTTGGCGACGTAACAGATCTCCTTGTACGCACGCACGTTCATCGGCTGACCGTCGACGGTCACGCTGATCGTCGTGTACGCGGCGGAGTCGAAGGCCAGCGCGGCGTCCTCCGGGTCCGCGGCATGGATGTGGCTCCGTGGCGGGGCCGCCCCGGAAGCCGCCGCGACGGAAGCCGGGAACGCGAGCGAGGTGAGGGCGAGTGAGCCCGCGACCGCCATGCCTCTCAGGAGGCGCTTGCGGATCACAGGACGCCCGGCCCGAACACCCGCGGGGTGTTCGCGTGCGTCGCGCCCGAAGAACACCGAGAGCCGCTGCATAGGGTCTCCCCTCGTTGAGCACCAAGTGCTTCACCGAAACCTCAGAACCGAGGCGAGACGCACGCTACAAGATTGTTAACAATATGCACAGAGATCTTACAAACATTTCCGTTGAACACCTGAGCCAGGTGAGCGGTGCCCCCCGGAACGGAGCGCCGACCACACGGTCCGTCACGGCCGCCCAACCATCTGGACGACCTCCGGCCCGGGGCCTACACTCACCGTGTTCGCAGACCCCGAGACGAACTCGAGAGATTTCTGCCCGGTGACGGAGTCGGCGTGGGGTGCGCGCCCCTGTTCCACGCCAGCACTGGACGATTCCAGGCGATGACCACGGGTCGGCACATGAGGACGCCGGCGACCCCGTGCGGTCCGCCCCGCCGGGCAGCGGAAGTGACGCGCCGTGTCTTCGGCGACCTATCACACCCTGCTGCGCACCCCTGGTGCCGCAGCCTTCTTCCTCACCGCCACGGCAGGCCGCCTCGGCATCGCCATGACCGGCCTCGGCATCATCTGGCTGGTACACGGCCGAACCGGCTCCTACGCCGTGGCCGGCCTGGTGACCGGCGGCTTCTCCGTCACCGAGGCACTGGTCGGGCCGCAACTCGCCCGGCTGGTCGACCACTTCGGCCAGACCCGCGTGCTGCCACCCGTCCTCCTCGCCCACAGCGCCGCCGTGCTTTCGCTCCTGACCCTGGTCGCCGACGCCCGTCCGATCTGGTTGATGACGGCAGCCGGAGCGTCGGTGGGCGCGACGATCCCGCAGCTCGGCGCACTGTCGGCCGCCCGTTGGTCGGCTCTGCTGCAAGGCGAGCGGGCCCCTGCGCTGCCCACCGCCTTCGCGCTGGAATCGCTCGGCAACGGGCTGTGCTTCCTGGTCGGTCCGGCGTTGGTCACCGCGGTCGGAGCGAGCAGCGACCCGGCACACGGCATGACGCTGGCCACCGTTCTGGTGGTGGGCGGCGGGATGGCCTTCGCCGCTCAGCGCCGCACATCGCCTGCGACGGCCGGCGCTGCTGAGCGTAGGCACGCAGGCCGCTCGCTGCGTCGCCCGGGTTTCGTGGCGCAGGTCGGCGTCAACCTCACCCTGGGCCTGTACTTCGGCGCCATGCAGGTCTCGGTGACGGCCTTCGCGGTGGAGCACGGCGCGGCGGACTCGGCCGCGCCGCTGTACGCGGTGTCGAACTGCGCCGGCCTGCTGGCCGGATGGCTGTACGGCCTGCGTCGGTGGCGTGGCGCTCCTGCGGTACAACTGGCGTGTGCGACGGCCGGGTTGGCGCTCAGCTGTCTGCCACTGCTCGCTGCCGGATCAGGCCCGGAACTGGGGCTCGCGCTCGCTGCCACCGGCCTGGCCATCCCCCCGATCCTCATCCTCTCCTCGGTACTCACTACGGCGTCCGTGAAACCAGCAGCTCTCACCCAGGCGTTCACCTGGCTCAACTCGGCGAGCGCCGCGGGTTCGGCCGGTGCGGCAGCGGTGTCCGGCCGCGCGGTGGACGCGTACGGCGCACACGGCGGCTTCGTGATCGCCGTGGCGGCCACCTCCACCATGGCCGCACTGGCCGCAGCCCATGCGCGCGCCGCGTGAGGCCGCCGCCCGGAGTGGCATCGTGAACGATCCGTGCGACCCCGAGGATCGGGCACCCGAGTTGCCGTGGCTGACGCCGTCGATCGCAGTGGCGCCCTCAGGGCCGAGTGGAGAGGTGACCTGCCGGAGACAGCAGGTGACCCACTGGTGGCAGCAGGTGATCTACGCGAGATATCAGAAGATGTACCGGTGACAGTCGGTGCCGATCCGATGCGCCGGCGCGGCCGGCCGCCGGACGTCGTGACGCCGCCTTCGTGACGTCCGGATGACCTGATGTCCGTCATCCGCGCGAAGGCGACCGGGCCCGGGTCGGTCAGGCACCGGGGAGAAAGAGACAGAACGGGTGGCCGTGCGGGTCGCGGAGGACCCGTAAGTCCTTCTGAGGCTGGTGCTCCTCCAGCGTCGCGCCCAGGGCGCACGCTCGCTGGGTCTCCGCGTCCAGGTCGTCGACCAGCAGGTCCAGGTGCGCTTGCATCTGCTGAGCACCCGCACGTTGGGGCCACACCGGGGGCGTGTGGTCGGCCTCCAGCTGGAAGCTGAGGCTGGGGCGTTCCTCCTCGGGCGCCCGCAGGCGGACCCAATCGGGCTCGCGCTCGATTTCCTGCCAGCCCAGCAGTGCCCGGTAGAAGTCGGCGAGCGCGGGCGGATCAGGAGTCCCAAGCACAAAGGCACCGAGTGTCGTCGTCATGCCCCCACCTTGCCCCCTGCTCCCGCATCCATGCATCTGCCTGGACACGGGGAGCCGGGTGCGAAGGGGCGGGCATGGGTCAGGGGCGGAGCGCCCTCTCCCCATGCACGGCTGTGCACTGCCGAGCGCTGCCTGATCATGCTCGCACCTCATGCTCGGCCACCAGCACCCCTATTTTACTGTGCCGAAACCTCTGAAATACCTCAGATTTGTTTTCGCCAGGCACAGCGCACTGCCAGAATCACAGGGTTCCTGATGATGCGCCTTCGAGCCATAGCCAGGCCCCTCCCCCACGGGCCAGGCCGGGACCGACCATCTTCCCCTCACAAAGGCGAACCCCCTCCATGAGTGACGGCAGCATCACAGCAGCCGATCAGCCCGCCGCTGCCACACCGGCGGCGAGCTCCCCCCACGTGGACGCCGGCGACGCCGGTTACAGCAAGGACCTCAAGTCCCGTCACATCAACATGATCGCCATCGGCGGTGCGATCGGCACCGGGCTGTTCCTGGGTGCGGGCGGGCGCCTCGCCGACGCCGGGCCCTCCCTCGCGATTGCCTACGCCGTCTGCGGTGTCTTCGCGTTCTTCGTCGTGCGCGCGCTGGGTGAGCTGATCCTGTACCGCCCGTCGTCCGGTGCCTTCGTCTCCTACGCCCGTGAATTCATGGGCGAGAAGGGTGCCTTCGCGGCCGGCTGGCTGTACTTCCTGAACTGGTCGACCACTGCGATCGCGGACATCACCGCGGCGGCGACCTACGCCCACTTCTGGGGCATGTTCAGTGACATTCCGCAGTGGATCCTCGCGTTGATCGCCTTGGCCGTGGTGCTCACGGCCAACCTCATCTCGGTGAAGTACTTCGGCGAGATGGAGTTCTGGTTCGCGATCATCAAGGTGGCGGCCCTTGTCGCCTTCATGCTGATCGGCGTGTTCCTCGTGGTGACCCAGCATCCGGTGGACGGCCACACGCCCGGACTGTCCACCGTCTCGGACACCGGCGTCTTCCCCGTCGGCACACTTCCGATGCTGCTCGTGATCCAGGGCGTCGTCTTCGCCTACGCGTCCGTCGAACTGTGCGGCGTCGCCGCCGGCGAGACCGAGAACCCCGAGAAGATCATGCCGCGTGCGATCAACTCCATCATGTGGCGGGTCGGACTGTTCTACGTCGGGTCGGTGGTGCTGCTCGCCCTGCTGCTTCCCTACACCGCCTACTCCGGGGACCAGAGCCCGTTCGTCACCGTCATGGACAAGCTCGGCGTACCGGGCGCGGCCGGCGTGATGAATCTGGTCGTGCTGACCGCCGCCCTGTCCAGCCTGAACTCCGGCCTCTACTCCACCGGCCGCATCCTGCGCTCCATGGCCCTTTCAGGTTCCGCACCCCGCTTCACGGGCCTGATGAACAAGGGGCAGGTCCCCTACGGCGGCATTCTGCTGACCGCGGGTTTCGGGGTGCTGGGTGTCGGGCTGAACTACGTCGTGCCCGGCCAGGCATTCGAGATCGTGCTGAACGTCGCGTCGATCGGAATCCTCGGGACCTGGGGCATGATCATGCTCTGTTCCCTGGTGTTCTGGAACCGCTCGCAGGACGGGCGGGTGACCCGGCCCGCCTACCGCCTGCCGTGGGCCCCGTACACGCAGATCGTCACACTCCTGTTCCTCGTCGGTGTGGTCTTCCTGATGTGGTGGGGCGGCGGTGTCGGCCGGACGACCGTGATGCTCCTGCCGGTGATCGCGGCGGCGCTGGTCGGCGGCTGGTTCCTCGTCCGCGGCCGGGTGCGCGAGATGGCACGGGCCAGGCAGGACGTCTGAATTTCTCTCGCACCGGACCGGAGACGGTCCCGACGGCCGGTCGAACGGTGTGTGGCCACCACCCGCGGGTGGTGGCCACACACCGTTCGACCGGCGGCAGGCAGCTGCGCCCCACCAGACGCCAGGGAAAATCGTGATTGTCTGCGCCGGCCACTACTGTCGCCGGCATGGTTGAACACGATGCCCTCGACATCACCCGCGAGGCGTACGACGCCGTGGCCCCCACATACGCGCAGCTGTTCCGCGACACGCTGAATGACAGCCCTCTGGACCGCGCGATGCTGGGTGCCTTCGCCGAGGCCGTACGTGCCGGCGGGGACGGTCAGGTCGCGGACCTCGGGTGCGGGCCTGGTCATGTCACCGCACATCTGGACGCGCTGGGGCTGACCGCGTTCGGTGTCGATGCCTCTCCTGCGATGATCGAGCTGGCTCGACAGGCCTATCCGGACCTACGGTTCCAGGTGGGCTCGATGGCCGCGTTGGACATCGCTGACGGCACGCTGGGCGGCGCACTCTCCCGTTGGTCCGTCATCCACACCCCACCGCGAGCACTCCCTGCCGTTCTGGCGGAGTTCCACCGTGTGCTGACACCTGGAGGCCACCTCCTTGTCGGCTTCTCGGCGAGCGATGGCCCGTCTCACCCGACGCAGGCCTTCGATCACGCAGTCGCGCCAGCCTATCGGTGGTCGCCTGACCACCTCGCCGCGATGCTGCGCGAGTCCGGGTTGGCCGAGGTGGCCCGGTTGGTGCGCGAACCTCAGCCCACCGACCGACGGCAGTTTCAGGAGGTTCACCTACTCGTCCGCAAGGCCTAGGCGGGTCGACCGACCGAGTTCGGCGTGCCGGCGCATCAGCAGATCGGTCGGATCGGCAGCCCGGGCAATCACGACGGTTCGCCATGGCTTCGGAGAGACCACGGTGAACAGCGCGTGGGGACGCCTTGTCTGCCAGGACCATGCGTGAGGTGGCGCCTGGCCGAGGACGGCGGGACTGCCCGTCAGGGCCGCCGGCCACCCACTTCCGCAGCCAGTTCTGCGCCCCCTCCACGAACCGGACGAACCGAACGAATCGAGCTGCGAACCTCCTGGCAGTAGGGCCTGCCGGCCGATATCCGCCTGGTGTGGCCTCCACGTACAGTGGCGGCATGGCATGCCGCATCAGTGAGCTGGTCATCGAAGCCGCCGACCCGGAGCGGCTCGCCGCGTTCTGGAGCGAGGTCCTGGGCTACGTGGAACTCGGCCGGGAGGACGACGGAAGCATCGAGATCGGGCCACCCGACGCCGGTTTCGGCGGCCCGCAGCCCACGCTCGTCCTCAGCCCCAACAGCGCTCCGCAAGCCGGCAAACTCCGGTTGCACATCGACGTCAGCGCCACCGACCGCAGCCAGGACGCCGAGCTGGAGCGGCTGCTCGCGCTCGGCGCCAGGCCCGCCGACGTAGGCCAGACCGGCACCGAGAGCTGGCACGTCCTGGCCGACCCGGAAGGCAACGAGTTCTGCCTCCTGCACACCCGGCTCCAGCCCCTCTGACCGCACGCTGGCCACCCCCGTACTCCGGCAGGGATGGGCCCGCCTCTCGTGGCCTGGTGGGGGGAGCCGGACTCGCCACCGGGCCGGTGGTGCGACCGTCGAGCGTCGCGGCGACGTGGTCCACGAGCTTTCCTGTCCATGATGACTCCAGGTGCAGTACTCTCGCTGTAGTGGTCTGGCGTCATATGCGGCTGGAGTGGTGTCCATGGTGAGGCGGAACGACCAGCGGCGCGCCGCCCTCGTCGATGCTGCGATCGAGGTGCTGGCCAGGGAAGGCGCCCGGGGCCTGACGTTCCGGGCGGTGGATGTGGAGGCCGCCGTGCCCGTCGGCACCGCGTCCAACTACTTCGCCAGCCGCGACAGCCTGCTCACCCAGGCAGGCGCCCGTGTCTATGAGCGGCTCCAGCCCGACGAGGCCATGATCGCCCGCCAGCAGTCGGCCGGCCGCGACCGCGACACCTACGCGGAGCTGATGCGTGAACTGGTCAGCCGCGTCGCCTCCTTCCGCACCGGCTATCTCGCGCTGCTCGAACTCCGCCTCGAGGCCACGCGCCGCCCCGAGCTGCGCACGGTACTCACCGAGCGTGTCCGGGCCGATGTCGACGCCAACGTCGCCTACCACGAGGCCTCCGGCCTTCCGGGCGACGCCCTGGCCGTCAAGCTGCTCATGCTGACTCTGAACTGGCTGATCGTCGAGCAGCTCACCCTGCCGGACGTCTTCACCGAGGCAGAGCGTGAACAACTGGTGACGGCGGCGGTCGAGCGGCTCGTGGCGGCGGAATAGGCCGTCGGCCCGTCGACGGTGACTGGGTGGCACTCATGCCACGCCGTACCGGCGGGCGCGCTCCACCCTTCACCGGTCCGCGCACGGACGACCGGAAGCCGCGATGGACGATCCTCGTCGGCCGAGGCCCCTTCGGGAGCGGGTTCCGCGGGCTCGTCGAGGAACAGGGAAGCCGGCACGCTCGTCCGAGACCTCGGTCTCGCATCGCAACTCCCGCCACCAGGGCCGTTTCAGCCGGCCGTGTGCTCAATCAGCCGAGCGAGCAGACGGGTGCGGAACATCGATTGGTGAGGCTCGCTCCACGGGTCAGGCGCCGGTGGCGGCCTCGCTGTCAGGGTGGAGGGCGAATATCTGGTCGAGGCCGACCACGCGCAGGATGCGCAGTGTATGGGCAGGGACGGCAGCGAGTGCGATGTCCGCATGGAAGGCTTGGGCGTGGTTGCGCGCTGCGATCAGGGCGGCGATGCCGCTGGAGTCGCAGAACTGCATGCCCGCGAGGTCCAGGATGAGGCGCTGGCCTGCCTGGAGCGGCAGCGTGGGGAGCAGGTCGCGCAGCTCCGTGGCATGGGCGTAGTCGAGTTCGCCGATGATCTCCAGTACGGGACCGGTCAGGACGTCTCGGGTGGTGATCTTCAGCGGGCTCATTCGATGTATTCCCTTCTGGGGCCGGTGGCGGGAACGCCGAGGGCGAGCAGGGCGGTGTCGTCGTCGAGGCCGTCACCGAAGTCGTCCAGCAGGCCGGTCAGTGCCTGGATGACGGCCTCGGGGGGCTTGCCGGCGTGGCCGGTGACGAAGGTGCGCAGCGCTTCGTCTCCGTACAGGGCGGCTCGGTCCTGTCCCGTGCGGGCTTCGGTGAGGCCGTCGGTGTAGAGCAGGAGGGTGTCGCCCGGGGCGAGGGTGGTGGTGGCGGTGGTGAAGCGCGCGGCAGGCAGGATGCCGACGAGGAGACCGCCCGGAGTGGGCAGGAAGTCGGCGGTGCCGTCTGCCCGCAGGACGAGGGCCGGGGGGTGGCCGCCCGAGGCGATTCGGACGGCGGCATGTCCGGTCACGGGGTCGGGTTCGAGTATGCCGAAGACGGCGGTGCAGTAACGCGGATCGTCGCCGGTGAAACGCTCGTGGAGCACCTTGTTGAGGGTGGACAGGGCGGAGACGGGGTCGGGGTCGTGGATGGCCGCGGCGCGCAGGGTGTAGCGGGTCAGGGAGGTGACCGCGGCCGCCTGGGGGCCTTTGCCGCACACGTCGCCGAGGAAGAAGGCGAAGCGTTTGCCGTCGATGGGGAAGAGGTCGTAGAAGTCCCCGCCGAGGCGGTCGGGTGAGGCGGTGCGGTAGTGGGCGGCCGTCTCCACGCCGGGCACGAGCGGCAGGGTGGCGGGCAGCAGTGACTGCTGGAGCACGGCCAGGGCGTCCTGCAGCCGGGCCCGGTCCGCCTCCGCCTGTTTGTGTGCTTCCTCGGCCGCTTTACGGGCCCGCAGGAGTTCCTCTTCGTAGGCGCGGCGGTCCCGGGCGTCGAAGACCGTGGTACGGATCAGCAGCGGCTCCCCGTTGCTGCCGTGCTTGACGACGGAGGAGACCAGCACCGGAATCCGGCCGCCACCGGCCTGTTTGATCTCCAGGGCTATTCCGCTGATCTTGCCCCGCATCCGGAGCAGAGGTGCGAAGTGTGTCTCGTGGTACAGCTTGCCGCCCACGGTCAGCAGGTCCGTGAAGCGCAGGCGCCCCACGACCGTCTCCGGATCCAGGCCGAGCCAGTCCAGCAGCGTCGTGTTGATCTTGGCAATGGTGCCGTCCATCAACGTGGACAGATATCCGCACGGTGCGCTCTCGTAGAGTTCCTCGGCGCTGTCCTCCAGGAGCCCGGCGAATGCCGCGAACGACGTCTTCTCGTCGCCGGCGCCGGACTGCTGTCCTGAGCGGCACATCACCGCAGTTCCGCCAGGAACCCTGTGATCGCCTCGTTGGTGGCCTCCGGCGCCGACAGGTGCGGGCAGTGCCCCGTGGCATCGAGAGTGACCAGCTTGGAGCCGGGGATCGCCTGGTGGACGAAGACGCCGACCTGCCGCGGGGCGATGGCGTCCTGGGTGCACTCCAGTACCAGCGTCGGCACTGTCACACCCTTCAGATCATCCCGTGAATCCGACAGGAACGTGGTCCGGGCGAAAACGCGCGCCATATCCGGATCGGTGGCGCAGAAACTGTTCGTCAGCTCCTCGCCCAGTTCGGGCCGGTCGTCGTTCCCCATGATCACCGGTGCCATCGCCGCCGACCATCCCAGATAGTTCGCCTCCAGGGACGCCAGCAACTCGTCGATGTCCTGAGCGCTGAACCCGCCGTGGTAGCCGTCGTCGTCGATGTACCGCGGAGAGGGAGCGACCATCACCAGCGCCCCGATACGCTCCGGAGCCGTCGCGGCCGCCAGGACCCCGATCATCGCGCTGACGGAATGGCCCACGAACACCGCGTCGCGCAGGTCGAGCGCTTCGCAGATCTCCACCACGTCTTTGGCGTAACCCTGCAAAGAGGTATAACGCTCTGCCGAGAAAGCCGACAGGTCCGAGCGGCCCGACCCCACGTAGTCGAAAAGCACCACGCGGTAATCGTTCACCAGGGCAGGCAGCGTCAGCCGCCACATGTTCTGGTCACACCCGAACCCATGAGCGAGCACCACCGTCGGCCCCTGCGGGTTGCCCGTCACAGTAACGTTGTTCCTGCGCTCGATATCCATACCGCCCATTCTCTCAGGCCCGACGCGCCTCTCCGGCGCAGCCCTGAGTCACGCGCACGCTCCGCCCCTCATCTCCACGAGCTGCACAAATGACGCGACGCCGCCGGCACTGCGGGGAGTCGAGGCCGCGTCTGAACGGGGGATCCGGTTCACGAGAGGCGGGGGGATCCGGTTCGCGAAGTAGGGCGGGGGCGGGGTGGTCGCCGAGCGAAACGACACGGCTGAAGGGCCACGCTGTTCCTTCCTCACCTTCTCCATCCACCGCGGACGGCGGCCGGTGGGTCCAGCCGGTCGACGTCCTGAGTGTGGGCCATGAAGGCGGGAACGATCCTTCCGAGGAAGTACGGCAGGTTGGCCATCGTCCGCTCAGCCCGCGCTGCCGCCTGCGGCGGAATCCTGATCCCGGCCTTCGGCTCGCTCGCACCACCCTGCTTTGCGAGCCCCGCCGCGAACTCGGTCATCGCCGGCATGAGCCCCTGGGTGCGGAACGTCTCCTGCACGCGTGCGAGGAGCAAGCGGTGTCCGGCCGCGTCCGGCAGAAGCTCCACCACGGGAGGCTCGTGGGCCACGACACGCGCGACGCGGTCGGGATGCGCGGTGAGGAGGTGGAGGGCGGTGATCGCTCCCGAGCTGGCGCCGAACACCGAAGCGGGCTCACCGGGCGACAGGAGTTCCAGAATCCGGAACGCGTCGTCGGCGTGTTCCGCCACTCGCTGTACGGCCTCGGGGTCGTCCAGCGTGCTTCTGGACATTCCACGCGGGTCGTAGGTAGCGACGCTGTACTCGGTGCCCAGGGCCCCGGCAATGCCGTCGAAGGAGGCCGAGTCGCCCGCGCCGCCGGGAATCAGCAGCAGGAGCGGGCCCTGACCGCGGACTTCGTAGTGCAGGGTCGCGCCGTTCACGCGCAGGGAGCCGACAGTCGGAACGGTCATGCCGGGTCTCCTTCTCGGCACGGGGGCCACTGCTCCAGGAGGGCGTGCAGGGCGTCGAGGGCGCGGACCCAGGAGCGCTGCGAGGAACGCTCGTGCGCGAAGCCGCCTGCGGCCTCCAGTGCGACGAACCCGTGGAACGTGCTGCGCAGCAGCCGGACGGCGTCGGTCAGGTCGGGCTCTGCCAGCTCATACCCGCGCAGCATCCCGTAGGTGAGCTCGACCGCGCGCCGTGGACCTTGCGCCTGTGCGGCCAGCTCGGGGCTGATCTCGATCCGTGCCTGCGTCGCGGCGTAGCGGCCCGGCCTCTTGTGGGCGTACTCCCGCCAGGTGTTCGCGAACGCCACCAGTGCGTCCTTGCCCGCCAGCCCGGCGGTCGCCTCCGCGATGCGGATGGTCTTCTCGTCCGCCGCCAGGAGCGCGATGCGTCCGCGCAGATCGTCCAGGCTGCGCACGTGTGCGTAGAGGCTCGCATCTCTCACACCGAGCCGCCTGGCCACGTGGGCCATGCTCACCCGTTCGAACCCGATCTCGTCCGCCAGCTCGGCGCCTGCGATCGTCACCCGTTCAGCCGTCAACCCGGCCCGCACCATGTGCCCTCCCCGAGAACCTAAGGGCCCTAGGTATACCCTAGGACCCCTAGGAAGGCCAGGCGCAGCCCAGCACTGCGGGGCTCGGCCCCGCTTCCCTTCCGGACACCGCACTGCGGCCGGTCGGGCGTTGCCCTCCCCCGCCCCTGACTGCCCCGGGAGGGCGGGCGTCAGGTGTCCTTGCGGTCCTTGCGGTCCTTGCCCAGCGGGTGTGCGACGCCTTCGCCAGGTTCGAAGACGTCTCGCCGGCCCGCCTGCCTGGCCTCCTCCATCTGCGCGATGGCCGGGTAGTGCAGGTCGAACGCGGGCGATTCGGAGCGGATCTTGGGCAGGGTGACGAAGTTGTGCCGCGGCGGCGGGCATGACGTGGCCCACTCCAGGGAGCGGCCGAAGCCCCAGGGGTCGTCGACGTCGATGCGCTTTCCGGTCTTTGAGGTTTTCCATACGTTGTAGAGGAACGGAAGCGTGGAAGCCCCCAGGAGGAAGGCACCGATGGAGGAAAGGGTGTTGAGTGCGGTGAAGCCGTCGGCGGCGAGATAGTCGGCATAGCGGCGTGGCATGCCTTCGGCGCCGAGCCAGTGCATCACGAGAAATGTGGTGTGGAATCCGACGAACAGTGTCCAGAAATGGATCTTGCCGAGGCGTTCGTCCAACATGGTGCCGGTCATCTTGGGCCACCAGAAATAGAATCCGGCGAACGTCGCGAATACCACGGTACCGAAGACGACATAGTGGAAGTGGGCCACGACGAAGTAGCTGTCATGGACGTGAAAGTCCAAGGGCGGTGAGGCAAGAATGATGCCGGTCAGGCCGCCGAAAAGGAACGTCACGAGAAAGCCGATCGACCACAGCATGGGTGTCTCGAAGGACAGCGAGCCTCTCCACATGGTGCCGATCCAGTTGAAGAACTTCACCCCCGTCGGAACGGCGATGAGGAACGTCATGAAGGAGAAGAAGGGCAGCAGCACCGCCCCGGTGGCGAACATGTGGTGTGCCCACACGGTCATGGAAAGGCCGGAGATCGCGATGGTGGCGCCGACCAGCCCCACGTAGCCGAAGACCGGCTTGCGGGAGAAGACCGGGAGGATCTCGGTGACGATCCCGAAGAACGGCAGGGCGATGATGTAGACCTCGGGATGGCCGAAGAACCAGAAGAGGTGCTGCCACAGGAGCGCGCCACCGTTTTCGGGGTTGAACACCTCAGCGCCGAAGCGCCGATCCGCCTCCAGCACCAGGAGCGCCGCGGCCAGGATGGGGAAGGCCATAAGGACCAGCACGGACGTCAGGAGGATGTTCCAGGTGAAGATCGGCATCCGGAACATGGTCATGCCCGGACCGCGCATGCAGATGATCGTGGTGATGAAGTTGACCGCTCCGAGAATGGTGCCGAACCCGGCCAGGGCCAGGCCCATGATCCACATGTCGCCGCCGACGTACGGGGTGCGCTCCCCGCCACTGAGCGGCGTGTAGGCGGTCCAGCCGAAATCGGCCGCACCTTGAGTGGTCATCAGGCTGCTGAGGACGATCAGCCCGCCGAAGAGGAACAGCCAGAACGACAACATGTTCAGCCGGGGGAAGGCCACGTCGGGGGCACCGATCTGCAACGGCATGATCGCGTTGGCGAACCCGGCGAACGTCGGCGTCGCGAAAAGAAGCAGCATGATCGTGCCGTGCAACGTGAAAGTCTGGTTGTACTGCTCACTGGACACGATCTGCAGCCCCGGGCGCGCCAACTCGGCACGCAGCAGGAGCGCCATGACGCCCCCGACAAGGAAGAAGAAGAACGACGCGCCCAGGTACAGGTGACCGATCTTCTTGTGATCCGTGGTGGTGAGCCAACTGATGACGACCGTGCCCGCCCCACGACCTTTGACGGGCACCAAGGTGGGTGGCTCGGTGGTGGACACGCTCATGGGAGGGCTCCCCCTACAGCACTACAGCAACGGAAAGGCCGTTCGAGCATGCACAATTCACGTACCCGGAACCGCCGACTCATGACGTTCCTGTCTACCGGCACGAGCATGCTTCCGCGTACCGCGCCACGCCGCGCATATGGGTGACGTCGGCCGGCCCGGAATTCACACCGGGAGCGACTCCGCAGGACGCCCGCCTCTTCCGTGACCAGGCCCACCGAGACGCGTACATGGGTCGAACGGCAGGGGCCCATGGGGCCTGATGTGGCGTCATAGGTGCAACGAACGCGCCGGACCGCGGATGCTCAGACCGCAGCGCCGTCCGCCGATCCGGTGTGCGCGCGCCGGATGGGCAGCATCGTCTCCACCGCGTCCTGCGCGAAGTGGTCGCAGATCAGCCGGTGGACCGTCGCCGGTCTCTCCAGCGGGACCAGGTGGGAGGCCCCGGGGACGACGGCCAACTGGGAATCCGGGATCGCGCGGTAGAGGGCGGCGGTGTGCTCCAGCGTCATCATGTCGTCATCGCCGACCATGATGAGGACGGATGCCTCGACACGGGCCAGGTCACCGGTGGTGAGCGTCGGCTGGGTGCGCCACATGTCGATCATCTTCGCCGCCACCACCGGCCAGTGGTCCGCGCCGTCCGGCGTGACGGCCTCGTACATCTCCCGGAAGAAGGCGAGATCGGCTCCGTCCGGTGTCATCGCGTCGAGCATCGCCGGTTCGGCGAAGCACTCGGGGGAGGGGCGGAAGTTGGCCCCGATCGCGACGACCTTGCGCACCAGGTCCGGCCGGGCGAGGGAAACGAGCAGCGCGACCACGCCCCCGTCGCTCCAGCCGACCAGGTGCGCCGGTCCCCCGACGACCGTCTCCAGGAAGGCCACCGTGTCGTCAGCCATGTCCTGGTACGAGAGTGGCCCTGTGACGTCGGGAGTGTGCCCGTGCGCGCGCCGCTCGGGCAGAAAGAGACGGTGTCCGGCCGCGAGGTCGGCGCGCAGCGGCCCCCATGTGTCGTTGGTGCAGAAGCCGCCGTGCAGCAGGACCAGTGGCTCGCCGGTCCCCTCGGCCTCGTACCACGTCCGTGCACCCGCAAGGTCGACGTATGCGCCCATCGCCCCTGGCCTTCCCTGTCTGCCGCTGCTCCCGGCCAGTCTGCGCCGTGACGCGGACGCCCGCCATACGGGGCTGCGGCGCCGGGCCGGCACAGGGACGGAAGGCCGCTCCCCCACGGACGCCGGACGCCCGCGGTCCGGCCGGCGACCGGACCTTCTCGCACGCTGCGGTCACTCCGGCCAGGCCGGGTTCCGGATGACCTCGACGAAGTCGGTGCGACGGAAGCGGGGGACGAAGCGGCCCCGGTGCGGCTTCCTCCGGCTGCCGAGGGACCCCTCCTCAGCCGTGCAGCCGCACCGGCAGCCTCCGTACGCTGTTGCCCACGAAGGAGGCGTGGCGCGGAAGTTCGGGCTCCGGGACGGCGAGATCGAGGTCGGGGAAGCGCGTGAACAACCGCTCGAGCGCGACAGTGCCTTCCATCCGGGCCAGCGGCGCGCCCATGCAGTAGTGCGCGCCGTGACCGAGCGAGAGGTGCCGGGTCTCGTTGTCGCGGGTGAGGTCGAAGCGCTCCGCATCGGGGCCGTGGGCCTTCGGGTCGCGGCCCGCCGCTGAGTAACCGGCGAGTACCGGGGTCCCCCCGGGAATCACGGTGCCGTCGAGTATCAGGTCACGGGTCGGGTAGCGGAACGGGAAATAGCTGACAGGGCTGTCCCAGCGCAGCGTCTCCTCTACCACGGCCGACCAGCTCGCCTGGCCCGACCGGACGAGGGCGAGCTGGTCGCGGTGGGTGCACAGCGCCCGTACGGCGTTGGTGATCAGATTCAGGGTCGTCTCGTGTCCGGCGATGATCATCAGCATCAGAGTGCCGATCAGCTCCTGCGGGCTCAGACCGTCACCGTTCTCCTCGCGAGCGGCGATCAGTGCGCTGGTGAGGTTCTCACCCGGCCCCGCGCTGCGCGCGGTGACGACCGCACCGAGCACCTCCACCATCTCCCGGTTGGCCGCCATCGCCTCCGCCGGGCCGATGTCGGTGGCGACGATGCGGTTGGACAGGCGGTGCAGACGGTCGTGCTCTGCGGCGTCCACGCCCAGCAGTTCACAGATGACGCCCATGGGCAGCGGCAACGCGAAGTGCGTACGCAGATCGACGACGCCGTCAGCGCCGACGGCCTCCTCCAGTCCGTCCAGGAGCAATTCGGTCAACGCCTCGACCCGCGGCCGTAGTTCCTCCACCCGGCGCGTGGTGAACGCCTTGCTCATCAGGGACCGCAGCCGCCGGTGGTCCGCGCCGTCGGCGGTGGTCATACCCTGAACGGTGGCGAACGTCTTCAGTGGCCATCCTTCGGGAATGCCACCGGCCCGGAGCGCCGAGAAGTGCCGCGCGTTCTTGGCGACGTCAGGGTGCGAGAGGAACTCCTTGAGCGCGTCGTGACCCAGGACGGCCATGCCCTCCACCTCGCCGGGGAGGATCACTGACGTGACGGCACCCTGGGCCAGAAGCCGGGCATTGGCCGCGTGCGGACAGCCGCCCGCAGGGTCCATGCGGTGCGGTCGGCCGTCGACGGGTTCCACCGGTGGCTGGTTCGGCACAGGGCTCTCCAGGTCGAGGAGCGAGTGGGTCGCGGAACGCACCGCGCAGCGCGGTGTGCGGTGACGGGCCGGCCCGGCACTGCCCGGCCCTACGGCTCCCGAGGGCCCGCCCGGCTTCGGGCAGTGAACCCCTTGGGGGCCAGGCAAGCACTGTCCCCCAAGGGAGCATGCAAAGCCTAGGCCAACGGGTCAGCTCTGCAAAGGTCGTGGTGACGTCTCGCCCCTCGGTGGACCGTACGGATGTCGCACGCGCGCACGCGGCCGCTGTGACGGATCAGTGATCGGTGATCACGATGACGTCGTCGTCCGCGCGCCAGAACCGGGCAGCGGTCTTCGGCGGGTTGACCCGTATGCCGTGGTCCGGCCCGACCGTCGCTCGCTCGCGGCTCCGGTAGCCGATGGCGCACTCCCCGCGGCGCGCGGCAGACTCGACGACGGTGGCGAAGGAGGCGAGGTGCCCTTCCCGGACGTAGTCACCGGCCGGCCTGAGGTGGATCCCGTTGCCGCCGGGGGCGAGGAGGTCCTCGAAGACGTCGGCCAGGCGCCAGTTCTGGGAGATCTGGGCCATCAGGAGGCCGATGAGCTCGCCGCTGACGACGAAGTCGGCGCCGGGCCCGACCGGTGCGATCGCCCTGTTGCGGTCGTCGGTCATCTCGGTGACCACCGAGACCGGTCTTCCCGAGGTCCGTTCCAGGTCACGCAGGAGCAGCAGCGTGACCAGTGCCCGGTCGTCCGGAGCCCCGCCACCGGCCGACCGGTCGGGCCCCAGGACGATGACACCGTCGTACGCACAGGCGTTCAGGCTGTTCACCGTCTCCGGCAGGGTGGGGTCTCCCTGGTGGAAGACGACCTCCAAGCCCGTGGCCCCGGTGGCCGCCTCCCGTACGGCCGCTGCGGTCGCCTCTCCGCCGTCGGCCACGACGTGGAGGACGGACTCGGCCGTGGCGTGGCCGGACAGGTGGTGGACGATGCGTCGTGCCCGGCGGTTCCACCCCAGCAGGAGCAGCCGTTCCGGGCATGGCGGCGTCGGTGGGCGGGAGACGATCACCGATTCGTCGAAGGCCGCGGGATCGTCGGCCGGTACAGCGGTGTCGTCGTCGTGTGCGATGACGACGAGCCGGTCCCCCGGGAGGACGGCCGAAGCGAACGGCGGATTCAGCCGCACGGCACCGTCCGCCCGCACGACGCCGACCACGCAGGCGGCCGGATAGGCCGACAGCACCTGGCCGAAGGTGCGGCCGGCCTGTTCCGGGGCGTCGATCACGTAGAACTCGTCCCCCGCGAAGTCGAGCAGCTCCTGGTAGACGAGCGAGAGGCCGGGCTGCCGGACGCACTGTGACACCAGGCGGGCGGTGATGTCGTCGACCTCGAGTACGACCGCGCCGGGTCCTGCCGCGAGACGGGCGGCGAGCCGGTAGCGCTCGTCGCGGACCACGGCCACGATCCGCACCGGGCAGTCGTCGTCGACCGCGGCCCGGAGGGACAGCAGGCTTTTGACGATGTCCGCGTCCTCGTCCGGCTCGTCGCGCGGAAGCACCAGGACGACGTCGGCCGAGCCCGGGCTCACGCGCACGAGTGCGGCCGGGTCGGCAGGCCGTCCGTTGCGGCAGATGAGGCGTGTGCGCCCGGTGTCGCCCACCTCGGCGCGCAGTTCCTCCTCCATCTCGGTCTTGTCCCGGTCGGCCAGCACCGCGATCGCGCTCCGGCGCTGGTTGGCGTTGGCGGCGACGAGCTCGGTCACCACCGTGTGGATCTGGGCGGACCAGCCGAGTACGACGGTGTGCCCCTCCTCCAGCACCGTGGAGTGACCGAGGCGCAGGGCGACGAGCTTCTCGGTGATAGCGGCGGTGATGAGACTGACGAGTGTGGAGACGTAGAACAGGGCGACGAGGGCGAGCAGAACCGTCAGCGCGATGCGCAGCGGTGATCCGACCTCGCCGCCCAGTCTGAGCGTCTGGCCGACGGTCCGCCACACCGCCGCGGCCTTCGCGCGGAGCGAGTCGGGGGCCTTGTCGTCCGTCCAGACCAGGACCGCGCTCACCGGGACCACGATGGCCAGGCAGGCCACGGCGAGCCAGCCGATGAGGGCGGCCACCCCTCCGGTCAGCGTGTTGTCGAACCAGTACCGCGCCTGTGCGTTCAGCGGGGCCCGGCGCGTGACCTCCGTCCCGCGGCTCCCCGGGCCCCGCGGAGCGTCCTGATGCTGCCTCTGCTTCCCCACCCGGGCGCTGCCGGCGCGGGAGCGCCGGGCCGTACCGCCACTTGTCTTCTGCACAGCAGCAGAGTGGTGAGTCTCCGCCCCCGGCGGAGGGGTATCCGGCCGGGGTTCATCCTTTCGAGATCAACATCTGCGAGCGCGTCCCGCCCGGTGCGTCCGTCCCGTGCGGTGTCCGGCCACGGTGCGGTCTCCCCTTCCGCCTGGGCGAGCGGGCTGTGGCCTGCCGGTCCGGAACATCCGCGTCTGCTCCCGGTACGGCCACCGTCACACCCCCAGGGGTCGTCGTCGCCGGGCGTGCCCGGCGGCTACGTCGTGGCCCGCACCCCCCGCGGAGCGGGCAGGAAGCCTGTCCCGTGGAAGTAGGTGAGGTAGCGGGTCAGGACGTCGTCCGTCAGGGGTGGCAGGTGGATGCCCAGAGCCCCGGTCTCCTTGGCCGTCCGGCTGGAGTCGAAGCCACGGTGCTCCGTCGCCTCGTGCCGGATCTCCCCCTCGTCGCCGAGGAACAGTTGCGCCGCGTTGTCGTGTTGTTCCGCGACGCGGGCCTGCCAGTCCGGCGCGGGAACGGTGCGCAGCTCGTGGCCCAGGCGGGCGGCCGCTTCGAAGACGCGGTCCAGACCGGGGGCGTCCGGGTTGGTGAGGTGATAGGTATCGGCGCCCGTCCGACCGGACGCGCAGAGCGCCACGACCGCAGCGCTGACGTAGTCCACGGGCACCCAGTCGGTCGTACCGTACGGCAGGTCCGGCACCGCGCCCGCCTGCAGGCATCCCTTGATGAGCTGCCAGAGCAGGTCGCGGTCCTGGCAGGCGCCGGTGGTGGTGTCGCCGCTGATGCGGCCGGGGCGGTAGACGGTGACCGGCAGGCCGCGCTCGCGGGCCTGGCCGACGAGTTGTTCGGCGGCCCACTTGCTCTGCGCGTACCCGTCGGGCAGGCCGGACGCCGGTCCCGTGGGACTCGACTCCGTGATGACGACGGGATCGGTGCCGGGCGCCGGGGCGTAGACGCTCGTGGTCGAGACGTGATGCATCCCGGGTGAGGCGGAGTCGGCGAGCAGGCGCAGCAGTTCCTCGGTGCCTGCCACGTTGGGGGCGCGCAGATCACCGTACCCGGCGGCGAAGTTGACGCGTGCGCCGTTGTGGATGACAGGGCCGAGGCGACGGGCCAGGGCGGCCCGGTCCTCGGGTGACAGACCCAGGCCGGGTGCCGCGAGGTCTCCGGGGACGGGGCGGATCAGGTCGGCGTACCGAGGGCTCCACAGGCCGTAGCGCTCCAGATTGGCCCGCAGCCGCTGCGCGGCGCGCTGTGCGTCCCCGGCCCGTACGAGGCAGTCGACCGGGCCGTCGGTGGTCTCGATGAGATCGCGCAGGAGGAAGGCGCCGAGGAAGCCGGAGGCACCGGTCAGGAAGGGCCGGGCGGACGGGCGGGAGGGCCTGCGGGCGGGGCCGGGCACCGGGGCCGCGGCGGTGCGGCCCGTGATGTCCGCCGCCAGGCGTTCGGCGGCCAGGTCCGGTACCCCGGCGTCCCCCGTGGCCTCCTCCCCCGCCTCGCTGTCCAGGAGGCGGGCGATGCCCTCCACGGTGGGTGTGGCGAACAGGGCGCGCAGAGAGGGGCGTCGGCCGCACCGTTCCGCGATGCGCTGGGCGAGGGTCACGGCGAGGAGCGAGTGGCCGCCCAGGGCGAAGAAGTCGTCCGTGACCCCCACTTCGGGCACGCCGAGCGTCTCCGCGAACGCCTCGCACAGGGCGCGCTCACGGGCGGTGCCCGGTGCCCGGCCACCGGCCGGCACGGCCGGGTCGGGTGCGGGCAGGGCGCGCCGGTCCGTCTTGCCGTTGGGGGTGACGGGCAGGGCTTCGAGCCGCACGTGGGCGGCGGGGATCATGTGGTCGGGCAGGGTGGTGGCGAGGTGCGCGCGCACCTCGTCGTCGTCCGGGCCGGCCGCTCCGTCCGCGGGCACGGTGTAGGCGACCAGCCGCCGGTCGCCGGGCCGGTCCTCGCGGACGACGGCGCAGGCCGCGGCGACGCCGGGCAGAGCGGTCAACGCGGCCTCGATCTCGCCGAGCTCGATGCGGAAGCCGCGGAGTTTGACCTGGTCGTCGGCGCGGGAGACGTAGACGAGTTCCCCGCCGGCCGTCCAGCGCACCAGGTCACCGGTGCGGTACATCCGGCCGCCCGCGCGGTCGAACGGGTCGGCCACGAAACGGGACGCGGTCAGGGCGGCACGGCCGTGGTACCCACGGGCCACTCCCTCGCCGGCGACGTAGAGGTCGCCCACGACGCCGGGCGGCACGGGCGCCATCCGGTCGTCGAGGACGTGGACGCGGGTGCCGTTGACGGGGACGCCGATGGGTACGGTGCGGTCGGGGGCGAGCGGCCCGTCCGCGTGCTGGAAGGTGCTCATGGTCGCGCAGACGGTGGTCTCCGTCGGACCGTAGGCGTTGACGAGGAACCGGTCGCCTGCCCAGGCACGCACCAGCGCCGGCGGGCACGCCTCGCCGGCGAGGACCATCGTGGTCCCTGAGGGGAGCGAGCCGGGCGGCATCACCGCGAGGGCGGCGGGCGGCATGGTGAGGTGGCTGACGCCCCGCTCACGGACCAGCGCGGCGAGGGAGGGGCCGGGCAGCAGGGCGTCGCGTTCGTCGATCTCCAGGCAGGCTCCGGAGAGCAGGCCCATGCACATCTCCCAGAACGCGGCGTCGAAGCTGACGGACGCCATGTGCAGGACCCGGCTGCCCGGACCGACGCGCAGCCGCTCGCTCTGGGTCCTGGCCATGGCGCCGGCGCCCTGGTGGGTGACCACGACGCCCTTGGGGCGGCCGGTGGAGCCGGACGTGTAGATGACGTACGCCGGGTGTGCCGGGAGCAGGGCCGGGACGGGCCGTGTACGGGCGGCGGCGGACGCGGTCGCCGAGGGGTGGTCCCCGCCCCCGAGGTCTCCGACGTACACGCAGGGCACCCGGGACTCCGGGAGGCGGCGGCGGACGGCGGGTGTGGTCAGGAGCAGGCGCGGCCGTGAGTCGTCGAGCATGTAGGACAGGCGCTGGGCCGGGTAGTCCGGGTCGAGCGGCACGTACGCCGCCCCGGCCTTGAGGACGCCGAGGAGCGCCACGACCAGGTCGTTGGTGCGGGGCAGGGCGACGGCCACCCTGTCCTCGGGGCCGATGTTCCGCGCCCTGAGGTGGTGGGCGAGGGCGTCGGCACGGGCGTCGAGCTCACCGTAGGTGAGTGTGGTGGCCGCGTCACGGACGGCCGGGGCGCCCGGGGTACGCCCGGCCCACTGCTCGAAGAGCGCGGGGACGGTGGACGCGGGCAGGTTCTCGACGGGGCCGGTCCCCCAGGCGGTGAGGCGGGCGCGTTCGGCGTCGGTGAGGACGTCGTACGCGCTCAGCGGGCGCTCCGGGTCGTCGGTGACGGCGGTGAGCAGCAGGACGAGGCGCCCGGCGAGATCGCGGACCGTGGCCGCGTCGAAGAGTTCCGTCGCGTAGTCGACGGCGGCGCGCATGCCGCCGGGTGCGCCGTCGTCGTCGTACAGCTCGGTGAAGGTGAACGACAGGTCGAACTTGCTGACTCCGGGGTCGACCGGTACGCCACCCGCGGTGAGGCCGGGCAGGTCGACCGGGGCGGCGGGGGTGTGGTTCTGGAGGATCAGCATGGTCTGGAAGAGCGGGTGGTGGTTCTGCGACCGTGCGGGGTTGAGCAGCTCCACCAGGCGCTCGAAGGGGACGTCCTGATGCGCGTAGGCGGAGAGGTCGGACTCCTTCACGCGGTCGAGGAGCTCGAGGAACGTGGGGTCACCCGTCAGATCCGTGCGCAGTACGAGTGTGTTGACGAAGAAGCCGACGAGGTCCGAGGCGGCCTCGTCGGTGCGTCCGGCGACGGCCGTGCCCAGCGGGATGTCTTCCCCCGCGCCGTGCCGGGAGAGAACGGCCGACAGGGCGGCCTGGAGCACCATGAAGACGCTGGATCCACGGGAGCGGGCGAGCTCCGAGACCTGCCGGGCGGTGATGGGGTCGAGGGCGAACTCGTGGGTGGCGCCGGTGTGCCGGGGTGTGGCGGGACGCGGCCGGTCCCAGGGCAGCTCGACCATCTCCGGCAGCCCGTCCAGCGCGCTCTTCCAGTAGGCCAGCTGTCGTGCGACGAGGCTCTCGGGGTCGTGCTCGGCGCCCAGCAGGCGGCGCTGCCAGAGGGTGTAGTCGGCGTAGTCGACGGGGAGCGCCGGCCATGCCGGTGCCTCGGCGCGGACGCGGGCGCGGTAGGCGGCGCCGAGGTCGTGGGCGAGGGTTGACAGCGACGAGCCGTCGGCGGCGATGTGATGGATCACGAGGACCAGGACGTGGGCGTCGACGGCCGGGCGCAGCAGGGTCGCCCGGAGCGGGAGACGGTGCTCGATGTCGATCGCTGTCTTCGCGGCGGCTTCGATCCGGGCGGTGAGCCCGTCCTCCTCGACGGCTTCGAGGGTGAACGGGAGGCGGACGTCGTCCGGGGCGGTGATGTGCTGGTGCGGCCGGCCGTCGCGCTCCGGGAAGACGGTGCGCAGGGCCGCGTGCCGGGTGACGACGTCGCGGAGCGCCTGGCGCAGGGCGTCCGTGTCGAGGGGGCCGTCGATGCGCAGGGCGAAGGGGATGTTGTACGTGGCGGAGGGGCCTTCGAGGCGGTGGAGGAACCACAGGCGCTGCTGTGCGTAGGAGAGCGGGAGCTCGGTGGGGCGTTCCTGCGGCACGAGGGCGGGCCTGGCGGGACGGTCCGCGTCCCGCAGGGCGGTGGCGAGCGTGGCGACGGTGGGGTTCTCGAAGAGGGTGCGGATGTCGGTCTCGGTGTCCAGGGCGGTGCGGATGCGGCCCACGAGCCGGGTGGCGAGCAGCGAGTGGCCGCCCAGGGCGAAGAAGCTGTCGTCCACGGAGACGCGGGGCACACCCAGTACGTCGGCGAACAGCCCTGCGAGGATCTCCTCGTGGGCGTCGCGCGGCGGCCGGCCCCCCGCGCCGGGCAGGGTGGTGGGCGCGGGCAGGGCGGCATGGTCGAGCTTGCCGTTCGCGGTCAGCGGCAGTGCGTCGAGTGGCTGGATGGTGGCCGGCACCATGTAGGCGGGCAGCTGACGGCCGACGTGCGCGGCGAGTAGTTCCGGGTCCGGGGTCCGCCCGGGGGCCGGGACGACGTAGGCGGTCAGGGTGCGGTCGCCGGGCAGGTCCTCGCGGACCAGGACGCAGGCCGCGCGCACGGAGGCGTCGGCACGGAGGACCGCCTCGATCTCGGCCGGCTCGATGCGGTGGCCGCGGAGTTTGATCTGCTGGTCGGCGCGTGCGACGTAGTGCAGGGTGCCGTCGGCGTCCCGGCGCACGAGGTCGCCGGTGCGGTACATCCGTGCCCCGGTCCCGGCGAACGGGTCGGCGACGAACCGGGTGGCGGTGAGGCCGGGACGTCCGAGGTAGCCGCGCGCGACACCCGGGCCGGCGACGTACAACTCGCCCTCGGCACCGGGCGGCACGGGCCGCACGGCCGCGTCGAGGACGTAGGCGCGCATGCCGTCGAGCGGTCGGCCGATCGGGGGCACGGCGCCGGGAGCGTCTCCGGGGCGGACGCGGTGGAGGGTCGCGAAGGTGGTGGTCTCGGTGGGTCCGTAGACGTTGAGGAAGGCGGTTCGGGGGTGGGCGGCGGCGAGGCGCTGGAGGACGCCGGGCGCTGCCGTCTCGCCTCCGGAGGCTGTCAGCCGCAGCAGGCCGAGGGCGCCGGGATCGGTCTCGGCGACGACGTTGAACAGGGCCGTGGTCAGGAACGCCGCCGTCACGCCGTCCCGGGCGACCAGCTCGCGGAGCACGGCGGGCTGGAGGGTGCCCTCGGGGGCCACGACGACGCGGCCCCCGTTGAGGAGGGGCGCCCACATCTCGAAGGTGGAGGCGTCGAAGACGTACGCCGAGTGCATCAGGACCGCGTCGGCCGCCCCGTCGCCCCATGTCCGGTCGGCCGCGAGGGCGGTGATGTCCGCATGGGTGACGCCGACGGCCTTGGGCAGGCCGGTGGAGCCGGAGGTGAACATCACGTACGCGAGCCGGGCGCCGCCCGTGACGGCGGGAAGGGGCCCGGGGGCGGCCGGGCCGCCGTGCAGCGCCCGGCCCGCCGCGTCGACGGTCACCACACGGACGTCGGGGCCTGGTCGGCGCGCCCAGGCGTGCGCGCGGGTGGTCTCGTCGACGATCAGGACGCGCGGTGCGGCCACGTCGGTGACGCGGGCGAGCCGTTCGACGGGCCAGCGCGGGTCCAGCGGTACGTAGACGGCTCCCGCGCGCAGGGCCGCAAGGGAGGCGGTGACCACGGCCGTCGAGCGGCCCAGGAGGATGCCGACGCCGTCCTCCACGCCCGTGCCGAGCCCGGTCAGGATGCCGGCCAGCGTTGCTGCGTGTTCTTCCAGTTGTGCGTAGGTCAGCTTCTCGCCCGCACCGGACACGGCCACCGCGTCCGGGTGCCGGGCGGCGTGCCTTGCGACGGCGGCCGGGATGCTCTCGTCCAGGGAGCCGCAGGCGAGCTCGGAGCCCCGTCCTTGCGCGAGCAGCGTCTCGCGCTCACCGTCCAGCAGGACGGGGGCCGCGTCGGCGCGGCCGCCGAGCCCGTCCGCCATCGCGGTCAGCAGGCGCCGCATGCGGGCGACCGTGCGGGCCACCTCGTCCCGGTGGAGCACGGCGGCCCGGTAGCCGAAGGTGATCTTCAGCGCGTCGCCCGGTGCGATGGTGAGGGTGAGCGGGTAGTGGGCCGCGTCCGTTCCGCTGAAGCCGGTCACTTCGAGACCGGGCAGTCCCTGCTGCGCGGTGCGCAGGGCCTCGGCGTCCATGGGGTAGTTCTCGAACACGACCAGGGTGTCGAAGAGTTCGTCCAGGTCCGTGACGCCGCGTATCTCGGTCAGACCCACGTACTGACTGCCCAGGAGGCGGCCCTGTTCCTCCTGGAGCCGGGTCAGGAGCGCGGCCAGGGTCTCGCCCGGTGCCGGGCGGAGCCGTACCGGCACGGTGTTGATGAACAGGCCGACCATCGACTCGATGCCCGGGATCTCCGGCGGCCGGCCGGAGACGGTGGTGCCGAAAACGACGTCCGGGCGCCCGGTGAGGTGGGCGAGCAGCAGACCCCAGGCGCCCTGTACGAGCGTGTTGAGGGTGAGCCGGTGGGCGCGGGCCGTCTCACGCAGCCGGCGCGTCGTGCCCGCGTCCAGATCGAGGACGAGGGTCTCGGGAAGGGCGCCGGGGCCCGGCACGTCCGCGCCGCCCCGCCCGGCGAGCAGGGTCGGCGCCTCGAGGCCGTCCAGGGCGGTGCGCCAGAGGTCGAGGGCGGCGGCACGGTCCTGCTGGGCCAGCCATGCGAGGTAGGTGCGGTACGGGGTGACGCGCGGCAGGGCGCTGTCGTCGCCCCGGCGTGCGTACAGCTCGAACAGCTCTCGTACGAGCAGGGGCATGGACCATCCGTCGAGCAGGATGTGATGGCTCGTCATGACGAGCCGGTGGCGCTCCGGCGCGGTGCGCACGAGGGTGAAGCGCATCAGAGGCGGGGCGTCGAGGTCGAAGCGACGGGTACGGTCGGCGGCGAGGAAAGCGGTGAGACGCTCCTGTGCCGTACCAGTTCCGTCAGGGCCGGTCAGGTCCAGTTCCTCCAGTGGCACCGGCACCTCGGCGGCGACTGCCTGCACGGGCTCGTCCAGGTCCTCGTGGAGGAAGCCGACCCGCAGGTTGGCGTGCCGCCGCAGCAGGCCGCCGACGGCGGCGTGCAGAGCGGGGACGCTGACAGGCCCTTCGAGGTCGAGGACGAACTGCGCGGTGTAGACGTCCACGGCGCGGGAGTCGTACAGCGCGTGGAAGAGCATGCCTGCCTGCAACGGCGTCAGCGGCAGTACGTCTTCCAGTTTGAACCCGGTCACTTGCGTCCACCCCACTTGTTCTGCAGTCGGTCGATCTGGGCCTGGTCGAGCGAGACCAGGGGAAGGTCGGAGGGCGTCCAGCCGCCCGCGTCGGGCCGTTCGGCATGCTCGGCGACGGCGCGCAGCGCGCGTACGAAGGCGTTGGCCAGTGCCTCGACGTCCTCCTCCTTGAGGAGGTCGCTGGGCCAGGTCCAGCGGGTGACCAGGCGCGGACCGTCCGGCAGGTCCTCGGTGTGCGCGTTGACGTCGAGTACGTGGTGGACGGGCATGTCGGGGTCCTGGGCGCGCGGCCCGCCACCGTCGAGCAGCACCTCCCAGTCGGCGCCCCCGTCCCCGTCGGCCCCCTCCTGCGCGGCGGCGTACCTGCCGAGGTAGTTGAAGCCGATCTGAGGGTCGGGCGCGGTGGCCAGTTGGGGGCGGGTGGCCGGGTTGAGGTGGCGCAGCATCCCGTAGCCGACGCCGTGGTCGGGGATGGTCCGCAGCTGTTCCTTGACGCGCTTGAGGGCGCGTTCGACCAGGGCGGCGTCGAAGCGGCCGGGCTCGCGGGCCTCGACGGGTCCCGGGTCGAGCCGGACCGGGTAGAGGCTGGTGAACCAGCCGACCGTGCGGGAGAGGTCGAGGTGGTCGGCGATCTGCTCGCGGCCGTGGCCCTCCAGGTCGAGGAGGACGGCGGTGCCGTCCGGGTGGGATCCGTCGGGGCCGGCGGTCCGTTCCGCACGCCAGGAGCAGACGGCAAGAGCGAGGCCCGTGAGCAGGACGTCCTCCACCCCGGCATGGAAGGCGGCGGGGACGGTGGTGAGCAGGGGCGTGGTCCAGGTGGCAGGCAGGTGCGTGGTCAGGGTGCGTGTCCGGTCCGCGGTGTCCCGGTCGGGGTCGAGCGGCCGGTATCCCAGCTGCGGGTCGGGTGTGCTCAGCACCGTCCGCCACAGGTCGAGTTCCGCCTCACGCGTGGCCTCACGTGCCTGGGAGTCGAGGAGAAGGGCCCAGTGCCGGTAGGACGTGCCGGCCGGGGGCAGTGCCACGGCCCCTTCGCCGGCGGCTGCGGCACGGGTGACCGACTGCCAGGCACCGGCCACGTCGGCGGCGAGGATGCGCCAGGAGACCGCGTCGACGGCCAGGTGGTGCACGACGAGGAGCAGCCGCCCGCGGACGTGGGGGCCTGCGTCGCACCAGACGGCCTCGATCACCTCTCCGTGCGCGGGCCGCAGCCGTCTGCGGGCCTGTTCACCTGCCTCGGTGACGGCAGCGCGTACGGCGCCGGCGTCGAGTCCCGCGACGTCGACCCGGGTGAAGCGGCGCCGGGCCGGCACGGAGCCGGGTGGCAGGGTCTCGAGGACGGGTGCGCCGTCGGCCGACCGGCCGGCGCGCAGGCGGAGTGTGTCGTGGTGGTCGATGAGGAGCTGGAGGGTGTCGACGAGGGAGTCCTCGTCGGCGCCCGCGGGCGTGCGCAGCACCCCGGACTGGTTGTATCCGTCCGCGGTGCCGGGCCGTTCCAGGAACCAGGCGGCGATGGGCGTCGGCGGCATCACGCCGGTGCCCAGCCCGGCCGGCGCGGCGGTCTTGCGGTCCAAGGTGGTGGCGACGGCCGCGATGGCCTCGGGCGTGCGGTGGACGAAGACGTCGCGCGGGGTAACACCGAGGCCGGCCTCCCTGACCCGGCTGACGAGCTGGATGGAGAGGATGCTGTCACCGCCGAGGGCGAAGAAGTCGTCGTCGGTGCGGACGGTGGGTGTGCGCAGTACGGAGGCGAACACGTCGCACAGGACGCCTTCCTGCGCGGTGCGCGGCCGTCCGCCCGGCCGGGTGGCGGTGGGGCGCTCCGGGGCGGGCAGGGCCCGCCGGTCGGCCTTGCCGTTGGGCAGCAGGGGCAGTGCGTCGAGCGGGACGAACACGGCGGGCACCATGTACGGCGGCAGGGCCGACATCAGCCGGGAGCGCAACTCGCTGTCGGTGAGGGGTTCGGCGCCGTCCCGCCCGCCGGTGACGGTGTAGGCGACCAGGCGACGCTCCCCCGGACGGTCCTCCCGTACGAGGGCGCATGCGGCGGTGATGCCGTCGAGGTCGGTGAGAGCGGCCTCGATCTCGCCGAGTTCGATGCGGAAGCCGTGCAGCTTGACCTGGTCGTCGGCGCGCGCGACATAGGTGAGCAGGCCGTCGATGTCCCGTCGGACGAGGTCGCCGGTGCGGTACATGCGGCTCCCTCCTGGACCGTACGGATCGGCGACGAACCGTGAGGCGGTCAGGCCCGGGCGCTCGAGGTAGCCGCGTGCGAGGCCGTCGCCCGCGACGTAGAGCTCGCCGGTGACACCCGGCGGCACCGGGCGGAGGCCGCCGTCCAGGACGTAGGCGCGGGTGTTGTCCACGGGGCGGCCGAGCGGGACGGTCTGCTCTCCCCCGTCCGCCTCACCGCCTCGGTAGTGGTGCGCCGCGGCGTCGATGGTCGTCTCGGTGGGCCCGTAGAGGTTGTGCACCTCGGCCGACCAGTCCGCCCGGACCCGCTCCGCCAGGTTCCGGGGCAGGGGTTCACCGCCGCAGAGGACGGCCCGCAGCGTCGTGGGCGCCTCGTCGGGGGTGGTCTCCGTGAGGACGAGTGCGAGGTGAGAGGGGACGAACTGGGCGAGGGTCGTGCCCGCGTCGCGCATCCGGGCCAGCAGCCCCGCCGGGTCGTGGTTGACGGTGGGAGGCACGGGGCAGGTGGCGCCGCCGTGCAGGAGGGGCAGCCAGGTCTCCCAGACCGAGGCGTCGAAACTGGGCGACGTGCGGGCCAGGACCCGGTCCTCGTCGGTGAGGCCCAGGTGGCCTGCCATCCACGCCATGTGGTTGGTCAGGGAGGCGTGGGTGACGACGACTCCCTTGGGGCGGCCGGTGGAGCCCGATGTGTAGATGACGTACGCCGCGTCGCGCGGGTCCGGTGCGGCGGCCGGCGGAGCCGCGCGCCCGGTGGACCAGGCAGCCCGGTCGTCGAGGGCGAGGCAGGGGACGGACGCGCCGTACCGCGCGGCGCGTGCGGTGCCGTGGGTGAGGAGCAGCGCCGGGCGGGCGTCGTCGAGCATGTGGGCGATACGCGCCTCGGGGTACTCCAGGTCGACCGGCAGGTACGCGGCCCCGGCCTTGGCGACCGCCAGCATCGCCACGACCTGGTCGGCGGTGCCTTCGAGGGCGAGTGCGACGAGGTCGCCGCGGCCGATGCCCCGGCTGTGCAGGTGGTGCGCGAGATCGTCGGAGAGCGCGTCGAGCTCGCCGAACGTGAGGCGGTGCGCGCCGTCGAGCACGGCGGTCGCCGCCGGGGTCCGGGCGCACTGGGCGCGGAACGCGTCGGGCGCCGTGCGGGCCTTCGCCAGCCGGACCGGGCCATGCGCGGCTCGGTCCAGGCTCCGCCGCTCGGCCGGGTCCAGGACGTCGGTGGCGTGGACGCGCCTGCCGGGGTCGGAGGCGAGTGTGGCGAGCAGGCGGGTCAGGCGGGCGGCGAGGGCGTGCGCGGTGGCCGGGGCGAAGAGTTCGGTGGAGAACTCCAGGACACCGTCGAGGCCGGCGGGCCGGCCCGTGCCGTCGCGTCTCTCGGAGAAGGTGAAGGTCAGGTCGAATTTGCTGATGCCGGTGCGCACGGGCTGTTCCGTGACCGTGAGCCCTGCCAGGTCGATCTGCGCGTCCTCATGGTTCTGCAGGACGAGCATGGTCTGGAACAGCGGGTGGTGGTTCTGGGCCCGGACCGGGCTGAGTGAGTCCACCAGCCGCTCGAACGGTATGTCCTGGTGGGCGTAGGCCGCCAGGTCGAACTCCCGCACCCGGTCGAGCACTTCGCCGAAGGTGGGATCCCCGCTGAGGTCGGTGCGCAGGACGAGGGTGTTGACGAAGAAGCCCACCAGATCGTCGAGGGCCTCGTCGGTACGGCCGGCGACGGCGGTGCCGAGCGGGATGTCCTCACCGGCGCCGTGCCGCGAGAGGAGCACCGACAGGGCCGCCTGGAGGACCATGAAGAGGCTGCACCCGCGGGCACGGGCGAGTTCGGCCAGGGCCCGGTGGGTGTCCGCGTCGACGGGGAAGGTGAACGCCTCGCCCCGGTGGGCGGTGACGGCGGGGCGCGGCCGGTCGTAGGGCAGGTCGAGCAGGTCGGGAGCGCCGGCGAGCGCGGCGCGCCAGAACTCCAGCTGGCGGGCGGCCTGGCTCGACGGGTCGTCCTCGTCGCCCAGCAGCGAACGCTGCCACAGCGTGTAGTCGGCGTACTGGACGCCGAGTTCCGTCCAGGACGGCTCCACGCCCTCGGTACGTGCCCGGTACGCCTCCCCCAGGTCGCGCGCGAGCGGGGCGAGCGACCAGCCGTCGCCGGCTATGTGGTGGACGACGAGCACGAGGACGTGGTCCTCGGCGGTCGACCGCACCAGCCGGGCCCGTACGGGGATGTCCGTGCTGACATCGAAAACGTGCGCCACTTCGGTGCCCAGGACCTCGTCGAGGCGGTCGGGGGCGGTGTCGCGGGGCGTCAGGTCGAGGTCGGCGCCGACGGCGTCCAGGATGACCTGGCGCGCCACGCCGTCGCTGTCGGGGAAGACGGTGCGCAGGCTCTCGTGGCGCTCGACCACATCCGACAGGGCGCTCTCCAGGGCTTCCACGTCGAGAGGGCCGCGCAGACGGAGCACGAGCGGCACGTTGTACGTGGGGCTGGGCCCCTCGAAACGGTTGAGGAACCACAGGCGTTGCTGTGCGTAGGACAGCGGCAGCGGATCGGGGCGGCTCGTGGCGCGCTCCAGAGGGCTCCTGGCCGCCTCGGCATCGTCCAGCGCGGCGGCGAGCGCCGCCGGCGTGGGGTGCTCGAAGAGGGCCTTGACCTGGAACTCCACACCGAGTGCGGGGCGTATGCGCGCGGTGAGGCGGGTGGCGAGCAGCGAGTGGCCGCCGAGGGCGAAGAAGTCGTCGTCGGCCCCCACCCCGTCGAGGCCGAGCAGGTCGGCGAAGAGTCCGCACAGGATCTCCTCGACGGCGGTGCGAGCGGCGCGCCCGCGGGCCGGAGCGTGGTGCTCGGGGGCGGGCAGCGCGTGCCGGTCCACCTTGCCGTTGAGGGTCAGCGGCAGCGCGTCGAGCAGGACGAAGACGGTGGGCACCATGTAGGCGGGCAGCGACCGGCCGACGGCGCGGGCGAGGTCGCCGGGGTCGGGGCGCGCACCGACGGCGGGCACCACGTAGGCGACCAGCCGCCGGTCGCCGGGGGTGTCCTCGCGCACGACGACGAAGGAGTCGGCGACGCCGTCGCAGCAGGCGAGCGCACCCTCGATCTCACCGGGTTCGATCCGGTAGCCGCGCAGTTTCACCTGCCCGTCGGCGCGGTTGACGTAGGCGATCTGGCCGTCGTGCGTCCACCGGACGAGGTCGCCGGTACGGTACATGCGTCCGCCCGCCGGATCGAACGGGTCGGCCACGAAGCGCGTGGCGGTGAGGCCCGGAAGGCCGGTGTACCCGCGTGCCACGCCTCGGCCCGCGAGGTACAGCTCGCCCACCACCCCAGGCGGTACCGGGCCCAGGGAACCGTCGAGGACGTACAGGCGCATGCCGTCCAGGGCTCGGCCGATGGGCGGCGGGCCGGACGGCAGGTCCGCCGACACGTCGTAGCGGGTGGCGAAGGTGGTGGTCTCCGTGGGTCCGTACACGTGGAGTACGCGCACACCGGGTGCGGTCCCGGCGACCCGCTGCATCGCGTCCGGTGAGGCCAGTTCCCCACCGGCGCACACGAGCCGGAGGCCGGCGAAGGCGCCGGGATCGGTCTCGGCGATCACGTTGAACAGCGCCGTCGTCAGGAACACCGCGGTCACGTGGTGCTCATGGACGGCGTCGCCGAGGACGCCGGCGTCCAGAACGCCGTCCGGTGCCACGACGATGCGGCCGCCGCGCAGGAGCGGGGCCCAGATCTCGAACGTGGAGGCGTCGAAGACGTACGCCGAGTGCATCAGGACCGCGTCGGCCGCGCCGCCGGCCCAGGCGGAGTCGGCTGCGAGCGCGACCACGTCGGCGTGCGTGACGCCGACGCCCTTGGGCAGGCCGGTCGAGCCGGAGGTGGACATCACGTAGGCGAGCGCGCCCGGGCCGGGCACCGCGGCCGGGTGGCCCGGCCGTGCGGGCGCGCCCCGCAGGACCCGGCCGAGCCGGTCCACGACCACGACCGGCAGCCGGCTGAGCGTCGCGGTGACCCAGGGGGTGGCGAAGGCGTCCTCGTCGACGACGAGGACCCGTACGGCCGCCACCCCGGCGACCTGGTCGAGCCGTTCCCCGGGCCAGCGCGCGTCCAGCGGGACGTAGGCGCCGGACGCGCGGACCGCTCCCAGGGACACCGACACCACGGCCGGCGACCGGGTGAGCAGCACGCCGACCCCGCATTCGGGGCCGGCGCCGAGGCCGGCCAGGGTGCGGGCGAGGTCGGCGGAGATCCCGTCGAGTTCGGCATACGTGAGGGTGGTGCCGCCGCCGGTCACGGCGACGGCGCCGGGTGTGCGGTGCACCTGGGCCGCGAAGAGGGCGGGCAGGGTGGCGTCCGCGGTGTCGGCGGGCAGGCCCGGGCCGGCCCCCCAGTGGGTGACGCGGGCGTGCTCCTCCGGGGCCATCAGGCCGTAGCCGGCCAGGGGCAGAGTGGGGTCGGCGGCCACCTGCTCCAGGAGGCGGACCAGGCGGACGGCGAGGGTGTCGACGGTGGTCCTGTCGAAGAGGGCGGTGGCGTACTCGATCCCTGCGGCGAGGCCGCCCCCGGCCCGCTCCTCGGTGAAGGCGAAGGTGAGGTCGAACTTGCTCAGGCCGTTGTGCACGAGCCGGTCCTGGACGGTGAGCCCCGGCAGGTCGGGGCTCACCGCTTCCTGGTTCTGCAGGACCAGCATGGTCTGGAACAGCGGGTGGTGGTTGCGCGCCCTGACGGGGTTGACGCTTTCGACGAGACGCTCGAAGGGCACGTCCTGGTGCGCGTACGCGGCCAGGTCGAACTCCCGCACGCGTACGAGCAGTTCCCGGAAGGTCGGGTTGCCTGACAGATCCGTGCGCAGGACGAGCGTGTTGACGAAGAACCCGACCAGGTCCTCGAGCGCCTCGTCCGGGCGGCCGGCGACGGGCGAGCCGAGCGGGATGTCGTCACCCGCGCCGTGCCGGTGCAGCAGGGTGGCCACCGCGGCCTGGAGCACCATGAACAGGCTGCTGCCCGACTCCGCGGCGAGACGCAGAAGACGGTGGTGGAGCCCGGCCGGCACGTCGAAGGTGTGGACGGCCCCCCTCGGGTCGGTCGTGACCGGGCGAGCGCGGTCCAGCGGCAGGTCGATCAGACCCGGCAGGCCCTGCAGAGCGGTGTGCCAGTGGTCGAGTTGCCGGCGCAGGAGGCTCTGCGGCGCGACGCCGTCCCCGAGGACCGCGTGCTGCCAGAGGGCGTAGTCGGCGTACTGGAGCGGGGTGCCGGCCGCCTGATGGGGTTCGTGGCCCGCCAGCCGGGCCCGGTAGGCGTCGCCGAGGTGACGGGCGAGCGGGGCGAGCGACCAGCCGTCGGCCGCGATGTGGTGCAGGACGAGCACCAGGACGTGGTGGCCGGGCGCGGCACGCAACAGCAGGGCGCGCAGCGGCGGGTCCGTGACGACGTCGAACGGCTCGCGCACGGCGGCCAGGACGGCGTCCTCCAGCTCGGCCGGCGCCGAGGTGACGACGGCCGGGCGGGGTGTGGCGACGCGCGCGGGAAGCACCATCTGGTGGGGGACGCCGTCCCGTTCGGGGAAGACGGTGCGCAGCGCCTCGTGGCGCTCCACGACGTCGAGCAGGGCGGTGCACAGGGCGTCGGTGTCCAGGGCGCCGTCGAGTTCGAGGACGAGCGGGATGTTGTAGGTCGAGCTGGGGCCTTCGAGCCGGTTCAGGAACCACAGGCGCTGCTGCGCGAAGGACAGGGGCAGCGGGTCGGGCCGTCGCTCCACGGGCACCACCGGTGGCCGGGTCCGGCCCGATGTGTCGAGGACGCGCGCCAGGCCGGCGACGGTCGGGTGCTCGAACAGGGTGCGTACGGCGATCTCGACGCCCAGGACGGTACGGACACGGCTGATGACGCGCATCGCGAGGAGCGAGTGCCCGCCGAGGTCGAAGAAGCTGTCGTGCGGGCCCACGAGGGACCGGTCCAGGACGTCGGCGAAGATACCGGCGAGCACGTCTTCCCGGAGGTCGCTCCCGCCGGGTCCGGCGGTGGTGTCGCCGTTGTCCTCGGGCGCGGGCAGGGCGCGCCGGTCCACCTTGCCGTTGGGCAGCAACGGCAGGCTGTCCAGGACGACGACGGCCCCTGGCACCATGTAGTGCGGCAGGCTCTCGGCGAGGCCGTCGCGCAGGACGGAGGGGCGCAGGGCCGGATCTCCCGTGACCGCGTAGGCGACGAGTGCGCGCCGGCCGGGTATGTCCTCGCGGATCACGGCGCAGGCGGCGGTGACGCCGGGCCCGGCCAGGAGGGCGGCCTCGATCTCGCCCAGCTCGATCCGGAAGCCGCGCAGTTTGACCTGGTCGTCGGCGCGGGTCACGTAGTCGAGCAGACCGCGCCCGTTCCACCGTACGAGGTCGCCCGTCCGGTACATACGGGCGCCGGTGGCGTCGAACGGGTCGGCCACGAATCGTGCGGCGGTCAGGCCCGGGCGGTCGAGGTAACCACGCGCGAGGTTGGGGCCCGACAGGTACAGCTCCCCGGTGACGCCGGGCGGAACGGGCCGCAGCCGGCCGTCTAGGACGTAGGCGCGCATCGAGTCGACGGGAAGGCCGATCGGCACGGTCTCGGACGGTGTGCGGGCGTCCGCGGGCGCCAGGGCCTCCGGACCGCCGGCGCGGTGGGCGGTCGCGTCGATGGTCGCCTCGGTCGGCCCGTAGAGGTTGTGGACCTCGGCCCGCCACTGTTCCGCGACGTCGTCGGCGAGGGTGCGCGGAAGTGGTTCGCCGCCGCACAGGACGGCGCGCAAGCCGGCGAGTGGCGCGGCTTGAGCCGCCTCGGCGAGGACGAGGGTCAGGTGCGAGGGCACGAACTGGGCGACGGTGACGCCGAATCGGCTCATCCAGGAGACGAGGGTCCGGGGTTCCCGGTTGGCGTCGTGCGGGAGCACACAGACTTCGGCGCCGTGCATCAGCGGGAGCCACAACTCCCACACGGAGGCGTCGAAGCTGGTGGAGGTGCGGGCGAGGACCCGGTCGCCCGGGGTGATGGCCAGGTGCCGCGCCATCCAGGCCATGTGGTTCGCCAGAGCCGCGTGCGGTACGACCACGCCCTTGGGGCGGCCGGTGGAGCCGGAGGTGTGGATGACGTAGGCGGGGTCGGCGGGGTGGGGTGCGTCCGGGAGGGGCCCGGTGAGCCGTGAGGGCCGGGCCGCCGGGCCGTCGAGGGCGAGCCAGGGGATGTCGCCGGCGGGCAGGCCCGCGTGGACGTCCGCGGTGGTGAGCAGAAGGACGGGTCTCGCGTCGTCGAGCATGTACCGGATGCGGGCGGGTGGATACTGCGGGTCCACCGGCAGGTAGGCGGCGCCCGACCGGAGGACGGCCAGCATCGCCACGACGGTGTCCACGGACGGCGGCACGGCGAGGGCCACCCGGTCCTCGCAGCCGGCGCCACGCTCGCGCAGGACGTGGGCGAGCGCGTCGGCGCGGGCGTCCAGCTCGGCGTAGGTGAGACTCGTGTGCTCGTCGCGCACGGCGACGGCGTCCGGTGTGCGCGCGGCCCACTCCCGAACCGCTTCTGGGGCGGTGCGGGCGGGCGGCGGAGACTCCGCCCCCTGTCCCAGGCGCAGGAGGACGTCCCGCTCGCCCGGCGCGAGGGGGTCGAGCTCGCCGACCGTACGGTCGGGGTCGGTCACGGCCAGGGTGAGGACGCGGGCGAAGCGGGCGCAGAGAGAGCGGGCGGTGGCGGCGTCGAAGAGATCGGTGGCGTATTCCAGGTAACCGCCGATGCCGCCGGCGCCGGAAGGGGTGACCGCGGACGCGCGCTCGGCAACTGCACTGTGGGCGGCGACTCCGGTGGTGGCCGGGGCTTCGGCTGCTCCGGTGGTGGCCGGGGCTTCGGCTGCTCCGGTGGTGGCCGGGGCTTCGGCTGCTCCGGTGACCTCGTCGACTCCGGTGAGCTCGGTGAGCGAGAACGTCAGGTCGAATTTGCTGACGCCCGTGTGCCGGGACCGGTCGCGGACGGTGACGCCGGGAAGGACCAGCCCCGCCTGCTCCTGGTTCTGGAGGACCAGCATGGTCTGGAAGAGCGGGTGGTGGTCACCGGACCGCTCAGGGTTCACCGCCTCCACGATCCGCTCGAAGGGAATGTCACCATGGCCGAAGGCGGCGAAATCGAACTCCGCGACCCTCTCCAGCAGTTCGCGGAAGCTCGGGTCTCCGGACAGGTCGGCGCGCAGGACGACGGTGTTGACGAAGAACCCGACCAGGTCGTCGAGTGCCTCGTCGGTGCGGCCGGCCACCGCGGCGCCCAGCGGGATGTCGGTCCCGGCACCATGGGCGTGCAGGGTCACGGCAAGGGCCGCCTGAAGCACCATGAAGGGGGTGCAGCCGGTGGCGCGGGCGAGCCGGACGAGCGCGGCGTGCGCGGGAGCGGGCAGTGCGAAGGGGACCGCGTCGCCCCGGTGGCTGGACACGGCCGGGCGGGGCCTGTCGAGTGGCAGGTCGAGAAGGTCGGGGGCGCCGCGCAGTGCCTCCTGCCAGAAGGCGAGCTGGCGTGCGGCCAGGCTGTCCGGGTCGTCGTCGTCGCCGAGCAGCCGGCGTTGCCAGAGGGTGTAGTCCGCGTACTGCACGCGCAGCGCGGGCCAGTCGGGCGTGCCCGTACCCGCGGTCCTGGCGCGATAGGCGGCGCCGAGGTCACGGCTGAGCGGCGCGAGGGACCAGCCGTCGGCGACGACGTGGTGGAGGACGAGGACCAGGACATGGCGGGCGGTGCCCAGGCGAAGCAGATGGGCACGGACGCCGGCCTGGCCGTCGAGGTCGAAGGGCACCGCGGAAAGGCGCCGCACCGCCCCCTCGGCCCAGGCGTCGGCGCTCTCCCCGGCCGGGGGCTGCTCGACGACGAGGGGGACGAGCTCCGCGGCGGCGGATGTGCCGATGACTTCCTGGCGGGCCACGCCGTCGTGCTCGGCGAAGACGGTGCGCAGGCTCTCGTGCCGGACGACCACGTCGGTCAGGGCACCGCGCAGGGCATCGGTGTCCAGGGCACCTTCGAGTTCGAGGACGAGCGGGATGGTGTACGTGTCACCGGGGCCGTCGGCACGGTTGAGGAACCAGAGGCGCTGCTGAGCGAAGGAAAGCGGGACCACTTCGGGCCGTTCCTGCGGGGAGAGGGCCGGCCGGGCCGTCCCGCTGGTACCGAGGGCGGCTGCGAGCGAGGCGACCGTGGGGTGTTCGAAGAGGGTGCGTATGCCGAGTTCGGCGCCCAGCGCGGCCCGCACCCGGCCCGTGAGGCGGGTGGCGAGCAGGGAGTGCCCGCCGAGGGAGAAGAAGTTGTCGTCGATGCCGACGGAGGCCACACCCAGGACGTCGGCGAAGAGGCCGGCCAGGACCTCTTCGTGGGCCGTGCGCGGGGCGCGGCCGGTGGTGGCGACGCCACGGGGGGCGGGCAGGGCCCGGCGGTCGACCTTGCCGTTCGCGTTCAGCGGCAGCGCGTCGAGGAGGACGAACACGGAAGGGACCATGTACGAGGGCAGCGTGCGTCCAGCGCGGCGGGCCAGCGCGAGCTCGTCCGGGCGGGTGCCCGGTGCCCCCACGACGTACGCCACGAGGCGCCGGTCACCCGGTATGTCCTCGCGGACCTGGACGCAGGCGGCGCGCACCCCCGGATCGGCGAGCAGGGTGTTCTCGATCTCGGAGGGCTCGATGCGGAACCCGCGGAGCTTGACCTGCCCGTCGGCGCGGCCGACGTACTCGATGTCGCCGCGCGCGCTCCAGCGCACGAGGTCGCCGGTCCGGTACATGCGGCCACCGCGCGTGTCGTACGGGTCGGCGACGAACCGGGTGGCGGTCAGCGCCGGGCGGCCCTGGTAGCCCCGGGCGACGCCGTGCCCGCTCACGTACAGCTCCCCCACGACACCGGGCGGCACAGGTCCGAGGGTGCCGTCGAGCACGTACAGGCGCATACCGTCGAGGGCCCGGCCGATGGGCGGGACGCCCGGGGTCGCCGGAGCGACCTCGTGGCGGGTGGCGAAGGTCGTGGTCTCGGTGGGTCCGTAGACGTTCAGGACGCGCGTGCCGGGGACGGCCGCCGTCACCTGTTGCATCAGGTCCGGAGCGGCGGCCTCACCACCGACGGCGACGAGGCGCAACCCGGCGAACGCCGCGAGGTCGGCCTCGGCCACGACGTTGAACAGAGCTGTCGTCAGGAACAGCGCGGTCACCCCGTGCCGCTCCACCATGTCTCTGAGGGCAGGCGCCTCCAGGACGCCACCGGGCGCGACGACCACTGAGCCGCCGTTGAGGAGCGGCACCCAGATCTCGAACGTCGAGGCGTCGAAGACGTAGGCCGAGTGCAGCAGCACCGCCTGACACGCACCGTCCGTCCAGGCGGTGTCGGCGGCCAGCGCCATGACGTCGGCGTGGGTGACACCGACGCCCTTGGGCAGACCTGTGGAGCCGGAGGTGAACATCACGTACGCGAGCCGGTCGGCACGGGTCACATCCGGCAGCGGTCTCGGCCGTGGTGGGGCGCCGCGTACGACAACGCCGTGACCGTCGACGACGATCACCGGCAGGATGGCGGCCGTCTCCTCGACCCAGGGACGGGTGGCGGTGGCCTCGTCGACCACCAGGGCGCGGACGCGAGCCACTTCGGCGACCCGGCCGAGCCGCTCGGCCGGCCAGGCCGCGTCCATCGGTACGTACGCGGCCCCCGCGCCGACTGCGCCGAGCGTGGCGGACACCAGGGCCGCCGAGCGGCCCACGAGGACACCGACGCCGTCCTCGGGGCCGATGCCCCAGCCGGCCAGGGCGACGGAGAGCTCGTCCGCCACCTGCGCCAGCCGCCGGTAGGAGAGCGTGTCGGCACCGTCCACCACCGCCGGTGCGTCGGGGGTCAGGCGGGCCTGCGTACCGAATGCTTCCGGCAGAGTCGAGGCTGTCCGCGTGGGCGGCAGGCCGGTGCCTCGCCCCTGGGCGAGCAGCTTCTCGGCGACGGTGCCGTCGAGAAGCGGAAGGTCACGGAGAGGTGTGTCGGCGTCCGCGGTGGCCAGAGCCGACAGGAAGGACACGAGCGCCTGCTGGAGCAGCCGCACGTCCTCGGGGTGGTAGAGCTCCGGGTTGGCGTCGAAGCCGATCAACGGCCCTTTGCCCTCGGCCCTTTCGGAGACGAAGAGCGACACGTCGTCGACCGGTCCGATGGACAGGACGCGCGAGGGGGCGGGGCTGCCGGCGAAGTCCAGGTCGTAGTCGTAGCCCATGATGTTGACGACCACGTCCGTCAGGCGTTCGGCACCGTCGGTCATGTTCAGCTCGCGGGCCAGCTGTTCGCGGGAGAAGCGACGGTGGCGCAGGGCGCCGCCCATCTCGGCGGCGGCGGCACGTATGAGGCCGCCGACCGTCATGTCGGCGGTGACGTGCAGGCGCAGCGGCAGGATGTTGGAGGTCATCCCGACGATGTGCCGCAGCCCGCCGTGACGGCCGTTGGAGGCGAGGCCCACGGTGATGTCCTGCGCGCCGGTGACACGGCCGACGTAGGCGGCGACCGCGCTCACGAGCACGGCGGACCACTTGGTGCGGTTGCCGGCGGCGAGCCTGCGCAGGTCGTCGAGGACGGTGACGGGCAGGGTCTCGCCTGTGTGCATCCGGACGTCCGCCCCGGCGGACGCGCCGGATGCGGCCGGTGCCGTCGTGTCGGTGCGCCGCCGGAGCAGCGCCGCGCCGCCCTGCGCGCGCGTGTCGTCCCCGGCACCGGTCGCCCCCCGCGTCCCCGCGCCCGCCAGGTCGGCGAACTTGCTGGTCCAATAGGCGCGGTCGGCCTCGTAGCGGTGCGAGCGGCGGTAGGTCTCCTCGTCGGCGACGAGGTCGCGCAACGGTGCGGGGGCCGGCTCGGCCGCGGCGGGGTTCTCGCCTCGTACGGCGCGCCCGTAGAGGTCGGCCACGGTGCGGCCGAAGACCGCGCCGCCGAGGCCGTCGACGGCGATGTGGTGGAAGCGGACGTACCAGTAGTGCAGCCGGGCACCGAGACGCAGCAGTGCGAAATGGTGGCGCGGGGCGTCGAGCCGGTCGACGGCGGACATGTCGTGGGCCATGTAGTGCTCGGCGGCGGCGACGGGGTCGTCGGTGCCGGACAGGTCGACCATGTGGAGCCGGTCGGGGTCGGCCGTGGGGCGGCGGATGACGTGCTGCCGTACTGTCTCGCCCTCGGTGACGAACTCCAGGTTGAGGCTGTCGCACAGGGCGGCGGCGCGGCCGACAGCCGCAGCGAATAATTCCTCGTCGAGGTCACCCAGGATCTCGAAGCATTCCCCGACGTTGTATTTCGGACTGTCCGGGTCGACCAGCTGTCCGTACCAGACGCCCTGCTGAGCAACGGTCAGTCCGAGGAATTCCTCGGGAACCGTGTCCGTCGGAAGCAAACGGTTTTCCTGCATGCCGGTCCACACCTTTGGGGAGAGTTTTCGGGGACGGTGAAGGAAGGCCGGGTGAAACCGACCGCGCCGGTGCGCCGATCTTCGACACCGGGCGCCGGCGTAAGCGGATGGGGAACATCGCGCATCCACGGCGCATGCGCGGCCGGAATCGCATACAGGCCGTGGCCACCTGACCGGGGACCACGTCGCCTCGCGCGTCGAGGGTGGCCGCGAGGCAGCCGTGGGTGTCTTGTGGGCCATACGAAAGCCACATGAGCAGGTGTGAGCGAGGTGCGGCAATCACTCGCTCACACCTGATCGATTCCGCTCAGACACTAGCGGAATCGATCAGACTGCAGTGGCCTGGACATTGCTCGACCTGGGAAGGTACCTCGACGGCCCAGCCGTCGGCCTATCCGGCGTCCGCCTCCATCGCCCGCACCAGACCGGCGGGGCGCATGTCGGTCCAGGCGCCTTCGATCACGTCCAGACATTGCTGACGCGACCCTTCCGGTCCGTCTGCGCGCCAGCCGACCGGAACGTCGACATGCGCGGGCCACAGCGAATACTGGCCCTCGTCGTTCACCAGCACCAGGAACTGTCCCGACTCGTCATCGAAAGGATTGGTCACGGCTGTCCCCCCACCTGTTCTCACACTTTCCACGAGATGTTCATCCGTTATGCCTGGGCGTACCGCCGGTCGTTTCGCGACACGCGGCCGAGCCCCCCCGGCCCTGTAATCAATCCAGGGCTGACTCGACTTCACGCCCTCATCACATTAGAGGACCCGAGGCAGGGAAGGCGCATATTCGCCAGGTTACTCGCAAGTACTCGATCAGCCGCCACCGGACACACCCGTCCGGTGAATATGCCAGCCGGTCGTCTACGGAAATATTCAGCCACCCGATGTCCTTATAGTGCGGGTAGAACTTGGTATGCACCGCGCACTTTCGGAAAAACCTCAGGCGTGCGCCCGCGCACTCCGGTTACACCCAAAGATCACACCGAGCCCCCATGCGCCGGTTGCGCGCCCCCCTCGCCCGTCGACCCGGCAACCCCCCCGGATCCGCATATGGCCGAACCGAGCCGTGCAATCGCCGACCGGTCTGACATGGTGGGCCGCGACCGCTTCGCACACCGACGCGCCGGTTGCCGGCCCCGCAGTGACGTGTACGGCCGGAGGCCGACCACGTCGCGGCCGGAGTTCTGCCGGACGAGGAACCACGGCCCGTCCGGTGTCGGTACGGGAGCCCAGGCCTCGTCGGTCTCGGTGAGGCGGGACTCGTCGAGGACCAGGGAGGGCGGCCGTTCTCGTCCGTCACGCCGTTCTCGTCGTTCCTGGGTGGGAGGCTCGCTCGGCTTGTACGGCCGCCACACACGGGATGCCGCATGCTCCCTGGCGTCCCGGGTAGACGAGCGCCTGTTCACGGACGTGTGCACGGGAGGGGCGAGTGAGGGTGGGAAAGATGAGGCTTCTGCGGTTCAGATTCCGCCGCACGCTGTGCGGGATGACAGCTTTGAACGTGGCGTCGGTCCACCAGCGCCTGCCCCGGATGGGCCGCGCCCACAGCGCAGCCGGCGGCCGGGCAGCCGGGGCCGGGCACGGTCTGCACCCGACGCAACGAGGCGCGTGACCGGGCAGGGCAGGGGGGGCGTCGCGTATCCGGTGCCCCGGCCACCGACGACTTCCGGCAGAGTGCCGGACCCTCCCTGACCTTTCGTCCGGCGCTGCGCCCTGCGGGGAACCACTCACCACCGAGCACGAAGCGGCGAAGCCACCCTTCCTCGTCCACCCCCGGCTGTCAGCCGTCAGCCCCGACCATCGACACGGCACGCCGGCTCCGGACGACGGCCTGGTCTTCCGCGGCCCTCCGGCACCGTCGGGAGTTCGATCCGCACGGGCGACCAACCGCTGCCCGGGCCGGGGACCGCAACTCGGCCGTCTGCGACAGGCATTGACAGGGTGACTGCCCGTACCTAACGTGTCGGCCCGTCATTACATCGATGTAAAGCACGCACGTGTGGTCCCCGTCCCGCAACGGCCTCAGGCCCGGAAGGAACCCTCATGCCCGCGCAAGCGCCCCCTCGCGCCACAAGACACATCGGCATCCTCGTCACCGCACTCCTCGGGCTGGTCATGGGCCTGCTTCCCACCGTCACAGCCCCGGCCGCGGCGGCACCGGCAGCCTCGCCGTCACCGGTGGCAGCAGCCGCGGCGGGCACGTTCCGCAATCCGCTCAACTCCGGCCCCGACCCGTTCATGACCCACTGGAACGGCAACTACTACCTCACCACCACCCAGGGCGACAGCATCAGGATGTGGCGCTCGCCCTCCCTCGGCACCCTCGCCACCGCCGATCCCGTCACCGTGTGGACCGACTCCGACCCCTCCCGGAACCGCAACGTCTGGGCACCTGAGTTCTACCGCTTCGGCGACCGCTGGTACCTCTACTACACGGCGGACGACGGGGTCGACGACCACCACCGTCTGTACGTCCTGGAATCGGACCGCGACGACCCCACCGGCCCCTACCACTTCAAGGCGAAGCTCACCCCGCCGAACCACGCCGCCGACTTCGCCATCGACGCCGGCATCCTCCAGCTGGGCGGCCGCCTCTACCTCGCCTACAGCGGGATCAACCAGTACCAGCACAACGGCCTCAACATCGCCCCCATGTCCGACCCGTACACGGTGTCCGGGAACGCCGTCGCCATCGACGCCGCCGGCGGGTGCCCGGAAGTGCGCGAAGGCCCGGAGTTCCTCTACCGCAACGGCCGTGTGTGGATGACGTACTCCGCCTGCGACACGGGCAGACCCGACTACCAGGTCCGGATGATGTCGCTGCCGACCGGAGCCGACCCCCTCCTACCGGGCAACTGGTACCAGCACCCCGGTGCGGTGTTCTCACGGGCCGACGACCGAGGCGTCTTCGGGCCCGGCCACCATGCCTTCTTCCGTTCCCCCGACGGCACCGAGGACTGGATCGTCTACCACGCCAAGACCACGTCCGCCTACACCTACGGCAACCGCACCACCCGGGCGCAGAAGTTCACCTGGCGTGCCGACGGCACCCCCGACCTCGGCCGCCCGCTCGCCCTCGGCGCCACCCAGGACCTGCCCTCCGGCGACCCCGGCTCCGGCAACTACTGGATCAACGACGACGGCCGCTCCGGCGGACCGGGAGGCGTGACCTACAGCGGCGCCTGGAACTCCGGCACAGGTTGCGCGACCCAGTGCTTCTGGAGCGACGACCACTGGAGCGACCGTGCCGGAGCCACCGCCACGTTCTCCTTCACCGGCACCCGCATCACGCTGCTGTCCGTCAAGGACACGGGCAACGGCTATGCGGCCGTCAGTGTGGACGGCGGTCCGGAGCAGACGGTGGACCTCCACGGCTCCATCCGCGTCGGGGAGGCCGTGCAGTACAGCAGCCCGCGTCTCGGATACGGCAACCACACACTCCGCGTCCGCGTGACCGGTCAGCACAACTCCCAGGCCACGGGGTCCTTCGTGAGCGTCGACCGTGCCGAGGTCTACGTCGACTAGGACAGGACCCCGGGGCCTGCCGTACGGCAGGCCCCGGGCGGGCACGGAACTCCAGCCGCTCGGACCGGGTGTCCGGGCGTAGGCTTCGTTCGGCACGGACAGGGGGCGGGAGACATGACGGCCGAGGCAGTACCGAGGTGGGGTTCGACCCTCGATTCCGTAGTGGTGTACGAGCAGGGTGCGGTCTGCCGCCGCCTCGCCCGGGGCAGCGTGCCGCCGGACGGCAGGGTGCGGGTCGTGGGACTGCCCCGCTCCCTGGATCCCGGCTCGTTGCGGGCCCGCGTACTGGACGCCCCCGGAGTGCGCGTCAGCGAGGCGCGGGTGGAGGTGGAGGCGGATCCGCTCGGTGGTTCCACGCCCGACGGGTTGCGGCGCGAGGTCGAGCGGCTGCGCGACGGGCACGCGGCGGTGACGGCTCGCAGGGACCACCTGCTCAGCCTGATCGAGGAGGTCAGGGCTCTGCGCCCCGTCCCGCCGGCCCGCAGGCGTGAGGACGCGCACCGTCGCACCCCGGTCGACGCGTGGCTGGAGCTCGCCGGCTTCGTGGACGAGCGGCTGGCAGGGCTGCACACCCGCCTCGGCGGGGTGGAGGAGGAGTTGCGCCACGCCGGGCGCGCGCTCGACATCGCCGTGGACGAACTCGCCCGCGCCTCCACCGACGCGCCGTCGGCGCACGGGGGAACCACCGTCTCGGCCCTGGTGACCGTCGACGCCTCCGGCCCCGGCGCCCCGGCGGAGACGGGTGCGCCGCATGAGACGGAACTTGAACTGGAATACGGGGTGCCTGGCGCCGTGTGGGTGCCGGCCTATCGTCTCGCCTACCGCCAGGGGGAGAGCAGCGGCCGTCTGGTGCTGCGCGCCTCGGTCGCCCAGCGTAGCGGCGAGGACTGGACCGGCGTGTCCATCGCCCTGGCCACGGCCGACCTGCGCCGCGGCACCGGCCTGCCGAAGCTGCGCTCGCTGCGGATCGGGCGCCGTCAGCCCGCCTCCGTGCCCACCGGCTGGCGTGAGCCCCCGGCGGGTCTCGCCGACCTGTTCGCCGGGTACGACGCGGCGGGCCCTCGCCCCGCCACGGCCTCCGCGCCGGCAGTTGCCGGACCCGGGCCCCTTCCACCCCCGCCGCCCGCACCGCAGGGGTACGGCGGGCCCCCCGCCGCGCTCCCCGCGCCGGGCGGGGCCTCCCCGGAGCCCTACACCGGCCACACGCCTGCCGCCGCCCAGCCGGCCCGCGCACGTACGGGGGGCGGGCGGCCTCTCGGTGACGGGCCGTTCGCGGCCCCCGCCCCCTCGGCACCTGCGGCTCCGGGCCGAGCCGCACCGGAGGCGGTGGCCGGCCCACCGGAGCCGGCGGCCGGTCCGCCGCAGCCGAGCAACTCCGAACTCGACTACTCCTCACTCGTCCTGTGCGGTCCCGACGAGCAGGGCGGTCGCAGAGGCCGACTGTTCCCCGGCTCCGCCTTCGACCCGGTCGCCGCCGAACACCGGCGCCGCGCCGAGTCGGTGGCCGCGCTGCCGCTGCCCGGGCACGCCGTACGCCCCCGTGAGTCGGCGGGCTCCTTCGACCACCGTTTCGATGCCGCTGCCCGCACCGACGTCCCCTCGGACGGCACCTGGCACACCGTCACCGTCGGCGAGATCCTGGTCGGCACGCACACCGAGTACCTGTGCACACCGTCCGTGGAACAGACCGTGTACGCGACGTCGGTACTCTCCAACGCCACCGGCCAGGCCCTCCTCGCCGGGCCGGTGGAGGTCACCGTCGACGGCGACTTCCTGCTGACCACCGCACTGCCCACACTCGCCCCGGGCGGTGTCTGCCGGGTCGGGCTCGGACCTGCCGAAGGCGTCCGGGTCACCCGCCGTACGCACCTGCGCGAGTCCACCTCGGGTCTCCGCAACAACACCGCCGTGCTCGACCACCGCGTCCACGTGGAGCTGGCCAACCGGCTGGCCGGACCTGTCACCCTCGAGGTCCGCGAACGGGTGCCCGTCACCTCCGATCCGGACGTCCGGATCGAGGAGCGGGCCGACTGGACGGCACCCGAGGACGGTCCCGGGCCCGATCGCCATGTCCCGGGCACCCGCGTCTGGCGGGTTTCCCTGCCCTCCGGTGGCACCACCGTGCTCGACGGCGGCTACGAGATCCGCATGCCGGCCGGCAAGGCCCTCGTCGGCGGCAACCGCAGGAGCTGACTCCCACCATGACCACGGCCCCGAACCCGATCCCCCTCCCCGTCACCGCCGTCACCTGCCTCGAGGACCGCGCCCACGTCGAGCGTGCCGCCGTACTCGACCTGGAGGCGGGGGTCCAGCGTCTGCGTCTCGGCCCGGTCAGTGCGCTGGCCGTCGACCGGACACTGCACGCCGAACTGACCGCCGAACACCCGGCGGCCGTACTCGACGTGCGGATCGTCCGGAGCTGGACGCCACGCGGCCCGCTCCCGCACACCGACGACTCGGCCCTGCGCCGGCGGATACACACCCTCGAAGGGGAGCGACTCACCCTCGAGCAGCGGCGGGACCGGCTGCACACCCGGCGCGACCTCCTCGGCCGCCTCGCCGCCGATTTCCTGAGGGACATCGGCGACGGTGCCGGTCACGGAGAGACCGACAGGGCGCGCTGGGCCCGTGAACTGGACCGGATCGACGACGAGCGCGCCTCGTGCGGCGATCAACTACGCACTGTGGAGACCCGGTTGGCTGCCCTCGTCGAGGAACTGCGGGAGGCCGGGCAGGTCCTGCAGGCATCGGAGGAGGAGCCCGCCGAGCTCGTCGGCCATGTCGAACTGACCGTGGAGACCGCGGTCGCCGGGCGAGTCGGCCTGCATCTGAGCCACCTCACCTCGTGTGCGCTGTGGCGGCCCGCCTACCGTGCCGTGCTCGACGGGGACCTCCTGACGCTGGAGACCGACGCGATGGTCTGGCAGCGCACCGGAGAGGACTGGCCGGACGTACGGCTGACGCTGTCGACGGCGCGCTCGGCGCTCGCCACCGACCCGCCGCACCTGAGCGAGGACCGGCTGACGCTCACGGACCGCTCCGCCGCGGAACGCCGTACGGTCGACGTCGAGTTGCGAGAGGAGGAGGTCGGGAGCCTCGGCCCGGCCCCCGTCCTCGGTCTGCCGGGCGTGGACGACGGCGGAGAGGCGCGGGTACTGCGGTCCCCTGCGCGGGTCTCCGTACCCGGTGACGGCCGCGCGCACCGCGTCCCGCTGTCCACGTTCACCACGGTCGCGCGCAGTGAGTACGCCTGCTCGCCCGAACTGTCTCCCCTGGTCACCAGGGTGGTGCGGGGCGACAATCTGGCCGGCCACGCATTGCTCGCCGGGCCCGTGGACCTGATCCGCGACAGTGGCTTCGGCGGCCGTGGCACGCTGGACTTCACTGCCCCCGGCGCCTGCGTCGAGCTCGCTTTCGGCAGCTGTGACGACCACAGGGTGGTACGTCGTGCCGAGGAGTCCCGCGACTCCTCCGGGCTCACGCAGCGGACCCTCGTCACCCGCACGATCCACCTGCACCTGTCCCGGTTCAGTGCGCCCGCGGAGCAGGACGACCGGGTGGTCGTCCTGCGGGAACGGCTCCCGGTCTCCGAAGTCTCCTCGGTGGAGGTACGTCTGCGGCGGGAGTCCTGCCTGCCCGCTCCCGATGCGGTCGACGAGGAAGGCATCGTCCGCTGGGACGTCACGCTTCCGCCCGACGGCCACCGCACGGTCACCCTCGTCTACGAGCTGTCGGCGAGCGCCAAAGTGACCGGCCTCTGAATTCCACGGTCCGCCGTGACGAACCGCGGGGGCCGGTCCGACCTGTGCGGCTCAACGACCGCATACGGGACCGAGGTGCGGGCCGAGGGCGGGAGAGCGCTCTACCGGTTCGCTGGGGACCCGATAGGGTGCGGAGCATGACCAGACAACCGCCGACCCTGGAGGACGTCGCACGGGAGGCGGGTGTCTCGCGCGCCACCGTCTCCCGCGTCATCAATGGCATCCGGAACGTCGACCCCGCCATCCAGGAGGTGGTGCGCAACGCGATCGAGCGAACGGGCTACACCCCCAACAGCGCCGCACGCTCGCTGGTGACCCGACGGGCCGAGACCATCGCCCTGGTCGTCTCCGGCGCGGGCGACAACGACTCCGAGAGCGAACGGACCGCCTTCGCGACCCGCGTGTTCGCGGACCCCTTCTTCGGACGGGTGGTCGACGGTGTCATCACGTTCCTGCGCCCGCGATCGATGCATCCCGTCCTCATGTTCGCGGAGTCGGAGGCGGCCCGGCGGGAGGTGCTGGCCTATCTGCGGCAGGGCCGGGCGGACGGTGCGCTGATCTTCTCCACACACGCCGAGGATCCGCTGCCGGCGCTCCTGGCGGCGGAGAGCCTGCACTGCGTGTTGTTCGCACGACCCGCCACGGCCGCCCCGGTCAGTTATGTCGACCTCGCCCACCAGGACGGTGGGCGACTGGCCGCCGAGCACCTGCTGGCCCGCGGCTGCCGGCGCATCGCCACCGTCACCGGACCGCTGGATCTGCCCGCCGCCCAGGACCGGCTCACCGGCTTCCGCGACGCCATGGCGCGGCACGGTCACCCGTACGTCCCTATCGCCGAGGGCGGCTTCACGCTCGACAGCGGGGCGGCAGCCACGGCCCGCCTGCTGACCGAACACCCCCGCATCGACGGGGTGTTCGCAGCCAATGACCTGATGGCGCAGGGCGCATGCCAGGTACTGCGGGAACAGGGCAGGCGGATACCGCAGGACGTGGCGGTCGTCGGTTTCGACGACTCCGTCACCGCAAGCGCATGCCGGCCGCGGCTGACCACGATCCGCCAGCCGATGGAGGACATGGCGGCCACGATGGCGCGCATCCTCCAGGAACACATCGAGGGGGCCCGCACCGAGCCCACCTCGGTGATCTTCGAGCCGCAGCTGGTGGTGCGCGAGTCGGCGTAGGCGCCGCCCCGTGGAAGTGGCTCGCCGCGAGTCCGGCGGCAGAGCCGACGGGGCCCGCACCGCGCGCCGTCGGGGCGCGCGGAACGGGCCGATGAGCGGATGGCAGGCAGGGCAGGTCAGGGCAGCCGGTAGTCGGCGCCCAGAGCCGCGCCCTCCCCGGGGTGGTTCTGGTCGTACCCACGGGCGTCGCACTGCAGGCCCCCGACGATGCAGTGGCCGACGAGTGCCTGGAGCGTCGGCTCGTTCCAGGCGTTGAAGAAGTCGTAGTGGAACGAGTACCCGCGTCCGCTGGCCAGCCTGACCTGCGACATGTCACCGTCCACGGGCCACGCCATCTTGAACTCGATCATGGGAAGCGCCACAGGGTGACTCGTCGGGCAGACGTTGTTGTTGGTGCCCGGCTTCACGAGGGGGTAGGCCATGTGACTCTGGTGGGTCGGCGTGTCGAGGTACCGTCCGTCCCAGCAACTCGGCGCCTGCATGCGCAGGTTGAGCTGGGATCCGGTCGGGCAGTTCTGCGGGAAGTCGACGTTCTTGAAGCTCTCCCCGCACTCCCAGCCCTCCACCCAGCCCGGATGGTTACGGAAGTCCTGGGCGCTCTGCATGGGGTTGGCGACGACGAAGCGCAGGCCCTTGGGGAAGGGCCGCACGCTGGTGTAGTCGGTGACACCGGCCTTGTAGTAGATGACCTGCGGACCGCTCGGCAGGATCTTCTTGTCACCCTTGTAGAGGGAGGGCATCCAGTACGCCGAGGAGTCACCGGGCGCCTTGCACGTGGTGTTGCCGCCGTACAGCGAGGAACTGGTGCTGCTCGCGTTCGTCGCCGTGTTGCCCATGAACGTGTGGTCGTGGGACATGCCGGACTGCGCCGGGTAGACGATCGGGTCGTCGGGCGCGGTGTGGGTCACCGCACAGTTCGCCTGGAACTCGTGGAAGTAGCGGGGCGCCGGCTCCCGGTCGGACGGCTGCACGCCCGTGACGGGCGGGTTCGCCGGAATGTAGCCGTCACCGTCCACGTCGTCGCCGGAGGGCATCAGTGACGCGGCCATGGTGTGCCCGGCGTGCGCGACGCTCGCCGTGACGGTGGCCGAGCCCGGGTCGGCGGCAGCGGTGATCGTGCCGACGCCGAAGACCGTGGTGACGAACGCCGTACAGATGAGTAAGGCGGAGAAGCTTTCTGGAGCGCTGTTTCATGTGAGACCTCGTCGAAGGAGTGGGGGCCTGCCCCGCCGCCGGGTGATACGGCGGGGACATATGGGAGAGCGCTCTCCCGCTGCGCGTGCGGAGCCCCCACGGCGAAGGGCTCCGCACTCCGATCAGTTCCGGCCATCACCCCGGAGGGGTGAGTGGCACCGAGGCACCGAGGCACCGACCGGAGTGCTGCACTGCGGGCGGCCCTCCCAGCCGCACGTAGCGGCACGACAGACGGGAGAGCGCTCTCCAGTGAGAGTGGCGCGTAGTCGTGAGCCTGTCAATGCTTCCGGAGACGCCTGCGGGCATCTCCTCCCACGGACGGCGGCGTCGCCGGGGTCCCCACGCGGTCACGGTGCCCGACGACACGGCACCCGACGACCACAGCCCCTGTCACAGGCAGCGCGGCCTGTGACAGGGGCTGGGCTCCACGGGCTGCTGTCAGGCGTGGACCTGACGGTGCGCACGGATGATGTCGGCGTACCGGTGACCGCTGCTCTTGATGGTGCGTGTCTGCGTCGGGTAGTCGACGTGGACGAGGCCGAAACGCTTGTCGTAGCCGTAGGCCCACTCGAAGTTGTCCAGCAACGACCATGCGTAGTAGCCCGCCAGGGGCACCCCCTTGCGCACGGCGCGGGCACACGCTGCCAGGTGCTGCTCCAGGTAGCGGGTCCGCTCGGGGTCGTCCACGGCGCCGTCGGGGCCTACGGTGTCGGGGAAGGCGGAGCCGTTCTCGGTGACGTAGAGGCGGCGTACGCCGTAGTCCTCCGTCAGCCGCATGAGCAGCGTTTCCAGGCCGCCGGCGTCGATCTGCCAGTCCATGCCCGTGCGCCGGACGTCGGGCAGGCGGACCTCCCGTGCCTGCGGGGTGGGACCTTCGGGGTCGTCGGCGACGGTGACCGGGAAGTAGTAGTTGAGGCCGTGCCAGTCCAGGGGGGTGGCCATGGTCTCCAGGTCGCCCGCACGCTCGGGCAGTTCGACTCCGTACAGCTCGCGCATGTCCGCGGGGAAGCCGCGGCCGTATACGGGGTCGAGCCACCAGCGGTTGGTGTGGCCGTCCATCCGGACGGCTGCAGCGAGGTCCTCGGGGCTGGAGGAGGCCGCCTCCACCGTGGAGTGGTTGGTCACGAGGCCGACCTGGGCTCCGGGAACGGCTGCGCGGATCGCCTGCGTGGCCAGTCCGTGGCCGAGCAGCAGATGGTAGGAGGCCCGGACCGCCGCGGTGAGGTCGGTCAGGCCGGGGGCCATCCGGCCCTCCAGGTGCCCGATCCATCCGGAGCACAGTGGTTCGTTCAGGGTGGCCCACCGGGTGACCCGGTCTCCCAGGCGTTCGGCGACGACGGCCGCGTACGCGGCGAGGTGTTCGGCCGTGTCACGCACCGTCCACCCGCCCCGGTCCTGCAGGGCCTGGGGCAGATCCCAGTGGTAGAGGGTGATGTTGGGGGTGATGCCCGCGTCCAGGAGACCGTCCACCAGCCGGTCGTAGAAGTCGAGCCCCGGGCCGTTGGCCGGCCCGTCGCCGCCCGGCACAATGCGTGGCCAGGCCGTCGACATGCGGTACGAGTCGGCGCCCAGCCGCTTCATCAGTGAGATGTCCTCCGGCCACCGGTGGTAGTGGTCGCAGGCCTCGTCGCCGTGGTCGCCGTTCTCCACCTTCCCCGGGGTGTGGGAGAAGGTGTCCCAGATCGAAGGGGATCGGCCGTCCTCGGTGACGCCGCCCTCGATCTGGTACGCGGCCGTGGCCGTTCCCCAGACGAAGTCAGGGGGAAAGGCGGCGAGGTCTATCGATTCGGACACAAGGTACCTCACAGGACTCGAGCAGGTGGGAAAGGTCAAGCGGTCGGTGGGCGCGGCTACTTGACGGCGCCGGCGGTGAGACCGGTGACGAGGTAGCGCTGGAGGAGCAGGAACCCGGCGACGACGGGCAGGCTCACCACGAGGGAGGCCGCCATGATCTGGTTCCAGTACACGTCGTTCTGCGTGGAGTAGCCCTGCAGGCCGACGGCGAGGGTGCGGGTGGTGTCGTTGGTCATGACGGAGGCGAAGAGGACCTCGCCCCAGGCCGTCATGAACGCGTACACGGCGACGGCGACGATGCCGGGGATCGCCGCGGGCACGATGACCCGGAACAGCGCGCCGAGCGGGCCGCAGCCGTCCACCTTGGCCGCCTCGTCCAGGTCCCTGGGCACCGAGTCGAAGTATCCGATCAGCATCCAGATGGAGAAGGGGAGGGAGAAGGTGAGGTACGTGAGGATGAGGCCGCCCCGCGACCCGAACAGCGCGATACCGGTGGCGTTGCCGATGTTCACGTAGATGAGGAAGAGCGGCAGGAGGAACAGGATGCCGGGGAACATCTGCGTCGAGAGGACGGTCACCGTGAACACGCGCTTGCCGCGGAAGTTGTAGCGGCTGACGGCATAGGCCGCGAACACCGCGATCACCACGGAGCAGACGGTCGCCGTCCCGGCGACGACCAGCGAGTTCATGAAGTAGTCGGCGAGAGGGACCGTGTCCCAGATGTCGAAGTAGGGACTGATCGTCAGGCCCGAGGGGATCCACTGGAACTTGCCGGACACGTCCTCCAGCGGCTTGAGGGAGCTGGTGACCATGACGAACACCGGCAGGACGACGAAGACGGTGAGAAGCGTCAGGAAGATCCGCCGCACCCACAGGAACGACTGTGGGGGCGCCATCGGGGAGCGGGCTTCGCGCTGGGCTGTCCTAGGCATCGGTGGCCTTCTTTCCTCGGGACGTGAACAGGAGGTAGAGGCCGGTCACGACGAGCAGGAACAGGAGCAGCAGTACCGACATCGCCGACCCCGTGCCGAAGTTCCAGGTCTGGAACGAGGACTGGTAGATGTGGAGGGAGATCAGGTCCGCCGACTCCGGTGCCGCCTTGCCGAACAGGACGAAGGGGGTGTTGAAGTCGTTGAAGGTCCACAGGAACAGCACGAGTACGAGGACCTGGTTGACGGGGCGCAGCGACGGCAGGGTGATGCGGCGTATCTGCTGCCAGACCCCGGCGCCGTCCAGGGCCGCCGCTTCGTAGATGTCCCGGGGGATGTTCTGGAGGCCGGCCATCATGATGAGGAAGGCGAAGGGCCAGCCCTTCCACACCGAGACGACCAGCAGCGTGACGAAGGCGTTGTCGCCGATGAGCCAGAACGGCGGGCTGTCGGTGAGGCCAAGCTGGTCGTGGATGACGTGGTTGATGATGCCGTTGTCGCGCTGGAACATGAACGCCCAGGTGATGACGGCAGCGTAGACGGGAAGGGCGTACGGCACGAGGAAGAGCGTGCGCAGGAAGCCTCTGCCGCGGAAGTTCTCCTGCATGAAGACCGCGGCGGCGGTGCCGATGAACCAGCACAGCCCCACCGACAGCGCGGTGAACAGGCAGGTGGTCAGGAACGACCGCACCAGCGCCTCGCCCACCGGGGCGTCGAAGTCGATCGAGACGGCGTAGTTGTCGAAACCGGCCCACGGCGCGGTGGCCCAGTCCCGGATGTAGAACTGGGTGAGCTGCCGGAAGCTGACGACGATGCCGATGATCATCGGCACCAGGTGGACCAGCAGCTCGAGGAGCAGGGCGGGGAGCAGCAGCAGGTACGGCAGGCCGATCTTGCGCAGCCGCCCGGAGCGGCGTCTGCGCGGCGCCGCTCCGGGGTTGTTCTTCTCTGCTGTCCGCTCGCCGGGGACGGGGGCGGCGGTTGTGGTCATGGTGGTGTCCGTGCTCACTTCTTGGGCATCTGCTGCTGGGCCTTTTCGAGCTTCGCCTTGACCGATGCGGTCGTCACCGCGCGGCCGGCGGCCGCGTCGGCGAAGAGCTCCTTGACCGCCGTGCCGACGACGGTCTCGAACTGCGACTCCTCGGGGACCTGGGGCAGGGCGGCGGCACTGGTGGCGAGGGTCTCCCGCAGGGGAGAGAGCGCGAAGGTGTTGAACGCGGCGTCCTCCTGCGCGGCCTTGACCGGCGGGATGGAGCCGTATTCCTTGTTCAGGACCGTCTGCTCCGCGTCGCTGGTCATGAACTTCACGAACTTCTTGGCGCCGTCGATGTTCTTGGTGTTGTTGAAGACGGCCAGGTTGATGCCGGCGACCATCGAGTTCGTGCCCTTGCCCTCGCCGGGCTCCCCCGACTGGACCGGGGCGGGCACCACGTCCCACTCGTCCTTGTTCATGCCCTGGGCCTCGAAGGTGGCGGCGGCGGTCTGCCACAGCACCATGGCCGTCTTGTCCTTGGCGAAGTCGCTCAGGGACTGGTTCTGCGCGTACTCGGCGTTGCCGGGCGCGATGATCTTGTCCTTGGCCATGAGGTCGACGTACTGCTTGACGGCGGCCACCGCCCCGTCGGACGTGAAGTCCGCCTTGCCGTCGGCGGTGAAGAAGTCGGCTCCGTGCTGCTTCGCGAGGACGAAGACCTGGTGGATGTTGTTGGAGAGGTTCGAACCTTCCGCGCCGAGTCCCCACTTGCCGTCCTTGGACAGCTTCTTGCCGGCCTCGGTCACCTCGTCCCACGTCGTGGGGGGCTTCTTGATGCCGGCGTCGGCGAACATCTTCTTGTTGTAGTAGAGCGCGTAGGCCATGGAGTACAGCGGCACGGCGGCCGGGTCCTTGCCCTGCACGCCGGTCGAGCCGAGTGCGGACTCGACGAAGCGGTCCTTGCCGCCTATCGCCTCGAAGTTCTTCTCGTCCCAGGGCAGCAGCGCGCCGGTGGCCTGCAGCGAGGCGCTCCAGGTGTTCCCGATGTTCAGGACGTCCGGCCCCTGACCGGAGGTGGTGGCGGTGAGGATGCGGTTCAGCAGGTCACCCCAGGGCACCACCTCGAGCTTGACCTTGATGCCCGTCTCCTTCTCGAACTTGTCGAGTTCGGGCTGCAGGACCTTCTTGTCGACCTCGAGGCTGGCGCCCTGGTTGGAGGCCCAGTACGTGAGCGTCTTCGGCTGCTCGTTGGATCCACCCGACCCGGACGACCCACCGCCGCAGGCAGCCGCGGTGAGAACGAGCGAGAGGGTGACGGCACCGACGGCCGCGGCTCGGATTCTGCGCATGACTCCAGGGGCCTTTCAGAAGTGGCGGATGTCCGCCGCGGGCCGGGTCGGAGCGGAGCTCCACATTTGGACCCTCAAACCCACACGGCTTAATTTAGGATGTGAGTTAAACCGCAAGTGAAGGTCGCGTCAAGGGGTGCCGCGGCGGTATGTTGCAGAGGTGAGCTTCAAGAAGAGGGGGCAGGGTGAAAGTACGCAGCGGTCGGACGGTGCGTGACCTGCGGCGCGAGAACCGCACCGCCGTATTGCAACGTTTGTATTTCGATGGCCCGTTGAGCCGTTTTTCGCTCGGACCGCTGACCGGGCTGAGCTCCGGCTCCGTGAGCAACGTGGTGGCCGAACTGGTCGCCGAGGGCCTGGTCGAGGAGGCCGGCAGCGTCGACTCCGCCGGCGGGCGCCCGCGCACCCTTCTGCGTATCCGGCCCCAGAGCCGTTACATGATCGGTGTCGACATCGGCGAGACCCGGGTGAGGGTCGAACTCTTCGACCTCGCCCTCACCGAGCTCGCACGGGTCGAGAAACCCCTGTCGCCCGACGGGCCCCGGCGCGTCGACCGCTACGACGTGGGAGTCGTGGTGGGGCATCTGCGCGCGGGCATCACCGAGGTCCTGGATCGCGCGGGGATCGCGGCCGACCGGCTCCTCGGGGTCGGCGTCGGCGTACCCGGCATCGTCTCCAGGACGCCGGAGGACGGCGCCGTGGTGCACGGCCAGACCATCGGCTGGGACGCCGTGCCGCTGGAGCGCCTGCTGCGTGAGTCGGTGCCGCTCCCAGGGAACGTCCCGTACTACATCGACAACGGCGCCAAGACGCTCGGTCAGGCCGAGATGTGGTTCGGCGCGGGGCGCGGGGCGCAGAGCGCCGTGGTCGTCCTCTTCGGTTCCGGTGTGGGCGCCTGCGTGGTCACCGACGACATGAGCCCGGGCCGGGCCGTCGAGTGGGGGCACCTGACCGTGCGGGTGCGCGGCCGGCGCTGCCGCTGCGGCGCGCTCGGCTGCCTCGAGGCGTACGCGGGCGCGGAGGCGCTTCTGGAGCGCTGGCGGGAGGCGGGCGGGCAACCGCTCGCCGACGCCGACGAGGAGACCGCGCTCACGGCCATGCTCGCCGCGGCGTACCCGGCCGGGCAGGACGACGGGGCCGGGCCGGAGTCCGACGCCACCGCCCTGGCCGTCCTGGAGGAGACCGCGGAGTACCTCGGGGCGGGCTTCTCCGACCTGATCAACCTCTTTCAGCCGGAGCGCATCCTCGTCGGTGGCTGGGCGGGGCTCCAGCTCGGCACCCGCTTCCTGGACTCGGTGCGGGCCCACGCCACTTCGTACGCCCTCGCGTACCCGGCCGCGCACGTACGCATCGACCTCGGCACCCTGGGGCCGGACGCCGTCACCGTGGGGGCTGCCGCCCTGCCGCTCGCGGACTTCTTCGAGCGCGGCGGCCGGCAGGAGGAGGCCGGTCCGCAGGAACAGGTCCCGGCGTGGCAGACGACTCTGCAGGACCGGGCCGCGCACGGGTGAGGTGACGCACGGGACCTGTGCGCTGCTCCCGCCCGTGGCCGCCCGGCCGTCATCCCGCGGGCGGCAGCGGCGGTCCGGCGCACCCGGCGCACCCGGCGCACCCGGCCACGGAACCCGAGGGCTTCGGGTGGGCGTTCCACCGGTCCCGGGAGGCCGGTGGAACATGATGCCGTCACGCCCTGTCCACCATGATCTTCCTCTCCCACCGCAGGTCGCCGGCGGACCGGCCCACCGTGACCCGGTACGGCCCGGCCTCGGTGCACCACCTTCGCTCGTCCTCGCCCCAGTGCCTCAGCGCTCGGGCGGGCACCTCCACCTCGGCCGTCACGGTACGGCCCGCTTCGGCGTGCACGGCGGCGTAGCCGGCGAACCAGCGCACGGGCCGCTCCACCGCTGATCCCGGCCGGGCCAGATAGACCTGGACGACCTCACGCCCCGGCCGCCGGCCGGTGTTGCGCATCCTGACGCGTACGGTGAACCCGTCGCCCGCCGTGACGTCCGGCGGGACATCGACGGCCTCGTACTCCCAGGTCGTGTAGCCGAGGCCGTGGCCGAACCAGTAGGCGGGTTCACGGCCGGTGCGCAGCCACGCCCGGTGGCCGATGTGCAGGCCCTCGGCGTATTCGAGACGGCCCCGGGAAGGGCTTGTGCGGGTGACAGGGGCGTCCGCCAGGGACGCAGCCCACGTGGTGGGCAGCCGACCGCCCGGCTCGACGAGACCGAACAGGACGTCGGCGAGCGCCCCTCCGCCTTCCTGGCCGGGGAACCAGGTGAGAAGCAGTGCCGCCACCTCGTCCCGCCACGGGAGTTCGACCGGTCCTCCGCTGTTGACCACGGCGACGGTGCGCGGATTGGCGGCGGCCACTGCCCGGACGAGCGCGTCCTGGTGTCCGTCCAGGGACAGTCCGGTCCGGTCGTACCCCTCGCTCTCGCTGTGCGCGCTGGTGCCCACGACGACGATCGCGGCGTCCGCACCCCGCGCGGCTTCCACGGCGGCGGCGAGCGACTCCGCCACCCCGGGCACCGGCGGCGCGGCAGCGACGACGGTGGCCCGTCCGCTCCCGGGGACCAGTTCACGCCGCGCCACCAGGTGGACGGGTTGCTTGGAACGGAGCAGGACTCGTGTGCTGTGTACCGGTGGATTGACGTGGACGACGGCGGGGTCGTGCGTCGTGCAGGGGTACTCCCCCTCCAGCACGGTCCGTCCGTCGACGGTGAGGGACATCCGGCCGAAGCCCCCGATACCGAAGGTCCACTCCCCCGTGCCGGGCGGCCGTATCAGGGCGCTGATCTCCACCGTGCGGGCTCCCGGTACCAGGTCGGGCTCGAGTTGCCGGCCCGAGAACCGGTGTTCCGCGGAGAGCTCCCCGCCGTGCTCGTCCAGAAGGCGCAGCAGCACACCGAGCGCGCCCGACCTCGGGTTGCTGCACCAGTCGGTGGTGAGCGGCGCCGGAGGGACCTCCAGGGCGGGGCCGGCGGCGTACACCACCCGGGCATGGCCGCGCAGGCGCGTGCGTATCCCGGACAGTGGGGTCACCTCGTCGGACGGGAAGACACCCGCGCTGCCGCCGCCCTGGGTACGCGGCGCCGCCGCGTGGACACCGATGACCGCGACCGAGGACAGCTCGCTGGGGTCCAGTGGGAGCACCCCGGTGTTGCGCAGCAGGACGGAACCGGCGGCTGCGGCACGGCGCAGCAGTGCCCGCGTGTCACGTGACCCCGTCGCCGGGGTCCGGGGTGGCCGGCGGGAGCCGAGCGCCCCGACGCGGTCGGCGAGTGTCAGCAGCCGCCGGACCTTCTCGTCGACGTCCTCCTCGCGGACCGCACCGTCCCGCACCGCGCGGATCAGGGACCGGCCCCATGGGCTCTCCGGCCCCGGCATGGCCAGGTCCAGGGCGGCGCGCCCGGGTTCCTCGGTGGAGCGCAGCGCCGCCCAGTCGGTCACGACGACCCCGTCGAAGCCCCACTCCCCCTTCAGGGGCTCCGCGAGGAGCTCGTTGGCCGTCATCGTCACACCGTTCACGGCGTTGTAGCCCGCCATGACGAGCCACACACCCGCCTCGACGGCTGCCTCGAACGGGGCCAGGTACACCTCCCGCAGTACGCGCTCGGACACCCGCACGTCGACCGTCAGCCGATCGGTCTCCGAGTCGTTGGCGACATAGTGCTTGGCCGTTGCCGCCACGCCTTGGGACTGGATGCCCCGGATCATCGCCGCGCCTGTGCGTCCCGCCAGTTCCGGGTCCTCCGAGAAGCACTCGAAGTGGCGGCCGCCCAGCGGGCTGCGATGGAGGTTGAGGGTGGGAGCCAGCACCACGTCGACGCCCTTGCGGGCGGCCTCGGCGGCCAGCAGGCCGCCCAGTTCCTCCACGATGTCCGTGTCCCACAGGGCCCCGAGCGCGGTGGCGGAGGGCAGCAGTGCCGAGGCGCGCCGCTCGTCCCAGGCCTCGCCCCGAACGCCGGCCGGCCCGTCCGATGCCACCATCGCCCGGAGCCCGATGGCCGGCTCCTCCCGGGTGCGCCAGGTCGTCGCCCCCGTGAGGAGGCTTATCTTCTGCGCGAGGCTGAGCTCCGCAAGGAGCTGTTCGAGCGTTTCGTCGGGCATGGCCCGTCCCTTTCCCGGCCTCCCGACCGCGTGGGAGAGAACTCTCCGTCTCGTGCGGTCGGGACGCCCTTCGCTTCGATCTCCTCCGGGAACGCGCCTACGTACGAGGGCAGGGCCCGGCCGTCCCGTGGCGGCGACGGCCGGGCCCTGCCGGAAGTACGGCACGCTTCACCGAGGTCAGCTGTAGACGCCGAACTCGTGCAGCGAGTAGCCCCAGGCCGTGCCCCGGGCTGTCAGCCGGAGACGTACGTGACGGGCGGTCGCGGGGGCGTCGATCGTGTCGATGTCCCCATTGCCCGCCGAAGTGGTGTGTATCGTACGCCAGTTGGCGCCGTCGTCGGAGACCTGGACCTCGTAGGACTTGGCATAGGCCGGGTCCCAGACCAGCTGGATCCTGCGGAACGCGGTCGGCGCCCCGAGGTCGACCTGGATCCACTGGGGGTCGCTCCAGTCGCTGGCCCAGCGTGTCTCCGTCTTCCCGTCCGTAGCGAGGGCGGCCGGGCACGGGCAGTCGCCGTAGGACGCCTGGGAGGAGGAGGCGGTGGTGGGCCTGTTCAGCGCCACGTTGGTGCCGTCGACGGGGGGTGCGACGACCTTGACCGACTTCGTGTCGATGCCGGCGTTGCCGTGGCCGTCCTCGGCCTGGATGTACACCTTCCACACGCCGAGCTTCTCGGGTGCGGTGACGGCGAAGGTGCCGTTACCGGTGGACCGCCACTGGGCCTCGACGAGACGCTTGTCGCCGCTGGCGTAGTTGCCGCTGAGGAAGATCTTGTACGTCACCGGGTCGCCGTTCGGGTCCCGCACGTCGGCGCGGACCGTGAACTCCTTGCCGGCGGGGGCCGCGGAAGCCGGAGTGACACCCATGTTCGTGATGACGGGTGGCGTGTTGTCCCCGCTCGTGGAACCGGCGTACGCCTTCTTCACCGCGTAGTAGGACAGGCGCTTCAGCCCGTCGGGCACCAGGTTGAACCAGACGCCGCCGAAGTCGTGCTCCAGCCCGTAGTGGAAGAGCGTGGCACCGAGCGCCACACCCTGGTGTCCGGTGACGCAACCCCACGCCCTGGTGTAGCCGTCGGCCTTCTGCACGTCGGTGGGCTCGTCGGGTACGCCGTTGGCGTCGTCCGGCACCTCCCACTCACCGGCCGGTCCGCCCTCGGTGATGATGTAGGGCTTGGTGTAGCCGCCCTGCTCCCAGGCGCCGCGCACATTGCAGATGTCGCCGTAGGAGTTCATCGAGTACAGGTCGAGGTCGGGGGCGTTGCGCTTGTAGTAGGGCCACGCGCCTGTCCACGCGTCGGTGGAGGTGACCGGATGGTCCGGGTCGATGGAGTGGATCTTCTTGGCGACGTCGTTGACGAAGGAGGTGTAGGCGTTGCGCTGGTTCTCCAGCTCGGTGCCGCTGTAACAGTTCTGGAGGCCGAGCACCGATTCGTTGCCGACGTTCCACATCAGGACACCGGGGTGGCTCTTGTAGACGTCGACCCACTTGGCGAACTCGGTGAGCGACGAGCTCTTGTAGGCGCTGTCGGTGACGTAGTTGACGCAGCCACCACTGCCGGGGCCGCCGCCGGGCTGGAGCCAGAAGCCGCTGACGACCCGGATGCCGTTGGCAGCCGCCTCGTCGAGCAGGGGCTTGCTGGAGCCGTCGGTGCCCCAGGTCCGGATGGTGTTCACGCCCATCGACTTCAGGTCGGGCATGTACCGGCCCGCGTCGGCGACGGACGGGCCCCAGGTGAGCCCCTTGACCTGGTAGGGCTTGCCGCCGACGGTGAGCTGCCAGTTGCCCTGCGAACCGGTCACGGCGACCGCGCCGCCGGAGGCCGGCGGCGGGCCGTCGCCGTCGCCGTAGACCTGGAACTCCCAGAGCGAGTAGCCGTAGCCACCGGTGCGTGCGGTCCCGAGCATCCGGACGTACCGGCCGGCGCCGGACACGGCGACGTCGTCCGTGCCGCCGTCGCTGCCGGTGACGGTCTTCAGGGCGCGCCAGTCGGTGCCGTTGTCGGAGGCCTGCAGTTCGTAGTTCTTGGCGTGCGCCGCCTCCCAGGTGAGGACGACACGGCTCAGGTTCTGCCTGCTGCCCAGGTCGACCTGGATCCACTGCGGGTCGCTCCACTGGCTGGCCCAGCGGGTTCCGGTGAGATTGCCGTCCACCGCCGCGGACGCCGCGTACGCCTCGCCCTCCTGGGAGGAGGCCGTGGCGGTCCTGCCCTGCGACAGCAGGGTTTCGGCCGCCTGGGCCGGAGGGGAGGCGGTCAGGGTGAGTGACGACGCGAACAGCGCGCCGAGGGCGAGGAGGGGCACGCCGACGCGGCGGCGTGCCGTCGTGGGGTGCGAGAGGAGTTGCAACACATCTGCTCCTGGCGGGTCGGGGTGCCGGGCGGCGTGGGACGCGTGCGGAGGTGCTGGAGCGACCCGGCGTGTGGGGAGGGACGGACCGCCCGTCCGGCGGGCGGGGCGTCCGGTTCCGTGCATGTGCCTGGTACGCCCCTCCGGGCCGGGTCGCGGGGAAGTGCCACGGCCCGGAGGGCGTTGAGTCCGGTCCGCTCCGGTCGGCCGGGGCGGACCGGGGGATCAGGGGTAGGACACCACGGTCGACGGAACGGTCGACGTGCCGGAGGTGGGTGATCCGGTGTCGTTGATGACGTGGTTGTAGTGACCGTTGCCGCCGAGGGAGACGACGAGCAGGCTGTGGAACCTGACGCCCGGTTTCACCGGTGCCTTGAAGCCGTGGTCCTGGCGGATGGCCGGATCGACGTTGTAGTTGGAGTAGCTGCCCATGCCCCAGCCCTCATGGGTGTCGACGGAGTCGTCGACCCGGTAGGCGGCGTACCCCTTGGTGTCACCGTTCTGGATGGCGGCCTGGTTGGGGGCGTCGTACGCCTTCTCGTTCTGGTAGAAGATCGTCTTTCCCCTCTCCCCGAACCACTCCACGTCGTACTTGTTGAAGTGCTCGACGAACAGACCGGTCGCCAGTACGTCGTCGCCGTTGACCCGCACGCCGTAGTCGGCCCGGTTGGTCTCCCAGCCCACGCCCTCGCCGTGGTCGGCGCGCCACACCCAGGTGTGGTCGATGATCACGTCGTCGCTGTTGACGAGGATGCTGGTCGTTGCCTTCCCGGGGCCGGCGCCGCCGACGCGGACGTAGACGTCCTGGACGGTGGTGGGGTTGGCGGCGTGGTCGGCGCCGGCGCCCTGCCCACCGATCTCCAGCAGAGTCGGGGAGTTGACCGGTCCCGCGTCGACGAGGAAGCCGGCGAGCTTGACACCGTCGACGTCTGCCACCTTCATGGCGGTCACGCCGTTGTCAGGGATGATGGTGGCGAGGCCGAGGCCCAGCACGACGGTGTCGGCCCGGTTCACGTTGATCGTCCGGTCGACGTGGTAGATGCCGGGGGTGAAGAGCAGGTTGAGCCCCTGTTCCAGGGCGGCGTTGATCGTCGTGGCGGTGGCGCCCGGCTTGACCACGTAGAACTTGCTCAGCGGGATGGACGTACCCTGCGGGGTGCCGCCGGCCCATGTGGTGCCGCGGGCGTTGGTCCGCTTGGCCGGCACGAAGACCTTGAACTCGTTGCCGTCCATGTGGAGGAAGGGCTTCTCGCGCGAGACGGGAGTGGTGTCGAGCGTGGTGTACCGGGGCTCGGGGAAGCTGTTCGCGGGAGCGCCCTCGACGCCCGAGAAGGTCATGTTCCACACACCGTTGGTCCAGCCGCCGATGCTGCTGTCGCGGGTGTACCACTGCTGCTGCGAGTACGGGCCGACCTGGCCGTCGATCTTGCTGTCGGCGATGTAGCCGCCACTGGCCCAGCCGTACCCGTTCGGTGCGAGGTTGAGGGCGCCCTTGACGTGCATCCGGCGGAACGAGGCCGCCTGCGAGACGGCCCAGCGGTTGGTGCCGCTGACCGGGTTGACGGCGAGGTTCTCGGCCGAACGCCAGAAGTTCTGGGTGGCGTTGCCGTTGAACCAGCCCGCGTCGACGGTCACGTCACCGTTGAAGGTGGTGTCGTCGGGCTTCAGGCCGAGACCCGCGATGGAGGTGTAGAAGCCGATCTGGGCGTTGATGTTGTCGTACGTGCCCGGCTTGAAGAAGAAGGCATGGCGGCCACTGCCGAACTGCGCCGACTCCTGCTCGCTGAAGACCTGGTCCAGTTTCGCCTGGATGCCGGGTGTGGAGGGGTCGAAGACGTGCACGTTCGGGCCGAGGTCTCCCCCGCCGGGGACGACCGGTCCCGTGCCGCCGCCGTCCGTGCTGCCGAAGACCTTGAACTCCCAGAGGGAGTAGCCGTATCCGGTGGCCCGGGCGGTCCCGAGCATGCGGACGTAGCGGGCGGTTCCCGAGACGCCGACCGTCTCGGTGCCGCCGGCTCCTGTGGTCGTGGAATAGGCGGTCGACCAGTCGGTGCCGTTGGACGACAGCTCGATGCGGTAGGTCTTCGCGTAGGCGGCCTCCCAGCTCAGCTCGACCCGGTCGAGGGCGGCCGGAGCACCGAGGTCGACCCTCAGCCACTGGGGGTCGGCGGCCGCGCTCGACCAGCGGGTGCCCGGATCACCGTCGACAGCGCTGCCGGCGGGCGTGCCGTAGTGCTCCTGGCTGGAGGCGGTCGCCTGCTTGCCCTGTGACAGCAGCACGGGCGCCGCTTCGGCCTCCGTAGCGGGTGTGAGAGCGAGCAGGGCGGCAGCCAGTGCGGTGACGACCGCGCCGACGAGTCCCTTGCGGGCAGCTCTGGGCGGCGGTGCGGCTATGAGGGGTATGCCAACTGCGGGCATCAGGGGGCTCCTTGGAAACGAACTGACGGGAGAGCGCTCTCCGGAACCCTGCCGCGCCGCGCCCGCGCGGTCAAGAACCCTGACGCTACTTTTCTTTCGCCTTCCATTAAGAGGAAGTCGGTCCAGGACACCGCCGCCGCCCGAGGCACGGCCCCGGCAGTCGAGCACGGTGGTCTGCCCTCGGGGCGCGAATGCGTCCAGAGCGGGTACGTCCGGAGGTGACGGGCCCGTCACCGCGGCGAGGTCGGCGCCGGCCGGGCACGCCCCGCCGAGAGCCGGTGCAGGCACACTCGGCCGAGATCCGGAGTGCGCCACGCTCTCTCGGTGATCCGTGGGCGGGGTTGTGTGCGGGAGGGCGGGCCGGCCGCCGCGTACAGGTGCATCGGGCCCGCGGGGTCGGCATGAATCACGGGAACCCCTTCGCAGGACACTGCGTACAGATGAACGAGTGATCACTTGATGGGGTTTTCAGGCCGCATCGTGGGCGGCCGTTGGGCACGCTGCTCCTGGCAGGCCGGGTGCGTGAGCGCCGGCTCGGAGGAGAGGGGTGGGGGTAGTGCATGTGCCACAGGATGCTCATATGGACCAGGACGGTGGGGGACGGCCGATGCTGGTGCTGGCCGGGCTGGTCGATCTCGCGCTGGACAGCTGCGGGTCGGCCCTGAAGGCAGCCGGCGCCCTGCTGGGCCGCTCCGACGTCGGCGAGCTGGCGAAGCAGGGGCAGCAGGACCTGCAGGCCCGTGGCCGGCTGGCCGTCGACCGCCTGGGAGTGGGTGGCGAGGCGCACATGGAGGTGCTGGCACGAGCGGCGCGCTCCCGGACCGCGGGCGAACCCGGTGCATGAGCGGTGGGGCCAGGGGGCGCTGAAGTCCCGTGTGGACCAGGAGCTGGAACGGTTCGTCAGGACGGAGATCGATGCACTGCTCGCGGTGGACGAGGCCCTGGCACCCCTCGGGGATGTCCTGACAGCGGTGACCGCACACGGTAAGCGGCTGCGCTCGTCCTTCTGCTACTGGGGATGGCGGGCCGCGGGGCAGCCGGACAGCGACGCGATGGTCCGGGCGGCGGCGAGCATGGAGCTGGTCCACGCCGCCGCTGTCGTGCACGACGACATCATCGACGAGAGCGGTCTTCGGCACGGCCTGCCGACCGCCCATGTGGCCTTGCGCAAGGTGTTCCCGGAGAAGCCACGCCGTACGGCGCGGGCGCGTTCGCTGGCCATGCTGGCCGGGGACCTGCTCATGGCGTGGGCCGGGCAGTTGTTCGCCACCTGCGGTCTGCCCGCCGCCTACCTGGCGCAGGCCCGCGGCCTGTGGGGGGTGCTGGCCCGGGAACTGATCGCCGGAGAGGCGCTGGAGATACTGCACACCGCGGCCGAACCCGATGTGCGCCGGTCGCTGAAGGTGATCCGGTACAAGACGGCCAAGTACACCGTCGAGCATCCGCTGCACATCGGTGCCGCTCTGGCGGGCGCCGACACGCGCGTGCGAGAGGTGTTCAGCGCCTACGGGCTTCCGCTGGGCGAGGCGTTCCAGCTGCGTGACGACCTGATGGGCCTGTTCGGTGAGCCGGCGACCACGGGCAAGGCGAACACCGATGACCTCACCGGGGCGCGGCCCACCGCACTGATGGCCCTCGCCCAGCAGGCGGCCACCCCGACCGAACGAGCCGAGCTGGCCGGCCTGCTCGGGCGCGGCGGTCTCACCTCCGGGCAGTTGGAGCGGGTGCGCGCCGTGGTGGAGCGCACCGGCGCCCGGCGGCGGATCGAGGACATGATCGCCGAGCGGGTCGCCCTCGCCACCGGGGCACTGCACGGTGCCGGTCTTCCGGAGGACGCCCGCCGGGCGATGACTCACCTGGCCACGGCCTCGACCGCCCGCCAGAACTGAGCGCCTGGCCGCGCCCCGACCGGCGTCCTGCCGGGACGGCCGGCTCCGTCACCCCCTCCTGTCCGTCGCCCCTCCCGTCCGAACAAGCGGAAACAGGTGCCCATGCCCTACACCGAAGAGTCGATGAACGCCTTGCGCCAGACCGGTGACGAGCTGGCTGACGCCACGGTCGCCACCCTGTTCGAGCGCGGCGAGGTGGGGAAGTTCAACGCGCTGATGCGCCACGTCTCGACCGCGGGGCAGGAGCTGCCGCAGGGCCTGCCGGAGGTGGCGCGCGAATACCTGCACGTGACCGCTACGCCACCCGCGTGGGTGGACTGGGAGGAGATGGAGAAGGCCCGGCTGTTCTTCATCGACAACAACGTGCACATCTCCACCGCGCTGTCGTTCGCCTCGATGCCCGCCTGCTACGTCGTCCCGCACGTCGCGAGGCTGCTGTCGGCGACGCATTCGCTGCGGTACCCGTCCAAGCGCATGGCGGAGACCGGGCAGTTCACGGTCTACCTCATGCAGCCGGACGCCTTCGAGGCCGGGAGCCGCTTCATCCCCGCCGCCCAGAAGGTACGGCTGCTGCACGCCTCTGTCCGGCATCACCTCGGGCGCGAGGGGCTCTGGGACGTGGCGGGTCTCGGGACGCCGATCTGTCAGGAGGACATGATCGGGGGGCAGATGATGTTCTCGATCCAGGTCCTGGACGCACTGCACCGGCTGGGCATCCACATGAGCGTCGACGGAGCGGAGTCGTACTACTACGCCTGGCGCGTGGTGGGCGCCATGCTCGGCGTCGACCAGCGGCACGTACCCAAGGACCTCGCCGAAGCACGCCGCTTCTCCGACCTCTACATGACCCGCCACATGGGGCCCAGTGCGGAGGGCGCCGATCTCACCCGGCAGCTGATCGACCTGTACGAGGAGGTCGTGCCCGGCACGTTCTTCGATCCGGTCGTCTCCGCCCTGATCCGTCACCTGGTCGGCGACACCTGTGCCGACTGGCTGGATGTGCCCCGTACGTCATGGGACACGGTCGTCAAGGTGGCTCCCGTACTCCTGAACGTCCTGGAGACGATCGAGGACCGCTCGCCGCTGGGGGCCTGGGGCCTGGACCGTCTGGGCCACCTCACCACCCTGTTCGAGCTCTCCTCCCTCACCCGGGGCCGGGTCATGCACTATGCCGTCCCGGAACAGCTCAAGAAGGACTACGGCGTCTCGTCCGGCGTACCGCGCACACGGCGCTGGACTCCCCCTCCTCCGGCCGTCCCCCTCTGACGCGGGAGACGGCGGCGCCGCCACGGGCCGCGGGCCGCCACTCGGGGTGGCGGCCCGCGGCCCGTGCACGGCCGAGGTCAGCCGTTGGGCAGGATGACGGCGCGACCGTTGACCTTCCCGGCGTGCAGCCGTTCATAGGCGAGCGGGGCCTCGTCCAGGGAGTACGTCTCGACGTGGACGTCGACGGAACCGGCGTGGGCGAGTTCGATCACCTCGGCGAGTTCCCGGCGCGTGCCCCAGTACGGCGCGGTGACCGACGTGGCGAACGGCAGGACGCCGAAGCCGACCGGGAGCAGGCCGCCGCCGATGCCGACGATGGTGACGTCGCTGTCGACGGAGGCGGCCGCACCGGCTGTCTTCACGGTCGGCTCGGCACCGACGAAGTCGAACACGACCTCGGCGCCGATACCGCCGGTGAGCTCGCGGACCCTGGCGGCCGCGTTCTCGTCGGAGAGCACCGCCTCGTGAGCGCCCACGGCCCGGGCAAGGGCGAGCTTCTCCTCGGAGACGTCGAGCGCGATGACGCGGACCGCCGTCATGGCCCGGAGCAGCTGGATGGCCACGTGACCGAGGCCGCCGGCGCCGATGACCACGGCGGTGGCCCCGGGCCGGAGCTTCGGCAGCGAACGCTTGATCGCGTGGTACGGCGTGAGGCCGGCGTCGGTGAGGGACACGGTCTTGACCGGGTCGAGGTCGCCGATCGGCGTCAGGTGACGGGCGTTGTCGACGATCATGTACTCGGCCATGGCACCCGGGCTGCCGAGCCCCGGGGGGTTGATGCCGAGATCGGCTGCGCGCAGGCAGTAGTTCTCCCGGCCTTCGGCGCAGTTCACGCAGGTGCCGCAGCCCCAGGGTCCGTAGACGGCGACCGAGTCCCCCACCGAGACACCCTGGGCGCCCTCGCCGAGCGCCGCGACGGTTCCGACGCCCTCGTGGCCGAGCGTGAGCGGCAACTGGTAGGGGAAGCCCTCGGCGGGCCAGCTCATCACCGCGATGTCGGAATGGCAGACGCCGGCGGCGCTGACCTGGAGGAGGACCTGCCCCGGTCCCGGTTCGGGCTCGGGTATCTCGACGACCTCGGGCGCGGCGCCGACGGTGCGGTACTGGACGGCTTTCATGACTCTCCTTCGTTCTCCTTGCTTCCTTTGTCGGCCCCGTGGTGGCCGGCCGCCACCCGGCGGCTCAGGAGGCGGAGTAACCGCCGTCCACCAGGTGGTAGCTGCCGTGGATGAAGGAGGCCCGGTCGGAGAGCAGGAAGGCGGTGAGTTCGGCGACCTCCTCCGACGTTCCCAGGCGGCCCGCCGGATGCAGGGAGATGAGGTGGTCGCGGGCCGGGGCGTCGGTGTCGCGGAGCAGTGGGGTGTCGATGAAGCCGGGGCCGACCGCGTTGATGCGGATGTTCCTGTCCGCGTACTCGAGTGCGGCGGTCTTGGTGAGGCCGACGACGCCGTGCTTGGCGGCGACGTACGCCGGGGAGCCCGCGAAGCCGTTCGTCCCGAGGATCGAGGACATGTTGACGACGGCGCCGCCTCCTGCGGCGAGGATGGCCGGGAGTTCGAAGCGCAGGGAGTAGAAGACACCGCTGAGGTTGGTGGCGACGACCTTGTCCCAGTCCTCGATGCCGTACTCCCCCGTGGGTCGTGAGGGGCCGCCGATGCCGGCGTTGTTCACGGCGAGGTGCAGGGCGCCGAACGTGTCGACCGTGTACCGCACACCGGCTTCGACGGAAACGGGGTCGGTGACGTCGAGGGCGACGGCGGCTGCCCGGGCGCCGGTGGCCTCCAGCTCGGCCACGGCCTCGTGGGCGCTCGCCTCGTTGTGGTCGGCGACGACGACGGTCGCGCCGCCCGCGGCCAGACGCCGCGAGAGGGCCAGACCGATGCCGGACGCACCGCCGGTGACGAGGGCGATCCGGCCGGCGAACTCCGCCTCGGGGGCGGTGGGGAGGTTGGTGCTCATGATGATGCGCTTCCTTGGATGGTGCTGTGGGGCGCCGGCCCGTCCTGCCGGGAATCCAGCAGGTCTGCGGAGAGGGCGTCGAAGGCGTGTACGACGAGTTCGGGCAGGGCTGCGGGGCGGCCGCCCCGTACCCATGCCGCCTGGGCGGCGAGCAGCGCTCCGGCCCCGGCGGCCACGGCCACGGCGGGTCGGAGGTCCTCCCGCGGGTCGACGCGGAGTCGTTCCGCGAGGATCGCGACCGACTCCTCCTGTGCGTCGACACGGATGTGGTGGTAGGCCGCGTACAGGGTCGGCTCCTCCTCGGCCATGACGAGCAGGTCGAAGATGCGCGGCCGTAGGTGCCACGGCTCGGCCTCGCGGTCGTCGAGCCAGTCGAGGACGGCCCGGCGATAGGCGACGAGCGGCGGCTCGGCGGGGGGCCGGGAGCGGAGCGCCCGGTTGATCCTGTCACCGTCGCCACGGACCGCGTCGAGGGCGGCGGCCTCCTTGCTGGGGAAGTGGCGGCTGAAGGTACGCCGGTCGACGTCGGCCGCCTGCGCGATCTCCTCGACGGTCACCTCACGCAGCCCGCGGTCGAGCACCAGCTCGAACGCGGCTTGCGCCAGCGCGTCGCGGGTCCTGCGCGCCTTGCGGCTGCGTCGCTCGGGGCCGTTCCCTGCCGAATCCATAGTTGTAGCGTACACCTTTGAATGTCCCGGCGGGACTCGTGTCCCACTGGGACACCACCGGGCACGCCGACGGCGGGGCACCCCGGCGCACGAGTCCACCGGGGCGCCCCGACGCCGCTGTTCATGCAGAGGCCGGACCGCCGTCAGTACTCACTGTCGATCCCGGTGACCACGGCGGCCCCCAGCGGCGCGTCGGCCTCCGCCACACCGCTCTCCCGCAGCGCGGCCGTGGCCAGGCGCACCGCCTCGGCCTCGGCGCCGGCCCGGTCGTCGGCGTCGACCTCCAGCCGGAGGGAGAAGGTGTTGCCGTCCTGCACCGTCAGGATGTCCAGATCCTCGGTCTCCCCGAGCTCGGTGTTCTGCGGATCCTGTGGACGCAGCCTGCGTTCCACCTCCGAGCGCGTCGTGTCGGTGACGCCGTGGACGAACGTGCCGGGGACGGTGATGACGAACGTGGTCACGGGAACTCCTCGCGTCTGCGGCCCTCGCCGTGCCGGCCGGGCTCCGGATGTCAGGGGCTGCTCCCGGAAGGGCCTACGCCTGTCTCGTACCCCACTCACGGAACCTGTTGCCCTGTTCGGCCGGTCGAATCGAAAAGACGCGGCCGGCGGGACCGGTGAGAGGCGGTGCGGGGTGTCCCGGACGGAATATGGCAGCGTGGAACCGCGGCGCCCCGGGCCGCCGTGCCCGAAGCCGGGCGCGCAGTTCCGAGAAGAGGAGAGAGAACATGTCGCAGCCGCCGCTTCCCGACGCCGCGATCGCCATGCTGGAGAAGGCCAACCCGGCCGTCATCGCCACCCTCCGGGCGGACGGGCAGCCGGTGTCCACAGCCACGTGGTACCTCTGGGACGAGGGCCGGGTCCTGGTCAACATGGACGAGGGCCGCAAACGGCTCGACCATGTGCGCGGCGACGCCCGTGTCACGCTGACCGTGCTCGACGACGCCGACTGGTACACCCACGTGACCCTGATCGGACGCGTCGTCGAGATGCGCGACGACGCGGGCCTCGCCGACATCGACCGGCTGTCACGTCACTACCTGGGCCGGCCGTACGCGCAACGTGACCGCGCCCGGGTCAGCGCGTGGATCGAGATCGACCGCTGGCACGGCTGGGGCGGCTTCCGGGACAGCAGTCAGGCCGGCGGCTGATCCGCGCCTTCGTCACTCCCCCACCGGAGGGCCGGCGCCCTCAGGAGCCAGGCATGCGTGACCGGGACGGCAAGGACTGCAACCATCGCCTTTCCTGATGTGTCTCATCAAGTACCACATCTTCCCCGTACACCGAGAAATGGGGACATCATGCTCCACCACTCACGGCTCGCGGCCGCTGCCGCGGGTGTTGTCCTCGCCGCGGCGACCGGAGCGGCCGCGCCGGCATCCGCCGCGCCGGGCGCCCCGCCCGCCGCGGCGACCGCCCTGGTCACCGACGCCCGCTGGGGAAGCCACTGCTCCTTCGACCGGATCGTGATCGATGTCCGTGGCAAGCTGCCGCCGGTCACCGTACGGACGGTCGGCACGCTCCGCTACGACGGCCCGGGGACCCACGTCCCGCTCGCCGGGAAGCACTTCCTGGAGATCCGGCTCTCCCCCGCCGCCGCGCACGACGACGGCGGGAAATCCGTGTACAGGGGCCCGCGCCTCGCGCGGACCCACCTGCCCGCTCTCCGGGGGCTGGCTCTCACGGGCGACTTCGAAGGAGCCGTCACGCTCGGCGCCGCCTTCCGCACCGAGCCCGCCTACAGCACCCACAGGCTGCACGCGCCCGAACGCTTCGTCGTCGACGTCCGCCACCCCTCGACCTGCGGCAGGTGAGACGCGGCGGAGGAGTCAGCGGGCCGGCAGCGCCCGCAGAGCCGCGGTGACCTCGGCCCGCGACCACCGCACGATCTCATGCGGGAAGCCACGTGGTGCGCGCTGGGCCGGGCGGCGCTCGCCGTGGGTGACCGTCGGGTGACGGAGCGGGCCGAGGCCGAACTGTAGCCTGTCGAGGATGAGTTGGCCGGCGAGGGTAGTGGACTGGTCTCCTGCGGGCTCGTGTCGGACCACCTGGGCGCCCTCGCTGAGGGGCTGGGGGCGGGCTGACGGCGTGGGCACACCCGGGAACGAGTCACCACGCCCCGGCCGGGCCTTCCCACAGGAAGGTGCCCGGCCGGGAGACGCGCTCAGGCGTTGGGGTCGAAGCCGATGCCCGCGGGCAGGGCCTTCGCCAGGTGGGCGCGGAAGGTGCTGTCCTTGATGCCGAGCACGGCGCTGCCGAAGTCGGCCTGGGTCAGCTTGTCGCGCAGGCCCGCGGGGTAGCCGTTCCAGCCGACCAGGGCGGGGAACTGCCACGCGTGGTCGTGGTTCTCCGGCGGCTCGTCGTTGGAGTTCGCGGGGCGGAAGCAGTGGGTGCTCAGCCCGTCCTTGTGGTAGACGACCTTGGGGTGCGTCCCGTCCCACCGGATGGTGTCGCGGCCGTGGACGTCGAAGTCGCCGTGGGCGGAGGTGGACACGTACCGCGCCTCGTTGTTCTGGACCCACACGACCACGTGCTCCCAGTCATGCCTGTGGCCGCCGAGCCCGCTGCCGGCCACGGCCTGGTCCTTCTCGAAGTAGAGGCCGTACACGATCGCGCACCAGCCGTTGTTGCACGTATGACGGGAATAGCTGTTGGTGTTGTCGAGGTCCCACGCGTCACGGCAACTGCCGTTGACCGCGCCGGTGGTGTTGAGGCCCGGGGCTGTCGTCCCGTCCGGGCCGATGGCCGGAGTGGGGTAGCAGCCGTCCGTGTCGTAGTCGAAGGCGGGCTGGAACGTCCGCTCGATCACCTCCGCCTGCGCGGGCAGCGCGGTCGGCGGAGCGGCGAGAGCGCTGCCGGCGGAAGTCATGACCAGCGCGAAGGCACCGGCGGCGGCGAGCGAGATCCTGCGGACGGACGGGCTGCTGAGCATCGGGGTCCTCCCGGTCGGCGCGTGTGGGGGCACGCGATCAGGCTTGGCATGCCCAACTCAACAGCGTCGAACCCTCGCACCGCGCGTGGTCCCGGCCGGGCCCGGCCGGGCGTCGCCGTCCGCCCTGCCGGGCAGCACGAAGACCGTGACGGGAAGCCCTTATTCGGCGAGGTGGCCGGTAGCGGGATCCACCTGTCCCAGGAACTCCGGGGCAGCGTCCTCGAGTTCCGCGTCCTCCAACCGGGCGGTTCCGTGCACTGCGGCCGTGAAGCCGTATCGGGCGTTCGGACCCGAATCCCAGGTGAAGTCGTACACCCCGGGGCTGCCGGCTCGGCGGGTCACGGTGAACCTCTCACCGTTCACGGTCAACTCCACGCCGCTCGCCTCCACATGTTTGGACGTCCCACGCGACAATGCCCTGTCCCGCACCCGGCGCACCAACCGGACGGCATTCTCGCCTCAGGAGTGCGGCGCGCCACGGCGCCCGTGCCGCCGTCAGCGCGCGACGGCGGTGGCCGCGCCCGTGGCGCCGGTCCGGGCGGCGGTGCCCGGACGCAGCGTCCACGGCACCGGGTCGGTGTTCGTCAGCCAGGTGTCGACGATGAGACGTCGCACGATGAGGACACGCAGTTCACGGCGCTGCTTGCCCCAGCCCATGCCGAGACAGAGCTGTTTGACGGACGGTCCGTGGCCGTGCGACGCACGGAAGGCCGCCGCGAACTGCGCGGCGCGCGGCCCTTCGCCGGGGTGACCGGCCTCCCACGCGGCGTAGGCGGCGCGCATCTTCTCGTCGGCCTGAACGGGCACGGCCACGCGCATGAAGGCCTCCGCCACCTTCTCCGTGGGCAGCGCACACTGCGGGCAGTGCTCCACGGCCTCGGCGTGCCGGCGCAGTGCGACACTCGCCCGGGCCTTCCACCCCTCCCACGTCAGCTGCGGTGCCGCCTCGTCCACACGCGGCGGCGCCGGGGGCGGGGGCCGCATTCCCGACAGGTGCCGCACCGGTTCCGCGAGACGGTACCGGTGGGCGTCAAGGTCGAGCAGGAAACCCTTGGCCAGCAGTTCGGGCAACGCGGCCCTGCACCAGGCGGGCAGCTCGTCGGGGATCGGGCCGTACGCGTCGGAGGGACCGTGGGCGGCCAGGAAGAGGGCGCCCAGCCGCGCCTCGGACGACGCCTTCCTGACCGGCTTGGCCGCCAGGGTGCGGATGACCCACCCCGACACACGCGACCGCATCAGCTTGCCGAACGGCAGCCGGCGGTCCGGCCCGGCCGCGAGATCCGGCACGACGATGGGGACGGGGACATCCGGACTGCCGCCGAAGAGGGCGTCCTGCCCCTGCCACCCCAGGACCGCCACGGCCGCGACAGCGCCTTCCGCGTCGGCCAGGCGCAGCGAACGCAGGTCCTGCGCGGTGAGGTTGCCGATACCGCTGCGGGCGGCACGGATGGAGACCACTGTCGCGAGAAGTTGTGCGTCGGCCGTCATGAGCGGCAGCGAACCCACGTAGCCGAGGAGGCGGCGGGCGGCCTCTCCCTGCTGGTGCGTCAGCAGGAACGGCCGCGGGTCGCTCACCACGGCGGGCGTCGCCGGGGCAGGACGTGAACTGGAGGAGGAGTTGGGCACGTCACGTACAACGTACCGACAGGGCCGAGGTCACCACTCGTACGTATGTACGATACGAATCTGTCCGCGCACCCGGCTGCGGGCCGGCTCCTCGCACGGTGCTCCTGGACGGGCAGCACATCGGTGGCGGACCGCGATGCGGTCCGCCACCGATGTGTGAGGCCGGGAGGTGATCAGTTCTCGTCCACTTCTTCCTTGGTGATGGTGCCGTTCGCCGCGTCCACGTCGAAGTCGGTCTTCGTCCAGTCGCTGCCGACCACCTCGACCTGCCAGACCAGGACCTGACTGTCGTTCTCGTCGAGGTCGAGTGAGGTGACCGTGCCCTTCTTCTTGCCCATGGCGACCTTGGCAGCCTGCTCCGGCGTCTGCTTGGCGTTGGCGATCCAGCCGGCCATCTGCTGCTTCTCGGCGGCGCTCTGCCCGGCGACCGGTGCGGACTCGAGCACGTCACCGGACACCGCGTCGATGGTCACCCTGTGCGCGGTGCCGTCCTCCTTGACGACCTCGGCGACCCACTTCGCACCGGCGGAGCTGCCACTCGGGCTCGGGCTGCCGCTCGTGGTGCCGGGGCTCGCACTCTTGCTGCCGCCGGGGCTGGGGCTCTCGCTCCCGCTCGCACTGGCGCTCGCGCTCGCGTCGCTGTCGTCGTCCAGATCCTTGAGGTCGAGCTCGGTCAGCTTCCCACCGGACACCTCACCCACGGCGGTCGTGGCGGCCTTGTCGTAGGTGACCTTGACGGTGGAGAGCAACTCCTTGCGCTTCGTCTGGTCCTCGGTCAGCTGTGCCGTGCTGGACGGGCTTGCCGTCTGGTTCGGCATGACCTTCGCAGCTTCCGAGGTCGCAGCGGCCGTCTTGTCACCGCTGTCCTGCCCGCAGCCGGTCACAAGGGCGGAGGCAAGCACGGCGCACAGGGCGCCGGCGACGCGGAGCCGGCGGGTGCGCGGGGAAACGTTCTTGTTGCGTCGGGGCTGAAATCTCATACCGCATGCCTAGCCGCGTCGGCGCGCAGTCATGTTGCCCGACCAGCGGCTGTCACCCGATCGACGGCGCCATCCCCCCGTTCGCCGTCGCGGTTCCGCCGCGGCCCGCCCGGTGATCGTCCTGAACACCCGGGCCGGGCCGCCCGGCCCCGCACGGCGAAGGACGCCGGTCCGTGCGGACCGGCGTCCTTCCTGACCGGGCGGCGTCAGGCGGTGAGCTGCACCTCGGACGGGACCGCCTTCGAGCCGACCGATCCGGCGGACGGGACGGCGCGCAACTGCGCTTCCGCGGCCCTCAGGGCGTCCGGGACCGTGCGGGTGCCGGTGGTGACGCAGAGGGTGTAGGAGACATCCTCGAGATGACGGCTGCTCTCGGAGGTTCCGAGCCGTGCATGGGCGCTTCGCAGTGACTCGTAGCGCTTGACGAGATTCCGCAGCGTTGCGGGATTGGCCATCAGCACGGCAGTTCCTCTCCACAGGGCGGCCGGGAGCCAAGGCCCCGCACCGACGATGTCCGATCGCGCCGGCGGTCCGCCTGGCGTCACGGGCGCGGCCGTGCGAATCGTCAGCACGTTTCCGGTCCCTTGCAGATGATGGTCGCCCCGCCCCACGGAATCCGCATCCGGAATCACGGACGGTCACGCGTCCGCTCTCCCGGAGCTCCGGTTGCTCCATCTGCGCCATGTGCGCCCTGCGCCCGGGTGCGAAACAATGGACGGTGTCGGGCGGCCGGCCGCTGCCGGCGCCCCGGTCAGGAGGCGGTCATGGAGTACCCGGAGACGTACGAGCTGATATTCCAGGCGACGGGCGCGGCGGACGACGTGGTGGTCGTCCACCTCACGGCCCGGTCCGGTGCGGGGGGTTACCCGATCTACGAGGACGAGACCGGAATCGTGCGGGCGGAGATCAGCGAGCGGGGCGAGGTGCGGATGCAGGCGAGCGGGGGGCACCAGGCCCTGCGGGTGCCGCTGCTCGCACGGCCGCTGAGCCACGGAGCAACCCCACCCGCCGGCTGAGAGCACCGAGCGCCGCTCCCGTTCTCCTCCGGCGCCCGCCCGTTCCTGCCCACTCGATGCCCGAATGTGTTTACATTTCCGACGCTGAACCGTAGTCTGCCGCTGAAACCACAGACTCGGGCATGAAACGGATACGTAACCACATGTACGCACCGGAGCGGCAGCAGGAGATTCTGCGCCTCGCAGGCGAGAGCGGCCGCGTCGACGTCCTCTCCCTGGCCGAGCAGTTCCAGGTGACCGCCGAGACCGTCCGGCGCGATCTCAAGGCTCTCGACAGGGCGGGACTTCTGCGCAGGGTCCACGGTGGCGCGATCCCGGCCGGGCGGCTCGGATTCGAGCCGGATCTCGCGGAGCGGGACGTCGTGGCCGCCGACGAGAAGGACCGCATAGCGGCCGCCGCGCTGGGGGAACTGCCTGCCCGGGGAAACATCATCATCGATGCCGGGACGACGACCGCCAGACTGGCCGGTGTCGTCCCGATCGACTGCGGTCTGACCGTCGTGACCCACGCGCTGCCCGTGGCAGCGCGCCTCTGCGACCACCCGGGCATCTCCCTGCACCTGGTCGGCGGGCGGGTCCGCCACCGCACCCGCGCCGCCGTCGACGCCTGGGCCCTGCGCGCGTACGGCGAGCTCAACGCCGATGTCGTCTTCCTCGCGACGAACGGCTTCTCGCCCGACGGCGGCCTGACCACCCCGGACCTGGCCGAGGCGGCGGTCAAGCGTGCGGTGATCGCCGCGGCCCGCAGGGTGGTGCTCCTCGCCGATTCCGGCAAGGCGGGCCAGGAGCACTTCGCCCGCTTCGGCGACCTCTCCCACGTCGACCTGCTCATCACCGATACGGGGCTCAGCCCCGAGGACGCCCGGGCCATCGAAGGCCTGGGCACGGAAGTAGTACGCGCATGATTCTCACCGTCACCCCCAATCCGAGCCTGGACCGGACGTACGAGCTGCCGGGACTCGTCCGGGGCGCCGTCCTGCGGGCCACGTCGGACCGCGTCGACCCCGGTGGCAAGGGCGTCAACGTCTCCCGCGCCGTCGCCGCCGCCGGTCACCGCACGGTCGCCGTCGCACCGCTGGGAGGCCCCGAAGGGGCGTTGCTGGCCCGGCTGCTGGGCGAGCACGGCATCGAGGCCGCCGGGGTGCCGATCGCCGGCAGCACCCGGATCAACATCACCCTCGTCGAGCCCGACGGCACACTCACCAAGGTCAACGCGGCCGGACCCGAGATCGGGCCCGCCGAGGCCGACGCCCTGCTGGACCGGGTGCGGGCGCGGTCGGTGGGCGCGGACTGGATCGCCTGCTGCGGCAGTCTGCCGCGCGGGCTGCCTCCGCAGTGGTACGCCGAGCTGGTGTCCCGCAGCCACCGCGCCGGAACCCGGATCGCCCTGGACACCTCGGGCCCGGCGCTGGTCGCCGCGCTGCCGGAACGCCCGGACGTGATCAAGCCGAACGCCGAGGAACTGGCCGAGGCCGTCGGCCGCCCGCTCGCGACGGTCGGTGACGCCGTCAAGGCGGCGCAGGAACTGTGCGAGCGGGGGGCACGGTCCGTACTGGCCAGTCTGGGTGCCACCGGGCAACTGCTGGTGGAGGAGTCCGGAGCGTACTTCGCCTCGGCGCGGGTGGACGCGGTCCGCAGCGACGTCGGCGCGGGGGACGCCTCCCTCGCCGGCTTCCTCACCGCCGGCGGGAGGGGCCGGGCGGCCCTCACCTCGGCTGTGGCCCACGGCGCCGCCGCGGTCCAGCTCGCCGGAAGCGTCATGCCGACACCGGCCGGCCTCGATCTCTCCGCGGTCGTCACGACCGCCGACGTCCCCCTGGACCTCGCCCTTGGACAGCCGGCGCCATGACCGCCCCGGCCTCCTACCGCAGTTCGACGCCCCGTTTCCCCGATCCGTCCCCCCGATCCGTCCCAGGACGGTCCACGAGCAAGGAGCCCCGCGATGAGTGAGCTGATCACCGCGGAACTGGTCGACCTCGATCTGTCCGCCGAGACGAAGAGCGCAGCGAGCCGTTCACTGGCCGGACGGATGGTCGCGGCCGGCCGCGTCACCGACCTCGACGGCTTTCTCGCCGACGTGGCGGCCCGTGAGGCACAGATGCCGACCGGCCTGGACGGTGGCATCGGCATTCCGCACTGCAGGAGCGCGCACGTCACCGCACCGACGCTGGCCTTCGGCCGCAGCACGCGCGGCATCGACTTCGGAGCCCCTGACGGGCCCGCCGACCTGGTCTTCCTGATAGCCGCGCCGGCCGGTGCGGACGACGACCACCTCACCATGCTGTCGAGCCTGGCGCGGCGGCTGATGGACCCCGCTTTCACGGCAGCGCTGCGGGCGGAGAGTGACCCGGCCGCCGCCGCGGCCCTGGTCGGCGGCGAAGAGCCCCCCGTGCCGGCGGAGCCCGAGGAGGCTTCCGGGGCTCCTGAAGCCGCCCAGGAGCCGTTCCGGATCGTGGCCGTGACGTCCTGCCCCACCGGCATCGCGCACACCTACATGGCCGCCGAGTCGCTGGAGGCGGCCGCCCGCGCCGAAGGGGTCCTCCTCAGCGTCGAGACCCAGGGCTCGGCCGGGTTCGAGCGGCTGGACCCGGCCGTCATCGCCGCCGCGGACGCGGTCATCTGGGCACACGACGTCGAGGTGCGGGAGAAGGCGCGGTTCGACGGCAAACCGGTCGTGGACGTCGGTGTGAAGGCAGGGATCAACCGTCCCGCGGAGCTCATGGCCGAGGCCCGCGTCAAGGCCCGGCGCGGCGAGATCAGCCGGCTCTCCGCGGACCGCGACGGCGCGGACGACGGCGCGGGCGGCGGCGGCTCGGCGCATTTCGGTGTCCGGCTGCGGACGTACCTGATGTCCGGTGTCAGCTACATGGTGCCGTTCGTCGCGGCCGGAGGGCTCCTCATCGCCCTGTCGTTCGCCATCGGCGGCTACGAGATAGCGAGCGCCAGGTCGGTCGCCGAGCACTTCGCCTGGAGCGAGGCGGACAGCTGGGCGGCCCTGCTCAACCAGATCGGCACGGCCGCCTTCGGCTTCCTCGTCCCGGTACTGGCCGGATACATCGCCTACGGGATGGCGGACAGGCCGGCGCTCGTCCCCGGTTTCGTCGGCGGAGCCATCGCGCTCACCATCGACGCGGGCTTCCTCGGCGGCCTGGTCGCCGGGCTGCTGGCCGGGGCGGTGGTGATGGCCATCCAGCGGGTGAAGGTGCATCCCACCCTGCGCGGCATCATGCCGGTGCTGGTGATCCCCCTGCTCGCCTCCGTCGCCGTCGGCTTCCTGATGTTCATCGTGGTCGGAAAGCCGATCGCCTCGCTGCAGAGCGCCCTGACCGACTGGCTGAACGGGCTGTCGGGCTCCAACGCGGTCGTGCTCGGCGTCGTCCTCGGCCTGATGATGTGCTTCGACATGGGCGGACCGCTGAACAAGGTGGCGTACGCCTTCGCGGTCGGCGGCCTGGCCGACCCGACGCCCGGCAGCCTCAAGGTGATGGCTGCCGTCATGGCCGCGGGCATGGTGCCGCCGCTGGCGATGGCTCTGGCGACGACGGTGCGGCGCAGGCTGTTCAGCCGGACCGAACGCGAGAACGGCCGGGCCGCCTGGGTCCTGGGCGCCTCGTTCATCAGTGAGGGCGCCATCCCGTTCGCGGCGGCCGACCCTCTGCGGGTCATTCCGTCCGTGATGGCCGGCGGGGCGGTCACCGGCGCGCTGTCCATGGCCTTCGGCTGCACGCTCCGCGCCCCGCACGGCGGCGTCTTCGTCGTCCCGCTGATCGGTGAACCGTTCCTGTACCTGCTCGCGGTCGCCGCCGGCACGGCGGTGGCCACCGGCCTGGTGATCACCCTCAAGGGCCTGAGGCGAAGCCCGCAGGCCGCCGACGCGCCGGCCGAGGAGCCGAAAGTCCCCTCACCGTCTGAGCCTCGCGGAAGAATCCGTGAGTCCGCCCCCGCCCCACAGGAGTGAACCCATGTACCAGCGCACCGTGTCCGTAGGCTCCCCCAGCGGGCTGCACGCCCGTCCGGCCTCCCTGTTCGTCCGCGCGGCCGCGCGCCAGCCGGTCCGCGTGACCGTGGCCCGCGACGGCCGCGACCCGGTCGACGCGCGCAGCATGCTGTCGGTGCTCGCGCTGGCGGCGCAGCACGGCGACTCCCTGGTGCTGTCCGCCGTGGGCGAGGGAGCGCAGGAGGCGGTGGAAGAGCTGGCCGCCCTGCTCGCCCAGGACCTGGACGCGACGGTGTGAGCGTTGAGCAGTGGGACCCTGCGGCCGAGGGCGTCCTGCGGCTGCCCTCGGGGCGGCTGGTCCGTGGACGGGGTCTGCGGCGCCCGCTGCCCGAGGGCCTCACGCCGACCTTCGCGGTGCACCTGCTCGGGAGGCGACCGCCCCCGGTCGCCTGGGAGTCGCGGTGGCTGCGCTGGCCGGACTTCCGGCTTCCCGCCGACCGGCCCGCGGCCCGGGGCGTGCTCGGGGAGGCCTGGAACCGGGCCGCCGGGGAGCGGGTGGAGGTCGCCTGCGCAGGGGGCCGGGGGCGGACCGGTACGGCCCTGGCGTGCCTGGCCGTGCTGGACGGTGTCCCGGCGGACGAGGCGGTCGGCTTCGTCCGCCGGCACTACCATCCCGGCGCCGTCGAGACTCCCTGGCAGCGACGGTACGTCCGGCAATTCGCCCGACCATGACGGCTACGGCCCGTCCGCGCGGTGACGTCACGGCGTGCGGACGGCCGAGCACGGCGACGGCCGAGAAGACGGCGACGGCTCTGTGCCGTGGCCGGCCGCCGGTCCGGGAGGCCTGGCGTCATTCCACCGTGTGGGGGGTGGGGACGGTTGCTCCGCCCCCCGCGCGTACCGCCTCGACGACCCTCTGGTGGAAGGAGCGGCTGGCTTCCTCGGAGGGACACGGCACCGGACTGCCTGCCAGCGTGAACCAGTCGGAGGCACCGCTGAACTGCACGGCCACCTCGGCCTGCCCCTCGGACCATGTCGTGTGTACGGTCAGATCCCCGTTCACGACGCCTACCTCTTCGGTGCGCACTCCGCCTGATCCCGCGAAGACACCGCAGGTAGTCCACGATGCCCAGTTCATGACGCGTCGCCTTTCGGAACGATGACGAGCCTGTCGAGCGGACTGATTCGAGTATGGCACCGCACCCCCGCACTCGCACATATGTACCCGCGAGTACCCGTTCGGTGACACCGCGGTGTGGCGGGCGCCGGCCGGACGGCGGTCAGGGGTGCATCGACGCGCCCTTGAGGATCTTGTCCACCGCGTTGCGCGGCCCGTACACGGCGAGTCCCACCAGGTCCATCCCCTCCCGCCCCACCGCCCGGACGGCCGCCCGGTTGGCCTTGTCGTGTCCGGTCGCGAAGAGGTCGGAGGTGAACACGGCCATGGCCACGCCCCGGCCGACCGCCCGGGTGTGCGCGGTCGTCAGCAGTTCCTTCGGCCCTGCGAAGACGAGCACGGGCTGACGGAACATCGGCAGGTAGGGGGTGTCGTCGGCGTCGGCGTACGGTTCGCCGATCACCTCCGGTACGTGCGTGCCGAGGCCGCTGACCAGGAAGGCGGTCACGTTGAGCCGCTGCCAGGTCTCGAGGTCGTCACGGAGCAGAACAGCGATCTTGGTGTCGAAGCGCACGGGCGTGTCGTCGTCGGTCATGGGAGAAGCCTGCCAAGCCGTCCGTCGCGCGTCTTGTACGAACTTTGCATGCCTCACCGGCGCGGACCGCTCTTGTAGTCTTCCCCCATGGGTGCACGTCCGGACATCACCGCATGGCGTCCACCGGTCGAGGGAATCGACGAGGTCTTCCACGCGTTCTTCGCCGATCACGCCTACCCCATGCACACGCACGACGCGTGGACGTTGCTGATCGTCGACCAGGGTCTGGTCCGCTACGATCTCGACCGCCACGAGCACGGTGCGCCGAGTTCGGTGGTCACGCTCCTGCCTCCGCACGTTCCGCACAACGGTGACGCGGCGACTCCCGAGGGCTTTCGCAAGCGTGTCCTGTACCTCGACACCCGCCAGATCGACGCCGCCCTCATCGGGCGCGCCGTGGACCGCCCGGTGCTGCACGACCAGCGGCTGCGGCACCGCGTCCACCAGCTCCACCGGACGCTGGAGCGGCGTGGTGACGAACTGGAGGCCCAGAGCCGGCTGGCCCTCGTCTCCGAACGCCTGGCGCGGCACCTGCGCGACCAGCTGGACGTGCCTCCACCGGTGCACGACCGCCGGGTCGCCCGGGAACTGCGGGAGCTGCTCGACCAGCGGTTCGTGCAAGGGCTGACGCTGCGCGAGGCGGCGGACCGGCTGCACGTCCACCAGACCCATCTGGTGCGGGCCTTCAGCCGAGAATTCGGCATGGCTCCGCACCAGTACCTGACGGGCCGTCGGGTCGACCTGGCCCGGCGCCTGTTGCTCGGGGGCATGCGGGCGCCCGACGTCGCGTCGGCGGCCGGTTTCTACGACCAGTCGCACTTCTCCCGGCACTTCAAGCGTGTGGTCGGAACGAGCCCGGGCCACTACGCGCGCACAGCCAAGGACGTCACCGGCTACCGGCGCTCCAGCGAGCCGCGGACGAACGCCGCCTGACCCGCGTGCTGCAGGTCGTCGGCGATGACGCTGATCAGCCGGACCCCGAGCGTCACGGGCGGCGACCACGCCTCGTCCACGATCCGGTCCAGCGCGCGGCCGTCGAGCCCTCCGATGAAACCGATGCTCTGCTCGTGCACGGCGTCGTAGTAACCGAGGAGGAGTTCGGCCGAGGACACCTGCACGGACGCCACCTCCTCACTGCTGTGCCCGTAACCGGTCGAGCCTTCCGCGAGCGGCAGTTCGAAGCGGGAGGCCCAGTCCTGCGCGAACCAGACCTGCTCGGTTCCCGCGGCATCGGAGACGTGGTCGTCCTGGACACGCGAGAGGTGCCACACGAGCCACGCGATCGTGTTCGCGCCGTCGTCGACCCTGGCGTTGAGTGCGTCAGGCGAGAGCCCTTCGACGGCCGCGTGCACTGCTTCCTGGATGCGGTCGAACGCTTCGGTGAGCAAGCCTGCACTGTTCATACGACCACCATCGCCGGTCCGTGGGCCGGGCTCCGGCTGCGACACGACGCCGAGCCGGTTCCCCGGCCGGCGTCACCCGTGCAGGGCGTGCAGCCACGTCGTCAGCAAACCGTTGACCTCGTCGGCGCGTTCCTGCTGGATCCAGTGCCCGCCGCCCTCGAGGATGTGCGAGGAGACCAGTCCCGGGAGCGTCGTCGGGTAGGCGGCGATCGCGTCGGCCAGCCAGGCGGTGGAGGCGTCGAGGGAGCCGCCGATGAAGAGCGCGGGTGCGGTGAGCCGTGCGCCGTCCCAGGCGGCCAGGTCCTCCCAGTCGCGGTCGACGTTGCGATAGCGGTTGAGGCCGCCGGTCAGGCCGGTCCTCCCGAACTCGGCGCCGTACACGTCGAGGTCCGCCTCGGAGAGCCAGGAGGGCAGCGGCCCGCGCACGAACCGGTCGCGCATGCGCGCGCCCGCGGGCACGAAGAAGGGCGAGCCGGCTCCGGGGGGTGCCATCGTGTCGGCGGAGAGCGAGGTGTAGAACCCCGCGAGCCAGCCGCGCATGTCCGGCGCGATCTCCGCCTCGGCGCGGCCCGGTTCCTGGAAGTAGCTGATGTAGAACTCCTCACCTCCGCCGATACGGGCGAAGGCATCCGTGGGCCGGACCGGGTTCCACGGGGTGTACGGGACGCTGAGCAGGGCCGCGGCGGTGAACATGTCAGGGCGCAGCAGGGCGCTGTTGGCAGCGATGGGCGAGCCCCAGTCATGACCGACGACCGTCGCCGTCTCATGGCCGAGCGCGTGGACGACGCCGACGTTGTCGGCGACGTGGGCGGTCATGCGGTAGGCGTCCACGTTCCCGGGGACGCAGGAGCGCCCGTAGCCGCGTACGTCGACGGCGACCGCCCGGTAGCCCGCGGCGGCGAGCGCCGGCAACTGGTGGCGCCAGGAGTACGAGGTCTCGGGGAAGCCGTGGATCAGCAGGACGAGGGGGCCCGCGCCCTGTTCGAGGAGGTGGATGCGGCCACCCGGCACGTCCACCAGGCGGCTCACCGCCCCCGGGACGGTCGCGGAGGGCTCGGGTGCGGAGGCGGCGGGTACGGGGTGCGGCATGGCTTCTCCTCGGTCCTGGGAACGTCCGGCGTCACGATCTTTTCGACGTGACCGCCCTGCGGACAAGGGAACTTGCCATTTCGGCAAACCGCCGGTCTCAGACGAGCAGATGCAGAAGGTGTGCGCAGGCCGACGCCTCGTCCGGGTGCCGGGCCAGGACCTCGTACCTGCCGCGTTCGTAGGCTCCGGTCTCCCACACCCCCTCCGGCGACCTGCGCAGGAACAGGAAGTCGGGGGGCGTGGGGACCGGTTCGTGCACGCCCTGGATGCGGTAGTAGCCCTCGGCCACTCCTGCCGCGTCGAGCGCGGTCCGCAGTCCGTGGCGTTCCATCGCGGCGCTTACGCGCCCACGCGCTCGAGATAGGCGTGGTCCAGCAGCCACTTGACGTTGAGCCGCTCCCCCGCGCCGGGGTCGAGGAACACCGCGTCGAGCTTGATCTGCTGCCCGCCGCCCGACTGCTCGAACCACGGCGCGATGCTGCCCTGCCACGCCCAGAACGACTTGGTGACCTTGTAGACGCGGTAGTCGCACGGCACGGCCGCGTCCCGGGTGTTGAGGTTCTGCGGGGGCAGGGCGCGCTCCGCGTACGCGTCGCCCGCCGGTGCCAGGTAGCCGCCGTACTCGGAACCGAAACGGTCCAGCCGCTGTCCCGGGCGCAGCTTGGCGGGCTCCTTGTCGATCTCGCCGTTGACCTCGGCGAAGCCGTCGTCGGGCGGGTACTTCCAGTTCCCGGTGTCCGTGGGGCCCTCCCAGTACTTCTTCAGGAAGGCGGCCGGCGACAGCGCACCCGTGCGCTTGTACCCCTTGAGCAGCGGGCCGACGGGAGCCTGGGTCGTGCGGGGCAGCCACTTGGGGCCCAGCCGCGCGTCGTCGAGGAACTCGCCGGTGCACGGGTCGTGGCCGGCGGCCACCGTGGACGGCAGGTGCTCCTGGCGCGGAGCCGCGCTCGCGGCGGGGGCTGTCACCAACCCGGCGGCGATGCCGATCGCGGCAAGTGCGGTGCGGTTACGGTTCATTCACAAGTCCCCTCGGTCACCGATGGCTGCTCGGAGCAGCTGACGTAGGGTAACCGCTCGACTGCGAGGAGTCGTCGCGCCATGCCGCCGGAAACCCGCCCGGGCAGGCCGGGCGGGTTGCGTGCGGGCGCGGGTGGACTCAGCCCGCGGACGGCTCCGGGAGGAGTCCGTCGGCTGCGAGACCCGCGAGGACGGCCGCACCGAGGGCCTGGACGGCGGACATCGGGCGGACCATCACGGTGAACTCGGCGATGCGCCCCTCCTCGTCGAACTGGAGGAGGTCGATCCCGTGGATCTCCTTGCCGTTCACCGACGCCTTGAACAACAGGATGTCGGAGCGCGCCGGGGTGTCTTCGGCGCTGGTCAGGGCCTCGCCTTCGAACTGTCCGACGTAGCGGAAGTCCTCGAACGTGCGCAGGAGTACGCCGAAGAGGCCGAGCACCATCGGCCTGCCCTCGAACGGCGTGAACTTCACCGGGCTGAAGAGGCGGATGTCCTCGGTGAACAGGTCTGCCAGCGCAGCGAGATCACGCTTCTCGACGGCGCTCCTGAAGCGTTCGGTGATTTCGGCAGCGGTCATGGTCATCACTCCCCGGGGTCCGTGCGGCCGACGTCGCGGCCGGGCACGCCCGCGAGTATGGCGCAGCCCCGCGGTCCCATGACCGCGGGGGCACCGCACCCCTCAGGTGCGCGGACCCACGTAGTGCACGGTGACCTTCTCGAAGCCCAGCGATTCGAGGAGTCCCCGGAGCATGGCGGTGGTGTTCCTCTCCGCCCGCAGGGTCAGGCCGCTCTCCTCGGCCGCTTCCCCTATGTGCTCGGCGGCGAGCTTGTTGACGGCCTGCTCGCTGCCGGGGTTGTCGGAGAAGAGGTCACCGAGCCGGTCAAGCAGGCCCCGCTGCTTGGACACGGCGTACGAGCGGTCCGGGTCCAGGGCCGGCTTGCCCAGCACCGCGTGAGGCAGGCGCAGTTCGGCCGTCGTGCGCTTCTCGTCGACGACGACCCCGTTCGCGGCCACCTTGCCGAGGTCGACGGAGGCCTGGACCGTGCCCGCGCCCACGTACAGCGTCCGGGTGCCGCGAACGGCGTCGGGGAGGTACTTCGCGTCCTTCTCCAGGTCGACGACGACCTGGAAGTTGCCGGAGGCCGCCTCGTACGCGCTCATGTCCTGGATCGACTTGAGCACGGCGGGACCTGAGCGGTCCGTGGTCTCCTCGGCGAAGAGGCCGCCCAGGCCCGGCAGGAGGCTCAGCCTGCTGCCCAGGAGCAGCAGGACCAGCCCCGCGACGCACACGCCTGCGAACGGCAGGCATCCTCGCGCACGGGAGCGGGAACGGGAGGGCGAGCGGGGCGTGCTGCCGCCGTCGGGGTCCCCCGCACTGTCTGTCCTTACGTCAGTGGACGTCATACCCTGCGTGTGACCCCGCTCGCCGGATTCAGTCCGGTGGGTATCCCGATTACGCCAGATCATGTACGGGCGGGGCGGGACCGGGCCGCTGCGCCCTCTCTTCCGGCGAGTTGCTCGCCGGCCGTCGTTCGCCCTTCCGCGGAAGCCGGCACGACGTGGGGCAGGAGCCGGCCGGAGTTCTCGCGCCTGCGGCGGCTTGGGTCCCGCGGCGGCGAAGGACCGGCGGCCGCCGGTCGCTTCCCGAGCTCTCCGCGTCATCGGTGCCGGTGCCCGCCGACCGGCGCTTCGAGCGAGGCGACGGCCCCGTCCGGGCATTCGCCGGGTGGATCGCACGCATCCGGAGAATCGATTTCCCTCACCGCCGGCTCCGGGCCAAGGTGGTTCCGTTCGTTCTTCGAAAGGTGAGACCCCTGTGGACACTGCTCTGCCCCTCCCCCGGCGTACCCGTGTCGGCATAGTCGGAGCCGGACCGGCGGGTCTGCTCCTGGCCCGGCTGCTGCACGGGCACGGCGTCGAGTGCGTCGTGCTGGAGAGCCGTGACCGGGCCTACGCCGAGCGGCGCCAGCGCGCCGGGATCCTGGAGCAGGGCGCGGTCGACGCGCTGCGTGCGTGCGGGGCGGGCGCGCGGCTGGAGCGCGAGGGGATCGCACACGACGGGGTCGAGCTCCGCTTCGACGGGCGCTCGCACCGGATCGACTTCCCGGCACTGACCGGCGGCAGCCGGGTCTGGGTGTACGCGCAGACGGAGGTGGTCAAGGACCTGATCGCACTCCAGGTCGCCGAGGGCGCGCCCCTCCTGTTCGAGGCGGAGGCCGTCGCCGTGGAGGGCGCCACCACCGACCGGCCGGTCGTCCGGTACCGGCACGCGGGTCGCGACCTCACACTCGAGTGCGACTACGTGGTCGGCTGCGACGGATTCCACGGGGTGACCCGGCGGTCCGTGCCCGACGGCGTGTCGCGGACGTTCGACCGGACGTACCCGTACTCCTGGCTGGGTGTCCTGGCGGACGCTCCGCCGGTGTACGACGAGTTGGTCTACGCGCACTCGCCGCGCGGCTTCGCGCTCGCCAGCATGCGCTCACCCGCCGTGAGCCGCCTCTACCTCCAGGTGCCGAACGGCGAGGACCCCGCCGCGTGGTCCGACGACCGGATCTGGGACGAGCTCGACGCCCGGCTGGCCTCGGCCGGCAGCCGGAAGCTGGAGCGCGGTCCGCTCACGGCCAAGTCCGTGCTGCCGATGCGCAGTCACGTGACCGAGCCGATGAGTCACGGGCGGGTGTTCCTCGCCGGGGACGCGGCGCACATCGTCCCGCCCACGGGCGCGAAGGGGCTCAATCTCGCCTTCGCCGACGTGGCCGTGCTCGCCCGTGCCTTCGACCACCTGGCACGGACCGGGTCCGCCGAGTTGCTCGACGCCTATTCGGACACGTGCCTGCGCCGGGTGTGGCGCGCCGAGCACTTCTCGTACTTCATGACGACGACGCTCCACGCCGATCCGGCGCAGAGCCCTTTCGACGCCCGCCTCCAGCTGGCGCAGCTGCACCGGCTCGCCGACTCGCCCCATGCGGCGGCGGAGTTCGCCCACAACTACACGGGGCACTTCCCCGGGTAGGTGGGGGCGTCGACGCCCGGCGGCTGCTGAACCGGCGGCCCAGGCGGCGTCCCTGTGGTCCGGTCACTCACTCAGGGAGATCGGCATGGGCCCCAGGGCGAGCGCGATGTCGGCCCGGGCCCGGAACCGGTGGTGGGTGAAGGCCGGAGCGGCTCCGCCGTCCAGGTAGGCCTGCGCCTTCGGCCAGTTCGGGCCGTCCTTGCGGAACGACCGTGGAACGACCGGACGGAGAGGAACGTCGAGCCGTTGTCGACGGTGTCACCGTCGGGCACGGCGCCCGTCCAGCCGCCGGGACGTACACCGGGTCGTCGAACCGGCTGCAGTCGGCGCGCGGCTCCGGCACCGCCGTCCCCGTGTCGTCCTGATAGTGGCTCCACATCCCGTCGAGCAGCCCCTTGGTCACGGCCTTCGCTCGCGCGTCACCGGACGTGGCGGCGTCGCAGGTCGGCGTCCTGGCGTAGGCACCGGGAGCGGGCGCGTTCCAGGTGTCGGGGGCACCGGGCCACGTGAGCGTGGACGGCACGAGACGGGTGCCGTCCGGATCGACGGTCGTCTCGGAGAGGGCCCGGTCGACCCACTCGAAGAACGCCTTCCCGGCGCTCCAGGACGGCGAAAGGCTCCGCCCCGTCGGGCGGAGCCGGCCGGGAGCGACATCACGCTCCGCGTCAGCGGGTTCCGGGCTCTCCCCCGCCCGGGCCCGGCCTGCGACCGCGCCACCGTTCGACGAGAGCACGTCCGCGAGCCCCCGGCGTGGATGCGCCCCGGCGTGGGGCCGGCATCGTCCCGTCGGTCTCTCCGGCCCCCTCGGCGGACCTCTTCGTGTACCCGGCGCCGGTCCGGGGGCCACCGTCATCCGGCGCATCGGTCCCGGCCGCACCCTTCGCAACCGGCTCGTCCGACAGCGCGTGGTAGCGGTGGCTGATCCGCCGGCCCACCAGTACGTAACCGAGCAGCGCGCCGCTGGTATTGAGGATCACGTCGTCGATGTCGAAGGCCCGTCCGGTGACGAGGGCTCCCTGCACCAGCTCGACGACGGCCATGACCAGCACCGTCAGCACGGTCATGCGGAGCATCCGCAGCCTACGGGGGACCAGGATCGGCAGAAGCACGCCGAACGGCATACCGAGAAGGAGATTGCCGCCTGCCTGTTTGCAGGCGGCGAGGAAGGTGTACTGCTCCGCGTACTGCCGCAACGAGCGTCCGGGCCGCAGGTTGGACGTCACGATGTCCTCCGACGCGGGTGACGGTGTGAGCGTCACCTTGGCCAGGACGACGGAGAACGCCACCAGGCCGAGGAACGCCACGGCCAGCACCGCCGCGCGCAACAGGAGACGGCCCACATGTCTGCGTCGCGCACCGGAATCCATCTCTACAGTCATGGCCAACGAATGCCCCCCAGCCCGGCGGCCACACCCCCTGCCGGGTGCGACCATGTGCTCATGAGCGCACAGGACAAGGACCGACTGCTGGCGGAGGCCGTCGCCCTGCGGGAGCAGGGCCATCCCGAACAGGCTCGGGAGCGCCTCCTCTCCCTCACCACGTCGTTCCCCGAAGCCGCGGACGTGGCCTACCAGACCGCCTGGGTCCACGATGTGCTCGGCCTGGAGGCGGAGGCCGTCCCGTACTACGAGCGCAGCCTGCAGGGCAGCGGTCTCGGCGACGAGGAACGCAGGGGGGCGCTGCTCGGGCTCGGCAGCACCTACCGGGTGCTCGGCAGGTTCGGACAGGCCGTCGAGACGTTGCGGCGCGGCGTGGCCGAGTTCCCGGACGACGGCGCGCTGCAGACGTTCCTCTCCATGGCGCTGTTCAACACGGGCGAGCATCACGAGGCGATGCAGCTTCTGCTGCGCCTGCTCGCGGCGACCAGCGACAACCCTTACGTGCAGCGGTACCGGCCTGCCATCGAGCACTACGCGGCCGACCTCACGCGGATCATCTGATGCCGGTCCCCAGTGGTCCCTCGCGGTCACCGGAGCGGCGCTCACGCGCACCCGCCGCGGCGGACAAGGGGAAGCCCCGGCCGGATCGGGGGAATCCGGCCGGGGCGGCTCGTGTGCGGAGCGCCGCAGGCATGCGCCGGCTCGCTCCCACATATAGGTGAACGATAAACCGCTCACTGCCGTTCCCTGGAATCGGCATCCCGCGGTGTGATCCACACCACGGTGACCTGGGGCGATGCCGGGTGTCAGCCGTTACCCCGGTAGCGGCACGAAGCCCCGGCAGCCGGCCGGATCCGGCCGGAGGTCAGCGGGCCTCGCGGAACAGGACGTGCCCGCCCGCGGCCGGGTCGTACTTGCGCAGCTCGAGCCGGTCGGGGTCGTTGCGGCGATTCTTGCGGGTGACATAGGTGTGCCCGGTCCCGGCGGTCGACCGGAGGAGAACGACGGGCCTGGTCTCACTGCGTGCCATGGGAACCTCCAGAGAACAGCGACCCCGGCCCCTAGGTGGGGATGGGTATCGTTTTCGTTCGGTGGGGTCAACGCGGCGGGGAGCGCCCGCATTCCCCCGCGCGCCGGCGACGTCGGCACAGGGATTCGAGCATGAAGCGCACGACCGACGCACGGCCGATCGCCGTATCGAACCTCTCGGCGGCTCGTCACCGCACGACGCCGGTGACAGGCGATCCGCACAGCCACCTGGTTTCCGCACAAGCCCCGCTTCGGTCCCACTCACACCCCGCCGCAGGGAGCGCGCACCGCTCGAGGGACGCTCGCGCGGGCGTGAGTTCCATGGTGCACGCCGGTCAACTTGCGCCAACCACCCGTAAACGCAAGGGTGTTCGGCGGACCTCGGCTCCACTCGGCCGACGGCATATGCCAGAAGCAACTACGCATCGAGTGTTGCCGAATCCCTTACGGGCTGCCGCACCCTGTGCGACAGTCGAGTCCGGCCCACCCCCACGAACCGGCCGCGCCGCGCCTGTATCGGAGTACGAGATGCCGTCCCATTCGTTTGCGGACCGCCCCGGCCCCCAGCCTCCTGAGCGGCACGCCGTCGACGCGTTGATCACCCGGGCGCGACGGCTTCGCGGAGATGTGGACGCCGTACGACGCGACACCGCGGTCATGGATGAGGACGATCCCCGGCTGCGGTGGCAGCACGCGCTCTGCGAACTCGCGGTCCACCAGCTCGACGACCTCGGCGAACACCTGGGACACCTGAGGAACGGCATCCCGGCACAGACCACCACCGGCCGAACGGCATGCATCTCGCGGGAGTCCGCGGCCGAGCCGGAGACGGGCGCACCGCCCAGCAGGGTCGGCAGCGCCGAGTGGAACCTCCTCACCGACGAAGTCAGCTGGTCGGACGAGCTGTACCGTATCTTCGGCAGGGCCCCGGAAGCCGGTGCGCTGTCCCTGGACGAGCTGCCGTCCATGCTTCTCGCCGAGGACCAGCCCGTGCTGACCTCCATGGTGACCGGCTGCCTGGTGGACGGCAGGCCGATAGACGGTGAATTCCGGATCCTGCGGCCCGACGGCGACATGCGGACGCTCCACATGAGGGGCGAGCCGGTACTCGACTCGAACGGCTGCACCGCCTCCATGTGGGCCGTGCTGCGTGATGTGAGCAGCCTCCGGCGCAGCCAGCACGTCGTGGGCAGCGCCCGGGACTCACTGGGGCACCGCGAACGCCTGGCCCGGGCCGAGCGCCGGATGGCCGTGGAGCTCCAGGAGGCCGTTCTGCCGGCGCGTCCGGGATCGCTGCCCATATCCGCTCCGGGAGGACCGGACATCGCCGGCCACTACCTGCCGTCACGGTCGAGCGACCTGATCGGCGGCACATGGTACGACGCGATGCGGCTCCCTGACGGCCGGACACTGCTCTCCGCCGGGGAACTGACCGGCCATGGGATCCCCGCCACTTCGGCCATGGCGATGCTGCTCGGTGCGCTGCGCGGGATCGCAGTGGCCGGCGTCGGACCGGGGGCCGTGATGAACCATCTCAACCAGCTGATCGAATGCTCGGCCCAGCCGGCTCTGGGCAGCGCGGTGTGCTGCCGCTTCGATCCTGCGACCGGCACGCTCACCTGGGCGCAGGCGGGGCACCCCGCGCCGTTGCTCTTCCGCGACGGAGTGGGGCGCCCTCTTCCCCCGGTGGACGGCGTACTGCTCGGTGCCGCGTCCGAGGTTGCCTACGAGCAGGACCAGGTGGCCCTGCTGCCGGGCGATGTGCTGATGCTGCACACCGACGGACTGACACGGCAGAGCGGCCAGGGTGCGGGTCCGGAGGCGCTCCTGAGCCTCGCGCCACGGTTCGCCGGGGCCCGCACCGCGCAGGACTGCGTTCGCACGGTCGTCGAGGAGTTCGGTGTGGCCGAACGCTCCGACGACGCATGTGTGTTGGTGGCCCGCATAGCCGATTGAGGGCACGCCCGGCCGATGGGCTGTCCCCTGCTGAGTGCTGAACGGTGGCCCGAGGACGGCCTCCGGGTCAGATGCGGGAACCCCCGGACTTCTTGAACGCGCTCTGCGGCAGGGCGAGCTGAATCTCCTCCCGCAGGTCCTCGATCTTGGCGTAGCCGGCGAACTGTCCGGTGAGCCGGTACATCTCGCGCAGCCGGTCCCAGGTGCGGTGCGAGGACGTCTCCCCCATCGACACCAGGGCGAGCCGTGCGTAACGGTCGGCCTGCTCCGGGTCGTCGGCGATGAAGCAGGCCGACGCGAGAGAGATGTAGTCGAAGATCTTGGAGCGCTGGCGACCGTTTATGCGCAGGTCCAGAGCTTGCTTGGCATGGCGCTGCGCCGTCGTGGCCGCCGCCGGATCGTGCTCGGCCAGCGTACGGAACGCCAGCGCCTGCATGCCGTGCATGTCCGCCTCGTCGAACATCTGCATCCAACTGGGGGGCGGCACGTCACCCTTGTCCGAGACGAAGAGCTCCTCGGCCTCACCGAGTGTGCGCCGCATGGCCTGGCCGCGGCCCATCGAGGCCTGTGCCCAGGCCTCGATGGTGCGCAGCATCGCCTGTGTGCGCGGCAGCATCTGGTCGCCCGAGCCGGACTTGGCGAGCTTCATCAGGTCCAGGGCGTCGTCCGGGCGGCCCAGATGGACCATCTGGCGGGCCGCGCGGGAGAGTGCCTCCCCGGCACGGGGGCGGTCGCCTCCCTCGCGGGCCGCGTGGGTGGCGATGATGAAGTACTTCTGGGCGGTGGGCTCCAGGCCGACGTCGTGGGACATCCAGCCCGCCAGGACCGCGAGGTTGGCGGCGACCCCCCAGAGGCGTCGCTGCAGATGGTCGGGGTGGCGGTAGGCGAGCATGCCGCCCACCTCGTTGAGCTGGCCCACGACGGCCTTGCGCTGGAGCCCGCCGCCCCGGGACGCGTCCCAGGCCCGGAAGACCTCGACCGAGCGTTCGAGCGCCTCGATCTCCTCGGAACCGATGGGCGCGGCCTCGTACCTGTCGAAGCCCGCATTGTCCGCGTGGAGGGGGTCGTCGGGGCGCGCGGTCCGGGCCGCCGGAGCGGGGTCGGACTGCAGCCAGTCGTGCATGGCACCGGTGAGTACTGAGCCGGCGGTGAGCGCGGCGCCCGCGCCCACCAAGCCGCGTCGGTTGAGCATGAGGTCCATTCCCGTGAATTCGGTGAGGACCGCTGCCGTCCGTTCGGGCGCCCACGGCAATCCGTCGGGATCCTTCTCCGTCCCGTTGTCTCGCCGCTTCCCCACACGCCCGCGCCGGCCGAACCCGAGGTCCTCGATGGTCACGACACGGCCGAGCCGCTCGGTGAACAGAGATGCCAGCACTTCGGGCACCGGGTCGCGGGGCGACTCCCCCATGTCGATCCAGCGCCGGATCCGCGAGGTGTCGGTCGCCAGCTGGTGGTGGCCCATGGCCGCCGCCTGCCGGTTCACCATTCTCGCGAGCTCGCCCTTGGACCAGCCGGCCAGGCCGAACAGGTCGGACAGACGGGTGTTGGGTTCTCCGGTCACTTCAAGCCCCCAGGTTCTCGGCTGACTTGACACTAACCCGCTGTCAGATGCTGAGCGACTATTCGCCAGGGTTCGCCAGGGTCCGCCAGATGGTCTGCCACCCGCGGGCCGGTGTCAGGTAGGAAAGCGCCACCCCGCCCGGCAGCCCTCGGTACTCCCCAGGGTGCCGAACGGCCGCCGGCCGGGGCGGCGCACGCAACTTGTCGGCGCACGAAGGGATCTGTCTCGCTCATGTACACAGCATCGTCCTCCGTGTCCGCCCCGCCCCGGCCGCTTCGTCCCATGGGGGCGGGCGGCGGGCCTTATCTCGACCCCCGCGCCGCGGCACCGGCGTCCGGCACGGGTCGGACCCGGCGGGCCGCGGGGCCGGGCACCCAACCGCTGAGCGGGCGCCTCGACCTGTCGGGCCCTCAGGGCGCCCAGTTGAGGATGGCCATCGCCTCCGTCCACCGCATCTGTCCCGAGTTCAATCCGGTGCAGGTGCTGCGCCGCAGCGGGCGCTCCGTGCTCATCGTCGGCACGACCGGTCGCGCCACCGCGGTGGCCAAGTGCTTACTGGACCACTCCCCCGCATGGACGGAGCGGTTCCGGCACGAAATAGCTGCATACCGCGCCTTCGTCAGGCACCGCCCACCGGTTCGGGTCCCCCGGCTCATCGCCGCGGACCCGGAGAACTGCACCCTGGTGATCGAGCGGATGCCCGGCAGGGTCGCGGCACTGACGAGGCACCCGGCGGAGGCTCCGCCCCGCGCGGACGTGCGCGCCGCTCTCGGAGCGATCAGCCGCGTCAACGCATGGCGGCCCCCGGCCGGCCTGTTCGACGCCCCGCTGGACTACGCCTCACGCATCGCCCGTTATCACGAGTTGGGGCTCTTCACCGACCGTGATCTGGGTGACCTGCAGAAGCTGCTGCACGGTCTGGCCCATGCGGGCGGCAGGCAGGGGACGGGCCAGTTCTGCCACGGTGACGCACTGCTCTCCAACATCCTGCTGCCCCCCACCGGCCCCGTGCTGGTGGACTGGGAGCACGCGGGCTGGTATCTGCCCGGCTACGACCTCGCCACGCTGTGGGCCGTGCTCGGTGACGCGCCGGCGGCTCGGCGTCAGATCAGCCAGCTCGCGCAGGCGGCGGGCGCGGCGGCGCGCGACGCCTTCCTGGTCAACCTCATGCTCGTACTCACGCGAGAGATCCGGACGTACGAGACGGCTGTGCAGCGGGCCATGCGGGAAGGGGCACCCTCCGGGGCCGGGCAGACACGGCAGGGCGCGCTCTCCTCGGGCGAGGAGCAGCGACTGCTGCTGCGCAGGCTGCACGACGACTGCGCGATGGCCCGCCGGGCCGTACGCGCAGCGGTGGGCACACGCTGACCGTGCCGGGCCGGCCGGGCCGGCCTGACCACGGGGGTGCGCGCTGCGGGACCGGTGCCGACACACGGGTCCCACAGCGCGATGCGGACGGCCCTGCCGTCCGCTCCGGCTCGCTATGAGCCGGCCCGCACCACATCTACGTCGGACGCCTTGACGAAGGCGATCCGGTGCCCGATCTGGACCGTCACGTACTTCTCGGCCCCCCGGAAATACGTGTGGTCGTACGGCTTGGACGCGTCGATCGTCGGCGCGTAGTAATACCCGGTGGGTGCCACACCACCGCCCGGGAAAGCCTGCCCCGACTTGATGGTGTAGACCAAGGGACTGCCCACGGTCGGCTTGGCGAAGTCCGAGGGGTACTCCCCCTTTTCGGGGTACGCCACCCCGTAGACGGGCACCTGCGCCCTGCCGTTCCTGGGCTTCACCACATATCCCGACGTCGGAGTGGTGGTCCGGGATCCGTGGGGTGAGCGGAACCACGCCTTCTGCCCGTACCACCAGATCGCCGTCCAGCCGGACACCCGGCCGGCGACCACGGCCTGCTGGGTGGCGCTGATCTTGCTGCCCCAGTCCGCCGCACAGTTCGTGCCGGGCGAGCCGTCCGGGTGCAGCCCCGGGTCGGAGAAGAGCGGGGAGTCGTCGGACGGCTCCGTGTGCAGGGGAACAGCACTGCTCCCCTGCAGCGGCAGGTCGACGCCCTTCTCGCAGTCACGGAACTCCTGCCGGTTCTCGGCGAAGGCCGCGCTGACGGTGACCAGTTCGCTGCTCCTGGGCGCGCTCGGCACAGTGGGTCTGCCGAGCAGTGCCATGAAGCGGTTCCAGTCCCAGTACGGCCCCGGGTCCCAGTGCATGTTCTTCGTACCGGCGGCACTGGTGGGCGGGACGCCGTCATGGCCGAGGATGTGCTGCCGGTCCAGCGGGATGTCGTACTTCGCCGCCAGGTGACGCACCAGTCTGGCAGTCGAGCGGTACATCTCGGGCGTGTACCACTTGGCGCCTTCCGCCGCGAAGCCCTCCTGCTCGATGCCGATGGAGTGGGTGTTGAGATACCAGTTGCCCGCCTGCCAGGCGATGTCCTTGCCCTTCACCATCTGGGTGACGTGCCCGTCGGCCGACCGCACGACGTAGTGGGCCGAGGTCTGGTTGCGGGGGTTCTGGAAGATCTTCAGGGTGGTGTCGTAGTCGACCTCGGTGTCGTGCAGGACGATGAATTTGACCGCGTTGCTGTCCGGCCGGTCCGCAGTGTCGTAGTTGCCGTACGTTTCCTTGTCCGCCGGATCGCCGGTCTGCTGGTAGGCGGCCGGTACCCAGTCGCAGGTGAGGTTGTGGGGACATTCCGGGCGTACCTCGTCCGCGCCGGCCTGGGCCGCCGGGCTGAGCAGCGCGGCGCCCAGGGCCCCCGCCGTGGTGAGTGCGAGCGCGAGCCTGGTCCTCTGCTTCGACGTCATGACAACCCTTCTTGAGCCGGGCGGACCCGGGCCGGTACTGGGTGATCTCAGCGTTCCGTTGTCGGCGCACACTCTGGGGCGCGTGGTGAGGGTGAGTCAACGGTGCAGTGTCACAGCATTTTTGGGCTTGTCTGACTATTTCGCGCAGCGCGTGCCCCGGATGGCCGAAGGGTAGTGCTGGCGCAGACAGGACCGTTCCGCGCCGACCGCGCGGAGTCTTCGAAAGGCCGGACGCACATGCCGCAGCCCTTCTCACTGCCGGACTTCTACGTGCCGTACCCGGCGCGCCTCAACCCCCATCTGGAGGCAGCCCGCAGCCATACCCGGGAGTGGGCGCGCGGAATGGGGATGCTGGAGGGGTCCGGCATCTGGGAGGAGAAGGACCTGGAGGCCCATGACTACGCGCTGCTCTGCGCGTACACCCATCCCGACTGCTCGGCCGAGGCACTTTCCCTGGTCACCGACTGGTATGTGTGGGTCTTCTTCTTCGACGACCATTTCCTGGAGCTGTTCAAGCGCACTCCGGATCGTGAGGGCGGGAAGCGGTATCTGGACCGCCTGCCCGCCTTCATGCCGATGGAGCGGGGTGCTGCCACGCCCGAGCCGGTCAATCCGGTCGAGGCGGGGCTGGCCGACCTCTGGGCCCGGACCGTACCGGCGATGTCCGACGCCTGGCGGGTCAGGTTCGCCGAGGCGACGGAGAACCTGCTCAACGAGTCCCTGTGGGAGCTGGCGAACATCAACGAGGGGCGCATCGCCAACCCCGTCGAGTACATCGAGATGCGGCGCAAGGTGGGCGGCGCGCCGTGGTCCGCGGGGCTGGTGGAGTACGCGGCGAACGCGGAGGTGCCGCCGTCGCTGGCCGGCTCACGGGCACTGGGGGTGCTGCGGGACGCGTTCTCCGACGGCGTGCATCTGCGCAACGACCTGTTCTCCTACCAGCGGGAGGTCGAGGAGGAGGGCGAGAACAGCAACGGCGTGCTGGTCCTGGAGACGTTCCTGGGCTGCACGACCCAGGAGGCGGCCGAGGCGGTCAACGACCTGCTGACGTCCCGCCTCCAGCAGTTCGAGAACACGGCGCTCACCGAACTGCCTCCGCTGTGCGCCGAAAAGGGGCTCACCCCGGACGAGACGGTCGCCGTCCTGGCGTACGTCAAGGGTCTCCAGGACTGGCAGTCCGGCGGCCACGAGTGGCACATGCGCTCCAGCCGCTACATGAACGACGGGGGCGCCGCAGCGAGCGTGCCCGGTTTCGGGATGGCCGCGGCGTCCATCCGCCTCACGCCACGCTCGGAGTCGGCGCGGCTGCGGAGCCACACCCACGTCCCGTACCAGCACGTCGGCCCGTCCCTGCTCCCCGACTTCGACATGCCGTTCACCACGACACTGAGCCCGCACCTGGACGGGGCGCGGGTGCGGATCGTGGAGTGGTCCCGCCGGATGGGACTGCTGGAGGCGCAGCCGGGGGTCCCCGGTTCACACATCTGGGACGAGGAGCGGCTCGTCGCCACGGATCTCCCGCTCTGCGCGGCGGGGTTGCATCCCGACGCCACACCCGACGAGCTCGATCTGTCCTCCGGGTGGCTGACCTGGGGTACGTACGGCGACGACTGGTTCCCGGTGGTGCACGGGCGGACGCGTGACCTGGCCGGTGCGCGGCTGGCCAACGAGCGGCTGTCCCTGTTCATGCCGCTGGACGCCACGTCCGCGCCCGAGCCGGTCAACGCGCTCGAGCGGGCTCTCGGCGACCTCTGGCAGCGGACCGCGGGCCCGATGGACGAGAGCGGGCGCCGCACCTTCCGCGAGGCGGTGGAGTCGATGACCGCGAGCTGGCTGTGGGAGCTGGCGAACCAGGCCCAGAACCGGATCCCCGACCCGGTCGACTACATGGAGATGCGCCGGAGGACGTTCGGTTCGGACCTGACGATGAGCCTGTGCCGGCTGGGTCACGGCAGGAAGGTGCCGGAGGCCGTGTACCGCAGCGGCCCGCTGCGGTCCCTGGAGAACGCGGCGGCGGACTACGCCTGCCTGCTCAACGACGTGTTCTCCTACCAGAAGGAGATCGAGTACGAGGGGGAGGTGCACAACGGCGTCCTGGTCGTCCAGAACTTCTTCGGGGTGGACTACCCGACGGGTGTGGCCATCGTGGACGACCTGATGAACGCACGGATGCGCCAGTTCCAGCACGTGGCCGAGCGGGAACTGCCCGTGCTGTACGACGACTTCGCGCTCGACGAGGACGCCAGGGAGGTCCTGGCGGGCTATGTCGTCGAGCTCCGGCACTGGTTGGCCGGGATCCTGATCTGGCACCGGGACTGCCGGCGTTACCGCGAGGAGGACCTGCGGCGGGGCACCGGCACCCCGTGGCACATCTCCGGCCCCACGGGGATCGGCACCTCTGCCGCGCAGGTGACGCGGCTGATGACGACGCAGGGACGTTTCAGCCCTGCTGGAAGAGCTCCGCGGGCAGTGGCTTCAGCAGGGCGTACAGGTCGTCGGTGATCGGCCGGTCCCAGCTGGCGATGGTGACGAGCACACCGTCGCTCCTGTCGAACTGGACGCAGGAGATCCGGCTCTCGCTGAGCTTGACGCGGCGCACGATCAGCAGGCTGTCGCCCTGCATGACGGGCATGTCCTCGGTGCCGGTGACCTCGACCGGTTCGTCGTTCTCGAGCGCGAGGAGGAGCTGGGCCACCTCGAAGGGGACCTGGCCCTCCTCGGTCTCCCGGGCCGGCGAACCCTCGGGCAGGTTGCCGATGATCATCGCCGGGCCGCGGCCGCCGAACAGGTCGTAGCGCAGGAACACGCCCTGGCAGCTCCCGTCGGGAGCGGGGAGCAGACCGGCGCCGAGGTTGCCGGGCCAGTCCCCCGGGTCCATGGCCAGGACGTCGAAGTCCGGGCCCGCGGGTGTGGCGGCGCTACGGCGGCGGAGGAAGGACATGCAGCCATGTTACGTGTCCCGGCTCACGTCGTGGAGCCGGGCACTCCCGGGCAGGACTCAGCCGGACTCCGCGGCCAGCCGTTCCAGCACCTGCACCGCCTCACTCGCACGCGCGTACGGGACGAAGAGGTGGTCGTGGTGGTATCCGGCGACCACGTTGCAGCTCACGCCCACGTCGGTGAGGGCCAGGGCGACCGCGGCCGTCAGGCCGACGGCCTCCAGGGAGGAGTGGACGCGCAGGGTGATCCAGCCCGCGACGAAGTCGTACCCGAGCCCCGCGGCCACCGCTTCCCTCTCGGGGAGGACGAGGGTCACCCCTTCGCCCTCGGCGACGGTGACCACGGGGGTGACGCCGTCGGGTGCCGCCCCGTCGGCCAGGGTCGTGAACACATAGCGGCCCGGGTTCAGCTCCGGTCGCATGGTGTGCAGCAGTTTCCGAAGATCGCGCTCGCCCGTCATGAGGTCACGCTACGGCTTCCGAGCACCGCCGCTCGCGGAACAGGGCCGCCGGAGCCCGGTTGCCGGCTGCCGTTCGGGACCCGGCGCGGCAGTGCCCCCTGCGGCACGGGGAGGCGTGGAACGCGGCCGCACGAGTAAGCCATTCAGGCACGCCATGTACCCGTACGCTCACCTTCCGTGGCAGCAGGGTGTGATCGCCCCTAGTTTCGGCTCATGAGGAAAAAACACATCACCTGCCTGGCGGGCATCACCGTCGCCCTGACCACGGCGCTGGGCGGGGCGGCGATCCCTTCCGCCGCGGCCGGGCCCGATGACCACGTGGTGCGCCCGGGCGGTTCGATCCAGAGCGCGGTGGACGCGGCCGAACCGGGAGACACCGTCGTCATCCTGCCTGGCACCTACCACGAGAGCGTCCGGATCACGAAGCCGGGCCTGACCCTGCTCGGTGTCGGTGGCGGGGCCGTGATCATGCCGTCGGCCACGGACACGAAGGCCGCAGGGAGCTGTGCGGCGGCCGGCAACGGCATCTGCGTCGTCGGCACCAAGGGGCACACGGTCGACGGCGTCAGCATCCGCTCGCTCACCCTCTCCGGATTCGGCAAGAGCGGCATCTGGGCCTCGTGGACCGACGAGCTCTCCGTGCGCCGGGTGACCGCCCGGTCCAACGGTACCTGGGGCATCGCCCAGGAGCACTCGACCCGCGGTGACTTCCGGCGCAACGTCGCCACCGGCAACGGCGACGCGGGCATCTTCGTCGCCAACAGCGTCAGCGAAGAAGGCGGGGCGACCGACACGCAGGGGACGAAGATCCTGGACAACTCCCTGAGCGGGAACCGCATCGGTGTCACGGCCCGGCGGGTCAGGAACCTCCTGATCGACGGCAACAACATGACCGGCAACTGCAGCGGGGTCTTCGTCGTGGGTGACGAGTCAAAGCCCGCGGCCGGGGCGATGACCGTCAGCAACAACCGGATCGTGGAGAACAACAAGTACTGCGCGGCGACCCCCCGGCTCTCGGCCATCCAGGGCTCCGGCATCGTCCTGACCGGCAGCGAGCGCACGGTCGTGCGTTCCAACGTGATCCGGGGCAACGTCGGTTCCACCCCGCTCTCCGGCGGGATTCTGCTGTTCAAGAGCTTCGTGGGCGCGCTGAACACCGACAACACGATCAGCCGGAATTTCGTGCGGGACAACCAGCCGGCCGACCTTGCCGACCGGGACACCTCCGGAACGGGCAACACCTTCGACAGCAACACGTGCGGGACGTCCGTACCGGCCGGCATGTGCGCCGAGTAGCGGCTCACCCGCCGCACGACGAGAAACGAGACGGTATGACCACCGTGAGTCCCACCCCCGACACCACCCCCGTCACCTCACCGCTCTCCTCCCCCTCGGCACCGGCCGCCTCGGGTGCCGGCCAGGCCCCGCCCCCGGCCATGAGGCTGAGGGAGCTCGCGTTCGGAGCGGCCTGCGCCGCGGCCGTGCGTGCGGCTGCGAGGCTGGGCGTCGCCGACGCGCTGGGCGACACGCCCGCCTCGGCCGCGGAACTCGCCCGGATCGTGGACACCGAGCCCGTCCCGCTGAGGCGGCTGCTGCGGGCGCTGTGCTGCTACGGGATCTTCGGCGAGACCGAGGACGGCACCTTCGTCCACACGGAGATGTCCCGGCTGCTGCGCGAGGACGATCCGAACAGTCTGCGGTACATCTGTCTGTGGTGCACCGAACCCTGGACCTGGGAGGTCTGGCCACGGCTCGAGGACGCGGTGCGCACCGGTTCGAGCGTCTTCCCGGAGGCGTTCGGCAAGGGCTTCTTCGACTATCTCCACCAGGACGCGGGCGAGTCCGCCCACGTGTTCAACCGGGCCATGACCACATCCAGCATGCAGTCCGCGCGGGACGTGGCCGAACTCCTCGACCTCACCGGGGTCTCCTCGGTCGCCGACATCGGCGGCGGCCAGGGCCACGTGCTCGCCAGCCTCCTCGAGAAGTATCCGTCCGTCCACGGAACCCTCATGGACCTGCCGGGAGTCGTGGCGAGGGCGGACGCCAGGCTGCGGGACGACGGCGCCCTCGCGAACCGGGTACGGATCGTCGCCGGGGACTGCCGTGAGGACATCCCCGTCGACGCGGACCTCTACATCATCAAGAACATCCTCGAGTGGGACGACGAGAGCACGCGCCGGGCTCTGGGCAACGTCGTCGCCGCGGCCCGTCCGGGCGCCCGGGTGGTGGTCATCGAGAACCTCGTCGACGACTCGCCGTCCATGCGCTTCACCACCGCGATGGACCTGCTGCTCCTCCTCAACGTCGGTGGCGCGAAGCACACGCGGGAGAGCCTGCTCGCCCGGATGTCCGACGCCGGCCTGCGGATCGGCGAGGTTCGTCCGGTCAACGCGTACCTGCACGCCTTCGAGTGCCTCGTCCCCTGACCGGGGCACCGCGCACACCAGGATCGCCCCGGGTCCGGCACGCAGGTGCCGGACCCGGGGCGATCGTCCGTGTGTCAGGCGGAGGCGTCCCGCTCCCACCGGTAGAACTGCTGGGCCATCGCGTCCTTCGGACCACGCCAGGTCTTCGGGTCGTAGGGGCTCACGAAGGCGGTGAGCCGGTCGCTGATGGCCTTGAACTCCGGGTGCTCGGTCACCTTGGCGATCTCCGGGCCCGGGGGCCGGTCCGACTCGATCAGGTGCAGGTACACGTCCCCGAACTGGAAGAGGGTGCGCCTGTTGACCCCGACGAGATGGGGCAGTTCCGTGTCGTCGGACTGCGCGAACAGGCCGGCGATGTCGGGTGCGGACTCGGGTGCCATCCGCGCGACGATCAGTGCGTGGTGCATCTGGCTGCCTTTCGGGGCGTCAGTTGACGGGGACCGAGGCGGAGCGGCGTTCCCGGTCCCGCTGCTCGATCTTGTCGCGGATGAGCTCCATCTGGACGCGCGAGTTGCGGTTGATGTTGTCGGTCATCCACGCGTCGTCGACCGGCGCGTCGGGCCTCATCGCGAAGTCCTGCTTCCAGTGCATCCGGGTGCCGCCGGGAACCTCCGAGTACTCCCACCGGATGTCCATGTGCAGGAAGGGCCCGGGCTCGACACGCCGTGCGCGGACGTTGCGGCCCTTGCGGTCCGTGGTGCGCTCCGACACCCAGCTCCAGACCTTGCCGTTGTCGTCGGGGTGCATGGTGAGCCGGAAGGTCGTCGTCTCACCCTTCCGCTCGATCACCTCGACGGCCGCGTACTCGCTGAACAGCTGCGGCCAGTTCTCGAGATCGTTCGTCATGTCCCAGACGAGGTCCAGGGGTGCGGCGATGGTGATCTCGTTCTCGGTGTGTCCCGACATGTCAGACTCCAGTCACGAGGTTGCTGTTCACGAGGTCGAGGAACTCGCCGGGCGTCCTGCAGCGGTCGGCGTCGGCCGGCAGCGGGCGGCCGTACCGGTTCTCCAGCGCGGCGACGATGCCGAGCAGGCCGAGCGAGTCGAGGCCGTACTCGTCGAAGGCCGAGCCGGGACGGCTCTCCATCTCCGACGGGTCGACGGTGAGTCCTGCGCCGTTCTTCATGAGCACGGCAAGCTCCGCATACGTCAGTCGATCGGTCATGAGGAAGTACTCCTTCTCATCCGGTGGTGTCGGTGCGGTGCCGCAGCACCAGGGCCGAGTTGGACCCCATGAGTCCTCGGCTCAGTACCAGCGCCGTCCGCAGCTCGGCGGGGCGCGCGCGGCCGGTGACCAGGTCGAGGTCGTGGCACACGTCGAAGACGTTGGGCGTCGGAGGGATCAGCCCGTGCTCCATGGCCAGTACCGCGGCGGACGTGTCCAGCACGGGCGCGCCGCAGTAGGCCCGGCCGGTACCGGTCTTGGGTGCCGTCACCGGTACACGCCGCCCGTGCCGGCCCAGGGTGTCGGCGATCGCGAGAGCTTCCGCCCGGTCCGCGGACGGTACGCCCAGCGCGTCCGCGAAGACGACGTCGATCTCCTCGGGTGCGCAGTCCGCCTCGCGCAACGCCCCCTCGATGGCGCGGGCCAGTCCCTCGCGGGACTGCTCCCACCGGGACGCCCCCGTGAAGGTGGCGGCATGTCCGGCCAGTTCGGCACGGATCCGCGCCCCGCGGTCGCGTGCCTTGGTCTCCTCCTCGACCACCAGCATGGCGCCCCCCTCCGCAGGGACGAACCCGCAGGCGTCCGCTGTGAAGGGCCGGTAGGCGCGGGTGGGGTCTTCGCAGGTGCTGAGGTCCTCGTAGCCGAGTTGGCAGACCACGGAGTACGGGGCCAGGGGCGCCTCGGCCGCGCCGACGACGACGGCGCCCGTCCCGCGGCGGATGGAGCGCGCGGCGTGCATGAGCGCGTCCAGACCACCGGCCTCGTCGCTGGCCACCACGGCGCACGGCCCCTTGAATCCGCCGCGGATGGAGATCTGGCCGGTGCTGGCGGCGTAGAACCAGGCGATGGACTGGTACGGGCCGACGTACCGGGAGCCCTGGCCCCACAGCCGCTGCAGCTCGCGCTGCCCGAACTCGCCGCCGCCGGAACCGGCGGCGGTGACCACCCCGACACTGAACGGCGCGTCCTCGTAGTCGGCGCGGCCGAGCCGGGCGTCGTCCAGGGCGAGATCGGCCGCGGCCATCGCGAAGTGCGTGAAGCGGTCGGTCTGGACGAGGTAGCGCTCCTCGATGAGCGCGACCGGGTCGAATTCCCGGACCTCGCCCGCGACGCGCAGCGGAAGGTTCTCGCAGCCCTCCCGGGATACGAGGTCCAGGACGCTGACGCCCTCCTGCGTCTGCTTCCAGAAGGCACCGGCGCCCGTCCCGTTGGGGGCGACGACACCGATCCCCGTGATGACGGATCGCCGGTGTGTCCGGTCGTTCATGGAGTCCTCCCGCCTGATCGGGTCAGCGCGACGGCGGACTGGAATCCGCCGAAGCCGCTGCCGACCGAGAGCACACTGCGCAGCTTCAGGGGCCGGGCGGTGCGCGGCACGTAGTCGAGGTCGCACTCGGGGTCCGCGGTCTCGTAGTTCGCCGTCGGCGGCACCGTCTGGTGCTCGAGAGCCAGGACGCACGCGGCGATCTCTATCGCTCCGATGGCTCCGAGCGAGTGTCCGACCATGGACTTGATCGAGCTCATCGGCACCTTGTACGCGTGGGCGCCCAGGGCGCGCTTCACGGCCGCCGTCTCGTGCCGGTCGTTCTGCTTGGTGCCCGAACCGTGCGCGTTGACGTAGTCGACCTGCGAGCCGTCGATCCGGGCGTGGGCGAGGGCGGAGTTGATGGCCTCGGCCATCTCGAGCCCTTCGCCGGTCAGCCCGGTCATGTGGTAGGCGTTGCCGAAGGTGGCGTAGCCCGATATCTCGCAGTACACCGTCGCGCCGCGGGCCCGGGCGTGCTCCAGCTCCTCGAGCACGAGCACGGCTCCGCCCTCGCCCATGACGAATCCGTCCCGGCGGGCGTCGAACGGCCGGGAGGCGTGCTCCGGGTCGTCGTTGTTCGCCGAGGTCGCCTTGATCGCGTCGAAGCAGGCCACCGTGATGGGAGTGATCGGCGTGTCGGACGCGCCGGCGATGCACACGTCGACGCGACCCTCCTCGATGGAGTGGAAGGCGTATCCGATCGCGTCGAGGCCGGAGGTGCAGCCGGTCGAAACGGTCTGTACGGGCCCGTGCGCACCGACCTCCTCGGCCACCGCGGAGGCCAGGGTGCTCGGTGCGAACGCCCGCTGGAGGTGGGGGCCCGCCGGGCGGTGGTCGACGTCCCAGCGCGAACCGCTGCCGCTGACGGCGACGTAGTCGTGCTCGAGACGGGTGGTGCCGCCGACCGCGGTCCCGAGGGACACCCCGATGCGCCAGGGGTCCACCTTCTCCGTGTCGAGTCCGGCGTCGCCCAGCGCTTCTCTGGCCGCCACCAGGGCGAACTGGATGTACCGGTCGGAGCGTGCGATGAGCTCTTCGTCCAGGCCGTGCGCCACGGGGTCGAAGTCGCACTCGGCGGCGATGCGCGAGCGGAACGCCGCCGGGTCGAACAGGGTGATGCCCCGTGTCGCGGTACGGCCGTTGGAGAGCAGGTCCCAGAACGCCCGGGCTCCGATGCCACCGGGGGCGACGACGCCGACCCCGGTGACCGCCACGCGTCGTGTCATGACGCCGCCCCCGTTCGTTCTGGCGGCGCACCGCGCTCGGCCACGTCCGTGATCTCGGTGTCCACATGGCCGAGTTCGGGCCGGGGGGCGAGCGGGCCGAGGTGGAAGACCATCCGCGCCTCCACGTCGCCCACGTTGCGGAAGCGGTGGCGTACGTGCGGGGGGATGAGCAGGCCCTGGTCGGGTCGCATCGGGTGCGCCTCGCCGTCCAGGTCGACTTCGAGGAGTCCGTCCACGACGTACACGAACTCCTCGGAGTACGGGTGGTAGTGCTCACCGATGCGCTCACCGGGGCCGACGATGGCCAGTCCCATGAAGCCGCTGGTGGCACCCACCGCCGTTGGTGTGAGCATGGCGCGCAGGTCGCCTCCGCGCCTGCGGTTGGGCTGAGTCTCGCTGAGGTCCACGATGCGAGGCCGGTGCGTGGTCATGACTGCTCTCCTCGAGGCGGGTCGTGCGGTGTGACGGCAGCACGGGCGGGCCCCCGCTGCCGGTGGCGCCGTCAGGCCTCGGTGGCCCGGCGGTCGGTGATCAGCTTCATCTCGGCCTGGGCGAGGAACCGCGCGGCCTCCTGGTCGTTGCTGGGCAGGCCGTTGGCGCCGCCGTCGAGGAGCCGGCCGAGCATGGCCGCCTTGCGGGGGCCGCCGATTCCGAGTGCCAGCGCGGGCTGTGCGCCGAGCGGGCCGCTCACTTCGAGGAGCCGCACCACGACGTCGTCGCGCTGGAAGATGGTGCTGCTGGCGACGGGGCTTCCGGCGTCGTCCGCCGTCTCCTCGTCCTGGCCGGCGAGCAGGCGGGCGAGCGCCATGCCGCAGCCTTCCTTGGCCTGGTAGAAGAGCGCGTGCCGCTGTACGTCGCCCGGGGCGTGGTGGCCGGCCGTCACGTGGTGGACGGTCGGGAGCGCGGCCCGGGTGAAGAACATGCGGGCGGAGTCGGGGTCGCTGAGATCCCGGTCCTGCTCCAGGTAGGGGTTGAGGGCCTCTTCGACGGCCCTGACCTCGGGCTGGCGCGACACGTGGCGCAGCGCGGCCAGCAGGTCGCCCTCGACCTCGACCGCCCGCACGACACGGTTGCCGTGCATGAAGAGCGAGGTGCGGCGCAGCCGGGTGTTCTCGTCGACACGGGCCTGCGGGGATTCGTAGTCCGCGAGGATCTTCGCGACGATGTCCTCGGTGCCGGGCTTGACGGTGAACGTGAGCGCGTGTCGAACCACTCCGTCGCCGATGCGGGGTACGGGCTGCAGACCGCTTTCGACCGGGGCGGCGCCGTCGGTCCTCGCCGTCTCGCGCAGGACGCTGAACCGCAGGGAGCGGGTGTCGCGCACGCAGCTGTGCAAGGGCTGGACCGTCGCGACGTGCTCCTCGCTGTTCACCCAGGCGAGGAAGGGCGGCGCGCTCTCCCATTCGCTGGTGATGAGCCACTGCGAGGGGTTCTCGATGGACTGGCACAGCTGGTCGCTGATGTGGCCGGGGATGGACGCCACCTGGTTGCGCATGTGTTCGTACGCCTCAAGGAACTGCTTCTGGGCGCCGTCGTGCAGGTCCAGCAGCAGGACGACCCGGAGCCTTGAACCGTCGAAGGCGGACTGCGAAACCCGTTCCGATATGGTTGTCATCTTTGTCTCCTTCGAGACGGCGCGGTGACCACGTCGAGTGGTCTCTCGTCATCCGTCGGCTGTCGGGGAACCGGAGCGGCCTCTTCCGCAGACGCGTGTGGTCCACCCCCGCATCACGGGCATCGCTCCCGCGACTGATCGTGGAACGCCGCCACCGGAGGCGCGAGATTTATGCACCGTTCAGGTGAGGTGGTGACCGAACCCCTCGTACCAGGGCATGGACACTGCATCCGTCGCGCGTCCGAGCTGGAGCAACTGATGAACGAGAACGTCGACCACCGCGTACCGGTCCTCATCGTGGGCGGCTCCCTCGTGGGCCTGTCCGCCTCCCTCTTCCTGAGCCGGCTCGGCGTACGCCACCTGCTCGTCGAGAAACACGCAGGCACCTCGACGCACCCGCGCGGGCGGGGCAACAACGTCCGCACGATGGAGCTGTTCCGCACCGCGGGCGCCGAGCAGCTGATCCGGGACGCCGCCTCGGTGCTTGCGGACAACCACGGGATCCTGCAGGCCGGATCGCTCACCGGCGACGACCAGGAGTGGCTGTTCAAGGAGATCGACCCGGGTGGCGGCCTCGCCCGTTTCAGTCCGAGCAGCTGGTGCCTGTGCAGCCAGAACGACCTGGAGCCCGTACTGCTCAACCATGCCCGGTCGCAGGGCAGCGAGCTGCGGTTCTCCGCCGAACTGCTCTCCTTCGACCAGGACCCGGAGGGCGTCACCGCCGTGGTGAAGGACCGGGAGACCGGGGAGCACACCACGGTCCGGGCGGACTACCTCGTCGCGGCCGACGGGCCGCGCAGCCCGATCCGCGAACAGCTGCGGATCGGCCAGACGGGTTCGGGCGACCTGTTCCACAACGTGAGTGTCACCTTCCGGTCCCGGCAGCTCGCCGGCATCGTGGGCGACCGGCGGTTCATCGTCTGCTACCTCACCGACCCGGAGGCGGACGGGGCGCTCCTGCCGGTGGACAACAAGGAGCAGTGGGTCTTCCACGCGCCGTGGCAGCCCGAGCGGGGCGAGACGCTGGAGGACTTCACCGACGAGCGGTGCACGGAACACATCCGCCGCGCGGTCGGGGCTCCCGATCTCGATGTCGAGATCACGGGCAAGGCACCGTGGCACGCCGCCGAACGGGTCGCGGAGCGCTACGGGTCCGGCCGGGTCTTCCTGGCGGGTGACTCCGCGCACGAGATGTCCCCGACCGGCGCGTTCGGGTCCAACACGGGTATCCAGGACGCGCACAACCTGGCGTGGAAGCTGGCTGCCGTGATCAACGGCGCTGCGGGCCCGGGGCTCCTGGACACCTACGAGGCGGAGCGTCTGCCGGTGGCGACGGCGACCAGCGAGCGGGCGTCGGCGCGGTCCGCGGAGCACAGCCACCCGGGATACGCCGGCTCACCCGGCCCGGGCGGTGGCGGCCCGAAGGGCGGCATGCTCACGATCGCGCTCGGCTACCGCTACGTCCGGGGCGCCGTGCTCGGCGTGGAGCCGGGCCTGCCGGTGGTGCCCGAGCGCATGTCCCTGGCGGGCGATCCCGGCACCCGGGCGCCGCACATGTGGCTCCGGCGGCAGGGCGCCCGTCTCTCGACCCTGGACCTCTACGAGCAGTCGTTCGTCCTGCTGCACGACGCCCGGCATCCGGAATGGGGCGCGGCGGCCGCGAAGGCGGCGGAGCGTCTGGCGGTGCGCCTGGACGCCTACGGCATCGGTTCCGGCCAGGGCGCCGATCTGGAGACCGAGGACGGGGCCGACTGGGCCGCGTCCCACGGCACGACTGCCGAAGGCGCCGTCCTCGTGCGCCCCGACGGCTTCGTGGCCTGGCGGGCCGAGGGCGCGGTGGCGGATCCGGCAGCGACGCTGGACGACGCTCTGACGGCCCTGCTCCACCGGGGCTGACGCATGCGCCGTGCGAACCGGTGCGCCTGACGGTGCGCCGGTTCGCGGAGCGGGCGCCCATCCGGCGCAGCGCCGGTCCGCGAGCGCGTCACAGGTGCGGACCGGCCCACCGGCCTCGATGCGGGGCGGGGCGGCCGGTTCCGTCCGCCCCGCGCCGCGGCGCCTCAGACGGCCTCGGCGCCGCACAGCAGCCGCGCGGCCGCCTCTCCGGCCTGCCGCGCCGGCTCGGGCGTCCCGGAGATGGCCGCCGTGACGATCGCCCCTTCGGCGAGCAGTACGAACGCGCCCGCGGATTCCTCCGGCCGGCCCGCCGCGACGACGAGCCCGGTGACGTAGTCACGGAAGGCCTCTTTGTGGGCGCGTGCGACGCCGGCCACCGAGGCGTCGGTGGCCCCCAGTTCACCGAAGCCGTTGATGAAGGCGCAGCCTCGGAAGCCCGGCTGGGAGAACCACTCGTGCAGCCACTCGAAGACGGCGAGAAGCCGCTCGCGAGGGGTGGAGCGGCTGTCCACGAACGTGGCCAGCCCCGCGCGCCACTTGATGTCCCGGGCTTCCAGACAGGCCTGCACCAGTGCGGACTTGGAAGGGAAGAGGGTGTACAGGCGTTTCAGTGAGACGCCGGACGCGGCGCGGATCTCGTCCATGCCGACCGCCTGGATGCCCCGCTCGTAGAACAACTCCTCTGCGGCGTCCAGCGCCGCCGCCCTTGCCCGTGCGAGATCCACCGCGACTCCCCCAGTCTTCCGCCCCCCGCCCCTTGCGTGAGAACGACCGTTCTCCTATCGTACGACGCACCCACGGAGAACGCTCGTTCTCCCCCGCGCGAGGAGACCTTCATGACCGCCCAGCCGCTCGTCCCGCCGTTCACGCGGGAGACCGCAGTCGCCAAGGTGCGGCGCGCCGAGGACGCCTGGAACAGCCGGGATCCGCAGAGCGTCGCTCTCGCGTACACACCGGATTCGCGCTGGCGTAACCGGTCCGAGTGGCTCCAGGGGCGGGAGGAGATCGTCGGCTTCCTGACCCGCAAATGGGCCCGGGAGCTGAGCTACCGCCTCGTCAAGGAGCTGTGGGCGCACGACGACGACCGGATCGCGGTGCGCTTCGCCTACGAGTGGCACGACGACACCGGCCGGTGGTTCCGTTCCTTCGGCAACGAGAACTGGGAGTTCGACGGCGCCGGGCTCATGCGGGTGCGGCACGCGTCGATCAACGACGTGCCGATCGAGGAGCCGGCGCGCCGCTACCACTGGCCCCTGGGGCGGCGGCCCGACGGCCACCCCGGGCTGAGCGAACTGGGCTTCTGACCCGGTCGCCACGCGTGAGGCGCCGGACCTCTTGCCACGCTGCCCGACCTCCTGCGTTACTGCTCCGAGGAGAATCGACCGAATGATCGGTCGACTGCCCCGGCGAGAGGATCATCCGTATGACGGCGTTGCTGGTCGCGGCCGAGCGGCTCGGCCGCGACGAGCTCGAGACGCTGCAGCTGGAACGGCTCCGGGCCACGCTGCGGCACGCGTACGACAACGTCGCGTTCTACCGCACGGCCTTCGACGCGGCGGGCGTGCGGCCCGAGGACTGTCACACACTCGCCGATCTCGCCCGGTTTCCCTTCACGGTCAAAGCCGACCTGCGCGACAACTACCCGTTCGGCATGTTCGCCGTCCCGGAGGACCGGGTACGCAGGATCCACGCCTCCAGCGGAACGACGGGCCGGCCCACGGTGGCCGGGTACACCGAGCGCGATCTGGACACATGGGCCGATGTCGTCGCCCGGTCGATCAGGGCGGCGGGCGGGCGCCCCGGCCACAAGGTGCACGTGGCCTACGGCTACGGGCTGTTCACCGGCGGCCTCGGCGCGCACTACGGGGCGGAGCGGCTCGGCTGCACGGTCATTCCCGCGTCCGGCGGGATGACCGCCCGCCAGGTGCGGCTGATCCAGGACTTCCGGCCCGAGGTCATCATGATCACCCCCTCGTACATGCTGACGCTGCTGGACGAGTTCGAACGCCAGGGAGTCGATCCCCGTACGACGTCACTGAAGGTCGGCATCTTCGGCGCCGAGCCCTGGACTGAACAGATGCGTGCGGAGATCGAGGGGCGCTTCGCCATCGACGCGGTCGACATCTACGGGCTGTCGGAGGTGATGGGCCCAGGTGTGGCGCAGGAATGCGTGGAGACCAAGGACGGACTGCACATCTGGGAGGACCACTTCTACCCGGAGGTCGTCGACCCGTTCACAGGTGAACTCCTGCCGGACGGCGAGGAGGGGGAGCTGGTGTTCACCTCGCTCACCAAGGAGGCCATGCCGGTGATCCGTTACCGGACCCGGGATCTGACGCGGCTGCTGCCGGGTACGGCACGCGTCTTCCGGCGGATGGAGAAGGTCACCGGCCGCAGCGACGACATGGTCATCCTGCGCGGGGTGAATCTCTTCCCCACCCAGATCGAGGAGATCGTGCTGCGGACGCCGGGGCTGGCACCGCACTTCCAGCTGCTGCTGACCCGGCAGGGGCGCCTGGACGCACTGACCGTGCGGGTGGAGGCCCGGGCCGGCGCGACGGCGGACGAGCGGGAGGCGGCGGCCCTGTCCATCGCGGTGGCCGTGAAGGACGGGGTCGGTGTCGGCGTCGGCGTCGAGATCGTCGATCCGGAGACGCTGGAGCGGTCGGTCGGCAAGATCAAGCGACTCATCGACCTGAGGGAGTCCGCGTGAGGAAGCCGACGTGAGGGAGCCGACGTGAGGGAGCCCACATGAGGGAGCCCACATGAGGGAGCCCACATGAGGGACTCCACCCGGCGCCTCGTCCCGGCCTGGGCGGTCAACGAGAGGCCGTCAGGGCGGCGAAGACCACGACGTTGCCCTGGTAGCCCGTCTTCTCGCTGTAGTCGCCCCCGCAGGTGATCACCCGGAGCTCGGGCCGGGCCGAGGGGCCGTAGACCTTGTCGTCGGGGAAGTCGTTCTTGCTGTAGAGCTCCACGGCGTAGACCGTGAACACGGCGGTGCGCCGATCGGCCCGGACGATCTCGACGGTCGCGCCTTTGCGCAGGGACCCCAGGGCGAAGAAGACACCGGGCCCGACGCGGGTGTCCACATGCCCCGCCGTGATCGCCGTGCCCGCGGTGCCCGGCACGGTCCCGCCGGCATACCAGCCGGTGAGGACGGGGTCGTCGTCGGGCGGAGGTTGCAGGGCGCCCGTCGCGTCGAGGCCGAGCTCCAGCATGGGCGCGTCCACCTCGAGAGCCGGAATCCGCAACCGGAGCGGGGTCGAGGGCGGAAGCGGTTGTACGGCGGAAGGCGAGGCGGCGTCGCCACGGCCGGGAGCCGGGCGGGCAGGGGCCGGAGCGGCGGCCGCCCTCGTCGGCGCCGGGTTCGGCGTCAGGGGCCGCAGGGGGGTGGGCGGCTGGGGCAGAAGAGTGCCGGGAAGAGCGGACGGCAGGTGCAGGAGCACGGGCGGGGCCGAGGCCCGGCCCGTGGGGAAGGGGGTGGCAGGTTCCGGGACAGGGTGGGCAGGAGCCCGCACCCCACGCGTGGGGCGAACGGAGGGCACCGCGAAGGTACCCGACGGCGCGGGGACGGCAGCGGCGGTTCCGGGAGCCGGTGGCTGCGGTGGCCTGTCGTCACGCAGTCCCCCGACCACCAGCACGGTACCCGCCAGGGCGGCCCATACGAGGTGCTTGACCGTCGGGAACGGCTGGGGTGACGTGGTGCCGGCCTTGCGCCCGGTTTCCATCGCGTGTGCCTCTGCTTCGCAGCGGGTGGGTGGGGATCCCGAGGGCTCCCGGACCCGTACGGTGTCCGGCGCCCTCGGGGCGGGCGGTGCGTCGTTCGTCCGGACGGCACCGGAACAGGGAGCGGTGCGAGCAGCTGCACGCCGGGGGGAGAGCCGACGCGAAACGGTGTGTCCCTGGCCCGGGTGCCCCGGGGAGTCGGTGATGGACGACAACGCCGCGAACGTGCGCGCGAGGGCGCATCCCGTGTGATCCGGACGAGACGCCCCGGGTCAGCCCCGGGCGGCGACCGTCCGGCGGCGTGTCCTGATCACTCCCCCCGCCACGGCGCCGGCGAGCAGTACGCCCCCCACGGCAAGCTGGGCGCTGTTGTCCGAGGGCGTCCCGAAGCCGGCGTCGACTCCGCCCCTGGGGGCACGGTCGGTGATCCGGTAGGTATCCGTGATCTTGATGCGGGGCGGGCACTTCACGGTGACGGTGTCCGTACCCGGCTCGGCGTCCCTCGGGATCTGGAACACACCGACGAGCACGCCCTTGCGGTCGCCCTCCAGGAGGTGGAAGGCCCCTCCTGCCTCCGACGTCCCCTTGCCGTAGGTCTCCTTGCCGCAGGCCCTGGTGCTGAGGGTGACCTGCGAGCCCGGGGAGGCGTGGGCCGGGCTGATGTGAATGGTCTGGTCACCTGAGGGACCGGCCGCCGCTTCCGCGGCGGGGGCCGCGAACGCAAGGGAACCTACGGCCAGACAGATGCCCGCGCCGATACGTGTGTTGCGCATGAGGATCCTCCAACGGGAGCAGGGCCCGGCAGGTCGCACGGCGCCTCTGCTGTGCTCCGTTCCCGAGGCAACCGACAGCCCGTCACGTGCGCAACACGAGCCGTCACCCCGCGCGTCACCCGGCCAGACCCTGGACTCCGTCCCCGGACAGTCGTTTGCGCAGGTCAACCGATCGGCGCCGAGAGCTGCAGAAGGATCGTCCGGCAGACGGCGAACGGGCTAAGCCGTCCACGCCCGCCACACGATGCCCGGACGCCGGGCGACCCGTGAGGGAGACGCGCGGACCGGGCCGTGCGGCCCCGGGGCCGTTCCACCGTCCCGAGCGCGGCCGGGACCGCTCGGCGTCCGCACGGCACGCGCCCTCAGGAACCGGGTCGCGAGAAACGGTCCCTCAGCTCCCTCTTGAGGATCTTGCCGCTGGCGTTGCGCGGCAGTTCGTCGACGAACAGGACCTTCTTCGGGGCCTTGAAGGGAGCCAGTCCTGCGCGGGTGTGTGCGATGAGTTCGGCCTCCGTGGCCTCGCCGCGCAGCACGACGATCGCGGTGACGGCCTCGATCCAGCGCTCGTCGGGCAGGCCCACGACCGCCGCCTCGGCCACCGCCGGGTGGGTGTACAGGGCGTCCTCCACCTGCCGGGAGGCGACGAGCACACCTCCCGAGTTGATGACGTCCTTCACCCGGTCGACAACGGTGAAGTAACCCTCGGGATCACGCACCGCGAGGTCCCCCGAGCGGAACCAGCCGTCGCGGAAGGCATCGGCGCTCTCCTGCGGCTTGTCCCAGTAGCCCTTGCACAGCTGCGGGGAACGGTAGACCACCTCGCCCGCCGTTCCGTCGGGGACCTCCTCGCCCCGCTCGTCGACGACCTTGGCCTCGACGAAGAACACGGGCCGGCCGCAGGAGTCCATCCGGCCCTCGTGCTCGTCGGGGCCGAGCACGGTGGCGAGGGGACCGATCTCGCTCTGCCCGAAGCAGTTGTAGAAGGCCAGTCCCGGCAGCCGTTCCCGCAGCCGCTCCAGGACGGGCACCGGCATGACCGAGGCTCCGTAGTAGGCCTTGCGCAGGGCTCCGAGGTCACGGGTGGCGAAGCCGGGGTGGTCGGCCAGGCCGATCCAGACGGTGGGCGGGGCGAAGAAACTGTCGGCCCTGCCTGTCTCGACCAGGTCGAAGACACGGTCCGCGTCCGGGGCGTCGAGGATGGTGTTCTCGGCGCCCACCGCGAGGTACGGGAGCAGGAACACGTGCATCTGCGCGGAGTGGTAGAGCGGCAGCGAGTGCACCGGGCGGTCGGTGGCGCGCAGGTCGAGCGCGGTGATGGCACTGACGTACTCGTGGACCAGGGCGCCGTGGGTCATCATCGCGCCCTTGGGCCGGGCGGTGGTCCCGGAGGTGTACAGCAGCTGGACCAGGTCGTCGGAGCCGGGCGCGCGTTCCGGGGTGAAGGGGCGCGGGGTGTCCAGTTCGCCGAGGAGCGAGTCCGGTGCGTCGCGCAGGGGGTGCACTGCGTGGCCTGAGGGCACGCGGGAGGCCAGGTCGGGATCGGTGAGGACGAGGGAGCTGCCGGACTGCCGGAGGATGTACGCGAGGTCGTCGCCGGTGAGGTTCTGATTGACCGGTACGTGGATCAGACCGGCCCGGGCGCAGGCCAGGTAGGCGATCAGGTACGCGTCGGAGTTGTGGGCGTAGGAGGCGACCCTGTCCCCGGGGTGCAGCCCGTGGGCGCCGGTCAGCACGGCTGCTGCCGTACTGACGGCCGCGTCCAGGGCGGCGTAGGTCCACGACCGATCCGCGTACCGCACGGCGGTGCTTCCGGGGGTGCGCCGTGCGCTGCGCGCCACGACACCGTCGACTGTGCTGCTGCGTACACCTGTCATGACGTGATCCTGTTCGGCGGGGCGGCGGGGGTCAAGAGACCTGACAGGGCCCGGCGGGTGACACCCGCGGCGGCAGGCGGAGGCGCACCTCTTCGCGGCCGCGAACGCTGCGCCGTGCCGGTGGACGGAGTGGGGTGACGCACCGTCAGATACTTTGTGGTGCCGGGGGCCCACGGAGTGGGGGCGACGCCAGTAATCTCTGCTTCGGCGAGAAGTTTCATTGCCTGACGAGATTCTGGCAGTTACTTTCACACTGGTGCGCTCGACGTGAGGGGAAGGGATTCCTGATGGCCGGGAACGTGTCGGACCGGGGAATGAGCCGTCGCAGGACGGCCGGCGGGATACTGGCGCTGGGCGGGGCGCTCGCGCTCGCCCCGATCCCCTTCGCGAGGGCGGCGGGAGCGGCCGCCGGCGCCGAGCGGGGTACGGGAGCGGCGGACGAGGGAGCCGGGACGGACATGCGGGCAGGGTCGGACGGCACCACGTTGCGCCGGGGCTCGGCCGCACGTGCCGGTCTGCTGGCCGAGCCGCTCGACCAGCTCGTCGCGGACGCGGAGAAGTACCTCGCCGATTCCCCCAGGCACCCGTGGTACGCCGGTGCGGTGCTGCTCGCCGGGCGCGGCGGGACCGTGGCGCTGCACCGGCCGATCGGAAAGGCGGTGCGCTACTCGGCGTACGACGAGACGACCGACACCGGAGTGGAGTTCCCCGCGGACCAGCAGATCGCGATGGCCGAGGACACGGTCTTCGACCTGGCGTCGGTGTCGAAGCTGTTCACTTCGATCCTGGCCGTGCAGCAGATCGAGCGGGGCGCGCTCACACTGGAGGCTCCGGTCGCCTCCTACCTCCCGGAATTCGCCGGCGGCGGCAAGCAGGACGTCACCATACGTCAGCTGCTCACCCACACCTCCGGCTTCCGGGCGTGGATCCCGCTCTACAAGGCGCCGACCCGGGAGGGGAAGCTCCGCCTGCTGTGGGACGAGGTGCCGGCCTCCACCCCCGGCACCGCGTACCTCTACTCCGACCTCAACCTGATCTCCCTGCAACTGGTCCTGGAGAAGATCACCGGCCGGACCCAGGACGTCCTGCTCCGCCAGGAGATCACCGCTCCGCTCGGGATGCACCGCACCCGGTACAACCCGCCCGCCTCCTGGAAGCCGAAGATCGCGGCCACCGAGGACGCCCGGCTGCCCTGGTCGGGGCTGGAGCGCGGGCTCGTCTGGGGCGAGGTGCACGACGAGAACGCGTACAGCCTGGACGGGGTGGCCGGCCACGCGGGCGTCTTCTCCTGCGCCTGGGACCTGGCGGTCCTCGGCCGTACGCTGCTCAACGGGGGCGCCTACGGCCGCTCCCGGATCCTGTCCGAGGACTCCGTCGAGCTCCTGTTCACCGACTTCAACACCGCCTTCCCCGGTGACGAGCACGGCCTGGGCTTCGAGCTCTACCAGCACTGGTACATGGGAGCGATGGCCACCCCGCGCACAGCCGGCCACACGGGCTTCACCGGCACCAGCCTGGTGCTCGATCCGACGACGGACTCCTTCCTGATCGTCCTGGGGAACTCCGTACATCCCGTGCGCAGTTGGCGCTCGGGCAGCGCACCACGGGTCGCCACGGCCAACAGGATGGCCCGCGCGGTGCCCGTCCACCCCGCTCACGGCCGTACCGCCTGGTTCTCCGGTATGGCGAGCTCGGCGACCGCGACACTCACGCTGCCGGCGCTGCGTCCGGCTTCCGCCCACCCGGTGCTGAGCTGCGCACTGTGGTGGGACACCGAGCCCGCCTCCGACTTCCTGCGCCTCGAAGCCTCGGTGGACGCCGGGGCTTCGTGGCAGCCGGTGCCGTTCACCACCGTCCCGGGCCGGGGAGAGGGGCCTCAGGAGCCGCGGTCGCACGCGACGGGCTCGGTGTCCGGGTGGTCCGGGCGCATTTGGCACCGGCTGGAGGCGGACCTGGCCGGCTGGCGCGGAAGGGAGGTGCTGCTGCGCTGGCGGTACACCACCGACGAGTTGTACGTGGGGCGCGGGGCGTACGTGGACGATGTCCGGGTCCGGGACGGGCGCCGTACGCTCTTCGACGGCGACAAGGCCCGCGACGCCCGGCGCGTCGAGGCGACGGGATGGACCGTCTCGAACGACTGAGCGCGTGCTGCTGGTTGGATGACCGTCATGAACGAAACCCAGTCCATAGACAGTCCGTGGGGCGTGTCGGTGTTCGGGGCGGCGAGCGTGGACGCCGCTCCCGACCTGGCACGCATGCGCGTCGCCATCGAGCAGACGAGGAACACGCCGGGTGAGGCGTTCACCGCCACGCGGAGCGCGGTGAACCGGATCCGGGAGGTCCTGCGTGGGCACGGGGTGCCCGAGGCCGCCGTGTCGACGTCCCGGCTGAACCTCGAGTCCCAGTGGAGCTACGGCAGCGAACGCACGTTCCTCGGCTACGAGTGCACCGCCTCGTTCGTGATCGAACTGCGGGAGCTGGACACGCTCGAATCCGTGCTCATCGACGTCGTGGACGCGGGGGCCAACCAGGTCAAGGGTGTGGAATTCGACGTGAGCACGAAGAAGGAGCTGCGTGCCCGGGCACGCACCGCGGCCGTGGCGGCGGCTCGGGAGAAGGCGGTCTTGTACGCGGACGCGGCCGGGGTGCGGCTCGGTCCCGTCGTCCACATCAAGGACGTGGACGCGGAGCAGATGCAGGGTTACCGGGGCCACGGCAGCCCCAGCGGCGGGGGCGAGGGAGATCTCACGCCGGGAAAGGTCACGGTGTCGGCGGGAGTCGTGATCGGCCTCTCCCTCACAGCCGGCTGAGGACACGCGCCACGGCGCGCACAGGAGCGCGGGCCGCCCGGGAGGGCGGCCCGCGCTCCTGTATCCGGACCTCCGCACGTCCGGATCCGAAGCCCTATGGGCACATCGAAAGTTTCGTAACTTCCCGTGCGGAAATTTCGTCACCCCCGAGCGCCATTACGTCGCCGCGCAACCCGACGGCCCCCATCAACCCGCCGGGAGCGCCATAGGTGCAGCTCATCGCCTCAACTCCCCTCACGTGAGCGGGCATTCGCTCGGAAATGTTTCGGAAATACAGCGTTGACCTGACGTGGCGTGAAGCGCATACTCTCCCTCGCTCCCTTGTTCCACCGCTCGTTTCCTCCCGTCGGCACAGGCGCCCTTCCGCCGCCGCCGACTGCTGCACAGCACCTCGAACGGTTCGACTCATCCCGCCCGGGCGTTCCCTCCGATCAGCCCGGCAACCGGAAGAAGAGGCTGGAAAACGTGATGGCCCAGAGGATATTCACCGCGGGCGGGCCCGCCCGCCCGCAGCTGCCGGCTCGCGCCCGGCGCGCACTGTCCCTCGTCACGGCGGGGGTCCTGGCCGCTGCCGGCGTCGTGTCGCTCGCGGGGACGGCCGAGGCCGTCGGTACGCTCGGCAACGCCGCGGCGGCGAAAGGCCGGTACTTCGGCACCGCGGTGGCGGCCAACCACCTCGGCGAGGCCCCGTACGCCTCGACGCTGGATGCGCAGTTCGGCTCGGTCACCCCCGAGAACGAGATGAAGTGGGACGCGGTGGAGAGCACCCGCGGCTCGTTCAGCTTCTCGGCCGCCGACCAGATCGTCAGCCATGCCCAGGCCAAGGGCATGAAGGTCCGGGGGCACACGCTCGTGTGGCACTCGCAGCTGCCCGGCTGGGTCAGCGGCCTGAGCGCCACCGATCTGCGCTCGGCGATGAACAACCACATCACCCAGGTGATGACGCACTACAAGGGCAAGATCGACTCCTGGGACGTGGTGAACGAGGCGTACCAGGACGGCAGCAGCGGTGCGCGGCGCAGTTCGCCCTTCCAGGACAAGCTGGGCAACGGCTTCATCGAGGAGGCGTTCCGCACGGCCCGCACGGTCGATGCGAACGCCAAGCTCTGCTACAACGACTACAACACCGACGGCCAGAACGCGAAGAGCAACGCGGTCTACGCCATGGTAAAGGACTTCAAGCAGCGCGGCGTGCCGATCGACTGCGTGGGCTTCCAGTCACACTTCAACAGCAACTCCCCCGTCCCGTCGGACTACCGGGCCAACCTGCAGCGCTTCGCCGACCTCGGTGTCGACGTGCAGATCACCGAGTTGGACATCGAGGGTTCCGGTGCCGCGCAGGCCGCCAACTACACCAGCGTCGTGAACGCCTGCCTGGGCGTCACCCGCTGCACCGGCATCACGGTCTGGGGCATCACCGACAAGTACTCGTGGCGCAGCAGCGGCACCCCCCTCCTGTTCGACGGTGACTACAACAGGAAGCCGGCCTACGACGCGGTGCTCGCCGCGCTCGGCGGGTCGAGCGGTGGTGGTGACGACGGTGGCGGGGACAACGGCGGCGGAGACGACGGCACCGGCGACTGCACGGCGGCCTACACCCAGACCGCCTCGTGGAGCGGCGGCTACAACGGCCAGGTGACCATCAAGGCCGGCACCTCCGCGATCAGCACGTGGGCGGTTCCGGTGACCATCACCGCGCCGCAGAAGGTCTCGGCGACGTGGAACGGCACCCCCACCTGGAACGCCGGCGGAACCGTGATGACGGTGAAGCCCGCCTGGAACGGGAACCTGGCCGCGGGCGCCTCGACCACCTTCGGTTTCACCGTCACGACGAACGGCTCGACGACGGCGCCCGTGGTGGGCGCCTGCACCGCCTCCTGACCGGAGGCGGCCACCGGCCGGGACGTGCGCGACGGAACCCGCACCCGTCCGCCCGTCCCGTAGCACCGCCCCGCCCGGTCCTCCGACCGGGCGGGGCGGTCCGTCGTGCACCGGCGGGGCGGCGGCGGAGCCCACCGCCGTGGCGTCCGGCCGCGCAGTACGGCGTCCCCCCTTCTGCCGGGAGGCGGCTCTGCCGGGAGGCGGCCCTGCTCACCGGCCGAGCGCCGCCATGGCGGCGTTGTGGCCGGGCACGCCGCTGACGCCGCCGCCGCGCACCGCGCCCGCTCCGCACAGCAGGATGTTGGCGTGTGCCGTCTCGACACCCCAGCGGCCGGTGGTCCCGGTGGCGTACGGGAAGGCGAGGTCCTGGTGGAAGATGTGGCCGCCGGGCAGCCCCAGATCGTGTTCCAGATCGAGCGGGGTCTTCGCCTCGATGCACGGCTCGCCGTTCTCGTCGCGTGCCAGGCAGCCGGCGACCGGTTCGTCCAGGTGGGCGTCGAGTTCGGCCAGTGTGGCCGCCAGGAGCTCGCCGCGCGTCACCGCGTTGTCCGCGGTGAAGAGCCGGGCGGGCGTGTGCAGTCCGAAGAGGGTGAGGGTCTGGTGGCCTCGGGCGGCGAGATCCGGGCCGAGGATCGACGGGTCGGTCAGCGAGTGGCAGTAGATCTCGGACGGCGGGACGGCGGGCAGCCGTCCCGCCACCGCGTCCCGGTAGGCGTCGGCGAGTTGCTCGTACCCCTCGGCGACGTGGAACGTGCCGGCGAAGGCGGCGCGCGGGTCCACCGAGCGGTCGCGCAGCCGGGGCAGCCGGGTGAGCAGCATGTTCACCTTCAGCTGCGCGCCCTCGGCCGCAGCGGGCGGCTGCTCCCCGAGGAGGCAGGCGAGCGTCTGCGGCGAGGCGTTGACCAGGACGCGGCGGGCCGCGACGACGTGTTCGGCCCCGTCCGAGCGCACGGTGACCTCGGCCCGTGTCCCGTCCGTCTCGATACGGGTCGCCTCGTGCCGGACGCGGATCTCGGCGCCCGCCGCCCGGGCGGCTGCGGCCAGCGCGTCCGTGAGCGCCCCCATGCCGCCGACCGGGACGTCCCAGTCCCCGGTGCCGCCGCCGATCACGTGGTAGAGGAAGCAGCGGTTCTGGCGCAGCGACGGGTCGTGGGCGTCGGCGAACGTGCCGATCAGCGCGTCCGTCAGGACGATTCCGCGGACCAGGTCGTCGGTGAAGTACTCCTCGACGGCCACGCCGACGGGCTCCTCGAAGAGCCTGCGCCAGGCATCGGCGTCGTCGATCCGTTCCCGCAGGGACGCGCGGTCCGGCAGGGGCTCGGTGAGGGTGGGGAAGACGCGTTCGGCGACCCGCCGGGTCATGCCGTAGAAGCGCCGCCAGGCGTCGTACTCGCGGTCGTCGCCCGTGAGCCCGGCGAAGGACGCCCGGGTCGCCTCCGCGTCTGCGCCCACGAGCAGGCCGGTGGGACGCCCGCCCCGCACGACCGGGGTGTAGGACGAGACGGTGCGCCTGCGTACGGCGAAGTCGAGCGCGAGATCGTCGACGATCTTCTTCGGGAGCAGCGAGACGAGGTACGAGTAGCGGGAGAGCCGGGCGGCGACCCCGGGGAAGGGACGCGTCGACACGGCGGCCCCGCCGGTTGCGCCGAGGCGCTCCACGACGAGGACGGACTGCCCGGCGCGGGCGAGGTAGGCGGCGGCGACCAGGCCGTTGTGGCCACCGCCGACGACGACCGCGTCGTAGCTGTCGTGCGCGGGCCGGCCGGGCGGGTGCCTCTCGTCTGCGGACATGCCCCTTCGTAGCACGGGACGATCGCGTATGACCAGAAGGCGCAGGCGAGCGGGGCCGGCCGGAAATCGGTGCGCGCGGGAGCGGGAGTTGTGGGAGGGTACTGGCCGATCACCGACCCCTTCCCCCGGAGACACCATGGCCGCACCGGCACGCCTGATTCCGCTTCTGGAGCAGTTCGACTGGGCGCGGGAGCGGCTCACGCACCGGTTGACGGGCCCGTTCGTCGACAGCGGCAGCGGTACGGACGTGCCCACGGCGGCGATGACGGACCAGGAGTACCTGTGGGAGCCCGTGCCGGATTGCTGGTCGGTCCGGCGCCGGTCCGACGGCCCCGGCCCGGGCGCGACCCTCCTGACCGGGACGGGTGACTGGGGCCGGGACGCGACACCGTTCCCGCACCCAGCACCGCCGCCGTTCACCACGCTCGCGTGGCGGCTGAGTCACCTTTCCGAGCTGCTGACCCTCCGGGCCGACCACACCACCGGCAGCCACAGCCTGACCCGGGACGACTACCGGTCCGCCGGCGACGCCGCCGGCGCGATCGCGGCGTTCGGCTCGGCGGCGGACTCGTGGCGGACGGCACTGCTGGCCGCCGACGACACCGCCCTCGACACGGCCGGGCACAGCACGTATCCGCACGGCAGTGATCCGGAGGACCCTTTCGTCGACGTCGTCTGGTGGGTGAACCAGGAACTCCTGCACCACGGCGCCGAGATCGCGCTGCTGCGCGACCTCTACCGGGCCGGGTGGGCAGGAGCCTGAGCACCTCTCAGGGCTGCGGCGTCCCGCGCCCGCCGCGCAGGTCCGCGACCCGCCGGTAGAGATCCACGGCCTCGGTGCTGCGGCCGAGCTGTTCCAGGCAGTGCGCCTCGTCGTTGCGGCCGGCGAGGGTGTCGGGGTGGTCGGCGCCCAGTATCCGTTCGCGGGCTTCGGCGACCCGCCGGTAGTCGGCGAGCGCCTCCGACCAGCGTCCGAGCCAGCCGAGGCCGACGGCCACCTCGCGGCGGCTGACGAGGGTGTCGGGGTGGTCGGGTCCCAGGGTGCGCTCCCGGATCGCGCACACCTCGCGGGCCTCGGCGAGCGCCTCCTCCCAGCGCGCCATCCGTCCGAGGTTGACACCGAGGCCGTGCCGCGCGCGCAGCGTCTCGGCGTCGATGGGCCCACCGACCCGGGTGCGGTCCTCGACCAGCGTGCGGTACAGCTCCAGCGCCTCGGCGCTGCGGCCGAGCCGGCCGAGGCTGATGCCGACCTCGTAACGGGCGGACAGGGTGTCGGGGTGGTCCGGTCCGAGCGCCAGGGCGCGCGCCCGTGCGACGTCGCGGTAGGTCTGCAGGGCTTCGGCCCAGCGGCCCATCCGGCCGAGCGTGTACGCCACTTCGTACCGGGTGACCAGCGTGTCCGGGTGTGTCTCGCCGAGCAGCCGGCCGCGGGCGTCCGCCACCTCGCGGGCCATGCGGTACGCGTCCTCGAGGCGTCCGAGCCGGCTGAGGTTGAAGGCCAGGTTGTGGCGGCAGCGCAGGGTGTCCGGGTGGTCGGGGCCCATGGAGCGCACCCGGGAGGCGAGCACGGCGGCGTACACCTGGTGGGCCTCGAAGTGCCGGCCGAGCTGTCCGAGGGCGTACGCCGTCTCCTGACGGGCCGCCAGTGTCTCCGGGTGGTCGGGGCCCAGGATGCGCTCGCGGCCGTCGGCGACCCGGACGAACTCGCGCAGCGCGTCCGCGGCGCATCCCGTGCGGCTGAGCGTGAAGGCGGACTCGTAGCGGCTGGCCAGGGTGTCGGGGTGGTCGGGACCGAGCGCCTGTTCGCGCATCGAGGCGACCGTACGGTGCACCTCACCCGCCTCCTCCCAGTGGCCGAGGCGTGCGAGGTCGAGCCCCGCGCTGTGCCGGTCGGCCAGGGTGGAGAGCAGTGCGGGTGACGGGGTGGGGCGTTCGGCGGACGCCCCCTCGGCGAACAAGGACGTGGCGGCGGGGAGGCCACCCGTGAGGGCCGGCAGAGCGGTCCCGGTCGTCCACGCACCGGTCAGCTCGGCCGTGTGGCCGGTGCCCGGCGTCGGGGTGCGGACCGTCCCGGTCGCCCTGTGTCCCGTGGTCATGTTGCGGGTCCAGGACGGCAGCGGGGGCAGCGCGGCGCCGGGCCGCGGGCCGGGGACGGGAGCCGGCTGCGTCCGCCCCGCCCCCGGGGCGGCGGGCTGCTCGCCGGTGCGGCCGAGTGCGATGCGCTGCCGCAGGTCGCCCGCGTCGGCCGGCCGTTCCCCCGGTGCCTTGGCCAGCAGGTCCAGGACGACCCGGTCGAAGAAGCCGGGGAGTTCGGCACGGTGGGTGCGCAGCGGTTCGGGCTGGGTGTCGCGGTGTCCTACGAGTACGGCCCAGGCGTCGTCCAGGTCGAACGGGGGGACCCCCGTGGCGATCTCGTAGAGCACGCAGCCCAGGGAGTAGAGGTCGCTGCGGTGGTCGACCTCTCCGCCGCTGATCTGCTCGGGCGACATGTAGTGCGGGGTTCCCATGGCGATGCCGGTGCCGGTGAGGCGCGAGGTGAAGCCGACGTCGTGCCCGAGTCTGGCGATGCCGAAGTCGCAGATCTTCACGGTGCCGTCGTCGAGCCTCATGATGTTGGCGGGCTTGAGGTCGCGGTGCACGATGCCCTGCCGGTGGGTGTAGCCGAGCGCGTCGGCGACCTGTTCCGCGATGTCGACGACGTCGGGCACCGGCAGGGGGTGCTGTTTGTTGTCCTCGAGGAGCTGACTGAGGTTGCGCCCCTCCAGGAGCTCCATGACGAGGTACAGGAGGCCGTCGGACTCGCCGAAGTCATGGACGACGGTGACGCCCCGGTGCTGGAGCGCGGCGGCCACCCTCGCCTCGCGGCGGAAGCGTTCACGCAGGACGCGGGTGAAGGACCGGTCGTGCTGGGGACCCATCGGTTTGAGGCACTTGACGGCCACGTACCGGCCCAGGGACTCGTCGCGGGCCCTCCACACCTCGCCCATACCGCCGCGCCCGATCAGATCGAGCAACTGGTACCGGCTCTGGATCAGCCTGGTGTCCGCCATCGCCTGTTGCCGCCCCCGTTGCATCGCCTACTGCTGCGCCCTCCCCGGCCCGTCCAGTATGGCGCCCTGTCTGCGGAGTTTGTACGGCGCGGGGCCGCTGCCGGGCCCCAGTCGTCGCATCGCCTTCGCGATGTGGCCGGGCGGCAGGAGCCGGCGCACGGGCGCCGGGATGCGGCGCAGCGCGGTCCCCGCTGCGCGCAGGCGGCGGTCGACGGCCCCGAGGGGCGGCGCGGCCCTGCCGTACAGCTCGTGGGCGTACGGGGGCAGTGAGTCGTAGGCGAGTGCCGCCACGCGCCGCCACAGCAGCGCACGCGCAGGGGTCAGCAGGGCATGGACCGGCGGCTCGCGCAGGAAGTCGTCGACCTCCAGGGCCTCGGGTCCGGCGTCGAGTTCGAGGCGGACGCGCTCGAAGTAGGCGGCGAGTGCTGCTGCGGTTCCGGGGACGCCCGACGGGTCGAGGCCGACGAGGCGTGCGCTCTCGCGCTGCTCGTCGACGTACCGGTCGGCCAGGGCGCTGGTGAGCGGGAGGCCGGAGCGGCGACCGACCTGGAGGTAGGAGTCGATCTCGGCGCAGTGGACCCAGAGCAGCAGTCCGGGTTCGTCGACGCCGTAGCTCTCGCCGGTCAGCGGATCGGTGGCCTTGAGGAGGCGGTGGATCCTGCGGACCCGGGCGCCGTACTTCTCGGCGGCCTCCGCCGTGCCGTAGGTGAGCGTGCCGACGAAGTCGGCCGTGCGCATCAGCCGTCCCCAGGCGTCCTGGCGGAAGTCGGAGTTCTGCATGACACCGGGTTGCTCAGCTGCGGCATCCTTCCGCCGGTACCTCGAAATGCCTGTTGACCTGCCGACTTTCACTTCCCTTGACTGCCCGCGAGTTCCCTTGAGTCCCATTCCTGAGTCCCCCCGGTTACCCCCCAGGGACTCAACGCCCCCCAGATTCTCCCCGAAAACCGCCCGGCACCGAGGCCCCCACCAGGGCCTAGTCGGGCTCGCACGCCTCTCCGGCGTGGCCGGGTTCATACGCGACACCTGCCTCTTCGCACAATCTCTGCCGCTTCGCCTCCATGGCCACGACGCAGGACGGGCAGGCCCTGATGTGTTCCACCGACCCCAGGCGGGTGCGCAGCGTCTGCACAACAGTCGTCTCGAGCTCGCCGGCGCCAGGATGCCGAAAACAGGTGCCCAGCTCCCACGTGTAGAGCCCGAGAATTTGCTGGTGGTCCATGGCTGGCCTCCTGGATGGCATGTCGTCGATTACCGGGGTGGATCGCATATTCCCTCCCTCTCTAGCGAGAACCGCAGGCTGCGGGTGGGCTACTCGCGTAAGCGAACGCGCGCTCGGGCGCGGACAGTAGACCTAGCCTGCGGCATATGCCAGGCCACCGCGACTAACCTGATATATCAGGCTGCCCGTCCACTTCGTAAGTTCGGACCCCACTCGATGATCATCGGTCGCGTCAGGGGTTCGGATGCCAGGAGCGGCGGAGTACAGGCGCATCGCCGCCGACATCCGCCGCCGCATCCAGGCCGGGGAGTGGGCCGTCGGTCAGGCACTCCCTTCCCGCAAGGGCATGGCCCGGGAGTACCACGTCCACGAGCAGACAGCCCGCCTCGCCTACGACCTCCTCCGTCGGAGTGGAGTCCTTGATGGCGAGAGGGGTCGTCACGTCACCGTGGCGCATCCTCCTGCCATGCGGACTCTGACCGACGTGGATGCCGAGTGGCCGTTCGACAGCGAGAAGACGGACACCCGGCCGTGGCGTGCGACTGATGAGCTGGCCGGCCGCCTGGGCGTTCTGCCCGGGAGCCTGCTGCAGCACGAGACCGTCGAGCGGCTGGAGCCTGGCGGGCGGTCGACGATGCTCGCCTCGGCGTGGTGGCAGGGCCGGCGTCGCCCGCACGTGTCGTTCGTTGCCGAGCTGGGCGTGATTCCGCTGAACGAAGTACAGGCTCACGCCTTGGGGCTGCTCGTCGATTCGCTGGCGTACCGGGTGATGCGCACTCGCCTTGACGCTCATGGTGCCCCCACAGAAACTGCTGATCTGATCTTGCCGTTGGATCGGTGGACCATCCGTCTGTGACGCGGTCAGCCTGGCGCAATTGCACGAAGGCCAACGTTCAACGACCCTTACCCATATTTGACCTAAAAACTAGTGTTGGACGGCAGGTATTTGCAGCTACCACCCGGTACGGTCACCGCGCGTATAACCGCTGGCCAGAGCGCTGGGCTACTTCGCGGTACGGTGCCCCATCTTCACGTAATCGGTCACTGGCGTAGACCTCATCCGTCTGCCCCGCCCGCGGCTTCGGCGTAGCCGCGGGCGGGAGTCATGTGACGGTCGGCTTCGTGCAGCACGGGCCCGCCCACACCGTCGTGTCCAGGACGTGCACTCCGTCCCGCCCATGGATCACGCCCGCCAGCACGGCGCCGGCCGTGAGTAGCCGGTTGCACCAAATGCACGCCCGGCCCATCGACTGATCCCAACTCAGCGACTCCAGCGAGGGCAGTGGCCGGTCCGGGGTCACAGCGTGGACTCCCGCGCGGCGCAGGCCGCCATGTTCGGGCAGGCCCGCGGGAACCACGCGTAGGCCGCACCACTGGCCGGCCGATGCCGTTGTTCGCCGAGATCCCGCGCGGTCCCCGTGTAAAGCTCCGTGCCGCACCAGACGCACACCCAGCCGCGCTGCTGCTGCATCGTCAACGAGCTGACTGGCGGGAGTTGCCTGGTCGTCACAACAGCCCCCGCCCCTGATGCGCAGGGCATGTGACGACCGGCCAGGCCCGTGTCTCGTCGTCGAGGGTGACCTCACCGGCGGGCTGCAGGTCGGTAGTGACGGCCCCGCAGTGCCAGCAAGCCAGACCGTGTAACCGGGCGAAGCTGGGCTGTACGCCGGTGGCCGGCGCGGAATGTGATGCGCTCATGGGCAGATCATGGACCGCACGGAAGGGCACAAGTACCCCGGCGAGGGGTACCGAGGGGTACCTAATCCGCGTGGCACCACTCCGCGAAATTGGTGAGGCTCTCAGCATCCGCCCGCTTCAACCGGCGCAGTGTCGCGGCGTCCTCCCGTACCCACGGATGCTCGCGGGTGTGCTGCGGCGCGATCCGGCGAGCGACCTTGAGAGACTCGAAGGCGTCATCGGCGAGTCCGCCCCACAGCTGGGCGCGCGCCAGCTCCACATAGAAACCGGAGCGGCGCTCTGCCGGCAGGTCTACGGGCGGTGCCCACTCGCGGGCGACGTCGAAGGCCCGCTGCACATGGTCACTGCCGAGGCTCACCGCGGTGGACACCTCGTGGATGCGCACCGAGTCCGGGCCGAACGCCGTCCCCTGGTAGACGTTTTCGGGGACCTGGTCCCCCAGGGTCCTGGCTGCGGTGAGGTGCTCGTCGGCCGAGTCGCTGCTGCCTGCTCGTCCGGCGATGACCGCAGCCCTCATGTGCAGTGCGCCGCGGGCAGCTACCGCAACCACGCCGGTAGCCGGCGGGCAGGAGTCGATGGCCTGCTCCAGAGCACGCAGCCCAGCCGCATGTGCCCGGGCGGCGAAGAACGTTTCCGTCCGGACGTACCCCACCGCGGCGATGAGGAGCGGGTCCTGGGCGGCGGGGGCGGCCCATCGCATCAGCTCGACAAGGCGTGCGGACAGGTCGCGGGCCCCGTACTTGTACGCAACCGCGTCAGCTGACCGGTACGCGGTGACGAGGAGGGTGGCGAGCTCTGCCTGCCGCTGCGGGGGCGCATTGTGGGCGGCCCGGGCAAGCTCGACCAGCAGGTCAGGAATCGTGCGGACGATCTGCAGGTACTGCGCTGACAGTCTCCACGCTGTGGCCTGGGCGACGCCGGCCCGCAGCTCCGGGAGCGGGCGGACCGGGCCGTCGTCCGGAATGTCGTAGGCGGCGATGGCAGCCGACAGGGCCGGCAGGGCGCTGCGGACTCGGCTGGACGCGTGCTCCCGGTCGGCGACCAAGCGGGAGGGGTCCACGCCCAGGGCTGCCGCGATGGCGTCCAGTGTCTCGTCGGTGACGCCGCGCTCCCCCCGCTCAATCTTCCGGATCGTGCCCAATGCGACGCATGCCGCTTCGGAGAGCTGCTGCTGGGTCATCTTGGGGCGGGCGACGCTGCGGTAGTAGGCGATGCGCCGGCCTACCGGGCTGCCTGAGGTCGGCTGCATACTGACTCCGTTCGGGGCTTCACTCCGAACCGTACCGGCGGCTATGTGCCGGTGGTACGCGAGCGGCCCCGCCCGACACGCGCTCGGGGCGGGGCCGTTCGGTTAGTAGCTGACGAGGTTGATGAGCTCGGTCAGGGAGTTGATGGACCAGTCCGCAGCGGCCCGGACGTCTGGGGTGTCTGCCCACCAGTGGCCCCACGGGCCGCGGCGGATGTGCGCAGTTCGCAGGCCGGCCCTGCGCGCTGGGAAGATGTCGTTGGCCGGATGGTCGCCGACGTAGAGGGTTTCGGATGCCATGGCGCCGGACACCTCGAGGACCCGCGCGTAGAAGGCGGCGTCCGGCTTAGCGACCCCCCACTCGGCGGACGTGGCGACCAGGTCGGCGGGCAGGTCGAGGGTGCGCAGAAGTTCACCCGCCTTAGTGGTCTGGTTACCTGCGACGATCACCCGGACTCCGAGCTCGCGTAGCCCCGTCAGGGCAGGGCGGACGTCGGGGTAGATGTCCGTTTCGTCGAGGTACTCGCCGCGGCCGGCTGCCTCCCGCGCCGCGTACTCGGCGTCGACGTCGAGGCCCGGGCGGACGAGGCGAAGGGCGTCGGCGTTGTCTCTGCCCTGGGTGACGACGGCGCCTACCAGGGCGCTGACCGTGTGCTGCGGGATGTCGAGCCAGTCAGCCCATGTCCCCCAGTAGCGGTCGTCGCGGACGAGGGTTTCGCCGACGTCGAAGACGATGGTCTCAATCACGGTGCCGACCTTACGGGAGGGCCTATTGTCGGCGCCCGCCCGTAGAATCTGGGCATGCCCATACCCCCTGCCGAGGTGTCGCGTGCCCGGTCGCTGGCCGAGCTGAACGCGGTAATCCGCGCGCTCGTGCACGGTGGCCTGTCGTCGCCGGAGGCCCGCCGGGACTACGAGCAGCTGCTCGTGGAGTGGGCGGAGGCCGTGCAGGGCGATGAGCGGTTAGCGGCGTGACGTGCGCCCTCTTGTCAGTGCCGCCGTCTAGGATCCCGCCGTGGCGAATCCGAGTGATGAACTGATCCAGCTGTGCCGTGCTGCCGTCGAGGCCGAGCGCGAGGCGACGAGCGCGCCGTACACCAAAGAGGGGTGGGCGCCGTGGCTCCAGGCGGCAGAAGCGTTTCAGCGGGCCGTGACCGAAGAGGCCGGCGACGGAAACCGATTCGAGCTGGAGCAGGCAGCGAAGACGGCGGTACTGCACCCGGCACCGGAAGATTGAGGGACAAGCCTCAAAGCTCCGTGACGATCAAATAGTCCCAGAATGCGCGAAGGCTCACGTCCTTGACGCTGCCGTTCGATAGCCCAAAGTGGCCGCCCCTGTGCGTCACATCCAAGATCGGGCCCGTCGTCCAGGACGAGTCACCGAGGCGCCGGGCCTCCACCGTCGTCGGCGTGACGTCGATTTCGATCGTCATGGCCTCGTCCGCCCTGGGTGGGCGCGTTCGGATGTCCCCGCCGCCGAGCGCGACACCTGCGGCGCTGCCGGAGACATGCCGGAAGAGCCGCATGAGTCCGTTCTGGCGCATCACCAGGTGGTAGCCCGGCGTTCCGTTCGGAGCCCCGAACCGGTAGGTTTCGGCGCTACTTCTGCCGAAGTACAAGCCGCTGTGCAACGTGGCGTCGGGCCCGATAGCGCGGTAGCCCATCTCGATCTGCATCCGGTAGCCGCCTGGCCCTGGGGTGATGTTGCCGAGCGCGTGGCTTCCTGGGGTGCTGGCGATAAAGACGCGACCGTATCCGTCGACTGCGATGTTCTCGTCGTCGAGTACGTCTCCCCAGCCCACGATTAGCTGCTGGCGGTCGGCTGGCGGCGGGTTCTGGCCGTTCATGCCGAGCTCGTGTTCCAGGCGGGCGATGCGGGTGTAGTCGGGTCGCGGGATGGGGCGGGGCTTGGTCATGGCATCCATCATCCTCGTGAACCGTTCATCCCGGCCGGCCCGGGCGCAGCTCCGCCCCCGTCCTGGGAGCAGCCAGGTTGGGGGCGGGAAGCAATCCCTGCGTAAGCGCGGGCCCGCAGGCCCTGGGATTGATGGTGACCCGAGTCTACGAGCCCGGTATGACAATCCGGGTTCGATCAGACGGCGTGGCTCAACGCGGCCCGCAAACCGACCCTCCCGAGTGCCGCTCCCAGAGTCTCGGCCTTGACCGCGAGCCGACGATGAATCTCGGCGAACTCGTCCGGGTTCGGGCCGCCGAAGCGCGATGCGAGGGTCTGCAGATCCTGGTCGGTGAGCTCGGTCAGCGGCACGGCGGTCAGCGTGCGCCCATGCCGGTCGAGCTGGGCCAGGGCGCGGTTGACGTTCGGGTACGGGCGGTGCGTCACAGTGTCCTCATGAGATAGGGCGGGTTGGCCCTGGCGTGGCGGCCGAACTCGGGGTAGCCGCTCCTGCGCTCACGCTCGCGCCACTCGTTCTCGATCCGCGCCAGAACGGCAGGCAGCCCCTCGGGCGTCGGCAGGAGCGTGGAGCCCCGCACGTCCGGGTGAGGGGTCTGCTGCTTCAGCTCCTCCGCGAGGCGCGGCAGGTTCGTAGCGGTGGCCGCCTCGGCGCGGCGCAGGAGCCAAGCCCTCACGACTTTCTCCTCGGGTAGGGCCGGTACTCCCCCGGCGAGAGCTGTACGAGCGCTTCGTCCGGGCGCGGGGTGTAGGGCGGGATCGTGCCGCCGCGGACGGGGCCCGGGACACCGCAGCGGCGGAGAACGGCGGCCAGCAGGCGGCGAATCACAGCATCCTCCTTTGGGTGCCCCCGTCGACGGGGGAGGCGACGGGGGCACAGCCAGTGTGGCAGGCGGAGGCCGGCTGGCGGCGGCGATACGCTGACACGGCGACGCCCCGGCCGCTTACCTCGGCCGGGGCGTCGCACTGTGCGGGCTGTTACTGCTTGACCTTGACGGGGCGGTCCGCTGCATCGCAGTCGTGCAGCAGGTTGGTCGAGGTCCCGCACTCGCACAGGGTGGGCCCCGGCTCATCTCCTTGGTAGCTTCCGCCGCAGGAGCAGTGCTGCCCCTCGTAGATGTAGCAGCGCTTGTAGTGCGGGCCTTCGAGAGGTCCGCCGTTCGCGACCACTTGGTCGACGAGGAAGTTAATGCTCGTAGTCCTCGCTGCTCGGTGGTCCGTCACACGGCTCCCTCGTAGTGGTACATGCAGAACGAGCCTGTTGCACCCGAATGCACATCCCCCCTCCGATAAATGAGCTTTCGCACCACCCCAGACTCGGTGACATCCAGGGGCAGGTACTCGCGAGGAGGATCGAGCGGGTCGCCGTCCAGGGTCAGAATCCGCCCATCCAGTGGGCCGTCGAATAGTTTCGCGTCCAGCATGGTCGTGTCCCTCACTGCTCGATGGTGCGGTTGGGCTGGCGTCGGTTACCAGTCACGGGAGGGCTTGTTGGCGGCGTGCTGGAATACCTCGACGAGGTGCTCGGGGATGAGGTAACCGACGACCTTGCCGAAGCCGGGACCTTGCGCCTGGATCGGCGACGAAAGGGTGTCCGGCCACCAGCCCTCCCGTGCCCCTCGGTCGACGGCGCGCTTGATTGCGGCGCTGTGGCCCCGCAGCGTGCTGTCTTCGCTGCTGCGCAGGTCGTTGGCGGAGACGAAGCCGCCACGGTTGGCGGCTTCCTTGATGATGCGGCGCGCGTTCGGCGGCAGGGCCAGGTAGAGGCGCTCCGCTCGCTCCTTGGTCCATGTGGGGCCGGTTTCGATGTCGGCTGCGTGGTCGGCGAGCAGGGCCAGAAGCTTCCTCTGGAAGTCTCCGGTCGGCTGGTCAACGATGAGTGTGATCTTGATTGGACCTCTCCTGACGTAAGACGAGGATTAATGTCCCTCTAACGAGAGTAGCGGAGTGAGACACTTCTGTCTGCCGTTATTTCACGTTAGTTCTCGTCTTCTCGCGACGGGTGGCGAGACACAGTAGACTCGAACACGTGAACGATTTGCCGCCGGACCTGCCACGCCTCCGCACCCTGGAGACCTGGCTCGCCCTATCCCTCGACCGGGTCCGCCAGCAGATCGCAGCAGCCGAGCAGCGAGAGAAAGAGCGGCAGCAAGGCGAGGAACACCGCCCACCCCCACCCGACTGGGTCCTCGAGCTCGGCATCGGCGTTGGCGCACCACCCACCGAAGTCCACACCGGTGACTGCTACGCCATCGGCAAGCGGCGCCGCACCATCACCCGCGAGCAGGCGCTCGAAGCACTCACCGCGGGCGTCCGGGCCTGCGTGCACTGCCGGCCAGACACCGACCTCGGAGTGCTGTGATCAGGAGCTGATCGGCTGTACTGCACCATGGTCGGCCGCCCCAGGGATCCGCTCGCTGGGCCACGTATTGCACCAGTGGCAGCACCAGCACAGGTTGCCCACAGAGTTCCGCCCGCCGTCGATACGGGCGACGACGTGGTCGAGGCTGCCGATCCTCCGACCAATGTGCCCCCACGGCATCGGCTTGCGGGACACGGGATGCGTGGGCGCCGCCTGAACGGCGAGGGAGCCGCAGTACCGGCACCGTCCGCGGGCTGCAGTCAGCACCGCGACGACATCGTCGGTCGTGATCCGTCCCGTAGGGTGCCCGCTCAGCAGGCGCCCGCGGTTGGCCCGGATGGCCTTCCTGCTGCACCAGAGGCGAATCTCCCGCATGGGGGTGCCGACAAGGAAGTCCTCGAACGACAGCCACAGCGGCTGGGGGATCTCATCCACGCGTCTCTCCTTCGGCCGGCTGGGCGCCGGGCTCGGGGTGCTGTGACCAGCAGATCGTCGCACCCTGGAAAGATGAGCGCGCCGATAGTCATCCACCGCCCCTCCCCCACCGGCGGCCGGCGAGTCACCATTCGCGGCCAGATCGCCGGCCTCGCCTACGACGACCACGACGTCACAGAGTTCCTGCGCCGGGCCGGGCTCCCCGACGCCGAGACGCTGCTCGATCAGCCCGAGTGGGTGGAGTGGCGGGGCGGACGGGCGCATCAGTACGCGGCGGCGTGACCTGCGGCAATGGGGACCGGGGGGAACGATCGGTGAAACCCGTGCCACCTTGAATGCATGGACAAGCCGAAGACGCGGTACCCCAATTCTGAAGCGCAGAGACTGCGCCCCCACCCCTGCCCCGACTGCAGGCAAATGAGCCCTCGGAGAATCGGCAGAGACAAGGGCGCCCAGACGAACCCGCTCGACCCCGAGGTCAATGTCACCTGGTACTGCCCGAACAACATCTGCACTGGCAGCGACGGCTTCTGGATCGAGTCGCGGTAGCCAGCAGGAGGGCAGCCGCCAAGCCTCCCGTGGGGAGCCGGGAGGTGCGGCAGGCCCCGCCCGCAGGGGGTCCAGACGGGCAGGGCCTGAGCGGGGGAACTGCCTGGGGGCGAGCTCCTGCCGCGTGATCAACGATGCACCTGAACCAGCCACAACGCTAGAGGTGTGACTGGAAAAGTGCGGTCAGCCCTCCGAGCCGTCCTCGATCATCTCGCCCATGTCGACGTCCCCGTTCTCGTCGATCCAACCCTCCTTCTCGGCAGCGACGACGATGGCAAGCCTCGCGTAGTCGTCCTTGCTGAGATCTGCGCACCCCTTCGGCTTGCCCGTCGCATCCTCGGAGCGTTCTGTCAGCTCCTTGCGGCAGGCGGCGACCTTGTCGTCGTAGCTGGCGCCGCAGCCGGTGAGGCCGGCGAGCGCGACGGCGACGGCAGCAGCAGCGATAGCGATGCGGATCTTCATGAGTCCCCCTGTGGAGCGCCGACGCCTGCGACGGCGCTGCGAATGATGGCAACGCGCGTGCCCTGACTAAGTCCAACGCCCCAGTGAAGACCAGCCCGGCGTGCAGCGTCCCAGAGCATGGCTACGATCCGGTCTGCCGAATCAGGATCGCCAGCAGAAGCAGCCAGCATCTGAGAGAACTCCGGAACTTCACCAGCAGCCGCAATCCAGGCTTCCATCTCCTCGAACTCCTTACTGCGTCTCGGAGTCCTAGCCGCAAGCCAGCGGGCCATCTCCCCAGGGTCAGACCAATCCGGCGACTCCTTGTGGCAGGGGCCGCAGAGCAGGATCAAGTTGTCCACCCCGTCGGAGCCACCCAGACTGGAAGGAACGATGTGGGCTCGCTCCAGCGTTGCGCGCTGCCAGTTGATGCGGGCGCTCCCCTTATCCCACCGCTCCGAGTACCACCCGCAGCCGAAGCAGCATGGTTCACCAAGGTCGTACATGCTCGGGGCGAACGTGCTGCGCTTGGGACTGGCAGCCCAGTACGCAGCGATCTCCCACTTGCTCGGAGTGGTCACGAGGCCACCTCCGCGTCGGAAGCCTGGCTCGCGTCGTAGACACGAAGGGCCTGGGAGATGGCGCCGATGCTCGGGTTCTTCCCCTTGTTTGCACCTTCGGTGATCCGGAGGTGCGGCTGGATCTGCTTGAGGCTGTAGCCCTTCGAGCGCAGCGCAACGGCTTGAACGATCAGAGCGTCGGTCATGACGGGGCGGCGCCCACCGACGCGGCCACGAGCGCGCGCGGCCTCAAGTCCGTCCTTCGTCTTCTTCACGATGTCGCGGCGGCGTTCGGAGGCGAGGACGAGCGCGAGTTCCAGGAGGAGGTTCATCTCGTTGTGCTCGCCGGCCCCGACTCCCGTGAGGACCTTGACGGAGATGTTGCGCTCGAAGAGTTCTGCCAGCGTCATCAGGCCGGTGAGGGTGTCGCGGCCGAGGCGGTCGACTTCCTGGACGCAGAGCATGTCGCCGTCGCGTAGATAGCCGAGTGCCGCACTGAGGCCGGGGCGATCGGAGACGGCCAGCTTGCCTGAGACCTTCTCCTCGAAGACCTTGACGCAGATTGGGTCCAGGGCGTCGTGCTGGCGGTCAACGTTCTGCTTGTCGGTTGAGACTCGGACGAGTCCGACTAGCGCCAATGCAGCCTCTTTTCATCTAAGGGGGTGGAGTGCGTAGTTGAACGCTACTGGTTGATGAACCGTTTGATGAAAGGATCGCCCACATCTACGCTCGAACTACGCCTTCCGGCGCCCCGTTTCATCAATCGACCGATTGATGAACGCCTCCTGGGGGTCCCGCGTACAGTGCCGCCATGGACTCCAACGAGACGACCCGGTTGCAGGAGGCGTGGAAAGCCAAGGGCTCCCCGCCGTGCGACCACCCGCACAAGGAGAAGGAGAGGCACCTCGGCGCACAGACCGGCGATAAGGTCTGCACGACCTGCGGTAAAGAGTTCTGGGCTGGCTAGACCCCGACACAGCACTGCGCCCCGCCCTCGGATGAGAGCGGGGCGCAGTCGTGGTCGGCGGTTCAGCCCGCTTCAGGCAACCTGGAGGTACCAGCGGCGCTTGAAGCTGCTATCGGTGCCGTAGAAGGAGGCGAAGTGACGGAGGACGGCGTACCCCGCGTCGCGGTCCTCGTCGGATCGGTCGGGGCTCAGTGCCGCCTCCGCCCGGTCAAGGATGTAGGTGTAGCAGCGCTCCCACCCCTTGTTGTCGGCGATGCGGGCGCTGCCCTCGCACTTCTCCCGTGTGAAGGCGAGGAGTTCACTCCAGTCTTCTGCGGCCAGCTCGTTCACCTTCGCCGCTTCATGGATCGCGTAGCCGGAGGTGATGAGCCGGTGCGAAAGGGCCTTGGCGCCGGCAACCAGTTCGCGCTGTTCCTCGGGCAGGGAGTTCACGTCGACGCTGTGTAGACGCCCATGGGTGATGCGCGCGGCCTCGGAGAAGGGACCGTCTTCCAGGTACGTCATCTCGTAGTGCTGGGCTTGGCCGACGGCGAGGAGGGCCCGCTGGAATTCGACTCGGGCGGCCTGGTCGCCGAAGAGGTCTGCGACACGGTCGGGGATCTTGAACATGGTTGGTCCGTTCGTTTGGCCCCGCGCCGTTTACAGGGTACGCGCGTCGGGCGAGGGACGCCCCACCCTGCCGCAGCATCCGTCCACCTTGCCCCCACGCTTTGGTCACAACTCCGTCAACACCGGAACATGCCGCTCCCCTCTTGTGCACTGCGCCGCTACGGTCGGGTTCACGAACCACCATGGGGGCACCTTGAACACCCGCACGTACACAGCCGCGCTCGCCTGCCTTGCCGCAGTAACCCTCGTTGGCTGTGATCCAGCGGCCACGGAACCAAAGCCTGCGGCGACGGCCGCCACTGAGGCCCCAACCGCGGCACCGGCCGCAACGCCGCCCCAGGAGACGGAGAAGCCCGCCAAGCCGAAAGCGGTCCTCAACTTCGTTGGCATGGGACTTCAGTCAGCACAGGACAAGGCGCAGGCCGAAGGGTTCTACCTGCTGGCGTCCCACGACAGCGCTGGCCGGGACAGGCTCCAAGCCCTGGACCGGAACTGGAAGGTCTGTTCCCAGAACATCAAGGCAGGCAAGACCGTACCCACCGACAGCAAGCTGGACTTCGGTGCGGTGAAGCTTGAGGAAACCTGCCCGTCCAACGACGCCAAAGCCCCTGAAGCGACAGGCGGGAAGATGCCGGACCTGGCCGGGAAATCCGTGAAGGCGGCCCGCGGTGCCCTGGACTCGGGCACGTCCATCACCGTGACGGACGCCTCGCAGGGGCGCATGGTCCTGCTGGAAAGCAACTGGCAGGTCTGCACCCAGTCCCCTGCTCCTGGTGTGACCCTGAACGGACAGCCCGTTGAGTTCACCGCGGTGAAGTACGAGGAAAACTGCCCGTAGGGCAGCCGCTGAACCGATCGATGCCCCCGCCGCCCATGAGGGCAGCGGGGGCATCGTCATGCGGCATCGTCCGGCTCGGGCGGGATGTCCGGCTCGAGGAAGAGGCCGGCGTAGGTGGGGGTCGGCGGGGGGTCGATGACCCCCATGTCGACGAGCGTCTGCCCGTCCGCCGCCGTCTCATCGACAGGCGGCTCCACCGGCTGCGGCTGGAAAGGCATCGTCACACTCCAGTTCGGTTGTACTCATCCACCAGCGGGTGCGGCGCCTCGGGGTCGATCCCGGCCCGGTGCATCTGGCTGGCCCATCGGTCTGTTGTCCACGCGAAGGCGCGCAGTAGCGACTCAAGCCGGGACTGGTTTTGCCGCAGCTCTTTGTTCTCGACGTCCACTCGCTCGACGGTGGCCTTGAGCACCGTAAATTCGTTCTGCTTCTCAGCCGGCCCGGCTGCAATGGCTGCTGCCGTCCTGCTTCCCCGGTACGTGAAAAACCCCGTGACGATGACCCCAATCACCGTCACGCCTGTGCCGACTATCCCCAACCACCCGTTCAAGCCGGGCTCCCCTCTACTGCCCCCTCAGCAGCCGGGCGCCGACCACCGCCACCAGGAGGGACGCGCGACGCGCACCAGATCACGCCGCAGTGCGACGTGAGGTACCACAGGAAAATGAACACACCCCGCGGGTAATGCCCGAGCAGCGCCGCCCACCCGTATACCCACGCCCACAGCGCCGGCGGGACCGATGCGGCGAGAAAACCCCACCTGTCCTGCCCGAACCGCACCCATGCGCTGGCGAACGTGATTGTCCCCGCGAAGATCCACACCCAGGCCCAGCAGTGCAACGGGGCCAAATCCGTCAGCAGCTCCAGGCCCTGGGGAGACGGGGGCTCGACGATGAGGCCGATCCCCCAGCAGACTTTGCCGATGCCCATGAACGCCAGAAACGGTCCCCGGCGGCCCAGGCTCCGTTGCAGCCAGCGGGCCGCACGGAGTGGCATTTACACCCCTACGGGGCGGGTCGACTCCTTGGCCGGGGACACCTGCCCGCGGGTCAGTAGGCCGAGGACCGCGAGTACACCAGCGTTGAGGGCGCCGACGGTCTCCGCGGAGACGTCCAGGCTGTAGGCGGCGAGCAGCGCCACGGTCGCTGCGACCACACCGGTGAAGGCGGCCGGGGCGATCGGTCGGGTGACAGCTGCGGTGGCCGCAGCGAAAACGGCGCTGACCACGGCGACGATCGCACCGGCCTGCTCGGCGGACAGCCCGAAGCCGAAGCTGACCAGCAGCGACAGACCGGCGGACAGGGTGGCGATGACGAGAGCGGGCTCTCTACCGAAAAGCTTCATGTCAGGACTCCTGGTTGATGTCGACGTCGACCGTGATGACGGCGTCGCGGATGGCGGATTCGACGGCGGCGACGATCGTCGCGGTGTCGGCGCCCCCGCCGAGCCACCCGGCAAGGGCCTTGATGGCGACGGCCTGTGCGGCGACGGTGGCGTCCATGCGGCGGACGCGACCGTGCAGGTCGGTGAGGACCGACTGGGCCGCCCAGGTCTGGTTGGTTTTGATGTCGGCGGCGTCGGCGGGTGCCGGAATCTGATCGGTCTTCCAGACCGCGTCGTAAATGTCCTGCTTGGTGATGCCGGCCATGGGATTCTCCTCGGGACTTGGGGCGGGGGTGGGCGTGGTCGCCCCGGGGGACCAGCCCGCGGGGTGGGTGAGGCGTTCGGCGACGTCGGCGCGGAGGTCCGGCATGGTGAATCCGCGGGGGTCGACCTTGTCCGAGGACCACTCCAGGTGGCCGATGACGGATTTCGCCGACCATCCGTGGGCCCGGCACAGGGCGACCTGGACGCGGACGATCGCCTCGTACTGGGCGGCCGGCCACGGGTCCTTGCCGTCGCCGAGGTTCTCGCACTCCCACCCGTAGAAGCGGGCGTTGCCGTCGACCCCGTTCGCGTTGCCCTTTGTCGGCGCGGACGGTCGGGTGTCGTAGGACTCGGCGGTCACCTGTGTGAGCACGTTGCCGTCGCCGCCGCCGGCGTGGTTGGCCCGGCCCCAGCCGACGAGGTGCACTTGGCCGTTCTTCGCGATGACGCCGTGGCAGAGCGGCCCGGGGAGAGCGCTGTGCCCGTCGCGGCACAGGGCGACGGTGTTGGCCGTTCCGCGGGTGACGGTGTGGTGGACGATGCTCCCGTTGACCGGGCCCCAGGCGCCCTTGTGGTTGCGGTTGTGGGTGCGCCAGTCGCCGACCTCGACGACCTGGACACCCTCGGCGCGCAGGGCCGTAAGGACAGCGGCAGCAGAAAGTGGTGTGGCCATCAGGCCTCCAGACGTGACGAAGCCCCGGGCCGGACCGGCGCGGGGCGAAGTGGCGAGTCAGATGCGGTTGTGGCCCGGGCTGGTGGTGCCGCCGGCCCAGTCGAGGACCGGGGCACCGGCCGCGACGATGGCAGTGGCCGGCGCCCAGCCGTTGCCGGTCAGGTCATTCCCGGCGATCACGCAGCCGGTTGCGGTCGACGCCATGGTGATTCCGTTGGCCGTCCTCCCGCCGTCCTTGCGGACCTGGTTGCCGGTGACGAGGCAGCCCGGAGCGGTGAGGCGGATGCCGGCCGCAGCGACGCCGCGGATGTGGTTGCCCTGCACGACGGCGTTGCCGCCGTTGCTGGTTGCCGCTGCGCCGATGGCGATGCCGTGGTTCGAGGCGGTGCCGTCGACGAGGTTGTCGTTCACGACCGCGGACGGGCATCCGGCCACGTTGATGGCGTTGGAGCCAGACCCGGCGACTTGGTTGTCGGTGACCGTGGCCCGGGTCGACTCCTGCGCGAGGATCCCGCCCTTGGTCGAGGAGACGACGCGGTTCCCGTGGATCAGCACGCCCGGGGTGAAGTCGGCCCGGATGCCGTAGGCGTTCGCTGATTTCACGATGTTGTTCTCGATGCTGACGTCCGACCACAGGGCGCCAGCCAGGGCGGTGACCCGGATGCCCGCGTTCGCCCCGGAGCTCCCGACCTGGTTTCTTGAGATGGTGAGCCCGGTGCAGGCGTGGCCCGCCGCCGCGTCCGTGAGCGCGTAGATGCCCTCGGTGGCTGTGCCGCTGATGCGGTTGCTGCTGATCTCGCTGTCTCGCCAGTACAGGGCCCGGATCCCGCAGTCCGCCGTCGTTCCGAGGATGATGCAGTCCCGGACTGTGATCCGGTCGTAGTACGCGCCGGCGACGATGCCGTGCGAGCCGATCGCCCGTCCGGCGGCTGGCAGGCGCGCGCTGGGGCCGAACCAGCAGCCGGTGAAGTTGATGTCCTCGCACGGCGTGCCGTCGAATGCGCCGATGGCCGAGGAGCCGCTTTTGGCGATGTCGATCTCTACGAACTCGCTGGTGACCCTGCTCTGATCGGCGCTGTTGTCGATGAAGCCCTCGAAACGGCAGTTGCTCACGGTGGCGCCGCTGACCGCGTTGAGCTCCAGGGCGTGCGCCCCGCAGGTGTCGCGGATCGTAGCGTCGCGGACGGTGATCCTGCCGCAGTGAATGAACGTCATGACGTTCGTCATTGACGCGACGATCCCGGTGCCGTCCGCCTGCTTGTAGGCGTTGCCGTCCCACGTGCCGCCCAGCACGGTGATGTCCGAGTGGCCGTTGTGCCCGGTGAAGCTGTCGTCTGGCATGAAGTTGCGTAGGCAGCCGCGGGCGGCGTGGATGCTTTTGATCGTGGCCCCGTAGGCGAGCAGGGTGGTGCGGGCCTTGGTGACGATGAACGTGCCGACGGCGTAGACCTTGCCGGGCGGAAAAACGACGACGCCGCCACCTGCCGTATATGCGTCGTCCAGGGCGGCCTGGATTGCGGGCGCGTCGTCGGTCGTCCCGTCGCCGACCGCCCCGTAGTCGGCGATGGAGTGCCAGCCCATCGCGTCGAGTACCCCGGCAGCAGGCAGTGGCGTGGCCATCAGATTAGAGCTCCAAACATGGTGATGCACCCGAGCGGCGCGGGGCGGGATCAGATGTATACGGCGGCGAGCTTCAGCTGGCGGGTGGCGATGATGGAACCGGTCGGGCTCCACGTCCGCAGCGTGACCAGGCCCGCCGTGTCGATGATTGCGCCGCCGGAGCCGAAACCGTCATCGACCAAAACGGGGATCTGTTCCGGCGGCCTCCACCCGACGGGCAGGGTGGCCATTACCGTGTCAGCGATGTTCCCTGCCGAACCCGCGTCGATCTGCGAGCCGGTGCGCGTGATCGTCAGGTTGACCATGTACACCCCGGCTGACGTGGACCGGCCGGAGAAGCTGACGATGGAGAAACCGCTGGCCGCGCTCGCGCCGGCCGCCGTCGTCGTGAGCGTTGACGGTGGCGGGGCCCAGGTGGTGCCGTTGTAGACCTCCAGGCGGTTGACGTCCTGAAGCCACACCGTCATGCCCTCGACCGGCGCGGCGATAGCGGCCGTCCGGGCGGTCGCCGACGCGAATTTCATCACGCCCAGCCCCACAATTTTGAGCAGGCTTTCGCCCATGACCTTCAGGTCTGGAGTCTCCCCGTAGTCGAGGCTGGTGATGCCCTGCCCGTAGGCGTCGGTGATCGGCATGTGGCCTCCTAGGCGCGGCGGGTCAGGGACATGTACGAGTTGAGGTAGAAGGTGAGGCCAGCAGGATCGGCTGCAGCTTGCGACCAGTTGACCGAGGCGGTTCCGGCAGTGGCCGAGGTGACGATGAGCCCGTGGATCAAGAAGATGCCGTGGGCGGTCGACCATCCGGCGCCGTAAGTTCGCTCGGTGCCAAGATCCTGCGCGATGGGCCGGACCGTGGATGGCTCGGCAGTCGCACTCGTCGACGGGGAGTAAGTGCCCCACGAACCGGACGACCCGGTCGGGCCCGTGATCGACATTTTCGCGTCGCCGGTCAAAGCAGTGGAGTTGTACATGATCAGTCCGCTGATTTCGTAGGCGGCGTTCGCGCCGACCGGGATCACGAGATGCGGATCCGCTGTGGCCGTGGCCGTAGATGTCCGCGTTGTGGACACGGTTTTCCGGGCGAAGGCGGCCTGCCCGATACCGAGCATGCTGGTCGACAGGCGGCCGAGGGCGACCCAGTTGCCCGCCCCGGACTGACTGATGACAACCTGGTCGCCGACAGCCGGCCCCGAATACGAGTCCAGGCAGCGAGCCTGGATCACCCCGACAGCTACCGTCCCGTCACCGGGGACGGCGGTCACTGTGCCAGTGCGCCAGTCCGACCCGCGGACTGACGGGTCGGCGGCGCCTGCAGTCTGCGCCGCGGTCACAAGGGCGGCAGCCAGGGCCGCACCGGAAGCCTCGACCATGCTCATCAGGCGTCCTCCCGTCCACCGATCGTGTCGATCTGCATGGAGCCGAGCCCCAGATCGAGGGTGAGGCCCTGCACCTGGTGCAGCTCCCGGTCGCCGTTGGCGTAGGTGACGCGCAGGACATCGCCGGGTTCCAGGCACGGGTTCGGGGCGGATTCCAGGGTCACTGTGGCGGCCGGTTTCACCGAGTCGCGCAGCAGCTTCGTCGCTGCGGCGGTGCACTGGTCGGTGCTGATCAGCAGGCTGGAACTGTAAAAGCGGGGCACCCGGCCAAAAGGGCCCCCGACGTAGGTTGGGCTTGTCGGATCCGTGTCCTGCACCGTCGAAGACACGGCGGCCACGTTCGTCTCCGTGTTCTCGCCCGAGGCGACGACCACGTTGTACATGCCGGCCCGGTTGTACCCGCGGGTCGCGGCGATGAGGACGCCCTGCTCGCCGGCGTCAACGGTCCACGCGATCGGGGCTGCCGCTATGTCGGGGAGTTCCGCGATGACGAACTGGCCGTCAGCGTCCGCATACACCTCGGCCCCGATAGCGGTGGCGCACGCCTGAACGGCCGCCCACCGGTCGCCTTGGGCGTCCCAGGTCGTCGGGCCAAGCAGTGCGTCCGCGACCCGGCTCGTGACGACCGCGGTCGGCATGCTCGACCGGATCAGGTCGGTGATCGCCGTAACGGCTCCGGGTCCGCCGCGCGTTGTGTAAGGGACGAGGAACGCGTCGTCGGCGATTGCCGCCTCGATGCTGGAGCCGGTGATCGTGACTGGCCCGTAGTCCGGGTCTCCGCCGACCTCGTCGATACGGAATTCGCCGAGCGGAACCGACTCGACACTGCCGTCGGGGTAGGCAATGCCGCGCAGGATCCGCAACCGGGCCCCGTAAATGGCCATCTGCCCAGTCGGCCGGATCGGTATCAGTGAGGTGTCCGGGACGGTGACGGAGCAGGTGCGGCGCACGGCCTGCCCGCGGGACACGGTGACGCTGCCGCCGGTGTGCGGCAGGACCGTGACTGTGCCGTCGCTGGCGGTCATGCGTACTTCGGTGTAGGGCACGTGGGCGGTAGCCAGCGTCGCCAGGAAGCGGTCGGAGGGGGGTGGGTACACGAATTCCCCTCCTAGGTGGTGCGCTGATCGAGCGCCAGGACGAGGACTGTGGCGTACCGGTCAAGCAGCGACAGCACCGTGGCGTTCTCGACGAGGACGTCCTGCACGGTCCACGTGCCTGAGCCGGCCAGGCCGGTGATAGGCCGGTCCACCTCTGTCAGGGGCAGCGTCCATTCCCGCCACGGTTCCGGTGCATACGGCACCACCCGTGGTGCCGCCGAGTCGCCAACCGACACGTAGATGTCCGGCTCGCCCATTTCGGGGGTGGACTGCCACAGCAGTACCGACCCGGTCGCCAGGAGGAGGCGCAGGGCCTCCCGGCCTTGGTCCGTCTGCGTCCACAGCACCAGCGAGCCTTCACGGCCGCTACGGACGCCCGAGAGGACCAAGGCGTTCTGCCGGCCCCGGATCCGCATCACCGCCCGGTCGATCGGCTGCGACCAGTCCGGCGCCTGCTTGACCATCACCCGGACATTCAGTTGCGGCCGGGCCGGGTCCTTCAGCCAGGAGTAGTTGCGGTCGCCCGGGTCGATAGTCACGGACGTTGTGGATGTTGATCCGGTGTAGACGCCCGTCGTGCCGTCGTACATCTCGAGCCGGTAGCTGACCGGGACGCCAAGCGGCGCTTCGTAGTCCTCCACCACCAGCGTTTCAGCGGAGACCGGGACATTGTCCAGCAGGCCGGTGCGCCCGCGGACGATGGTGCGCGCGCCGCCCTGGGTGATGCGGTACAGCGTCATCGTGCGGGTGGTATCGAGCTCCCGCACGACCAGCTGAATGCTGGCCGTGGCGTCGTCGGCGGTCACCTGCGACGCGGGCAGCCGCTGAGACAGGCGCACCCAGTCGATCTGCAGGACCGACGAGGTACTGGTCGCCGTGACAGGCAGCTCGACCTGCCCGGTAACCGCCCCGGCCGGGGCCGTGAAATCGTTGAAGAACGTCCACCAGCCGGTCGCAGGCAGCGGATCCGCGGGGCTCGTGGACGTCGAGATCAAGGTGTCGGTGGCGTCGTACCAACGGACCGACAGGGACACGGTCCATGAGCCGGCCGTCCGGTGAAAGGTGACCGCCGGGCGCCACGAGAGAAGCTGCTGCACCGGATACTTCCCGGACCGCAGAGTGGTGGCCGTGGCCGTCGCAGAGGTCAGGGTCAGGCTGTAGCTGGCGCTGACCGACTGGGCACCCCACGGGGTGGAGCGGGCGATCGTGCCCGTACCGGACGTCACCGTCCACTGCCCGACGCCGGCTTCGAATTCGGCGTCTGCGTAGGCGACGACGCTCGTCTCCGGCACCGAGCCGGTGATGACGGTGGTCCGGGCCTTGAGGACAACGCCGTCCGAGCGGACGATTTGCCCCGCAGTCGCACCTGTGATGCCGATAGCGACCGAGGCTGTGGCTGCGGTCGCAGGCGCCACACCCGAAGTGATCTGCCGGTACAGCCCCGTTCCCGGCGCCGCCAGGACGGACCGATTGGCCTGCACTTGGACGCCGGCCGCGTTGTAGTAGCGCAGCTCGATCCATGCCGCCGATCCGGACGTCGGCGGGGTGAGGTACCCGTAGGCGACGTACTCGGCTCCGGGCGTGACAGGCGGTCGCTCAGGTGACAGCGCCGCCGCGTTGCCGTTCGCGGTCACCGTCAGGGTCAGCATCTCGCCGCCGGCCCAGTACCAGTCGACCGGCCACTGCAGCATGGGCACGCTCGTACTCAGGGCGCAGTTCGATTCCACAGCCCAGCCGGCAGCGCTGATCTCCATTTGCTCGGCGTTGAAGGACAGCAAATTCCCGGCGAAGCGGAGCGGCCAGCCGAAGTACACATTCTCGAAATGGTTGACGACGCCCGCACCGGCGGCCGTCGCGGACACGAGAACCTGGGCCCGGGTGGCCCCCATCGGGGCCACCCCGCCGACCCCGATCCTGTGCCATGACGAAGAGGCCGTCGACGTCGTGAGGCCCCACGTGATGCCCACCTCGGCGTTCGATGCTGTGATCCACCGGATGCCGATCCGTTCCGGCACCGTGACACCCGAAGCATCGGCGAACGCAGCGTAAATCTCACCGGATGTGACGTCGTAGGACGATGCCGTTCGGGCCTGCATCTCCCCCGCCGCCGACGACGCCAGCCGCAAGGTGCCGTCGCCGTTCCGGCCGCCCGTGCCCTGACTGATCGTGCAATTGATCCTGGGCGTCCACCCGGACACGTTCGGATCCATGGATTCCGTGGTCAGCGACAGGAAGTTCCCGGGAATCGCCACTTTGCTACCTCCCTACCGGTCGGGACCTGAGAGCTGTCAGCACTGCGGAGTTCTCCTGGCGGACGACGCCCCTGAACTTGCCCATGAGCTCACCGGAGTCGAGGACCAGTTGGCCTGTCATCTCGACCGGTCCGTCTGCAACGCCGCCGCCTGCCGTTACCGACGTGAGCGCGTTGGCCTGCGCCGTCGTGAACACGGGCTCGGGCCTCCCGGTCCCGTTGTAGGCCAAGTTCAGTCCGGGCTGGAGGTAGCCTCCGGAGTCGTACTTGCCCTTGTAGGCGTACCGGTGCGTGAACAGGGGGTCCATGTACGAGCGGGCCCGGCTGCCGATGACGACCCCGCCCCCGCCCCTGCTTTCCACGTTGACGCCGTTGATGGTGCCCGCGGTGTGGCCGACACCGGCATTGGTGATGCCGATCATGTACGGGGATTTGCCGCCTAGCTGCCATCCGCCCGGGGCGGTCTTCCCGGAGAAGGAGCCGGTTGCCCACCTGCGATGAGGCTTCTGGCCTCGGATGACGGACTCGATGGCGGACGTCAGTCCGCTGCAGTCCCAGCTGGGGTTGCCGTTGCCGCCCCACTGGTAGGGCAGGCCGTTCTGGGTGCGCGCCCACTTGAGGCCCGCCTTGAATCCTCCGCCTCCGATGCCCGCCTGGCCCAGCTTGGTGTCGGCCTGGCCGGAGAAACCGACGATCGCTTTGATCATCTTCTTCGGGATGCCGGTCACCATGTCCCGATACAGAGACTTCGACCCGGCGATCTTCGACACGAGCGGCTTCACGACAGCGTTAAGACCAGCTGTCGCGGACGCCTTCATCCCGTCCTTCAGCCAGCTCGCGCCAGTCTTAGCGAAGTCGACGGTCTTCGAGGCGGCCTTCCCGACCCAGTCGAAGATGCCGCCCTTCGCGAAGCCCTGGAACTCGGACAGCGGCTTACCGCGCATGGCGGCCTGGTTGACGGCGTGGAGGCGGGCCCGCTCATACGGATCCCGCATTGCCTCGGAGACGTACACGCCCTCACCGCGGCGCATCGGAACGAGCTGGTCGTCACCCTGCCGGTAGGTGGACGCCCCCGGAAGAACACCCCCGCGAGCAAACCCCTTCGCAGCAGGAAGGGTCGGCGCCCCGAACACCTTGGCCACAGTGTTCCAGGTGGGGCGGATTCCCTTCTCGTACACCGTATTCACGATGAAGGCCACAGGCTTCTTCGCGATTCCCTCGAGCTTGTCCCATGCCTTCTTGATGGCGTCCTTGGCCGTTCCGAAGGAATCGGAGACCAGCTTTACGCCCTTCTTGATGTTGTCGAACGCGGGCTTCAGCGCCTTGTCCCACAGCCACCTGCCCTTGTCGCCAATCCACCCGAACACCGGTGACAGGACGTTGCTCCACAACCATTTCGCCTTGTCGGCGAGCTGCTGAATACCCGTCTTGAACTGGCCGAACACGGGCTTGACCGCGTTGTTCCACAGCCACTTCGCCTTGTCGCCGATCCCCGTGAAAACGGGATTGAAAACGTTCTTCCACAACCAGGACGCCGCAGCCCCGATCGCCCGAAACGCCGGCCCCAACGCCCTGTCCCACAACCACTTCCCGATCGCACCGAGCACCTTGATTGCGGCAATGATCGGCAGCAACACCACAACAACGAGCGCCGTGAAAAGAATCTTCGCTGCCGTAGCAATGAAGTTGAATACCGGCGACAGGACGTTCGCCCACAGCCACGATGCCACCGCCCCCACGGCCTTCAGCGCAGCCCAGATACCGTTGAAGACAGGCTTCAGGACATTGTTCCACGCCCACAGGGCGGCCGTCTGGATTGCCGACCACACCCCGTTGACGAGGTCACGGAACCAGGCGAAGTTCTTGTACGCGTAGATGACCGCGGCGACGAGCGCGACGATTCCGACGATGATGAGCGTGATCGGGTTCGCGTCCATCACCAGGTTGAAGGCGAGCATTGCGAGCGTCCACAGCTTCGTGGCAATCCACACCGCATAGAGCAGTTGGATCAGCCACGGCAGGTCCCGGGCAATGTCCGCGATAGCAAGAGCCACCGCGCCCAGGGCCTTCAGTACCGGGCCGGATAGTGGTGAGACCGCCTTCGACAGCTGGTAGAACGCCGAGCTGATGTCGCCGATGGCCTCCGCGAGGATTGGCCCCATCCGGTTCGAGTAGGCGAGGAAGCCCTCGAACTTTTCCGAGCCCTTCAGGCTCGTGCCCCAGTTCGCGAACCGGCCGGTGATGTCCTGCATCCGCTGCGAGATGGAATCCATGTGCGGCAGGAAGGCCTGGATGATTCCGGCCATGCCCTTGAACGTCCGGCCGAAGGAAACGCCCAGGCCGACGATCGCGGGCTCTACAGAGCCCGCCAGATCCGCCTTGAACCCCTTCCACCACGGCGATTTGAAGCCGGCCGACACCCGATCCTGCAGCTCACCAATCGCCCGGGCAGCGGCCAGAACGAACGGCGTCAACCCAGGCAGGGAGTTCTTCAGCCCGATCAGCGCCCGGGTGAACAGCGGCATCACCTGAGGCTGAAGCGACGTCGACCACGCCTTGAACGCGGAACGCAGCGACACGAACGCGTCGAACGTGCCACGCGCGGCCGGCGTCATTTTCGCCAGCTCCGCCCGGTACTTCGCCTGCGCCAGGGCAGCCTGATCCACACCCCCGGCCGCCGACTGCGACGCGGAGGCAATCTGACGCTGAGCACCAGCAATCGAATCAGCAGCCGACTGCTGAGCGGCAGCAAGGGACTCCTGGGCCCGTTGCACCGACCGGGCACCATCAGCCTGCGTCTTTGCCACATTGCGCTGCGACTCGGCGACCTTCTCCTGCGCCTGCGCAATGTCCTGCTGACTCTTGACCTGCTGCCGGGCAGCATCATCGCGGGCCTTCGACAGGGCCTTGCCCTGGTCCGCGACATCCTTCTCGGCCTCAGCAATACGCTCCTGCGCAGCCTTGACCGTCTCCGACCCCTCGACGCCCGCCTTGTCTGCCTTCGCCTGCTCCGAGGACAGGCTGCGCGTCTCAGCCTTCTGCTCCTTGAGACGCTGCACAGCCTGGTCGTAAGCAAGCTGCGCACGCTGCTGCTCGACGATCGTGGCCTTCGACCCGACTGCCTGTACGGCCCGAAGCCGGGCCTGCGCCTCCTGGACGTCGAGAGTCGCATCCCGCTCCGACAGCCTCGCGTTCGCCAGTTGATCCGCCAGGTCCGCGAGCTCCTGGGCAGCATCCCTGCGGGCCTGCGTCAGATCCTGCTGGGCCTGCCGCGCGGTGCGCTGAGCGTCCGCCAGCGACTCCTCAGCCCGGGCCACCTGCTCCGCCGAGTCCCGCTGCCGGTCCGCGGCCTGCTGCACCGCATCCGCCAGAGACTGGCGGGCCTGCTTGACCTGCTGGGCGGCCTGCCGATTCGCCTCAGCCGACGAACGGACCGCGTCCCCGACGGCCTGCTCGGCCTGGCCGATCTGCCGGGCCGCGTTCCGATGCGCCGACGCCAAAGACTGCTGGGCGCCGGCCAACTGCAGCGCCTTCGAAGCGCCCTGCCCGCTGGACTGGGCACCCTTCATCGTCGACGCCGACGCCGCGTCCTGGGCCGCCTTCTGCGCCTGCAGCGCGCCCGCAATGTTGATGACCGCAGGAATGGCCACAGCAGCCAGCGCCCCGACACCCACACCGGCCGCCACAGCAGCCGACCCGATCGCACCGATCCCAGCAGCCAGCACAGGGATCGCCGGGATCACGGCCAGGCCACCAATTGCGACCGTCAGGTGCAGGATCGCGTTTAGCGCACCAGCCGTATTGACGTTGACGCGCGCCGACTGCCCGTCGAGGCGCGTCACCATCGCCTGCACCACAGCCAGCTGCGCCATGGCGTTCGCCGCATCGACCCGCACGGCTACATCCGCATCGGAGGCGGACAGGCGCTGAAGGCGGGCCTGCAGTTCCGTGATGCGCGCCAGGGCAGTTGCGGCGTCGATGTCGATACCGATGCGCTGGTCGCTCAGAGCCGTGAGCTGGCCTCGGAGAGAAGCAATCTCAGCCTGGGCCGGCGAGGTGTCCGCACCGATGTTGATGTTCGGCAGGGACGCCTCGGCAGCCTGAACCTGCGCTCGCAGCCGCTGTCCGAAAGACCCGTCCGTCTCCAGCCGGATTGTGCCCGGGTTGGCGGAGATCCGGTCGATCTCCTCGCGCACCGCTGCCAGCTCGGCACGAGCCCTGGCGGTGTCCGCCCGCACTGTTACATCAGGGTGCGACGCTCCCAGGCGGCGAAGCTGCTCCTCGATGTCAGTGATCTCTGCGCGAGCCTCGGTGGCGTCGATGTCGACACCAATCCTCTTGCCAGCAAGGCTCTCCATGCGGGCGCGAAGAGCCTGCAGATCGGAGTCGGCCTCTGACGTGTCAGCGCCCACCGTGATGTCAGGGAGGCTCCGGAAAGCAGCCTCGATTCGGGCGCGGGCGGCGCGGGCAAACGCACCACCCGTCTCCTCTCCCTGTCGCGTCGCGGCGGGACGGGCTGCCGCGCCACCCTGCCTGATGCCCTGCGTCAGCGACGTCCGGATCTGGGCAGTGATCTGCGCTGCGATCTGCTGGCCGATCTGTCGGCCAATCTGAAGACCAACGTTCCCGACCTGAGACTGCATCGCCGGGCCGAATGCCCGCCCTGCCGCATTGCCAGCGTCACTGCCAGCACGCGTCGCAGCAGGGACAAGGCTGGACCGCAGGTGCTGGTAGATCCCACGGGTGTTCGGAATAACATCGACCTCGACCGAACCGACACTGATCGCCACGGGAGCCTCCTCCCGCGCGTCAGGCCGCGCCGCCAGGGTTGATCATGTTGAACAGGAAGTCGGCATGCGCGTCGGTCAGAGACTCGCGCTTCTTCGGAACCGCCGCACCCACACCCGGCCTACGCATAGGCTCCGGGCGCTTCGGCTTGCGCCCCTTGCCGTCGCTGTTCGCGACGACAGTGATGTACTGCAGGTCCCTCAACGCATCCGTGATACCGGCCAAAAGCTGCTGGTCCATCGACCAACGGCCTTCCTCGGGCCGGCCGTTCTGCGACTGCTCCTCCAGCTCCTCCGGAGACAAGGCGTTGCGGAGAGCAGTCATCGTCAGCGACTGCGGCGGCAACCCCTGAATCAGCACACGCAGCCGGCGAGACGACATCTCACCCCGCCAGAAGGCATCGATCTGGTCGGCATCCCTTGGGTAGTGGTGAGCCAGGTCGGCCTCTACCGCCTCCGCGTGCGCCTCGACGACCGACTGGGTCCACCGGACTTTCCCACCGGCTCCCCGGACGTCTCGCTCGCCGCGCTGATGAAGTCACCGAGCTCCGCGTTCGTCGGGTCGAGCTCGAGGTACAGCTCGTAGGACTCGGGGCTCAAGACGTCCTCCATGAAGGCGTCCATCTGGTTGTTGTTCAGCTTGCGCATCGTGGTCTGGCGCCACGCACCGGACGGGACGATGTCGAGTTCCTCACCGCACAGGTCAGCAGAGAGGTAGTGCCCCTCAGCCTCGATCTCCTGCGCGTCCGCGGGACTGAGTCCGGTGTCCTCTCGGACCTCCGCTTCGGCGGGCGCGGCCTCGCGGACAGTGCGGACGGGGCGGGTAGCGGTCTTGCGGGCAGTGGTACGGCTGTTCGCGGCCATCGGCGCGGGCCTCCTCAATCACGGCGCGGGCATGGGAAGAAAGGGTGGGCGGGTCGGGCCCGCGCCAGCAGAAGTGACCCGCCCACCCAGCTCAGGAGCCCGTGTACGCAGGCGTCACGGGCAGCTTGTCGACGTGGTAGACGGTGTTACCGGCCTCGTCGGGGTACGTAGTGATCGTCCACTCGAAGCCGGACATCTCGTCCTGCTTGAACGTGACGTCACTGCGGTCGTTGACCTCGCCCTGAGGGACGTAGAAGCCCTTGTAGGCGTCGCCGTCGATGACGAGAAACCAGAACGCACGCCGGTCCGGAACCGGGCTGGCCGTGTCGGCATACTTCGTGATGCCGTCCTCGTCCGGCGTTAGCTCTGCCGCGTCCAGCCGGTTCTGAAGGCTCATGACTGCGACACGGCTGGTCTCCCACACCGTCAGCCCGAACGTCCTCACGGACTTGGTGATCTGGGTTCGGAACGGACTGGTCAAACCCCAGGGCGTGAACTCCTGGCTGTCCTCGTCGAAGCCGTAGGTGAGGCCATCGTCGCTGATAGCGCCCAGCGGCTCCCACGGAGCGGGCGGCTGACTCAGAGGCGAGTCGAGGGCGGGGGTGCCGACAGGGGCCACCCAGCCAGCGCCGTTCGCGCCGACGAGTGCCAACTCCGCAGCGCGGGTGATGAGAACCATGATGTGTCTCCAGACATGGAAAAGCCCGCGCACGGGCGGGACAGGGGCACGGCGCGGGCCCAAGGGGTGGTCAGGAGGCCGGGTGCGAGTAGATCTCGTAGACGGCACCGGCGCGACGAAGCCCGGTGTTTTCGTAAGGCCGGATGGCCGGTGGGGGCGAGGATCTGACCCGCCCGTACTGGGCGCGGTCAGTCTTCGAGCCGCGCAGCTCGAGCAGGAGCCAGCCGCGGACCAGACCGGCTAGTTCGAGCGCCTCGCCTCTGGTCGCCGCGTACACATCGACGTCGATGAGGGCGCGGTCGAGGCGCAGGCCGTCGTCATCCCCGACCGGTAGCCGCTGCACCTGGATCGTCGGAAGCTCTTGGAGCAAGTTGTTGTCGACCTCGTCGCGGACCACCACGTCGAAGCCAGCCTTGGCCTGAAGCCACTGAATGACGTCGAGTTCGAGGTCGACTGAGCCGACGGCACCCATTAGCGCCCACCCGCCTGAGCCGCTCGCAGCAAGACGTGATGGGCTCGCACGCGTTCCGTGCCGTACTCGACCCAGCGCGCATAGTACGACGGGTTCCACACAACACCGACTGGACGCTTTTTGCGGGAGCGCCCGACCTGCTTCTTACGCACTTCGGCATGCCAGTCAGCCTTGTACGCGCCGCTGTGCGGATCACCGGGCCCGCCAACGGGCGAGATGGCCTCAGCAACCCCTTTGATCACTTCAGCCCGGCGCAGCATCTCAGCACTGACCATCGGCGAGTTGAGAAGCTGCCCGACGCCCTTCTTGGACATCTTGAACTTCGCGGGCATCATGACCACCTACTCATCTGGGGGCGGCATGGACGTCAAGGGCGTACAGGGATCCATCAGCTTCGACGGCGAATGGGTCACCATCACAAAGAAGGAGATCGGCCAGCAAGACCGCCAGTTCCGCATCAGGGCCGCCGAGATCACCGGCACCAGGCTCAAGCCCGGCACCCGCCTGTACCACGGCTACGTGCAGTTCCTGCTCCCAGGCAGCCCAGCCGCGACCGAGTCAAAGAGCCTGCTCACCGGCGGCCGACCGCCGCAGTCCGACCCGCACAGCCTGTCGATCCGCCACAGCGCCAACGGCGCCGCCGAGAAGCTCGTGGCCGCCGTCGAGCAAGCCCGCGGCTAGCCCGTCACTCGGTCGGCAGCGAACTGCACCGGACCACGGGCGCCAGTGAACGGGGACTGACCCCAATCGCCAGGCCATCCAGTGATGTCGCAGGTCTCACCACGGATCCGGCATCGGTCCGTGGTGCGGACCGAGCTGCCCGCCGGGGCGTACACCGTATACCCGACGATCACTGTGTCCCTGGCCTGCTGCTCATCCCCGCCGACCGTCGGAGTCTCCGCGCGCGGAGTCACCACACAGCCCACCAGATCGAAGGACTCATCGGCGCCCGGCAACGGCTGTCCGCGTGGATCCCGGCCAGGGGAGGCACCGGTACGAAGAACCCGCACCGTCTCCCCATACGGATACGGGGCAGGCACTACGACCACCCCGGCTCATACTCGCCATCCCAAGACAGGTCATCCAGAGGCCACGTCGGCGAAGGATCAGCCGTCGCCGGCGTCGGATCGACAGTGAACGCACCACCCCGGCCGGCAAGGCTCTTCAACGCAGCCTTGTCGGCCTTCGTCAGATACAAACCACCCGACCCGGACGGACGCTGCACCGACATCGGACCGATCGTCTCGTAAGAGACCTGCTGCGGATTCACATAGGCGCGGCCAGCAACAGACAGCACCACGGCAGTCGCCTCATCCGGCAAAGGCTTGACCACCGACTGCGCCAAGGCCACAGCCTGCTGAATCAGCAGATCCGCCCGGTCCCCATCGATCTCATCCATCCCGAGGTACATGCCGAGCTGCTCAGCCGTGGGAGCCACGAACGCCATGACGACCTCCTACCGGGCCAAGCCCTCGATAGCAGTGCACCAGTCGGCCAGCTCAGCAGCAGGGTTCAGCTCGGCAGACCGGGCCTTCGCACGCTTTGACGCCAGCCGATACTCGGGGGCCGTAAGGAGCTTCCGGAGAACTGCCTCGTAGCCGTCCAGGTCTTCGCGGTCCACGAAAATCCCGGCCTCACCAAGAGACTCCGTGAGGCCCGGGGTCGGGTGGGCGACAACGGGAATTCCGCTGGCCAACGCCTCGACGCCGGCCCGCCCCCAAGACTCGTAGGAGCTGGGCATCAGCAGCACCTTCGTGCGGCCGTACACCTGGTCCCGCATATCCTGGCCGTCCACGTGCTCGACGACCTCGAAGTTCGGCAGGTCCGGGAGGATCTGCTCCCCGTAGGCGCCGCGCACCGCAATGAACTGCTGATCCGGCATCCGCTTGGCCAGGGCCTCGAGGACGCGCCCGCCCTTCTCCGGATTGCAGTTGACCAAGGTGATCGCCTTGCCGGGCTTCGTCGCGTACTCGTTGGCGAAGACGGGCGGGCGCACGATCAGCTCACTGGCCGGCCGGACGCTCTTCGGGTACTCGGCGTAGAACAGCTCGGCCTCCCGCTGCATCCACTGACTGTTGTAGACCGCCAGGGCGGTCCCGCCCGCCGCGGCGTCCCGGAAGGTGGGCCGGTGCGTGTTGTGGCAGACCACCACCAACGGCCGGCCGTACCCGCGGGCCAGCGACGCCGTCTGAGGTACGCACTCCAGGTGCGACACCAGAACATGCGCGCGCTTCACCGCGGTCGGGAAGTCCAGACGAGCTTCCAGCGGCACCACCTGGATACCCCGGTACTCGTAGGCCTTGGAGGCCTTTCCGTACCGGGACAGCCAGACCTGCACGTCGTGACCACGCTCCACCAACGGACGAAGCATCGACACGAGCATGTGCTCAGCCCCCGCATTGTGCTCAGGGGGCATCGCATGCACCCGGGCCACAATCCGAAGCGGCTTGGCCGTCCCGCCCGGCGCGGAGACCGGGACGGCCACCATCAGGACCCCGAAGGCGTGCCGGTGTACTTCACGAACGCATCCGCGTCACCCTGTACGTAGCCGTAGTAGGCCTCCGCCAGCAGGAGAACCAGGTTCTCCTGGAACGCCGAGTGAACGCCACCCTCCTCGTCGACGTAGGTCGCCTCCTTGGAGATGCGCACGGTGATGTCCATGCCCACCCCGTAGGCCGCCTGCGACCAGTCGCCGCCGATCGCACGCAGACCCGTGTCCGAGCTCGCCGACTGCCGGCGCTGCTTGCCCGACACGCTCCGCGAGTACGCCAGCGGCTCGCCGATCAGGGTGCCCGCCGACGCCATCTGCGTCCCCGGAACCGTCGTGTCGACCAGGATCGGCCGGCCCGTCGTGTCCGTCGCCAGCAGCAGAGACGGCTTCAGCCGGTGGTCAGCGACCGTCCCGGTGTAGTCCCAGTCCTCGTCGATGACCTCCGCCATCCCGTTGACGAAGTCCGCCCAGATACCGCCCTGCGCCTGTGTGGCCGTACCCAGCGCCACAGCGTTGGACGTCATGGCCAGGTAGTCGGAGAAGGGGCCGGTGGCACCCTTCATGGTCTTGCCGTGGATCGCCGCGTGGTCGAACGCGCGGGCGAACGCGGTCGGGAGATCCGTCTGGAGCTGCGTCCACAGGCCACCCGAGTTGGTCATGACGACCTCTTCGGCGACCGGTATGAGGACCGCGAGCTTCTTCGCGGTCATCTGCTTCACGCCGACCGACGAGGTCGACAGCGGCTTGCGTGCCGCCTGGCCCACCCAGTCTGCGGTCGGCACGTCCATCGGGATCGGAACCGACGTGGTCGCGTCCAGGGCCAGCGGAGCCTGCCGCGCCAGCGCCATCACCGCGGACTGCTCGACGGACTTCTCGAAGATGGGCCCGGCCAGAGTCCTCGGCAGGAGCGCATCGTTGACATCGGTGATCTTCAGGGGGGCGGTGACCGCCATGGTGTCCTACCTTCTCTGCAGCTACTTGAGCTGCGGCTTCAGCCAGCCGGCGAACTCGTCGCCGGGCGCGGGGGGCCTGCTTTTGTTAGCGCCGGACGCCTGAGTGCGATCCGGTGCGGGACGCCGCGGGCCCTCCTGGGGCTGGGCCTTCGCCCAGTGCGGCTTGCGCTCCAACAGCGCCTGGAGGTCGGCCTCGATGGCCGCCTCGTCGATGTCGCCATCGCCGTCGATGTACGAGTCAAGATCCAGAGCGCCGACCGCATCCTCGGGATCCGCGAACGACGCCCCGGCAAGGGCCTGCACCTGGCTCTTCACCAGGCGCTTGCGGGTCTTGTCGATCCGCTCGTTCGCGGCAGCCAGCTGGTCGGCGAGGCGTTCGGTGTCCGACTTCTCGGCATCCTTGATGCGTTGCAGCTCCGCTGCCTTCGGCTCCAGTTCCTTCAGGCGCTTACGGAGGCCCTCGGCCTCCGAGTTCACCTTGCGGATCTTCGCTTCGGCGCGCTTCCGGTCGAACGGCTTCTCCTCCTCGGTCGTCGCCTCCTGGGCGTCGTCCGTGGACTCGGTGCCGTTCTCCTCGGTCGCCGTCTCCTCGACGGCCTCCTCGGTGCCGGTCTCGGCCTGCTGCTCAGTGCTCTCGGTCTCTTCAGTCATGACGAATCGGCCCTCCAGGGGCGGGTGGAAATGAGAAAGGCCGCCACCAGGGCGACCATGTGAATCAGTGAGCGACGGCCTCAGCCGTGCTCGGCGATCGCGCGCCGGAACCGGCGCAGCTGATCACCAGGAAATGGGGCCGCGTACTCGCGATACAGCCGATCCCATTCCTGCGCATGGGCGGACAGCTCAAAGCGCTGACCGCGAAAGACGGGAATGATGCCGCAGTGGCAGTTGTCGTGGAACTTCGCCAACGACGCGTCCCCAGAGAACTTGTCGTTGGCATCCCGGCCGGCGGTCCCAGCCGTCTTGTAGACCATGCCGCGGGACGCCATCAGCTTGCAGAACGAGCAGGCGCCCAGGGCAGCAGCTCTTGCGTAGCCGACTGCCTGCCGATCTACGCGAGCTGCCTGCCGGATTGTCTCCCGGCCCTGGTCGGCGACAAGCTTCTGAGTAACCGCTCCCGTCTGGCGTTCCGCGACGGCAAGGCGTGAAGCCAGCGGCTCGCGCTGCGTCTCAGCATCGGCGTCCTGTGGCCACACATCATGCGTCGCCCAGCGTAAAACCGTCTCCGTCTGGTCGGCAGGCGGAGAGTCCGCCAGCGGAACGGTGAACGCGTCACCGACGTCCGCGTCGGCGCGCTGGGCATCGTAGAACTCGGCAGCCAACGAAGCGGACATGTCGCCATACCGGACGACTACCTCATGGGCAGCCTCCAACCAGTCCGGGAACGATGCTGGTCGGGCCGGGCTGAAGAGCCGCCACAGCCTGCCAACGTCCCGGAGCAGCAGCCGGGACAAGCCCCGCTGCGCCCGCCTGTAGCGGTCCGCAGCACCGTCCCCGTCAGAGACTGTCGACGCCATCAGGCACCCCCGATGGTGCGGCCTCCGCACCATCGTCGAGCTGCGCCAGTCGGTCCATCAGGCCGGCACCAGCCGAAGAACGGCGCCGGTCAGCGCGAACCCGCTGCCGCTGTCCCTCGGTCAGGCCGGCCATCTCCAGCGCCACGTCGGAGTCGGCGGGGATGATGCCCGCCTGGACGAGCTTGACTGTGGCGTCGGTCTGCGCGGCAACCGTCGGGGTTGCCGGGTTCCGGAACACGGTCTCGATACGGCGCGTCTTCTCCGGCGGCTCCCCGTCCCGCACCCACAATGCGAGGCGCATCGCCTGCTGCCACGCGGAGCCGAAGCGTCGGATCCGGCGCTCGGAGCGCTTCACCAGCTTCGCCTCGGTACTGCGGATGGCATCCGCGGACGCCGGGTTGTCTGTGGTGTAGCCGAGCATGTGCGGCGGCAGCCCGAACTGGGCCGACATGATCCGGGCGTACAAGTCGACGATCTTCGTCATACCGGTCGGGTCGTGCGCCGAGAACTGTCCGACCTCCGGGACGTTTCCATCCTCATCCCGCTCCAAGGCGAGCATCCGGCCGATGTATGTCTCCCACGCCGACTTCGCCGTACCGTCAGCGTCCTGGAATGCCGACTCGCTCACGCCCAGCAGATAGCGCTGCGGTGCACCGAAGAACTCGGCCGCCACCTCAATGCCCATCAGCCGGCGGCACGCCGCATCCGTGATCGACATGACCTCCGGCGTGATCTCCGACCGGCCAACCCGGTCCGCCGTCCGCTGCCGGTTCGCCATCCTGATCACAGGAACGACGCCAAGCTGATGCATGTCCCGGTCGATAACCTCCCAGCCGCCAGACGAAGACGGCAGGCAGGTGATGGTCTGATCTGGGGTGTACAGGACCAGCATTCGCTCCTCGGGCCCCGACTCGATATAGCTGTCGGCCGCGCACTCCCTCAGCGCAGCAGTGCCCATCCGCAGGCGGGCATCCCACAGCAGCGTCATGTCCAGCGGCGACTCCACCGTGATCAACGGCGGGCAATCATCACCGCAGTCACCGGAGCCAACAGACAGGTACTCGCGACCGTAGATCAGCGCATCCGTGTGGGCCAGGCTCGACTCCTCGATCAGGTCGTTCGCCTCGACGATCTCGTCCAGCTCCACACTGTCCGACCCGTCCGCCCACCGGACCGCCTCCAGGTCGATCCGCTCCTCCAACGATTCGACCCCGACCCGCGGCCACCCAATGATCGTGTGCAGGCCCTTGAGTTGCGGAGGAATACTGATCCCCAGGTCACGGACCAGCTGCTCGCCATTGAAGTACGCGTCCCTCAACAACAGCGCGTACCGGTCCCGCATCATGTCCGCACGGAGCATCTGGATGAGGGCCAGCTCGTCATCCGACAGATACAGCAACGGCAGGTCAGGGATGGAAACGGTCATCGCAGCACCACCACCCGTCCCTTGCCGCGCGCAGTCTTGCGCTTCTCGTTCTTCGGGCTGTTCAGGATGGTTCGCCGCAACATCCGGGCGCCGATCATGCAGATCGCAAGGTCGATCTTCCGGGCGGACTCGCGGTGCTCCTTACCGATCGTGATCCCCCAAGCATTCGTCCGCCTCCGGGCGTTGATCACATGAGTACGCATCACCTTGTGGCCGTCATGAACCAACTGGCGCTGCAAGATGTCCTCACGGGTTCGCTTCACCGCATCCGTGAACGTCTCCTGGTTCCGACGGTCACGCATGTCCCAGCGGACGGCATGAGCCTTCGACCCAGCGATGACGGCCCGGAGTAGGAGCTTCTTCCCGTAGGCCTGCCCCCAGCGGTCCAGGAACGTGTCCCAGTACATTTCGCCGTCCTCGTCCTGACCGGAGCCCGGGTCGGCGAAGAAGGCCAGCACCTTGAACCGAGTGAACGCGTTCTGCACGACGCCGTCGACGTCCTCGCGCGGCACCTGGTACGGCACATAGCCCGGCGATTCCGGTGCCGGCCAGTTCGGCGGCTTCTGCCACACCCCCAGCGTCGACACCAGACCGTCCGACATGCGGCAAGCAGCCAGACCAGTCGCGTCATCCGATTTCGACCCGTCGAAGAACATGACGATCTCGTCGCCATCCGCCAGCGCCAGATCCTCGCGCTTGCAGGCCTCCCACTCATAGCGGGCCATCCATGCATCCTCAGCAGCGACGATCTGGTTGTACCAAAAGCGCCGAGACCGGCTCGCCGGGTTACGGGTGTCAAGGATCGATGCCTTCAGCCGGTCAATGTCCAGCCACGTCGAGTCCCCTCGAACCGCCCGCAACGTCGGCTCAATCCACGCCTCCGTCAGCTTCGCCTCAGGCGGAGCCTCCAACGAGTCGTAGAACAACCCGACATCCTCAGCCCGGCCGGCCTCGACAGCTTCGTAGGCGTCGCGCGTTTGCTCGGCCACCGAGTCCTCACCGGGCTCGAAGGCGTTGGTGTTGGCGAGCGACCGGGCCTGCCCATCGGCCGACTTGGTGGCGTTGCGCTCAATCACGGCGGCCATCTCATGGCCCCCATTCGAAGCCAGCCAGTGATGCGTTTCCCCCATATTTACGGCCGTCGGCCGCCCCCCTTCGAGGGCGCGAGGCGACGACGTCACCGCTTCGATCCGGGCCCGGCCCTTGTCGGCGTAGATGATCTCCTTGCCGAGGTCGATCCGGTACTCCTCGATCGCCCGCTTCGTAAGAAGCAAAGGGAACAAGGTCATCGTGTTCCGCGTCTGGTCCTGCGACACCGCGGCAATCTGCACCCACGCCGCCGGGTGCTGCATCCCCAGCGGCTGGCCGGCCGGAACGCCCCACTCGTTGCCCGCTTCGGCGACCTGCTCAAATCGGCACGGGCCAACGAACTCGAAGGCCGAATACGTCGCCACCAGCGGGTCCTTGCCGTGGCCCTTCAGTCGCTGAATCACGCCGTCGCGGTACAAGAACCGGTTCGTCACCGGGTCCATGGCGTACCACCAGAGCGTCAGCCGGGCCTGCTCGGGCGTGTACTGCCACGGCCGGCCGACGTAGTGCTGCAGGTACGTCTTCGTCCACGCCAGCGCATGCCAGCCCAGCGTGTACTCGGGGAGGACGAACTTGCCGTCTGGGCCGCGCTTCCATGTGGGGCCGAGCGTGAAGGGTTCGACGACGTCGGGGACCTGCTCGTCAGTCTCCTGAGTCATGACGGGTGACCAGCGGGGAACGCCGCTTCAATTCGTTCCTACGCAGACATGCCTCGATCTCATCCCGGTCCGGCCGGTCGAAGAAGCCCCGCAGCCGGACCACGGCGAAGTCGCGAAGGCCCTCGATCGTCCGCGTCTTGGCGGCGTACAAGCACTGCCGCTGCGGGATGCCATGGAGACGGGCCCAGGCCCGCGCCTCAGCCTGACTGCCCGCACAGATGACGTACATCAACACGTCAGCCCCCTGCAATGTCGCGGTAGGAGTCCAGCGGGCTCACCGATGCCAGCTTCGGCCCGGCCGGCTTCTTTCGCTCCAGCTCCATGCGCGCCCGGCGCCGGTCGCCCTCAGTCGTCAGCAGGGAAGACATCACTGAGTTCAGCGCCGCGACCAGCTGGCCGTTCGGCCCCCGCTCCGACAGCAGCACCTGCGACATCACATGGGCCGCATACCGGGCCATCGCCCAGTCCGACGGCTCATAGAACGCCGACTGCCCCGAGTCGCGGAGCGACAGGTACCAGTCCGAAGCGATCGGATGCCACAGCGCATCCGGCTCCGGCAGGTCAGGCAGATCCTGAGGGCCCCCCGATGGGGCCTGAATCATCTCCGGGCCATCGTCCTTGTTCCGGCGGCGGCGCTCTTCAGAACGCTTCGGGATAGGTCCGTATGCGCCCATGACGACCTCCAGGGTCAGAGCACGCCACCAGGGCGTGCGAAGGGCTGAATCAACGACAACGCCCCCTCAGGGACGCCGCCGGGGCGTCACACGAGCAAGGCAATCACACCGGCCGCATCAGGCAGCTCGGCAAGCTCAAGAGGCGTACCGGGCACCCGGTCGCCGATGATGATGTAGCGGCGGTCGGAGTACACCTCAACCGCCAACTCGCCCTGACGGATCCGCCGACCAGCAGGAACCTCGCCGCGGAACCACAGGTGCAGGCCCGTACCGGACCGGCCGCGCTCCATGTACGTCGCAGGCAGCGCATCCACGATCCGCTGCGCCCACGGCAACAGCTGGCCGGCCTCAACCGCATGGTCCAGGTCGACCACGACGATCCGGTCATGCGCGGTCAGGACGAACCCGACGCCCTCACCCGCTGGCGCAGTGGCAGCAGCATCGAAGTCCGACCAGGACGAGGGGTCATTGACCGCGGCGAACCTGCCGTCCACCCGCAGCGGCACCTTCCGCGAGCTGTAGCGCACCCATCGCGGTCGGGAGGTCAGTTCGACCGGGACCCGGGCCGCCTGCTCCACGGTCACGCGCTCACGCTCAGCCGAAGCCCGCGCCCTATGTGCACGCTTCCGGCAGGTATCGCCGCAGAACCTGGCGTCGGCCCGGGCCATCAGCGGCATCGGGCCGGCACAGGACTCGCAGTGAGTGCGGCGCGCGGTCGTGGTCACGAGACCAGTCTAGCGCATCGATGCCACGGCTACAGCCCTTTGACCTGCATAGATGCCAACGAAGGCATGGCGACCGAGCGGCGACCTAAGCGCTTGGTCACGCGTTCCCGCAGGCCGGGGGCCTTGGGAACCCGTACACAGGGTCAGGTGCTATACGGCCCCGATCTCTAAAAGATCATGATCATGGGTATCCCCCCAGGTGATCATGGCCGGTTTGATCATGGTTTCCGGTGACCCTTTGGATCATTGGGCAAGGTCAAGAGGCTGACCACCCGAACCGTCAAGGTCATCACTCGAATCCGAGTCGCGTTGATCGTTGATGCTCGATCAACGAACCTTGATCACTCATCGAGTGATCACGTCGATGCATGACCATCGCGACCTCACCATGCTCGCCTCGCCCATGACCTGCCTCGCCGGCCCGCGTCCACCCTGCCTGCCAGTGCGTGGCATGCCGGCGGTCAGCCTGCCTCGCTCGTCGACGCTTTCGCTTCGACTCTTTGACCTTTCTCGCCGAAGCGTTCGACTACCTGCGCCGGCCGACGTTGGCCCTACTGCCGCTGTAGACCCCAGTGGTGCGGCGGTGCATCAGGTTGCAGTACCCCTTGGCCCGAGCTCCCATGTACTTGGACAGCTGCCGGTTGCAGCGACCCCAGTCGCCTGGCGTTCCCCATCGGATCTTGGCTGCGCCGGCTCCCGTGCTCCAGTATCTGCGGAGCGTCTCGGCGTTGCCTCGTTGGCTTCGTCCTCGACTGCTTCGTCCCTTGCTTGCCACAGTGCTCACTCCTTCTGTGGCGCGGGCTCGTGGTCCTGGGCTTCGTCTACCCGTTCGATCTGGGCCTCATTGGCGGGGAGCGCGAGGTAGACGCCCTCCTTGTCGCTGAAGACAGCCCAGTTCCCGTGGAAGTCGAGAGCGAGGGCGGGGTCTTCGATGAGGATGTCGTCGCTCTGCTTGCCGGGGTGCCGGATCAGGTAGCGGGCCATGGTCACCGCCTTGGTTCAGAGAAGGCCGGGGTGTTTCTCTCCGGGGACCTGTTGCGCCCGGGCCGCCCTTTGGCCTTGGCGGCGGCTGCCCCTTCGCGTGCGGACTTCTGGTCGTGGCATGGGCCGCAGACGCCTTGGAGTCCGGTGTCGTTGTGGTCGTCGGCCTTGGCGATGATGTGATCGCAGAACGCCGATGGCCTCACGTCGCAGATCTTGCAGATCGGGTCTCGTTCGAGGATGCGGGCCCGGATCTTTGTCCAGCCTGGCGGAAGTCTTTTGCGCCGATCGGATCCTTGCCAGCCTCCGCTCATGCTGGCCTCCTCAGCCGTCGTCGTCGGCGCGTCGGATGTTCCCTTCGCTGATGTCGATGGCGCTGCGGAGGAGTCCGGTTTGGTTGATCCAGTCGCGGGTGTCGGTGGCGCCGATGCTGAGGGCGATGGATCCGTCGGGTTGGAGGACTTTGAGGATGACGAGTGCGTCGGTGACGTAGTCGCCGTCGTCGAGGTCGGCGGTGACGCCGAGGCTGTCGAGGAGTTGCCCGATCTGCTGGTCAGCCATGAGTGGGGTCCGCCTTGTCCCACCATTCGGCGAGGGCTTCGCGGACGTCGTCTTCGCCGTAATCGTTGGAGTCCCACCATTCGATGGCGTGCCAGACGTCGGTGAGCTCCTGGGCCTTTTGTTCGGCGAGGTCGAGGTGGATGAGGACGTACCGGGTGAGCCGGGCTGCTCGCGCGGCGCCTGGGATGCGGTCAGCTTCGAGGCCGGCGAGGCGGTCGCGCATGGCTTCGATGTCGCCGCGTTGGGTTTCGAGGCCGCTGACGTGGCAGTACAGGTAGTTGTAGCTGCCGCCGCTCACAGCCGGGCCTGCCGTACAGCGTCGATCGCTTCGACCTGAGCCTTGGCGACTTCGGCCATGACCTTCTCGGTGAATCCTTCGAGGTCGGGTTCGACGCGGATGCGGACGACGTTGCCGTCGGCGGCATCGCTGAGGGTGATCTCGTTGGCGGGGATGTCGATGGTCTCTTCGAAGGCGAGAATGGCGCGGGCGCCGATCTTCTCGGCGACGTGCTCGAACTGGTCGACGGGCTCCGGCTGGTCGGGCCCGAGGACGTATCGCTGCGCCGTGTACTGGTCGATGACGAGCACGAATGGCGGCCGGTTGTCGTCTACGCCTTCGGGGAGTTCGAGGATCTGCAAGCGGGCCATCAGGCGTCACCTCGGCTCAGGTGTTCGCGGAGGACGTCGCCGATTTCGAGGAGGGCTTGCGCGATGGCGACGGTGGCGATGGCCTGCGCCTGGCTGGCGCGTGCGGTGATCTCGGCGCTGGCTACCTGGCCGGTGGGCATGGCGTTGAGGTGGGTGGCGGCTTCACGGAGGGTGCCGCTGGCGAGTTCGCGTTCGCGGTAGCGGGGTGCGTCGGTCATCAGCCGCTCACCGCCTCGTCCAGTGTGGCCAGCACCTTGCGTGCGAGGTCGGGTACCCATTCCTGATCGTCCGGGTGGTCGTTGAGGGCGATGTCGATGTCGTTGAGGCCGTAGTTGTCGAAGGGGAAGTCCCTGATGACGTCTTCGACTCGCTGCTGGATCGAGGGGTCTTCTTCAGTTCGGGCCATGGCGCGGGCTCCAGGGTGTGGTGGGTTATGGCTTCCAGCGGGGCCCGCGTAGGGATGCGGGCACGTCGCTGGTGGTGATGGGCGGGGTGAGCCAGTGGGCGAGGCGCGGCCCCGTGGACGGGTTCGGCTCGGGTGACTGCGGCCGGTCGAGTCCGGCAAGCGTGGCGGGGGTGATGCCGTGGGCGTGCGCGAGGTCGAGCAGCTCGGGGCAGTCGTTGAGGTTCTCGGTGTTCGGGTCGTCGCAGTAGCCGTAGGTGCCGCAGCCGTGGCAGGCCGTCGCGAACATCTGGCTGTCGCTCGCCTCGGGGTCGACGTTGTGCCGGGCGAGGATGCGGCGGTCCGCTTCGCAGCGGCGGAGCGTAGCGGTCACGGACTCGACTGGTGCAGGGGTGCCGTCTCGTGGTTCAACGCCGCACTGGGAGACGTCGAGCTGGATGCCGTCTGCGCACGGCGTGGTACCGGTGACGACGCCGGTGATGGCGGGTCCTCCGTTGTGCGGTTGGAAGACGACCAGCCGGTGCTCCAGCTCGGCACGGGCGGCCTCTTCGGCGCGGTCGACTTGCTGGGTGATCCAGGTGTGGAGATCCATGGCGCGGGCTCCGGGGGCTTAGGTGATCAGCTGGTCGTCGGCGTCGTAGTACTCGATGTGGTCGAGCTGGACGCATCGCTCGGGCGGCGCGGTCACGCTATAGATGGGCAGCATGGTCACGGCTCCGGAAGGAGCGTCGGGGGCGGTGCGCTCGAAGATGACGTGTCGCTCGCCGCCGTTCAGCTTTCGGCTCACGGTGCGGCCCGGCAGGAGGTGCTCGTGCTTCTTGAACGCCTCTTCCAGTTCGGCAGCGACGACAAGAGCAACGGTGGGGTCAGCCATGGCGTGGGCTCCGATGGTGGTCGGGGTCAGGAGTCGAGCGCCCGCCGGATGCCCTCTTCCAAGGTCACCTCAGGCTGGTAGAAGCTGAGCATCCGGGTCGGGTCGCACACCCGGTGATGCACCCCCTGCGGGGCGGTCGGCAGGTGCTTGATGAGCGGGGCGTATCCGGCGGCTTGGGTGACGTAGCCGGCGAGCTGGTCGAAGCTGGTGGCCCGGCCCCAGCCAAGGTTGATCGGCCCGGTGACGTCCTGGTCGATGGCGGCGAGGGTGGCTCCGACCACGTCGTCTACGTGGATCCAGTCGCGTGTTGAGCTGCCGTCGCCCCAGACTTCGAAGGGGTCTTCGCGCCGCTTGGCCCTGCCGATGAAGGCGGGGAAGGGGTAGCAGTCGTCCTGGTCGGCCCCGTACCCGGACATGGGGCGGAGGACGTGGACGCGGCATCCTTCGGCTTCGGCGTACTGGGCGAGCCGCTCCCCTGTCACCTTGGCGAGCCCGTAGGTGGCGTCGGGGAGGCCGGGGTTGTCGAGGTTGATGTCGTCTTCGGTCAGCCGGTGAATGTCGCCGGGCTGCTGGAGCTCGACGGGGTACGCGGCCGACGAGCTGAAAAACACGGCGCGTGGGGTGCCAGTGCGAACCAGCCACTGGAAGTACCAGCTATCGAGCGCAAGGTTCGTGGCGACGGCGAGCGGGGATCCGTCGATGACCGCCCGGCCGCCGACGTTCGCGGCGCAGTGAATTGCGAGGTCGTATTGGGCGTCGGCGGTCCGGAAGTAGTCAAGGGCGTCGACGCTGCTGCCGTTGTTGAGGTCGATGCCGACGACGTAGTCGCCACGGGCTTCCAGCGCGGCGTGCAGGTGGCGGCCGATGAAGCCCCGGTGGCCGCTCAGGAGGACGCGCATCAGCTGCCTGCCTTCACTGCCCGGTAGACGCCCCATGGGAGGTCGCTGTCGACAGGTTCGAGTCCGATGGCCGCGCACGCCTTGTACTGCTGTTCGCGGGACCAGGTGGTGACGCCGATCCACGAGTCGGCCTCGGCGGGCGTGTCGGAGAGCGGCCAGTCGAGGACGAGGATCCCGCCGAGCTTGGTGGCTGCCCGGAGCTTGCCGATGATGTGCAGGCAGTCCGTGTAGCTGTGGTGGATGAGGACGGCCAGGCAGTACACGGCGTCCATGCGGCGGCGGCCGAGGTGTCCGGCGATGCCGTCAGCGTCGGCTCGCACGGCGTTGATGTCGGGGGCGTGTGCGGTGAGCCTGTCGAGCATGTTCTGGGAGGCGTCGACGGCGGTCACCTCGTAGCCGAGCCCGGCAAGCGGGATGGCGACGCGGCCGTCACCAGCACCGAAGTCCATGACCTTGGCCCCATCGGGGATCATGCTGGCGAGCATGCTGGCCTGCACCTTGCCGGATTCCCAGTAGGTGCCCTCGGAGACCTGCCGGAGCGGGTGGATCGCAGTGGGGTCGGCCTGGTCCCACGCCCGGATGACGTCGTCGACGGTCACGATGCCTCCTCGACGAGCTTTCGGAGCTTCGCCAGGTCGTCGGCGAGCCCACCGTTGTCCCGGTAGTCGTAGTACGCGGTGCTGTCGGCGGAGACCATGGCTTCGGAGTTGACCTCTTCGTACCCAGCGTCCAGTTCGGCCTTGCCGTTGGCGGGATGTAGGTGCTCGATGACCATGTCGTCGAGGTAGGTGATGCGCCCCATGCCCCGGCCCCAGTCAAGCCAGCACAGGTCCAGGCACAGGTGCACCAGGGTGGGCGGGCTGAAGTAGCCGAGGGTCTGCACGATGTCGGCGGTCATGGCGACCGCAGTCGGCATCCGCTCCCCCATCAGCAAGTCGTTGCCGTAAACGACGCCGGGGCCACCGGACAGGCAGACCCGAATCCGCTCGTCCCACCCGGCGGTCCTCGGCCGGTGGTCGTCGCCCATGAACGCCAGGTACCGGTACCTCTTTGCCGCCTTGACCGCCTGCTGGTTCAGGGTGCCGCACAGCCGCATCCGCTTCCCGAATACGAAGCGGACCTGGCCACCCTTCATGAACTTCGCAGCCTCACGCTTGTACGCGTCGAGCTCCGGGTCGTCGTTGTCGACGGCGAACAGCAGGTCCGCAGTCGCCCCCGTCTCATGCCACGCCCTGACGAGCGCCATGACGGCTTGGGGGCGTCCTCGGGTGGGGATGATGACGAGCAGGTCGTCGGCCATGGCGCGGGCCCTTCTACAGCTGGGTGATGACGAGGTTCCGCCAGTAGGGGCGGGTGGTGAGGTCGGTGATGCTGCCGTTCGACAGGCCGAGGTAACCACCGCGGTAGGTCGTGTCGGCGATGGGCCCAGTAGTCCAGCCGGCCCCGTCGGTGCGTTTCAGTTCGACTGTCGTCGGCGTCACGTTGATCTGGAAGCTCATGGCCGTGTCGGCGATCGGGGCCGGCGTCGTGATTGTCGACCCGATCTGGGTTCCCGTCGTCGACCCTGCGGTGTGCCGGTACAGCTGCATGTCGCCAGATGCCCGCATCACCACGTGGTAGCCGCCGCTCGCGTTCGCCGTGCTGAACCGGTAGCCATCGTCGGCGGCCTTCCCGAAGTAGAAGCCGCCGTGGACCGTTGCCGCGGGCAGGGTTTTGTACTTCATGTCGAAGGCGATCCGGTAGCCAGCCGCACTGCCCTGCACCGGCGCATAGGTTCCCAGCCCATAAGACTGATTGGGCAAGGCGTTGATGCTGACCCAGCCGACATCAGGGGCCGGAGCGAACAGCAGCGAATAGGTGGCGTCGTAGTCCAGCCCCGGGGTGCCCCCGGATTCTTTGACCTGGAGGTCCCACCTGGACGCGGTGCGCTGCGGCAGGGCAGTGGATACGTACCGGGGGTCGGACGCCATGATGCCGACGACCCCAAGCCCGGTGAGCCGCGCGACCTGGCTGCGCCGGTAGACGGGCCAGGAGAAGACCGGCTTCCCGCGAGCGACGATCTGGGCGACCCTGGCATCCGCCATGGTCGTGGAGACACCGAGGTAGTCGATGTACTGGTCTTTCGCGGTGATCGCCGCATCCGATGTTCCGTCGTCGAGGTACACCCAGGTCTTGTAGTTCCGTGACGGGTCCTTGGCCCAGGGCAGGCTCGCCGTGCCGATGTGGCACTTCCAGATCACCGAGCGGGGGGCGTGCGGGTAGTACGTGCTCAGCAGGGTCTGGGTGGGGACAACAGCGTCGTTGCCCTTGGCCTCGAGAAAGATCGGGATCTTACCGAGGAACTCATCGAGGACCTGGCGCAACGGCACCATCGGCTGTTCAGTCCAGCCGGGGCCGAGCATGACCCGCCCGTTGGTGAGGACCTGCTGCCCGATCTCTTCGGTGAGGTAGCTATTGACGGCGCCGGTCTTGTACGTGGTGCGGTCCATCGTCGGGTCGTGGATGCACCACAGCTCACCGGAACCGTCGATGTTGGCGGACACCTCGGGCGGAAAGCCCTGGGCTGCGGACGCCCGGTAGCCGGCCATGGTGTGCTCGGGCCGGACCATGCCGCCGCCTCGGTGGGCGAAGAACCGTGGCGAGGCGGGGCTAGCGCCGGCGAGGTACGAGTCGATGGTCTGGATGGCGCTCGGAAGGTACAGGGTTGCGGCAGAAGTGGCGGCGGCGCTTACTGCGGCGGTCTGCGCGTTGCCTGCCTTGGTAGTCGCGTCACCTGCTGCCACTGTGGTCGCGGCGGCCTGGGCGGCGTTCGCCTTCGTGGTGGCGTCCGATGAGGCTGCGGCGACAGCGGCGGACTGTGCGGCATTGGCCTTGGTCGTAGCGTCGGAGGACGCCGTGCTTATGGCTGCAGCCTGAGCCGCGTTGGCTTTGCTGGTGGCGTCAGATGCGGCTGCGGTCGTTGCCGTGCTCTGTGCTGTGCCGGCCTTGGTTGTGGCGTCTGCTGCTGCGGTTGAGATGGCTGCGGCTTGGGCTGCTGCCGCTTTCGTTGTGGCGTCGATGGCGGCTGCGGCTTGCGCGGCGTTGGCTTTGCTGGTGGCGTCTGCGCTGGCCGTACCGGTGGCGGCGGCCTGAGCTGCCGCGGCTTTGGTCGTCGCGTCGTCTGCTGCGGTGCTGATGGCTTGGGTGCGGGCGGTCGCAGCGGCGCCGGTGGGGTCGTAGGCGGCGTCGGAGCGGGTGGCTTCGGCGGCAACAGCGTCGTCGGTGTACTGCTCGGCGTCTGCGTTGGATCCGGGCGGGCCCGGTTGGCCCTGCGGGCCAGGCTCCCCGGCAGTACCGGCGGGACCTTCGGGTCCGGCCGGTCCGGTGACGACGACGTAGTCGCCTTCGGACGGGGAGGCGGGGGTGATCGCGGGGAGCTGCACGGTGGGGGCGCTGGCGGGGAGTGCGATGAAGAAGCTGTCGCCGGTCGCGTCGGGGAACGCGATCGTCACCCGGTAGGTGAAGTTTTCCGGGTTGATCCCGGCGGCGTCGGTGGCGAGGACGGTGAGGCTGACTGCGCCGTTGCCGTCGAACTTTTGCTTGGCCCGGCCTTGGACTGTGAGCCCGCTGTCTGCGGCCACGATCTTGCCTGGGACGGGGGTGATGCTGACGGACCCTTTCATGGGGGATCCGTCGGGGTGGGTGTAGGTGCCGGTGAGGGTGACGGTGGGGAGGTCGTCGGGCAGTGCCATGGCGGTCCTCCTGCCGTGTGGGGTGTGGCCCCGCCGTCGGACGGGGGAGTGTTCGACGGCGGGGTCACGTCGGGACTGGAAGTCCCGGGCTTTATGTGCCCCGCCGACTTATCCGGAGTCGGCTGGGCACGTTCGAGGCCGGTAGTCCTCGAACTTGGGGCCGGTAGTCCCCAAGTCTGTGTCCGCCCGGACCCTCGACCGGGCGGACATGGGGGCCGAGCGCGTGGCGCATCGAGGCCCTACCTGCGCCCACCAGCGCAGGGGATTAGGCGGCCAGTAAGTCGTCTTGGCCGAGGATCGGTGGTGTCGGTGCTGGGGTGATCAGGGCTCGGGTATCTGCGTCGCGTTCGGCGACGGGCAGCTCTTTGAGGCTGTAGAGCACACCGTTTTTGCGCCGCCCGTGGTCTTGGTGGCGGGTGAGTCTGCCTTCTGCGGCCCACCTGCGGATGGTGGTGGCGGGTCGTCCGGTCCAGTAGGCCGCGAGGTCTTCGGTGATGAGCTGCTCGGGCATGTGGTCACCCCCGAACATGCGTGAGGCCCACCGGTGGGGTGGGCCTCCAGACACAGCGAGATCGATTGGAGCAGACGATACGCTCATCGCTGGTGGATCGGCAAGTGGTGTTGCTGATTCGGCATGTTGCTTTCTTCGTCAAACAGCGGCCTGATGAGGTTGAGGTACTCCCAGATCCAGATGCCGAGTTGTTCGGCGGCGGCGTGGTAGCCCTCGCGGCGGATGTGCCGGTTGGGGGTCCAGGTTCGTTCGCGGTGGCGTCGTAGCCAGTAGTGGCAGCGGGCGGAGGGTTCTGGCGGCGGGCTGTTCCAGTACTGCTCACTGTCGTCAACGGGTGGCGGCTTGTGCCCCCATGGCGGGGCAGTCATGGCGTGGCTCGCTGGACGCCAATCCGCTCGCCGTCCCACAGCAGCGTGTCCCCGACGGTAGCGAGGATTGCGGCTTCGTCGTCGCGCTGGATGACATACCCGCCCATACCGGCGACCGCCCGGTATCCGTGTTGGCGGCACCAGCGGTCGGGGATGTCGATGAGCATCGTCATGGTGATGGTGATTTGTGCGGGGTCAGCGGCCTGTCGGTTGCAGATCATGCGGCGAAATAGGCTTGCGTTGCGGCGGCGCTCGTCGCGGGTTTGCCAGCGGGAGGCGCTGGATGCTTCACGGTCATAGGTGGCGGCCAAGTCGAGCAGGGTTCCGCTCATGCTGCCCAGTCTTCCTTGTAGTCGGGGTGCCCGGCGAAGGGTCGGGCGAGGAGGGAAAGGGTCTCGTCAGCGTTCCCCACCGCGCCGTAGTGGTCGACTTCGGAGTCCCCCTCGGCGAACCGCAACGTGCGTTCCATGAGGTCGATGATGGCGAGCTTGGCGTCGAGGTCGGCGATGACGTCGGGGTCGGGTGCGGGCGCGGTGGCGATCTCGGCGTACTTCTCGACGGGGTATGGGTGCCCGTCGACATACAGGGTTTCGGGGTCGCCCATCCCATAGCGCCACTCAACGTTGTGGTCGTCGAAAGCGCTGGGGATGACCTTGCGCTTGCCCTGCTCTCGCTCGCGCGTCTCCGCGTATCGGGCGCGGAGGAAGTCGGCAAGGTCCGTCACTGCTGGTCCTGGCGCGGGAAGTCCTTGCCCTTGATCTTGACCATGCGCCCGTCGGGGTGGTGCCAGACGATGCCCTCATACGGGCGAGCCTGGAGCCATTCGCGGAGCCCGTCGTAGTCGCGGGGGGCGGTCGCGAAGTCCTGCCGGATGGACAGGATCGACCAGCCGTGCGGTATGAGGATGTGGTCGGCGTAGTCGTCCGGGTTGCCGTTGATCTTCGGCCCGAGTAGTTCGTAAGTCCCTGGACTGGTTGGCCCGACGTTGGCGAGCGCCTCGGCGTGGAACTTCGCGAAGCTGGACTGGGCGACGGGTTCCCAGCCGACGGTTTTGCCGGTCTCGTCGTCGGTGGAGATCGTCACGTAGCGAGGGTGCGGCGTCTTGCCACGCTTCACTTCGCGCCGCGCCCACCACTCGCCGGACTGGTCGAGCATGACGCAGGTCCCGTCGTATTTGCGGGTGGCCTCGCCTTCTCCAGCGAGCACCCATTCGCAGCCTGGCGCCACCTTCGGCAGGACCAGGGCCGGTCGGGCGTCGAAGTCTCGGACGAACAGAGTCGGGATCTTCTTCATGCTGCTACTCCTGCGTCGGCGGCGAGAACATCCTCTTGTGCCTGCCTCAGTAGCCGCCAGTCGTTAAGCGTCTCCCACCGGCTGCCGCATCCGCCGCACCGCACCCGGTGGCTGGCGGCGGTGGCGGTGAGCTCGGCCCGGCAGAGGGTGCCGTCGTCGTACCGGGCGGGGCACCGGCCGATGGACACCTGCCCGGGGCGGCGTTCGTTGGCTGTGGCGGCGGTGCATTCGGCGTGGAGCTTGCGGAGATCGTCGATGTCTTGGCCGACGGACTCGTAGGCGTCGACAGCCCACGGCAGGTTGTTGACCAGGAACTTGATGTGTACGGGGACGGCCTGGGCCGGGTTGCCGCGCCATGGTGCGACGGTCCAGCGGAGGGCCTTCCGCCAGGAGTCTTCGATGTCCCGGAGCCGGGTGGCGACTCCGCCAGCTGCGGTCAGCGACAAGACCTCAAGCCGTGGGGGGATGGGCGGGGTTTTCGACCCGCTGGTGGGGCCGCCGCCTCGGGCTGCCCCGCGCATGAGGGTGGCGGTCTGGTTGAGCTGGGTGAAGAGGCCGGGGAGTTCGGCGAGCCGTTTCGCTGTCTGGTCTTCGCACGGGCGGCAGGAGTAGCGGCCAGTTTCGGAGACCCAGAGCTGGCGCCCACAGTTCGGGGTTATGCAGGTCGGCCACTCGTAGCCATCGTCGGCGGGGTGTTCGTGCACGGCTGGCTCCTCGGCGGTGGTACGAGAGCAAGATGCGTCTCAGCCATTGTGCACGGGGGTGTTGACAACCCCGGATCGATTTGCGGGGACACGCAGGCGGCCCGCCCTGTGGTTCAGGGCGGGCCGCGGCTGAGAGGTCAGAGGGCATCGGGGTCGGGGTCGCCTGCTCGCTTCACCCACGACGCAATGGGATCAGCGTGCCCTGGTCGACGGCGGTGGCGATCTGGCCGGACAGGCATCGGTAGCCGAGGGGCCGGGTCGCGGTGCGGGCTGCGCGGTGGGTGCGGGCGATGTGGCGGGCGGCATTCACGCGGGTCCCCCTCGGGTGTGCTGTGCTGTGGCGGTTTCGCTGGGTGCCCTGCCGCGAATTCGAACCGCGCGCCCTGGCGCTGGGACGCCAGCGGGCTTGCCTATGCGGGGCGGGTGAGGCTAGTTGAGCGGCTCCCACGTGCCAGTAAGTCGATTGAGCGTCGTCCACGAGCCGTTGGTGTCACGAGTTGCGTAGGCGTCGGTGAGGTTGCTCGATGCCCGCCACACGGATACGCCACCCGGAGCGTTGAGGCTGTCCAGGAAGTCCCGCGCCTCCCGAAACGTCGTCGAACGCTGCTCCCTCCCGGAGTGCTTCGTTCCGTCCTCCCGAGTCTTGGTCTCGGTCGCGTAGAACACGCACTTGGCGTTCCTCGGGATGCGGGTTGTCATCTCGTCCTCCTACGGCCTGCCTCATCAGCGCGGGTAGACCTGCTGGTCCCCCTGGCGACGACCCCACCATATAGGCCAACGTGTTGCCCACGCAAGAGGCCAACGTAGTGGTCGCCATGATTCCTCAGCTAGGGCAACTCGGTGGCCTTATAGGTGGCCAACAAATGTGGGACCATGACCCCATGGCCACCGACTACACACCCGACGACGAAGCCACCCGGCTCTACGCCCGCTACAAGCGCGCCCGCGAAACCGAAGCCGAGCTCAAAGACCCAGTCCGGGCGCAAGCGGCGGCCGATCTCAAAGCCGGCGCAACTGTCAGCCAGCTGGCGAAGCTCACGGGCCTCACCCCCGAGTACTTCCGGCGCATCGCCCGCGCCGAGGGTGTCGAACGTCTTCGTCCACCAACCGTCGGCAAGCTCAAGCTCGAGGGCGGCGACGCATGACCGCCGCTCTGGCTACGTTCCTCCGCGCCCGGTTCGCCGAGGAGCTGGAGAAGGCCCGCTACGCCAGCAACGTGGTGGTCCAGGACCCGGCCCGTTTCGGCGTCAAGCCCGAGGACGCTGCTGCGCACGCCCGGTTCACCATCGCCACCGCCGAGGTACACCTGGCGCTACTGGAGGACACGGTGGTGCCGAACCTGGGGGCCAACGGGTCGGCCGGCGAGACAGCCGAGTACCAGCTGCGGCTCCTCGCCGCCCCCTACCTGGAGCACAAGGAGTACCCGCACGAGCCTGGTAGCCCCGCATGACCGCCGCCCTGGTGGCCTTCCTCCGGGCCCAATTCGACGAAGACGACGCAGTTGCGCGGGCGGCAGATGCCGAGCTGAGCACGGTGTTTACCCGCATTGCCACCTTCGACCCCGAGATGGCGGCGGATGAACGCCACATCATGCGGCACCGTCCAGCCCGCGCCCATTACGAGGTCGTAGCGAAGCGGCTCATGCTCGACGAGGCCCTGGCCAGTCGGCACCACGTCAGCGCCGATCAGTACGAGACGTGCCCGCGCGCCACAATGGCCGACGGGCTCGACGCTCGACAGCAGGCAGCACTGAATGCCCTGAACGACGAGCACCGCCAAGAGGACGGTCGTGAACCTGCGTGCTGGGACTCCTGCGGCCGGGACGCCCGGGTCCGCCGCACCCTGGAACTGCTGGCCCTGCCCTACGTCGACCATCCCGACTACATGCAGGCCCTGTCCGCCGACCAGGCGTAGTTCCGCTGATGTCCCCCATTGCCGCTGCTCCCCCGGCAGACTGCTGTCATGGGCGCAAGGTTCACGGTGCACGGCAGGACTGAGGCGGAGTGCCAGCAGGCGTTGGATGACCTGTGCCGGCTGATGCCCGTGTCGGTGACGATGCTGCCCACGGACATGCTGGGCGGCCGGTGGATCGCCCGCGTGACACGCAAAGAAGCCCCGGACCATGAGGTCCGGGGCTTCGCTGTGCGGTAGAGGTCAGTCCGCGGACGCGACGCGATCCTCCGGGTGCGGGTAGTACACGGTGGTGGCCGCATCCTCGGGGTGCTCCTTATAGAGGGCGTTCTCGAGGGCTGTGCGTGCCTCGTCGATTGCCTTCCGCGCGGCAACGACCTTGCGGGCGGGGAGAGCCGCGGGCCCTGTCTGTGCGTAGGCGCCGGACAGTTGCACGTGGATGGCGCTCAGCTGGTCTCGGATCACGGCGAGTTGACGCCCGAGGTTCGCATGGTCCTGCGCGGTGAGCTTCGACTTCTTGGTCATCACGTCATCATCCCTGAGCGGTGGCGGCACCGGGTCGGGTCTCCATCATCTGCCGGTGGGCGACTCGGGCGACGTCCTCCCATTCGCCGTCCGTGATGGGGCGAGGCCTGGCACCGGCGGGCCGAACGTCCGGGCCGACGACTGCAGTGAGGAGCGGGACACCGTCCTTGTAGTCGCCGCGGTGCACCCAGACGGGGAGCTGGGCGTCGTAGCGGGTTCCCGGGGGCAGGAAGCGGTCGCGGAGGTCGAACTCTTCGCCGGTAGCCGGGTCGACCCACGTGTTGGCCTTGGTGGCGGCGTCGGCGCAGCTCTCGCATCGGTTGTCGCCGAGCAGGTGCTGGCCGCAGAAGTAGCCGCCGCAGCCGTGCTCGTCACCGCCGGGCGTCTGGCCGCAGAGGTTGCCGAGGCCGCGGTCGATCTTCTCGTCGCAGCCGGTCTTCTCGCAGGTCGTCTCGACGCTGTAGCCGGCCCGGATGGTCTGGCCGTTGCGGGTGATCTCGTAGCTCGCGTATCCCATGGTTGAGCCTCCTTGTTCGTTGATGGTCTCGCCGAGTGCGAGGCCGGTTGACTAGTTGAGGGCTGCCGCGTGTCGGTCAGCCGTGGCCGTTGAGCATGTGGTCGACGCAGGCCGGGCAGTCCTCGCGGGAGCCGAGTCCTTGGTGGGCCTCTTTCGACGCGTAGGCGTGGTACCAGCACTGGGAACATTCGCCTGCCGGGGGGGTCAAGGCTGTTTTGCTTGCCATCGTGGCGGTCTCCTCAGTTGTCCGTGGAGCTGTGGCTCCACCAGCTGGTGTGGTTGTGGGTCTCGTTGTGGATGTTCGTGGTGTTGCCGCGGCGGGCGGCGTTCGGGAGTTTGGCGGCGAGTAGCAGCAGGGCGATGGCGATGACGGCGCTGCTGGATCCGATGGCGGCGATGCCTGCGGCGGCTTGGCCGATGCCCCAGCCGACTCCGGCGCCGGTCATTCCGGCTGCGGCGCCGCCTGCGAAGACCAGCTGGGCGCGGGGGTCGATGAGCGGCTGGGGGGTCAGGTCGCGGGGCTGCGGGGCGGTGGCCGGCTGGATGAGTCGGGCGTCAATGGCGATAGAGGTGCCCGGGTTGTAGGGGTCGGGGACATAGGCGATGGGCGGGCGTTCGGCGTACAGCTCGACGTTGGCGGGGCGGGTGTAGCCGGGCTGCGGCTGCCCGACCGGGGCGTGCTGCTGGTACGGCTCGGGCAGCTGCATGAGGGGTCTCCTTCGGTGGGTTAGCGGTTGCGGCGGCGGGTGGAGCGGTAACCGAACGGGCCGGGAAGATCGAGCGATGTGGTGCGCCGCCCGGTGGAGCTGATCGTGTGCCGGGGGCCGCGGCCGGCACCGAGGGTGATCGACCAGGACAGGCGGTTGATGTTCAACCGGACCCCGGGGAAGATCCGGAACGACTTGCGGAACGTGATCGGCATGCGGGGCTCCTAGAGTGTGGGCTGGTCGGCACGGTGCTTGCCGGTGCCGGTACAGATCGGGCAGACGGTGGTGGTGTGCTGGCTGTTGCGGGCCGAGTAGAGGGCGCCCTTGCCGCCGCAGCAGAAGCAGACGCCGCGGGTTTCGGCAGCTTTCTGACCGAGCGGGGTGTTCTGGGCTTCCCATTGCTCATCGGTCATCGACGAGGCGCCGTCGACCTTGGTGACGGCCTGGCCTTCGGTGATGGCCTTGGCTGGCTCGGTGGTGTCGGCGCCTTGTCCGTACCAGGCTCCGCCGACGGTCTTCCCGCCGTGGCGCTTCTTCTCGTGCTCGCGGAGGGCCTTGGTGGCTTCCTTGGCGTCCCGGAAGCGGGGCTTCTCCTTTTTGCCGCAGGGGCAGGTCCAGCCGACGAGCCCGGTGCGTTTGTCGGGGCTGAACCGGGCGGCCATGGCGACCTTGATCCGGCCGGCCTTCTGCTTGGTCGGTTTGGCGGGGCAGGGCTTGGAGCCGGTGAAGGAGCCGTCTTTGCCCTTGGTGAAGATCTGTCCGTTGCCGTGGCAGGTGGTACAGCCTTCGTGGGTGTAGCGGAGGATCGCGGCGTCCTTGCGGGACATGACGACGCTCTTGCGGGCATCCATCTGTGAGGCGGCGATGAGGGCGACGCGCATGCCGAGTCGGGCGTGTAGCGGCACCGTTTTGGGGACCTTGAGGCCTTTGCCGACTCGGGCGCGCGGGACGGGCTTCCGGCGGCGGGTGGCCGGCTTCCTGGTGGCGGTGGGCGTCTTCGCGGGCATGATCGGCGGGTCCTCTCGTCTGATCACTTTGTGGTGGTTTGCGGGGTGCTCAAGGAGTGCTCAGCGCTGCTCCGTCGCAGGTCAGGGCTGCTCAACTGGGTGCTCAGGGGGTGCTCACGATTTCGCTGAGCAGGCAACTGAGCAGGGCCTTGAGCGGCTCTGACCTGCGGAGGAGCAGTCGTGAGCACCCCATGAGCAGGGGGCAAATCAGGAGATAGCGACCAGAGCTTCGAGCTTGTAGCCGCGAGGGTTCTTAAGCCCGTCGAGCGGGCCCAGAGTCACCGCAGAGCCTGCACCGGCATCACGGAGTAGCGATTGCAGATCAGCCAACTCCAGCGCCTCGTAGGCTTCCTCGTCGTGCTCCCTCAGCGCACCTGCCAGGACTTCGCTGCGCATCCGGTCGACTCCGGCGTTCGCCATGACGGCAATGGAGTCGGCAATGACCTGGCTACTCACAACGACGCGCTCAGAGCCTCCATCCGCCAGATGTAGGAGGCCGGCGGCGGCTAGCGTGTCGCGGTCGAACCAGGGGCGCCCGGCGTCCTTGCGCGCGGCGACAGCCTGCTTGATGGCCTGGTTGCTGTGCTCGTTCCACCCGTACAGCAGCGGTCGGTTGAGGCCAGGGCCCTTGATGTACGACTGGCCGGCGTCGTTCTTGAGGTCCTTGTTCTGGGCAGGGACGAGCCTGTCTGGGCGGAACCCGTCGGAGATCGCGCCGCGGCCAAGGACCAGGGGGATGTCGTCCCACCGAGAGGCGAGCATGATGCTGAGGGTGAATGTGTCGGCGATGGCGTCACCCATGGCGTCAGAGGTGGCGTCCTGGCCGGCGGCGATGGGGTAGATGCCGGACTGCTTGCCGAGGCGGAGCAGCTCGATGAAGCTCTCCTTGGCCGTCTTGCTGAGGTAGATGAACTCGTCGACGAACGGGAAGATCGCCGGGTGCTTCTGGGTGGCGATCCAGGTGTCGCCCATGTTGAGCCGGTTCCGAACGATCTGCCGGCCGCGGGCCATCTTGACCAGGTGGCCAAGCCACTTTTCGCAGTCTTTGTTGCCGCGGATCGGCGGGGCGGCCATCACGCCTTCGAACTCGCGGAGCCCGTCCTTGACCGGGTCGAGGTCGAGGGCGATGGCGTTGTGGCAGGCGGTGATGACCTCGGCAAGGTCGCGCAGGACGCCGGTTGTCTTCGCGGCACCTGATACGCCGATTGCAAGGATGCGCAGTCCTTCGAGAATCAGGTTGAGATCGCTTCCGTCCATGCAGCGACCGAAGTTGTGCGGGGCGGAGATGTCGAGGCTGTTCGGGGCGTGCGGGGTGGGCTTGGGCATGTTTTCGAAGGGGTTGGCCTGGACGAGGCGCAGCGTGAGGTGGGCGGACTCCTGCGGGTCGGGGTCGATGAGGGTGCCGCCCCGCTTCACGTTGAAGTGGGAGTCGAGCTGGTCCGCGGCACCGTTGACCTTGCCGACGGTGGAGCCCTTGAGGACGACGTCGACTTCCCAGCCCCATGCCTGGTGGCCGATGGCACGGACGGCCCGGGTGCCGATGCCTTCGGCGGCGAGGGCGCGGGATACGCATTCGGCGACCTGGTCCCCGCTGGTGCAGTGCCCGAGGGGGAACGGCTCGTCGCTGTTCGGGTCGTCGTGCTCGGCGATGACCTGCTCGGGTGCGATGTCGGGTGCGTTGAGCCGGTACCTGCCGTACAGGGCGGTCGTTGTGACTATTGCGAGGCCGGTGGTGCTCGGCGGGATCGCCCACGAGTAGTCGAGGGCGGTCATTCCGGCACCGGCGACGAGAGCCCACCAGCCGGCCAGGTTGAGACCGGCGGCGCCGATTGCAGACCAGCCGAGGAACCGCCACCGGGACTTGCGCACCTGCTGGACCTTGTTCCAGTCGGCGCCTTTGTTCATCCCGCCGAGGACTTCCTGGAGGTCGTGGGCGCGGACGTATCGGTAGCCGAGGTAGCTGCCGGCTTTGAGCCCGGCCCACAGCCAGCTGCCGGCGGTCAGTCCGCCGTAGGCGCTGAGGCCGACGGCCCGCCCGGTGACGGACGCGACGACCATCGCCGCGGAGCCGGCGTGACGGAGGACGGGGCGACGCTCCGGGAACGGCTCGAGAACACCCGGGGCGATGTCCTCTTCGAGGTCGTCGTGATCGATGGCCTGGCCGGGGATGACCTTCGTCAGGTCCCAGCCGGCGGGGATCGTCAGCGGCTCGGCTTCGGTGCTCACTTCTGCTCCTCGGTGGCGGTGTTCTTGGCGGTGATGGCGGCCTGCTTGCGGGCGGCCGAAACGAACGGAGGGGCGTCCCCGGCGCGGCGGGTTCCACGCACCTTCGGGCCGGTCCTGGAACCCCTGCCAGACTTAGGGGGGAGATGTGGAACACGCTGCGATGACGTGCCCTTGCTGAGGGTGTTCGCGGGGTCACGTTCAAGGACTCGCTTCATGCGTTCGGCGGCGGCGTTGCGGGCGCTGATGCTGTTCGCGGTGACGCCCGGCTTCGCGGCGTGCTTGTCGTCCCACGCCCGGTCCCAGACAGCGTCGGTAACGGTGGTCTCGCCCATGGCGACGGCGAGCTTCAGCGCGTACTTCCACTCGTCCGGGAACTCCGTCCTGCGCTGCTCGGCCAGCCGCAGGTTGATGGCGTCCCGAGCCTTCTGCCGCGCCTCTTCACGGGCGGCTTCCCGCTTCTCCTGGGCGACCTCCTGGGCGGCCTGCTTCTCTGCCGCCTTCCGCTCCGCCCGACGCTCCCGCCAGCTGAGCACGCCGTCGCGACGGCGGATCCGGCCGTGCTCGTGGAGGTCCCACACGCCGGGGCCGGCGAGCGAAGCGAACGCAGTACCAATCGCGGTGGCAGGGTCGAAGTGCTCCAGGCCGTGCCAGAGGTTGACGCCGGCTGCGACGAAGGCGAGGGACCAGGCGATAAGCCGGTAGTGCCAGTGCGGACGGTGTGCGGCGACGGCGGCTGCCGCACCGGCGAGGATGACCCAGGCTCCGGCTTCGAGCATGATCGGGGCAGCGAGGAGCCACTTGGCGTTGGGGTTATAGAAAGCGGACATCTGCACCGGCAGTGCGACAACCGCACACATGATCGCGAACGCGAGAGCGGCGTTACGCCACCTGTTCGCGGACTGGTCGACCTTCTCCGCGCCCTTCGCCTCAGCCTGCTCGGACTGCTTCGCCGCGGCCCGCTCTTCTTCGTCGAGGCGGGCTGCCTTCTCGCGCTTCCGCTGGATGTCTTCGAGGTGGGCGTCGTGTTCGGCGCGGTCCCGTTCCATGCGCATGGCGGAACGCTCGTTGGCGAGGCGCATCTTCTCGGCCTCGGCCTCGGCCTTAATTTCGATGGCCTTGGCTTCGGCCTCGGCGTTGATGCGCTGCTCCTCGGCGTCGGCGTATGCCTTGGTGCGGATGGCGTCGGCTTCGGCCTGGGCGACGAGGTCGACCGCTGTTGCGGTCGGCTCGGGTGTGGGTGTGGGGGTGGGGTCGACGACCGGCTGCTCGGCCGGCGTCCCAAGGAACGCCTGCCAGTCCGTGATCACGGGCAGGGGGCGGCGGTGACCGTTCACCTGGGGCGGGCTGGTCGTCACGGTGCTGGTCCTTTCTGGGTCAGGTACTAGCGGGTGGGGGTGGGCTCGTCCTTGAGCCAGTGGTGGATGTCGCTGTCGGTGAAGCTGAGGAAGAGTCCGCCGTCGTCGGTGGGGTCGTCGGGCTCGGGGTCGTCGTCGTAGTCGTCGCCCGGCCCGTCGCAGCACTGGCAGTCGATGTCCTGCCAGATCCGGCCGGTTTCCCAGAGGCCGTGGGCGTAGTAGCCGCACAGGTCGAGGGCCCAGCTGGGGCCGGCAAGGAGGAAAGCCGGGAGCAAGGAGCCGACGCCGAACCCGGGCGCCCCGGTGGCCACCAACACGGCGACCAAGGCGATGAACCCGGCGCCACGCCACTGGTGGTGGTTCCGGCTGAGGAGTACTTCCCTGGGGTGGAGAGCCAGGTCATGCCAGAGGCGGACGAGGTCGGCGACGGGTCGGGGCAGGCGCTTCATCGGGGGCTCCCAGCTGCTGCGGTCCGGCGTGCACGGTGGAATTCGTTGATGAACTCGTCGGTGATCCCGGCTCCGACCAGTCCACTGACCGGGGGCCGGCCTATCCGTTGGGCCGCCCACAGCTCGAGGTAGATCGCCCGGGTGGCCGCGTAATTGATGAGCGGTCGGATACAGCGGACGGTGAAGACCGCTGTTCCGAGGAGGGCCATGACGGTGAAGGCGAGGATCCGTACCGTCCACACGCGGAGCACGGTGAGGGTCCGGCGGATGCGGCCCGGCTTCGCGGTGATCAGGTACGGGTGCACGGTCCAGTCCTCTCGGGTCGGGTCAGGCGTTGATGGGGGCGAACGCTGCGACGATCTCCCTGAGCAGCACTTCGGCGCTCATGAGGTGCCCGGCGAGCACCCCGGCACTGGTCATGTCGATCACGCCGATGTCCTCGACGTAGGCGCGGGCGGCCTCGATGATCACGGCCTGCTCGGCGGATTGCATGGCGTCCATGACGGGTCCTCTCGGTCTGCTGCTGGGGGCTACTTCTCGACGGGGGTGCACCCGCAGGGGGCGGGCAGGTCGCGGGCGAAATACGCCTCGTGGTCCAGCTCCTGCGGGCAGTGGTCAGCGCACGGGTCGGGCTGTGTCATGACGAGCTCCTCTCGGCTCGGGTCAGCGGCAGCGGCGGCAGCCGGCGCCATGGGCAATGCGGCACAGTTCGGCTGGGGTGAAGCCCGCCAGGGTGCCGGTGTGGGTCACCTCGGATTCCGCCACGCGCCCACGGCTGCTGCCGTCGGGAACGTTGACCTCCCATCCGGTGGTGACGTAGCGCCCACGGCCGACCTTCTTGATTTGGCCGACCTTTGTGATCCGTGCGCGCTTTGCCGCTTTGGCTTCCCTGCGGGCCTGCGCACTCGCCATAGCGGAACGGCTGGCCTCCGCGTACATGGCCTCTCGGTCCGCCGCAGCCTGGGTGACTGCCGCAGCCTGTTGGGGGGCGCGGTAGCGCTCCTCCTCCGTGCTCACCTGGTCGATCTTTCGGCTGAACAGGCCCATGGGTCCTCCTTGGGGTGTCGGGTCCGGGTGGTCCGGGCCTCTCTGCCGCCACCAGCCGCGGGGGCTGGGGACGACAGGGCGGGCCGGGTCAGAGAGTGCGGGTGACGGTGCGGCTGATGCGGGCCTCGGGGAAGGCGACTTCGTACCCGTCCGAGAGCTTGATCTCGACCCAGTCGAGCGACATCTCGTAGCTCTGGACGACGGCGGGGATGTTCTCGCCGGTGTCGGTCGTGACGGTTCCGGTGGGGGCGGGCTGGCCCATGCGGTAGACCGCCCCGTCGAGGGTGGTGATCTCGAAGAAGACTTCCTGCTTGGCGCCAAGGGGCTGCTTCGCCTGGTGGGTGGGGGTGATGGTGAGGGAGTGGTACGAGCCGACGGGGCGTCCGCTGCTTCGAAGCTCCTCCCAAGCGCGGGCGCGGATCTCGTTCTCGGTGAGGTTGGCGGGGACGGTGAGGGTGTCGGTGGTGGAGCGGTTCGTCGCCCCGTCCAGGTAGTGGGCGGTCCAGCGGTACTCGGCGGTCTCGGTCTGCGTGGTCATGGCGGGTCCTTGTCGTCGTCGGGGTGATGGGCGGGGTCAGGAGTTGTTGATCCGCTTGGAAGCGATCTGCATGTTCTCGGCGACGAACCGCTGGTGCTGTTCCGGCGTGCACTCCTGGCGCTCGCAGGTCACGGCCTCTCGGATCACGTCGGCGACCACCTGCACGGGCTCACGGTCGGCGGCCATCAGGCGGCGGCCGAGAAGGCGAGGGCGTCGAGGGTGTCGAGCTCGTCGATGAGCCGCGGCCCGAACGGCTGCACGGCGTCAGCCTCGGCGGCCAGGTTCCGCAGCCAGTACTGGGTGCCATGGTCGCCGCGGGCCGCGATGTACCGGGTGACGATCTCCCCCGGGGCCACGCCCTGCTTCTCGTCCCACATGACGTTGATGTCCGTGGCGACGAGCTCGGTACGCAGCTGGCGAACCTCGGCGGAGATCGTGGCGAGGTCGCCGGAGAACAGGCTGGTGACGTTGGAAACGAACGGAGACATGGGGGTGCCCTTCGAGTGATGGGGTGAGGTGAACAAGAGGGGTGCTGCGATGGGGTGGAAGCCGCGCCCGGCCGACCGGGGGATTCGCCGGCGGGGCGCGGCGGTCTGCGGGTTAGCGGGACGTCGCCTTGGTGGCGGTCTCTCTCTTGGCCTTCGCGGCGTCGGCCTGCTTCGCCGCCTGCCTGGCGCGGTGGATGCTGGCCCTGGCCGCCTGGTCGGCAACCGTCAAGTCACCGGATCCGAACATGCCGGTCACCAGCCGCGCTGTGCGATGAACCTGCGGCGGGCAGCCGGCTCAGACGGCGGCTTCGGGGAATCCTGCGTGGGGACTACGGTGCGGCGGATATGCGAGGCCAAGTCGTGGGCCTCCACGTCGGCCGGGGACTGCGGCGCCGACGTCGGAGCGATCGAGGGGGTCATGCCGCCACCTCGCTCGGGGTGACCGGGCGGACGGCGCGGTCGGCGAGGAACTTCTCGACGGAGTCGACCGTGACTCGGAACCTGGCGCGCTCTCCGGTTCCGATGTCGATGGCATCGAAGTGGCCGGCGTGGATCAGCTCGCGGACGTACTGCGAGGTGGACCCGATCCGGGCTGCTGCCTGGCCGGTGGTGATGTAGCCGCTCATGGGAGCGGCAGGGGTGGGCGTCATCAAGTGCTCCCAATTGCTTGGCTGGGGTGACACCCATAGATAAGCACAACCTCTACATAGCAATCAATGCCTCTATAGGTCAGTTGGCGGGTTCGGGGCGGCGAAAAGGCCCCCACCCGACAGGGTGAGGGCCTAAAACCGCAGGTCAGCCGTGGAAGTCGTACACGAGAAGAAATTTCGACGCGTCCAGAATCATTCGGGCTACCTCAACGACGCGGCCATCCTCGCGCATCGCTTTCCGATACTGCTCGATCACGGTAGCCCCAGCGGGCAGGCGAAGGTCATCAGCCTCCGCAGCGGTCGCTGGCCTGCCTCGCAGTTGCTCACGGAAGTCGACCGGCCCATGCCCCGCCTCGCGAAGCCTCTCGTAGACGCCACCCTTACCCGTGTCGCTCTCGGTGATCCGAGTGCCACGGGCGAGCTCATCCGGAATGAAGGACACGGCCCTCATGACAGGCACGCCATCAACCACGTACCTGCGGTTCCGGTGCCAGACCTTCACCCGGGTTCCAACGCCGAGCGCGCGAGCAACCTCAGGTGGTGCGGGGGCGAACTGCACCTGAAGGTCTTCCACGTCGAGCTGCCGACCCTCGATGTCGACATCCCACATGGACTCCGCCGAGCCCCACCGGTCGGGGTAGAGCCGCTCCAGAGCGTTCCTGACGATCGGCTTCCACTCTGCGACGTACCAGCCCGAGCCGACTCGCGACTCGACCAGCCCTTCGTCCCGGAGAACAGACAGCGCCTGGCGGATGGTCATCGCCGAGGTGGTCGTCGCCTTGTACTCCGCGACGAGATCACGTTCGGAGGGGAGCTTGCGGCGCCCTCCATTGAACTCCCCCTCGTTGATGCGCCGACGCAGGTCGTCGGCGACCTCTCTGTACTTGCGTTCGCCGGCCTTGCGTTCCACGGGCGCTCCTATGGGTGGATTCATCTATAGCAACGCTACCCGCTATGCATCACCCCTGGTCAATGGCCGCTCCGCTCGTCGTTTCGGGAAGAAGGTAGTGCAGATTGCTCTAGAGAGCTACAGTGCTTGTAGTCGAAGCGACACCGTGCGCTTTCGACGTCACCCATTGCCGCGCCCGAAAGGGGTGCCGAGTGACCGAACCACCCGAGCGCACCGCGCTCTATCGCCTCTACGACGCCAACGACGTGTTGCTTTACGTCGGCATCTCGAACGACCCCGAAGCCCGCTGGGCACGCCACAAGATGCTCCGCACCTGGGGGCCTCGCATGGCCCGCAAAGAGGTTGCCTGGTTCGCCAGCCGCGAGGCGGCGGAGGCCGCCGAAGAGGATGCCATCCGCCTTGAGGCGCCGCTGTTCAACGGAACCCACAACTACCCGCTGGCCCCCTTCAATGGGGCAACCTGGCCGCAGGTGACCGGTAGGGGCGGCAGGAGTGAAGCGCTAGCAGAGCTAATGCGGCAGGAAATCCGGGGCGGCACATGGCCAGTGGGCTCGAAGATTCCCACTTGTCGCGCTCTCGGGGAGGCGACCGGGGCCGGCAAAACGGCGGCTACTCACGCCGTCCGTCTCCTTCAGCGAGAAGGCCTGCTTGAGCTGCTGCACGGTTTCGGCCTCTTCGTCGTCGATGGAAACACCGATCTACGCCCGCATAGCTGCCGCAACCCTGCGGCATAGATCGCGCTCGCCCCCTGAGCGCGGGCACGAAAAAGCCGGGCGCTACCAACGCCCGGCCTGTTTCACCAGCGGCTGTAACCGCTGGCCATGAGATCCATCCCGATCAGAGGAGTCCTCGTGAACACTGTAGCAACCTCCCCTGCCGCCGTCGCGGCCCCTGTCGTCTCGGCCCCGGTTCCGCCGCATCTGGCTCCTCCGCGTATCCGCCCGGCTTTGGTGAACGGTGTCCGCATTTTCGTGGAGTGCGAGCCGTGGTGCGTTGAGGATCACGTGGCGGCGAATCAGCGCCACCTGGACGACCTGGATCACGGCGGGGAGATGGTGGATTTCCTGGTGCCGGATGTAGATGGCGAGGTGCAGCTGCTGGGGCATGTCCGGTTGAGTGCGGAGCCGGGGAGTTCGCGTCCGGAGCTGCGTCGCCCGCATCTGTTGGTGGAGGACGGCAGCGGCTTCACCGTGTTCGTGGCCCTGGACGGCGCTGACGGGTTCGCGGACGGCTTGGTGGCTGCGGCGGAGCAGGTGCGTGCGATGGTGCGGGCGGCCGGCTGACGGTCTGCGGTTCCTCACGGCCGGGTGGCGTCTGCCGCCCGGCCGTTTCCACAGCGGCGAGCAGGCCGCGTCTCGTTGATGTCCCCCTGAGCAGCCCGCGCCTGGAGGTGCGGGCCCAGAAGAGGCGCGTGTGTTGAAGATCCGGCGGTCGAAGCCGACCGCGAATTTCACGATCATTCCGAATGGCCTGCTGCGCGACGACCGGCTGTCGTATTGCGCCCGCGGGGTTCTGGCCGAGCTGCTGAGTCGGCCATCTGGTTGGGAGACGAACGCCGACGCGCTGTCGGAGCAGGCGCGGCGACACCGTGGCGATGTGGTCGGCGAGGGACGCCGCGGGCTTCGGTCTGCGTTCGCCGAGCTCGAGGCTGCGGGCTACATGGTGCGGTCGAAAGAGAAGGGTGAGCGGGGCAGGTTCGTAACGGTCCTGGAGGTCTTCGACGTTCCCGTTCACCGGGGTACCGCTGGCGGTACGTCCGTCGACGGCACGTCGGCCAGCGTGACGTCGGTCAGCGGTACCTCTTCTGTAAGGACTGAGGGAGGAAGTAGTGATGAAGAAGATCTTCTAGAAGAAGGAGCCACCACCTCCTCCCCTGCGGCGCCGCCTTCATCTGCGGTCGCACCGGTCGACGACGGAGGAGGCGGCGGCGTTTCTTCTTCAGAACAGAACCCTCAAGCCGAAGCCCTTGTGGCTGCCTTGGACTTTCGCGGCCGGCCGCCGGGGATGAAGCAGCGACGGCAGCTGGTCGCTCTTGCTGCTGCTGCTTTGGACGCCGGTTGGGTGGAGCAGGACTTGAAGACGTACCTGGATCTCGGGGGCGCCGCGGTGAACAGTGCTGCGGCCGTGTACGCGCACCGACTGGACCCGGGCGAGCTCCCGGACCCGGTGACGTTCCGGGAGGCGGCCAGGCGGCTCCCGGAGGGCACTGACGCGGCCACGAGCGGGTGGATGGCGCAGTCCCGCCAACTGGGGTCGCCGGAGGAGCGGGAGCATGCCCCTGCCGGGCACCGGCTGCCGTCAGGGCGCCGCGGGTACAGCGGGCCGGCACGCCCCAACACCGCCTGGGACCGCATCGCAGCGGACGCCGCGAACGGCGTGTCACCCCCGGGCGCCGAGAGGTACAAACACTGCGGTGCCTGTGACCCGATCACCCGGACCCGCGAGGAAAAGGACCGGACCGGCGAGAAGAAGCACACGCCGTGCGTCGGCTGCCATCCGTCGATGCAGTTCAGCTAGCGGGCCGGACCGAAGCCGGGACGCGGGCGCTCATTCCGGGACAACATCAGATCCACACCGAAGCCCTCGAGAGGACCGCATGACCAGACAGCTCACCACCCAGAACGCGACGATCACCACTGCCGCCGTCGAGGTGAAAACGCTCACCATCAGCGGCAAGCAGGTGACCCTCGCCGTGTTCCGGCAGCTCAAGGAGGAGCCGCTCATCACCGAGGACGGCACCCTGAACGGCGAGCCTTGGGGCTCTGTGAACTACCACCCTGACAAGTGCAGCGCCGACGCCGAGCACCTGCACATCGTCTGGCAGAAGGGCGCCGAGCTCCGACGCTCCAATGTCACCGCCGTCCCCGACTTCGATCGGGTCTCGCCGGGGGGCCACCAGGCTGGCACTCACTGGTACCGCAGCACGGCCGCCAACCGATACCTCACAGCCCTCGTTTACATGGGACTCAGAGCCGGTAGAGAGCCGCTGCTTTCGCCACTGCCACGCGGCTCCAACAAGTTCGACACATACATGGCGAAGCTCGAACTTCCGGCGGGGCTGTCCGAGACCGAAGAATTCCCGGTGATCGGCACGGTGCCGCAGGCTACCGTCGATGCCGCAGATCTTTGTGCCGCTTACCGGTTCGCCAAGGCGGAGATCGACCGCGGGCTCAGCGACTACGAGCGCACCACGCCGCCCGAGTGGCAGGCGAAGGTCATCGCCCAGCGACATGCAACAGCTGACCATCAGCGTCACAAGTACGACGAAGCCATGGGGGTCCTGGGCGTCGCGGTCGAACGATGCGGCGGCATCGTCGACATGAAATGCGCGTACACGGCGGAGATCAGGGCGGAAGAGGCTCGTCGCCAGCGGCATCGCGACGCTCATGCAGCACTTGCCGAGCTCCCCCAGCTGTTCATCGCCGTCTGACCCGCACCACGGCCGCCCCCGCGGGAACCGGGGGCGGCCTTTCTCAGCATGACGCACAACGCCCCCGCTCGGCCTGACGGCTGGGCGGGGGCGCAGTGCTGTGCGGGTCAGGCGCTCGAGGGACTGAAGGGACTCCGCCCCGGAGATGCCGTCACGGCGAGGCGGGGTGGCACGGGCAGCTGCAAGGCACCCCGGTGAGGTGGTTGCTGTGCGGGCACTGCTGGTGCATCTTGTCGCGCCGGGCGGGGAGGTCTGCCCGCCCGGGGTTGCGGATGATGGCCCCGTCGATCAGCCGGGCGGTTTCGCAGGCGGTCGACAGGTACGTGCGGTGACTCAGCAAGGCCAGGACATCCGCGGGGAGCTGTGCACGGGGTGAGGCGGGCGGGTTCGTCATGCTGCCGCCTCCTTGATCGGGAAGACGGTGTCGACGGCTTCGAGGGTCGGGCACGGCCAAGGGGTGACGAGGCCGAGGCATCGAACGCCGTTCCAGCCGGAGCATTCGCTGCAGACTGCCATGCTGCCCCGCTGGACCGGCCGGTGAATGGCTTCGAGGCGGCGTTGGAGTGCGCGAACCCGGTTTCCCCAAGCGGTTCCGACGCCCTTCCGGGTGACAGCGAACCGGTCGATGCCCGCGCGGAGCCGGCTGACTTCTTCGGGCCTGAGGGGCCCGCGGTCGGCGCGGTCGGCGAGGTTGTGGAGCTGGGCGATGGTGGGTGCTTTGGTGCGGCTCACAGGTACCTCCCGGTGGGCACGGTGCGGATCGCGCGTCGACGTCGCCGCCGGTGCAGGTCGAGGGGTTTCGGGGCGCGGGTGGCGGGCCGGCTGTAATCCGCGGGTATCCGCCTCATCCGTGGGACGGTCGCGGCGAGTTCGTCCGGAGACCACAGGGGGTCCTGGAATTCGGTCATCAGGTCACCCTCCGTCCGGTGCGGATGCTGCCGTCAGGGGCCAGGTGCCCATCGGCGCCGGCGAGGAGGCGTACCGCCCGGCCGATGACGGCAACGGGTGACTGGCCGCGGTATAGGCGGAGCAGCCGGGATGTGTCGGGGTCGAGGCGGACGGTCAGGGGGCGGATCACTGGGCCTCCTCGACGCTCGGGTGCGTGTAGGTGATCGGTTTGCCGAGTTGGCGGGCGTAGGCGATCTCGCTGCGGGTGCTGTCGCCGATGTAGTCGCCGACGACGATGACCCGGTTGGCCAATCGGATCTTCTGCCGGTGCTGGTCGTCGAGGCGGACCTTCAGCGCTTCGGCCTCGACGGGGTCGGCCCACAACGGGTGCTGGATCTTCATGTTGCAGTCGGGCTTGAGGACGGCGCTGCCGCGGAGCACGGACTCCTGGATCGCGACCTCGGCCATCAGCTCGGCGAACCGCATGCTGCCGCACAGGACGACGACGTCCTTGATGCCCAGGCCGGCTTTGCCTTCGGCGAGCTTCTCTGCGGCGGTAATGAGCTGCGGGTACGGCATGTGGATCTCCTTCGGGTTGTGTGCTTGGGTGGCGGACGCCCGCCCCGGATTGACCCCGGGGCGGCCGGCCGGCGTTCACGGGGTCGGGGGCTGCTGTGGCTGGTCTAGGGCGGATTGGATGCGCCCGGCAGCCTGGCCAAGCGCCTGGCCCCACTCGCATTCGCAGGCCGGGTTGTGGTGGGCGAGGAACCCGTCGGCTTGGTCAGCAAGCGCACTGGTGGCGGCCTGCACCCGGTCGACGGTGGAGCGTGCGGCGACGAGTTGTCCTTCGAGTCCGCGGCATTGCCCGGTGACTGTGGCAAGGGCTTCCCGGAGCTGGTCCCGCTCGTACCGCAGCTGGATCATCTCGGCGTCGCGGACCGCCATCACGACATCCGTCTCGGCCTGGACCGGGCGGGTGTGGTGCTGCTCGCACATGCGGCGGGAGTCGATGCACTGCCCGGCGGTGAGCCGGGTGACCTCGGCCTCGGCCTGGCTGGCCCGGAGTTCGGCGGACTCTGCGCGGCCTCGCCATCGGCGGATCGTCTCGGCGTCGTGCTCGATGCGGTGGTGGAGGTTCGGCAGCGTCGTCCGGTCGAGGAAGTCGAGCCGTTCGTACAGGGCGTCGAGCTGGTCGCTGGTGAGGTCGTCGAGCGAGATGCGCTCGGTCATCGGGTCGGCTCCTCGGCGGCCATGCGCTTGAACTTCTCCAGGGCGGCGTGGTCCTCGTCGGTGAACCCGTCGGTCGAGACCATCTCGTCGAACGCGAGGTCCAGAGCGAAGGTGAGGAACTGGCGTTCGGCGGCCGTGAGCGCCTCGACCTCCGGCTCCTCGGTCACGGAGGGGGCGGGCTGCTCCAGTGCGTCCACGACCCGCTGCCCCGTCTCGGCGTACAGGCCGCGCGCCGCTTCCCGGACCTGCTCCATGGCTGCGTCGTGGGAGTAGCGCCGGTAGTCGGTGGGCTCCATGCCGAGGGCGGCGGCCTTGCCGGCGGTCGTCACGGCGGGGGCGGGCTGCTGCGCCTCGTGCTCGTCGAGGATTCCCCGGGCGACAGCAATCGCCGGGTGGGTGATCGTGGCGACCAGTCCGGCGTCCCCGGCCGGGTGGTGGTCGGCGGCGTCGGCGAGCGTGGCCAGCAAGGTGGCGAGCGCCCGGTCCGGGGTGCGGGCGGCGGCCTGGCGGAGGGTGCGGGCGGGGGTGGTCATCGGGGGTCTCCCTGCTGCGCCTCGTCGGCCAGGCGGCGGAGCTCGGCGGCGCGCTCACGGATGGCGTCCCACGGGGCCCCTGTGCCGAGGCCGAGCGCCTCGGAAAGGGCCAGACGGTGCATCTCGGTCATGATCAGGTCGGCTTTGGCGGTGGGGCTCGGCCACGACACCCACGGGTACTCGGTCGTGCTCTGGCACTGCCTGGGGTGCCCAACCGGCAGCACGCAGCGCATGATCTCGCCGGAGTAGGTCGGCTGGGAGAGGCTGCCGCACGGCTCGGCAGGGGCGGATGTGGGCAGAACGGCCAGGACCGCGACGGCGGCGGCCACCGCGTTGCACTCGTCGCCGTCCCAGTCGGTGAGCGGCCAGAGCACAGCGGCAATGCGGTCGCGGAGATCGGCGTCAACAGGCACCTCGGTCTCCGGGAGCGCGGTCACGGTGCCGAGGACCTGCCGGGCCACCGTGAGGGCGGGCGCGGGCAGGACGGACAGGACCGCGTCGGCAATCTCGCCTGGCGTGGCATCTCCCAGACGCTCGGTTCCGGGCGGGTGGCGGAACAATGCGGCAATGCGGTCACGGAGCTGGTCGGTGGTCATGTCCCCTCCTGGGGTGATGTTTGAGTGGTGGGATGCTGGGGTGGCCGGCCCCGCCGAACTGCAATCGGCGGGACCGGCCGTCATGCGTTCAGCGGAAGTTGTCCGGCAGGACATCGGGCACGCGCGCCATCGCGTCAGTGACGAACCGCGCCGGAAGCACGCGAATGCTGCCGTTGATCTCCCTCGTGGCGGCCTTGGCGTTCAGGCACTCCAGTTCGGGGCGGATCACGGCGAGTGCGGCGCCGGCCATGTCAAGGCGGACGCCAAGGCCGAGAACAACGTTTCGGCCGTTCTCGTCCTGTCGGATCGGCACGTCCGCGAGGGCGCGGGCGATGCGGTCAAGCAGGGTCTCGGTCACGGTGTCTCCTCGTGTGGTGGTGTGCGGGGTGGCTGGCCCGGGACGCGCGGTGAACACGCCCCGGGACGGCGGGGTCAGGCGGCGGGGTCGCAGGCGCAGCAGCGGGGCGAGCAGCCGCAGGCGTTGCACGCGGTCACTGACGGGAGCGGGAACCCGGCCTTCGCCAGCTCCTCGATGAGGACGTCCCGGCCTTCGCTGCTGTCCGCCCACTCGTCGACGAGCCGGAGTACCTCGTCCCGCTGCCGCTCGGCCTGCTGACGGAACTCGTGGGGCGTCGGCCGTTCCCGGCGGCGGACGGTGACGGTGAACGCGTCGCCGTTGGCCCGGTCGGTCATCTCCATCTCGACGTAGTTCGAGGCGCCGTGGCCGTCGAGGCAGCCCCGCATCCCCGCGGCGAAGATGGTCACCATCTCGGTGGCCTCGGCGAGTTCCAGGGTGGCGACGCCGTCGCGGATGGTGAGGGAGCGCATCATCGTGCCGTCGACGAGGATCTCGGCGGCGAGTTCACCGAGCGAGTCCAGGGCGATGTCGGCGGCGAGGCCGAGGTTGGGCTTCCGTCCGGGACGGCGCCACGCGGGCCACGTCTCGGTGAGCCGGGCTTCGATGAGGTTCCGGGTCCGGGTGCGGCGCTCCTCGCGCTGCTCCTCGGTGAGCTCGGTCAGGGCCATCGTCTTGTCTCCTGTGCGTGTGGTGGACACTGGGCGGGAGGGGCGGCCCTGCCTGTTAGTGGCAGGCAGGGCCGCCCTGTGGTGCGTCACGGGGTGGGGGCGGCCTGCGCGGTGCAGTCGGTCCAGGCGACGACCGGCGGCAGGTCCGAGGTCTCCGGGTCCGGGGAGCAGCCGAGGCAGATCTCCATCTCCCGCATGTGGGAGCAGGTCGTCTTGCCGGGGAGCTCGGCGCCGTCGTCGTTGAAGAACTCCTCGCACTCGCGCTCGAGGCATTCAAGGCTGCCGACGTCGGCAATGCCGGGCTTGTGCGCGGTGGTGGCGGAGGCAGGGCGGGGACGGGCGTGGTCCCGGTCGCGGCAGGAGGCCCACGGGACCATCTCGCCGTCCTCGGACGAGCAGGCACCGCACGCCTCACCGGCGGGCGCGTCAAGGCAGATGTACACGTCCTGCGGGCTGCCCGTGTGGCGGTCGGCCCAGATGTCCCAGGCGTCGCTCTCCCGGTCGGGCTCGGCGCCGTGGGGGCAGTGGTCGCTTCCGACCTCGTGGAACCAGTTCTCGGGCTGGTGGTCAGTGGTCATGTCGCTCCTGGTGAGGTCGAGTTGTCCGGGGATGGGGTCGGGCGCCGGCTGGTCGAGGAGCGCCCGGGTGCGGTCGAGGGCGGTCGTCACGCGGCGGCTCCGGATCGGGTGACGGGAAAACGGCGAGGCCCTGTGTGGCCGCCTACGGGGTCAGGGCGGGGTTGGTGGCGCCCGGCCCCACCCGGAGGGGTGTTCGCCCCACACGCGGCCACAGGGAGGCGCAGGCGCGGATACCCGGCCAACCGGTCCCCCAAGGCGATTCCCGTTGCGCGCATCACGCCGCGTCCTCGCCGTCACCTACGGGCTTTGGTCCCTTGATCCGCCGGAACTCAAGCTCGGACGCGCCAGCCTGGTAACCCATGCAGCCGGCAAGAGGTCCGCGGCAGGCCCGGCATTGAGACGACTCGAACCAGGTGCCGCGGTCACAGTCAGCGCAGCGGGTGAGCCACAGAGCACGGTCTCGGGTAGACGACCAGTTCGGGTGACCACCGTGACGTTTGCTGGCCCTGGCCATTGCCCGGTAGTTGATGTTCTCGCTGTCGTTGAAGCGCGGGTCGGACCACGGGTCGTAGGGCCGGGGCGGGTGGCCGATGACGACGAGTTCACCACCGGGCCAGTCACAGGTGCAGGCGTAGGCATTGCAGTCGCAGGCCAGGATCTGCCCGAACTCGACAGCCTTCTCGATCCGCGGGACTCCAGTGCCCTTGACCTCAAGCCACGCCCCGATCTCGGGGAGCTTGAAGTCGGGGATGTACGTGACCCCGGACGGCAGAGTGATCGTCTCGGGCTCGTACTCCCAGACAATGTCCAGCGTGTCGAGGGTCGCCGCCCAGGACGCCTCGAGGGCGGACCGGAAGGTGGTGCCGCCGTACCAGGTGGGCAACGCCTCGATCGTCATGTCGCCGTCGAGGGCGCCGGGCTGGCCAGGGACGTGGTTGGCGCGTGCAACCTGCTGGTGCAGGGTTCGCTCGACCGCTTCGCCGGCGAGGGTCGTGTGCCAATCCTTTTGGATGCTCACCAGATCGCTCCTGTCGGGGAATAGCCGGTGTATTCGTCGGCGTCGATGGGCTTGTACGAGGTCCAGGGCCAGCGCTCGCCCTGCTTGATGAACTGGGGCCAGTCCCGCTCGTCGCGCATTCCGCGCCAGGGGACGACTCGCCGCCCGCGGGCGCCTTCGGTGTTCTGTGCGGACTTCTCGTCCTCGACGGGGCGAAGGCCGAATCCGAACTCGGGCCAGCGCATCCACAGCGAGGAGCCGAGGGGGCGCAGCGAGCGGGGGCCCATGTTGTTGCCGTGGGGGGCGTGGGCTTCCATGAGCACGGCGCAGCGTGCGGTGGACCGGGCTTCGTCGATGACGACGGACACCTTGCGGGCGAGCTCTTCGTCATTCGGGTTCCCGGCGTGGAGCCGGTAGACGGGGCCGATGATCAGGATGTCGGGGTCGAGCTTCTCGACGCGGCGCATCATCCAGGCCCGGTCTTGCGGGCGGGTCAGGTCGAGGCCTTCGGGCCGGCATTCGATGTGGAACTGGCCGCGGGCAACGTCCTGCTTGATGTGCGCGGCGGCCTCGAGCAGGGGCCGGAACTTGCGGCGGGAGGCGGCGGCCCCGTTCTCGCAGTCGAGGGTGAGGACCTTGACCGGGTCGATGGTGTCCCACGTCTTGAACGGGTGGACGCCGGCGGCCATGGCGACGGCCATCTGCCGGAGCAGGGTGGACTTACCACCGCCTTCGGACGCGGTGAGGATCAGCCGATCATGGCGCTCGAGGAGCCCGGGCACCAGCCAGTCGTAGGTGTCTTCGTGCTGGACGAAGTCGAGGATGTCCTCGGTGGGGAGGTCTTCGGCGGCCATGCCGCGGTCGCGGAGGTCGCGGGTGAGGGTGACGGCCCGTTCGACGAGGTCGGCGGTGGCGCTATCGGCGCTATACCCCATTTGTACGAGGGAGGTGCCGAGCTCGATGAGCGCCCGCCGCAGAGAGCGGTCCTGGACGATGTCGGCGTAGTAATCGGCGTTCGCCCAGGTGGGTACGGCGCTAACGAGTTCGGACAGGTACTGCCAGCCGCCGGTGCGGGTCGAGTCGCCGCGGTCCGCGAGGTACTTGCTGAGGGTGATCGGGTCGACGGGCTGTTGGGCCCCGTGCATCTCGCGGATCGCGCTGAAGATCGTGGCGTGGGCCGGCTTGTAGAACGCGGCCGTGTCCACGATCTCAAGGACAAGGGCGCGAGCTACCGGGGAGAGCATGCAGCTGCCGAGGACGGACATCTCGGCGGCGACATCGTGGGGTGGGGTGCGTTCGAAGACGGTGCCTTCGAGGGCGTCAAGGTCTTCGGGTGCGTACTGGTCGGTGGTCATTTAGAAAATGCCTCGCTCTTCGGGGCTTTGGCCCACGGCTCGAAGGTGGGGCCGCGGTGTGTGTACTGGGGTGCCGGCGGCGGGCTTGGGCGGGAGTTCGCTCCAGCCGCGCATGAAGTACTTCGCTGAGTCGATTGGTGCCGGCGAGCGGTCGACGGTGCGGCGGGCGTACTCGACGAGGGCCGGGGTGCCGCATTTGCTGATGAGCGCCAAGACCGGGAACCAGCCGTTGCCGACGAAGGGCCAGCGGACGATGACGCCGCTTGCGGTCATGCTGTCGACGAGGGGTCGGGCTGTGTCCGGGATGCCGTAGGAGGCGTCGGGTGCGGGCTCCTCCGGCCGTTCGGGTCGCGCCTCTTGCTTGCTGGGTGATGGGAATGGGGAGTGTGGGCCTGATTCCGGCCCACTAGAGGGCCTGATTCCGGCCCACTCTGGGCCTGATTCCGGCCCACTAGCGTGATCATGGTCGGGGCCTAGTGGGCCTGATTCCGCCCCACTAGGACGGGTGTCACGGGGGGCTAGTGGGCCTGATTCCGGCCCACTAGCGACGGAGGGGCGGATGAATCCGACCGCCTTCGGAAGGCAGTAGAGGGACGAGCGCGTCCCCTTCCCCTGCTCCACGATCTGAAGCTCACCGCTCTCCGCTGCCGCCTTCACAGCCGCCTTGACGACCGAGCGAGAGGCGTTCAGTGCCGGAGTGAAGTCCGCGTAGCTCAGCCGAACCTCACAGGCAGAGGTACGCACCTGGTCCGCCACGAAGAGCACAGCAAGCCGGGCGTTACCCCTCGTCTGAGAGTGGTTCCACACCCAGTGCATGGCGTCCAACGTCACGGCGGTCTTCTTTCGAGCGGGGTACGGATGGGTCTGCCGGTCGCAGCTCGTGGGCTGCGGTCAGGTCAGGTGGGGGCCGGTATCGGCCCGGGGCGGGTCACGCGGCGCTCGGCTGCGGGTACTCGCGGACGCGGAGTTCGACCGGCCAGTCGTCGGGCTTGCCGCCCTTGGTGTCGGACGCGTTGTTCTCGCGAGCCCACACGGAGCCGAGCTGCTTCACGAAGACGGCGGTGCCGGCGCCACCGGCGTCGCTAACGAGCTCGTTCACCCACGCCTCTTGCAGGGGGCGGGCGCCGGCGCCCGACTCCCCTCCCGCGATGACCCAGTCGATTCCGTGGAGGCGGTTGTCGCAGCAGCCGTTGGCGTGGACGAAGGAGGCAGTCAGTCCGTGCCCGTGCTCGCTGCCCATGGTCCGAACGGCTTGCTTCAGGCTGACGGGCCCGAGGAGCGGTTCACAGGAGAGGAATCGGACGGCGGCCGGGGTGTCGAGCAGGGCGGGGATGCGGAGGTCGGCGTACTTCTGGTTCTCGACGGAGACGCCGAGCCAGACGTTCGGGAGGGGCTTGGCGAAGTTGCTCCACCACTGGGTGGCGTACTGCTCGCGCTTGTAACGCGGCAGCCCGGGTGTGGTCGAGTCGCTTACGAGCTCGGCCTCGGCCTTCTCGCACGCGGTGCGGAAGTGAGCGCTGGAAAGCAGCGACCGCATCCGGGCGTGCCGCTTCGTGAGCAGCTGGTAGGTGTGCTGCGGGGTAAGCGACATGACTGCGAACACGCGGGCGATGAAGTCGTCGGTGACCTTTGCGTGGAACAGGTCGCTCATTGAGTTCACGAAGACCCGCCGCGGCTTGGACCAGCGCAGCGGGTCGGTGAGTGTGTCCTCGTGCATGGCGACGCCGAAGCCGGGGCCGGAGGTGCGGGGGTCGCCGTCGGTCTGGTACTTCGCCTGACCCATGCCCTTGAGTCGCTTGGCCATTGTGAGGGCGTAGCAGTTGTCGCACCCGGGGCTGACGCGGTCGCAACCGGTCGTCGGGTTCCAGGTCTGCTCGGTCCATTCGATGCTGCTCATGCAGATCCTCTTTGGGTCTGAGGCGTGTCGGGTGGCCGCCGAGTGGGCGCACGGAACCAGGCCCTTGTGGGCCGTTCGGTTCGAGCTGTGCACTCCTGCGACTTCATGTACATCATAGCGCTCAACGCGCTGATGTACATGAAGTCTGTGAGGTACAGTAGCGACATGACCGCGCCCAAGAAGGAGCACCAGGAGAAGATCGCCGACGTGCGCAACGCGCTCGCCGACGCCATCGAGAAGGCCCGCTACTACGACGAGACGACCGTGCTCACGTCCCGCGGGAAGCGCGTCGCCGTCCTGGTCGGCATGGACTTCTACGAGCGCGCCCTGGAAGCCCTCGGCGAAGAGCGAGAGCTGGTCGAGCCCGCACCGGAGAAGAAGCGCGTCGTGAAGGTCTCGAAGGCCACCGCTGACCGCATCCGCGGCAACGACTCGGACTGACGTCACGTCCCCTCCCTTCCTGCCCCGCGTCGCCGCGGGGCTTTGTCGTGCGTGCGTTCAGCTGGTCTTGGTGCCGGGCTTGTGCTGCTGGCAGAACCACCCGCCGGGGAAAAGCCGGGCTGGCTCTCCGCACGGTGTGACTCCGGCGTCGCAGACGAACGGGACGACGGGTCGCAGCTGCGGGGGTCGGAGCCGGCCGGTGTCCGGGTCGCGGTTCTCGAGGGCGCTCATGCGGCCACCGCCCGGGCGGCAGTCCTGTGTTCGGCTCGGGCTTGGAGGCAGGGCTGGCAGGTGGGAATGCCGAGCTGGTAGTGGGCGCGGAATCCTTGGGGGGTCCCGCATCGCCCGGTCCAGTCGGGGAAGGCCGCTGGGTCGTCGATCGTGTCGTCGTCCCATGCACCGACCGGCGCCCACCGCAGGTCGCGGGCTTGACGCCGGGTTCGCTCGTATACATGAGGGCGGACTCCGTGGTCCCGCGGGTCGGCCCGCCACAGCTCGTCGTACAAGGCGACAGCCGCGCGAGCGGTCGTGACCCGGACCGGCTGATCGCCGTGCATCGTTTTGGTGAAGTTGCTGATCCCGATCCGTGCAGCGATCCGGGTCTGCGGCCAGCCAGCAGCAACGAGGGCTTGGAGGCGACGGCGCGTGCCGGCGCCGTCGACGGCGGCCCTGTCCGCCAGGTTGTCGAGGGTGGGTTCGACGGCGAGGAGCGCGGCAGCGTTTTTAGGGAGGATCCGCTTCGACGGGCCCATGCCGCGGTTTGAGTCGCCGTACAGCAGCTTGGACACGGTGCCGCGTGGAACGTTCGCGATGCGGGCGAGGCGCATCCAGCCGATGCCGAACTCCGCGAGAGTGCGGACGTGCTCGCGGACGGGTTCGGCGTCGACGTAGGGCTGGCAGCGACAGCCGTCGAGCTTGTACTTGGCGTAGGTGCCATGTTCGCGCATGCTCATGCTGCTTGCTCCTGCCGGGCTCGGGCGAGCTGGCGGAGTTCTTTCTCGCTGGCCCCGCCCCAGATCCCGAAGCGCTGCCCGCTGCTGATCGCGTACTCGAGGCATTCAGCTCGCACCTCGCAGCTGCCGCAGATCTGCTTCGCGGGCCGGGACGTTCCGCCGGGCAGCGGGTGCCAGGCGTCCGGGTCGGTCTGGGCGCAGAGCGCACTTTCTTCCCAGGTGTTGCTCATGCGGCCACCTGCTCGGGTGCTTTCTCGGGGTGCCGGAGCAGTTCCTGCTGAAGGTGATTCCGGGTGACGCCGAGCCGCGCGGCTGCCGTCTCGTAGGTGTGGCCGAGGCGCATGAGCTCGCGCCCGTCTTCGGCGATGTCGCTGCCACGGCTGGACGCGGACGCCCGGGACTTCATGAGGGCGGCCTGGAACGCGGACCGCTCGAGGCCCCGGTGTTCGGCCTTCCACTGCTCATGGGCCACGTTGCAGCGCTCGCATCCCGGGATGTGCTGGAGCGAGTGCATCCACCAGCCGCGGTCCGTGCCGCAGCAGCCGGTCCATTCGGGTCCGGCCGCCGGGTCGTCGATGCTCCCGTCGTCCCAGGCGGCGGGAGGTCCCCAGCCTTCGCGTTCAGCGCGGCGAAGGCTACGGGCGAAGTTCGCAGGGGTGGTGGAGAGCGCCCGGTATGCCTTGTCGACGCGCTGATGGAGCTCGTAGTGAATGGTCTGGGGGTGGCCGTTCAAGAGGTAGCTGGCGCTGGAGTTTTCCATGCCAGCGGCCGTGGAGATGATGCGGAGCTGGTGACCGAGGGCAATGAGGGCGCGGATGCGGCGGGTTGCTCCGATGGCGGGCACGGAGCGGTTTCCGGCCGGCGCGTTACCGGGCTTGATCGCGAGGATCTGTTGGGCCAGGGCCCGACTGATCTTTTTGCGGGGACCGAAGGCGATGCTGGCGAGGGTGCCGTGGTTGATGTTGTGCTGGTCGGCGAGGACGGTTAGGGCGTCACCGCTGGCTTGAAGGGTGCGGAGGTGCTGGTGTGCGGGGGCGGCGTCGACGAGGAGGCTGCGCCCGGTGCGGTGGAGGTAGTTGCGGTGCTTGGTGTAGGAGTTTTCGGCTGCGCGGCAGGGAGGGCAGGGGCAGCGGGGTATGCCTGCGGCACGGCTTCCGCGCGCCCTGTTGATTGTTCCGTGGGGGGCCTGGGTCCGGGTGGCGGTGGTCATCGGCCTTCCTCCTGGGCGTGGTCGGTGTCAGCGGGCAGCTGTGCTTCGAGGCGGGCGTTGACGAGGTCGCGGGGCATGGCGAGGAGTGCGTCTGCCCGGCCGGCGACCTGGTGGAGGCGGGCGGCGAGGGCGGTGTAGTGCCGGCGGTCGGCCCTGTCGTCGTGCCGGTTGCGGGCCCACCGCGAGGTCCGCCGGGCGGTGCCGATCGCGGCGATGAGGAGGATCCCGGGCCCGTAGTAGAGGGCTGCGTTGATCAGCTGGTCGGCGAGAGGGGTCATGCCGCCCACCGCCTCGTGGGCACGCTGGCCTTGGCGAGTCGGCGCAGGCAGTCCGCGGTGCCGGTGGACTCCCCGACCTGAAAGGCGAGGGCGACCAGCGGCTTGCGGTCGACCATGTTTTGGTTGCGGCGGTGTCCGGCGAGGGGGCAGTACTCGGTGCCATTGCGGCGGGTTCGGCGTTGTCCGGGCGGGCAGTTGGCGGTGCAGGGGCCTTCCCAGTCGGCAGGGACGGGGAGGTGGCCGATGCCGTCGATGAGGCGGGCCTTGGCCCAGTCGCCGCACATGGTGTCGGCGCCGTCGGCGGTGCCTTCCATTACCTCGATGCCGCAGTAGCCGTCCTGGAGGGCGTCGTGCCATGTCTCGGTCAGCACGTGGTCGATGAGGTTGCGGTCGGTCCAGGCGCGGGAACCGAGACCGAGGATCAGGGCGAGGTAGGGGCCGTTCATGCCGCCCTCCCCTGTGCCCGTGCGGTGCGCTCGGCGGCGATGGCCCGGCCGCGGGCGGTCAGTCGCCACACTGCGATGCGGTGCGCGTGGGTGTTGGCCTGCGTGGACGGCACCATGCGGTCGGTGTGCTCGATGATTCCGCCGCGGTTCAGCGAGTTGATGACTATGCCGAGGAACCTCTGACCCAGCTCGGGCAGGACCGCCCTCAGGTCGTTGCAGGACCACTCGTCGTGGATCTGGCCGAAGTGGAAGACGGCCTGCTCGACAAGGAGGCGATCCCACGAGTCCTGGTTGGCGAAGTCCTCGAGGAGGATGTCCTTCTTGGCGGCGGCGAGACGCTCGGCGACGGACAGGCGACGGGTCATCGGGAGCCCCCGAACTGTCCACCGGCGCGAGCGCTGTCGATGACGGTCCAGGCGTTGAGGAGGGCGCGCTTACGGGCGTGCCCAAGCCACTTGGCGGCAGTGGAATGAGCGACGTCAAAGTGCGCTGCCACGGCGCGGGTGGGCGGTTCGCCCTTCTCCCTGGCGCCGCCGTATACCGCCACCACGTCGCGGAGATGCTCGTCGGTAATGCGGTAGCGCTTGCCGGCGGGGACCGTGCTTGTCTCGTCGTTGATCGAGCGGTCGTATTCGGCTGCTGCGACCAAGGCGCGGCCGACGTTGTTTGCTTCACTGGCGGTCATGCGCACTTGACCGAGCGGTGTGCTGACGTAGATGAAGGTGATGCTTGGTCCGTCTGCGCCTAGCTGTTCCCCGGCGCAGTAGACGCCAAAAGTCTCGGTTGCCGTCATGACGTGCTCCCTTCGGTGTGGTGTGCTGGGTTCCGGGGCCGACGCAGGTTCGGGCCGCGGCGGCCCCGAAGCGCGGGCTAGAAAGGGATTTCGTTGGTGGGCCCGCCAAGGGCCATCCGCTGCATGTGCTGGCCGATCTCGTCGATCAGGTCGATGCGTTCGCGCTTCAGCTCGTGGGCGAGGCCCCGGGCCCATGTGCGGACCTGTTCGGACTTGCCGTCGAGGAGCGCCTCGGCGAGGTGGAGGGTGACGACGTTGGCCATGGCCTGGTCTCGGGTGACGCCGGGCCCCCACGGTTCGCGGGCGGCGGCCTCCATCGCCTGCGCCCACGGGTCGTCGGCAGAGGTGGACGCCGGCTCGGCCTCCCCGTGCTTGTCGTACTCGTCCTCGTGGTTGCGTCCGCAGTCGCCGCGGCGCCGTTCCTCGTTGGTCATGAGGGAGCAGGGCATGCGGCCGGTGTCGATGAGGTGCTTGAGGTCGCGGATGTTCCGCAGGTAGATGTGCCGGTAGTCGGCGTAGGTCTGGGTGTGGGCGTCCCAGGGGGCGGGAACATCGCCGGGCTTGTACGCCTTGGCGACTTCCTCCCACCGCTCGAGGAGGGTGTCGAGGAGGTCCAGCGGGATGGTGGTCGTCTGTTCGGCGGTCATGTGTGGTTTCCTTCCGGTGGGACGCCCCCGCACTGCCCGCGGGGGCGTCCTGTGGTGTGCGGGCTAGTTGCCGGAGCCGGGCTTGGCGACGTTCTGACCAGCCCACGGGTCGTCGGGCGGCGGGGTGTTGCCGGACTTGGCCGGTGTCTTGCCCTTGATCTCCGCAGCGGTGACGCGGGCCTGGGGGAACTCGTCCTCGATGGCGATCTCGCGCCGCTGGATCGACTTGTGGGTGATCAGCAGCTGGGCGATGTCCGGGCCGGTCCACTGGTCGCGCTTCCGGCCGAGCTTCTGCTCCAGACGGTCCGCGGTGATGCCGAGACCGGCGAACACCTGGACCGCGCCTTCGATGCGCTCGGGGAGCGGCTTTCCGTCGCCCTTGTTCAGGGTCTGGCGGCAGAGGTCTTCGGCCTCCTCGATGAACCAGTCCGGGAGGGTCGCGAAGATCGCTTCACGGAGTCGCCTGGCACCGTTGTTGGCGTTGTTCTCGTAGATGTCCCGCAGGTCGATGAGGGCTTCGACCTTGCCTTTGGCGAACCGGGCGTGAGGGACGATGAAGGTGAGGACGTGCCGGGTGTTGTTCTCGACGTCCCACGCCCACGCCTGCATTTCGGACTGTCGGTAGTCGTCGTCGCGGCGGAGCTCGGTGACCCCGTACTGGAGGTTCCCGAAGGACTGGGCGAGGGCCTTGGCGAGGTGGATGGTCGAGCCTTCGACGGCTCCGCCGGCCCGCGGGAAGCGGTAGAACGCCTTCCCGGCCAGGGCCATGGACTGGCAGGCGGCCTGCATGGTGTTGCGGGCCCGGCCGATCTCGCGGGGGAACTGGCGGGCCACGTAGATCGCGGCCTGCACCTCGGCGACGGCGCGGCTCTGCTCGACGGCGGTGCCCTGGCCGATGCGGTCGGCACCGGGGGCGGCGGGCATCTGGGCGGGGAAGTTCACAGGTACATCTCCTTGTCGCGGTTCTCCGCGTATCCGGGGAGGGCGAGGTAGTTGGGTTCGTCGCCGTAGCCGGGCCAGTTGCCGGTGCTCATGCACTCGGCGAAGGTGTTGATTGCGGCCCGGTTCTTGGCGCCGCCGATGATGCGAGACCCGAACTCGATACCGATGACGTTGATCAGGTACGGGGGCTTCTTCTCCTGCACGATCAGCAGAAGTTCGGCGTCATCCCCACCGAGGCCGAGCGCGCGGGAGGCTTCCTCGTACCAGTCGGCCTGCATGTTGTAGCCGTACTTGGCGATGTCTTTCTGCATGGCGTCATCGCTGGCGTCGGCCGCCGTCTTGTAATCGGGGATGATCAGCCGGCCGGACTGGATGGAAGGCAGCCAGTCGAAGCGCACCCGGCGGCGGATGCCGGTCGGGCCGTCGATCCAGAACCCGGACTGCTCGGGCGCTCCGTAGGCGGGATCGAGCAGCGCCGCGGCCAGGGGGTGCTGGCGGATGGCGGCGGCCATGCCGGTGACCATGTCCATCTCGTGCTGCTTGAGCGGTATCGCGCCGCGCTCGCGGGCTTCCGCGACCTCGGCTTTGGCGGCCTTGGTGGTCCACGTGTCGTGCTTGATGACGACGAGGTCGGGGCCGTTGCCGAGGACCGTCTTGTGAGCGGCGTTGCCGTAGTCGAAGGTCTTCGTCGGGGTCGGCGGGTTGTCCTGCTCCCACCGGAAGTGGGCCGGGGTTGACGGGGGCAGGAGCTTGCGTGCACCGGATGAGGAGAGCGACGTCTTATCGGCGTGGTAGTCGGCGTTCGACAGGTCGGTGTGGATTCCGAGGGCGGGGGCTGTGGCGACCGGCGACTCGATGGTGGTGGTCATCGCTTGTCCTGGTCGGTGAGGCAGTCTTCGCAGACGGGCCCTTCGGGCTGGCGGGTGAACGGGCCGGCGGTGTCGTCGCAGCGGACGCAGGCGATCATGTGGTTCTCCGGTTCGGTGTGGGTGCCGCGGGCCGCCCTGGGGGTGGCGGCCCGCGGCGTGCGGCAGAGCTAAGAACTCCACGCCACGTCTGGGGTGGGCTCAGGCCGCGGCCTGCTCGGTGGCCCGCTTGGCGGCGAGTCGCTTGAGGTGGGCTTCGTAGTCGTCGGACCACGCCTGCGGGTCGTGGCCGGCCTTCGCGGCGATGTCCCATGCGTTCTCGCTGAAGTCGCCCGCTTCCAGTTCGTCGCCGAGCTCGGCGACCGTCTGGGCGGCGAGCCTCGGGTCGGCCTTGTGGAGGGCGTCGAGGAGCCGGTACGCGGTCCATGCGTTCACCCCGGCGAGGGCGTAGGAGGCTGTCGCGCCCGGGTCGTCGGTGGGGGCGCCGAGCAGGTCGCTGGTGGAGCGGAGGGTCTGCTGCAGAAGAGAGCTCACCATCTCGGGGATGGTGCCCATCTCGTCGTCCCCGGCCGGCATCTCGGCTGCCAGGTCGGCGAGCGCCTCATTGTTGTCGTCGAGGGTCGGCCACTGGGCCAGGGCTTCCTCGAACGTCGACTCGCCGGAAGGGCTGACGCCGTTGTACCGCTTCGGCATCTGCGCGCCGATGAAGTCCTCGCCGAACAGCAGCATGGCCGTCAGGTCGGTGGTGACGTGGACGCGAAGGGTGTCGCCGGTGTCGGCCCAGCGGGCGAGCATCCGGGAGTCGACGGCAGGGAACGCGAACTTGGTCGGGATGTTCGCGGTGATGCCCGTCAGCAGCGACCGCCAGTTCGGGAACTCCTGGTCGTCCGCGACGGGGATGCGGATGTCGGTGTGCTCCGTGCCGAAGATGACGCGGCCGGGGACGACGCTGATCGTGATGGTGTCGCCGCCGCCGTGGGCGCTGGTCCACTCGCGGAGGGGCTTCAGCCAGTCGGCGGGGATGGTACGGGCCCACGGCTCCTGCCCCTGCTGGTCGCCGTTGAGGCGGTAGCGGGCCGCGGCGACGGTGTACCGGTCGGAGGCGACGGCGTGCAGGTGGGTGGCGTCGACGTCGAGCCGGATGCCGTGCAGCACCTCGACGTACTCGCTGCCGATGTGGCCGCGGACCTTGTCGATGAGGCGGCCGAGCTGGTGGGCGTTGATGGTGACGGACATGCGTGTCTCCTGAGAGAGTTGTGGTGGACGCCCCGCCACTTCGATTGGCGGGGCTTCTGTGTTGGGCTGCCGGGCCGGGGATCCCGTGTCATTCGCCGGCCCGGCAGAGTCAGGCGGCGACGACGCGAAGCGTCTGCGTGGTCTCGCTGTCCGGGCTGGGAACCCAGGTCGGGGTGCGCGGGTCGTCTGCGCTGGGGGCGTCGGCGACGCGGATGACGGGGCTGATGCCGTGCGCCTCCCACAGGGGCTTCACGTCGATCGGGGCGGTCGCCTGGTCCTCGATGGCCGTCGTGTCGCGCTCCGCGCCGGGGACGGTGACCGCACCTGCGTTCGCCTCAGCCGCCAGGTACGGGGCGAGGAGGCCGTTGACCCGGGCCAGCTCCGCCTGCAGCGCGTTCGCACGGGCCCACGACCTGTCGCGCTGCACCGTCACCTTCATAGCCGTGGCTTCGAGGCACGCGTTGACGATCTCGAGCTGGCCGATGTACTCGATGGCCCCGCCGACCTGCCGGAGGAGCTGCTGGTTCTCCGTCTGCTCCTTGGCCCTCTTGCGGCCGGTGCCCCGGTGCTTCGGCTGGCGGGCCCGGGCGGATATGAGACTCACTGGTGCCTCCGGTTGATGTGGTCGCTGATGCGCTGCCCGAACAGGGCCAGGAAGAGGACCAGGGCAAGGAGACCGATGGCCATCCATGTCGGGGCGGCTAAGGCCACGTCAGACATGGACTCCCCCGGTCTGGTCGGTGCGGATGGCTGCGAGGAGGCGGGTGAAGCCGTCCATCGGGTTGGGTGCCAGCTCGGCCCAGATGCTGTTCAGCTCATCCGCGGTCGGGGTCGGGATCGGCTGCGGGGTCGGCTGCGGGATGGAGCAGCCGGCGGGGAGTGCCACGTAGCCGGCGTCGACACTGTCCGCGTAGTCCCGTTCGGCCTTGAGGTCCCTCGGCCGGTCGATGAGACCCAGCCCCCGGAGAAGTAGCGGTTCGGCGATCTCGCGAGCCTCGACCGGCGCTTCTGGCAGGACGTTGAGAAGTTCCGACGTCACCGTGACCTCGGGGCGCGTCATGCCGCCCGCCCCGTCCGCTGGTACGGGACGCCGATGAAACGGATCCCGTCCTCGGCGGCCACCTGGCTTGGTACCTCGGCGGCGGTCTCGCGGGCCTCGACGGCTTCGGTCAGACGGTCGATGATGGCCTGCATCGTGGCCGTCGGCGCCTGTTCCAGGAGCATCGTGAACTCCGACCCGAACTGCAGGGCCGGGTACGGGCCGTTGGCGTCATGCAGAACAACCTTGTCTGCCCGCATATCCAGGTGCATCACGACGTTCGTGAGGCTCATGACGCCCTCCGGCGGGTAATCGCGTTCAGGTCTTCCTGCTGGGCGACCCAGTCGGCGAAACCGGGGTAGTCCCCATCCGTGGCGAGCGGGGTCTTGCAGGTGCAGGAGAGGAGAGCGAACGCGGTGTCCTGCGGGTCGCACAGGTGGCGGTCCTCGACGAGCAGGGCGGCAACCGTCCGCGCCTGCTTTAGGGCGGTCATCTCCTTCACCTGGCACAACAGCTCGGGGAGCGGCACGTCCACGCGTTCCAGGTCGGCGGCGGTCATGAGGTGCTCCCCTGCGGCTGGAAGACCGGCCGGTTCTCGGTGCCGGTGGGTACGGTGGGCGTCTGGGCGAAGTGCTGGGCGACCTGCAGCGCGATTCCGGCGCCGTCGCGTGCATCGCCGGTGAGGTGGTCCGTGGCCGTCTCCAGGTCCCGGGCGAACTCGGCGAAGATCTCGCTACGGGACGGGCGGTTGTGCAGCTCGCCCCGCAGGAATGCGGCCCGGCCGGCGAAGTGCCGCGACGCCTTCTCCTGCTCGGCCAGCTCGGCGCGCAGCCGGTCCACCTCGGCCAGCAGGTCAGTCACGTGCTGTGCCGACGCCTCGATCCAGCGGGCGACGGGGTTGGCGACGCCGACGATGGCGTCCGGGTCGTACTCGGTGCGGCCGACAGCCAGGCTGTTCCCCGACCGCATCGTCGAGTACGTTTCGCCCTCACGCTGGTCACGGAACTCAAGGTCGCCGTAGACCACGGAGTACGTCTCGGGGTCGAGGAGTTCGTCGCCTCGGTGGTCGGTCGGCTTGGTGGCGCGCAGCAGGTACTGGCGGCCGGAGTGGTCGGTGACCAACTGCGGGCCACCGGCGCCACGGGAGCCGATCCACCGCCACGGAGGTGCAGGAACAGCAGCCAGATCCGCACGGATCTCGGACTCGCGCGCCGGTGCCATCGAGTCGTTCATGACGCGCCGCCCATGTCGCAGGGCTTGATGCCGCCGCTGCAACCGCACAAGCCGTTGAGGGCGATCTCGTGGGCCGTGCCCCAGGTGAGCGAGTTCGAAGCCTTGCCCTGCCGGACGAAGTCCTCGGCGATCTCGTTGCGGACCTGCTGCTCGATCTCGGAACGCTCGGTCTTCAACTGCTCGACCCCAGCGACCAGGAGCAGCATCGACTCCTTGGCGCGGTGGCTGTAGAAGGCGATCGACGACTCGTAGCGGAGGAGATCCTTGATCTCGGCGATCCGTTCCGGCGTCAGTTCAGTGAGGGCGTTCGTGGCTGCGGATGATTTGATGGACATGGGTCCACCTCTCTGTTCACGCGGATGGTGGTGGTGGATCTGGAGGTCGTCCCGGGCTTGGCAGTACGGGGCGGCCTCTTTTGCTGCGCTCAGGCAGCTGCGGCGTGCTGGCGGGGCTGGCTGGCTCGCAGCCTGCGAGGCTCCGGGGGGCGGCTGCTGTGCGCCTTGTCGGCGTCCGGAGCGGGGTGTCGCTGCTCCTTGAGCCAGGCGTTGATGCCGTCGGGACCCTCAAGGGGGAAAGCGAGCTTCCGGCCGATCAAGAAGCTGGCCGGTCCCTTGTCGAGGTGCCGGTAGTTCCACAGCGTCTTCACGCTGAGTCCGGTGAGGCGGGACGCCTCCTGGCTCCAGACGTGTCCGGGCGGGGCAGGTGTGGGGTTCTGGCTGAGCCTGGGCACTCGACACTCCTTTCTACTTAGCTCGTTCGGATGACGAGTCGTCCCTATGTTGGGGACGCTGGGGGCATGAAGAGGACCAGTACGGCAACCCCGAGGGCCTCCGCTATTTGGTGCGCTTCATGGACGGGCAGGTCAGGCAGTTCGCCGCTCACGAGGCGCCCCACCTGAGATCGTGAGATTCCGCTGACTTCAGCGAGGCTTCGCACGGAGTACGGAGCTCCGCGACCTGGGTGTTCCATGACCCATTTGAGGACTGCAAGGTCTCTGAGTTCATAGCGCACGCTCAATGGGTCTCCAGTGGTGCGGTGCGGTGATGCCTTTCACTGCCCTTGAGTTAACCGCTTGCGGGACGATTCGTCAACACTTCAGGGACGATCAGATCCCGACTGTCGGTCGACTCTTTGGCTGGATAGCATTGATCTATAGACGATCCGTCCCAAGTCCAGGAAGGTTGTACGGATTGACCAGCAATCTTTCCAGGACCATCCGGCATCTAGAGAGACAGTCGGTACTGATGTGACACGAAAGGAAGAGGACATGACGGCCGCAGCGACCGCCGAGGACCACCGCCCCACCGGACCCTCCACCATGGGTGCGCTGTCGCGACTCATCCAGGAGGTGCAAGAGAGCGGCCTCTCCTACCAGGAGATGGCGAACCGTGCCGTAGACCCCGAGACCGGCACCCGGCTCGTCAAGCAAGCCCTGCAGAAGCTCGTCAAGACACCACCCGTGAACCCGCCCCTGCTCCCCCAGCTGAAGGCCATCGCCAACGGCACAGGCCTGCCACTGAGGCGAGTGAAGGAAGCAGCCGCCGACCAATGGCTTGAGTACGAGGCAACCGAACTCGCCGGCTACGGCGACGAGGTGCGCATCATCCTGGGCCACCTGGGCGGCATGTCCCCCCAGGAGCAGCGCCGTTGGCGCGCGATGATCGAAGCCGACGAGCGGGCAAAGCGCGAGAGCGAGTAGCTCGACCGACAAGTAAGTGTTACCTGACCGAAAATGTTGCAAGTGGACAATTCCTGAACTGATTGTCGATCACCCGTAACTAGTCGTACCCTTCCACAACGTGCACATATGGCCTACCCGTCACATGTGCACCCATCAACGGGAGGGCGCCTCATGCTGCACGTTGTATACACAGTCGCCGACCTCGACGCAGGGATCATCTCCGACTGGCACGAAGCCCGCGGTCTCCTGGAAATCAGGGTGGCCAGGTCCGCGACGCCCCGCCAGTTCACACAGTCCCTCAACCGAACCCTCGATGCTGTCCTCGCCAGCGCCCACTGGTATCAGATGTGGAGGGGCGAGGTCGTCTCGATCGCCTCCCCCGCCAGCCCGCTGCGCGTGCGCTTCCAGCTGTCCGACTTCACCCCCGCGCCCCTCGTGGAGATACGCGAACGCAAGGGCCTGGTCGCCGTCCACGTGTCCCCCGTCGCTACCGCCGACGAGTTCGTTCACGCCATCAACCCCGCCCTGGAGGAACTCCTCGCCGGCGGACAGTGGTTCCAGCACTGGGAAGGGGAGATCGTCACCATGGACTCCCCCGATGCGGCGCTCGTATAGGCGCCCACAGGAGGCCATGGCATGCCGGGATACATCGAGGACCGCTGGTACACCAAGCGGCCCGACCCCGCGACAGGCAAACGGCGCCCGACAGCCCGGCACGGGCAGGGCAAGCGGTGGCGTGTCGCGGGGATCCCCGGTGTACGAGACCGGTCCTTCAAAAGCCTGGAGGGCGAGGGCGGCGCCAAGGCCTGGCTGAAGGAAGCGGCCACGGACACCACCCGCGGATCCTTCTACGACCCGCGCGACGGCAGCATGAGCCTCGACGAGTACGTGCGAGAACACTGGTGGCCGACTCTGCGTAAGGCGCCCACCACCAAAGAGGTCATGAAGCGCCGGGTTTTCAACCACATCCTCCCGCATGTGGGCACCCTGCCTCTCAACCGGATCGGCCACGACGAGGTGAAGGCCTGGCTCACCCGTGTCGAGCAGGACATCGACATCTCCACTGTCCGGGCGACCTGGGCTCACTTCTCCTCGATCCTGCAGGCGGCGCACAAGGCCAAACGGATCCCGTTGAACCCGTTCCGCGACCCCGACCTGAAATGCCCGACGGCGCCGAAGTCCAAGGCGAAGGCATGGACGGAGGACGCGGTGGCGGCCGTCCGTAGGGAACTCGACGACCGCTACCGGATCCTGATGGATGTGTCCCTGATTGCCGGTCTGCGGCAGGGTGAGGCCTTCGGCCTTTCGCCGGATGACATCGACGGCGAAGTCATCAATGTGGTGCGGCAGGTTGTGCGGGTCGGTACAGATCTCGCGTTCGCGCCACCGAAGGGCAACAAAACCCGCGAAGCGCCGTGTCCCCCAGAGCTGGCCGCCGCCGTCAAGGAGTACGCGAACGTCTTCCCGACGCTCGAGGTTACCTTGCCGTGGCTGGACCCGGACCGGCCCAGCGTGCCGTGGGAGGACCGCCCGAAGAAGACGGTCCGCCTCCTGGTCACCTCGCCCGAGTCCAAGACCGCAATGGGGCGCGACGCCTTCAACAACGGCCAGTGGAAGCCCGCTCTGGTTGCAGCAGGGGTGATCCCCGCTCCGGTCGTCGAGTACGTGGAGGGCAAAGGGAAGCGCCCGTGGCGGCGCACAACCTGGGCGATGCCCCGTGAAGACGGCTTCCACGTGCTGCGGCACACGTTTGCCAGCGTGGTCCTGCACGAAGGGGAGACGATCGGGAAGCTGGCCGAGTGGCTCGGTCATTCCGATCCGGCGTTCACGCTCCGGACGTATGTGCACTTCATGCCCAGGTCTGGACGGCGGGGCATGGTTGCGCTGGGTGCGATGCTGCATACTGCTATGGGCAGGACGGAAGTCGAGAGTGGCGGGGCCGCCGAGGCGGCTGGCGCCTAGCTCCTACGGTTCTCCCCAGATTCTCCCCAGCAGGTGTTTCGATCAAGTATCGAGTCGTGATTCAGCAGGTGGGGAGCCTGCCTAATCCCCAGTTTCGGCGGAAGTCGGAGTTCTGCATGACACCGCGTACGGCGCGCGGGTGCAGCGCCTGGAGGTAGAGGGCGCGTACACCGGCGACCCACATCATGGGGTCCGCGTGCATCTGCCAGGTGACGGAACCGGGGCCGAACAGCCCCGGGTCTGGTTCGCTCATCGGCTCTTACCTTCCGCTCGGCGGTGGAACCGTGCCCGGTGGAGCGCGCGGGTGGGCAGACGGGGTGGCACCGGTTACATGCGTACCGCAACTGCTCGCGTACGTCACGGGGGCGGGCGGGAGGCCACGACGCGGGCCGCGCTGCCTCCCGGTGATCCCGCCGGAGGCCGGACCCGGGGCCGAACGGGCCCCTCCCGCCCCGGACCCGGAGGCCGGGCCCGTCCGTGAGGTGTCCGCGCGGCCGATCAGCGCTTGACGGCCCGCAGGACCACGAACTTCGGGTCCCCGGCCACGGTGGTGCAGTTGCCGAAGATCCGGCGGAGCTGCGTGTGGTAGCCGAGGTGCCGGTTGCCGACGACCCACAGTTCACCGCCCTGTCGGAGTGCCGCCTTCGCCCCGTGGAACATGTTCCTGGCGGTCGCGTCGGTGACCGCCTGGTGCGAGTGGAAGGGCGGGTTGCAGAGGACCAGGTCGACGCTCCTCGGCGGCACGTCCGCCATCGCGTCGCCGACCAGGAACTCCGCCTCGGCGTCCGCCCCGGTGTTGGCCCGGAAGGTCTCCTCGGCGGAGGCGACCGCCTGGTACGACTCGTCGACGAACGTGACGGACGCCTCCGGGTTGGCGAGCGCGACGGACGTCCCCACGACTCCGTTCCCGCAGCCGAGGTCCACGACGCGGTCGGGGCCCGTCCGGCCGGGCAGGTGCTTCAGGAAGAAACGGGTCCCGACGTCCAGCCGCTCGGCGCAGAAGATCCCCGCGTGGTTGACGACGGTCCGGCCCGAGACCGCGCCGACGTCGTCGGGCAGGTCGTAGCGGTACGGCCAGGGGCTGGGGACCCTGGGCAGCGCCGGGTCCGGGGTGCAGTGGATGAGCCGGGCCTTCTTGACCGCGAGGGAGGTGCGGGTCGGCCCGATGATGCGTTCGAAGAGCTTGAGGGTGGAGGTGTGGATCTCCTTCACCATGCCGGTACCGATGACGACGGTCCCGGCGTGGACGGCGGGCGCGAGCCGGTGGAGCTGGTCCTCCAGGAGCGCGAGGCTCTTGGGTACCCGTACGAGCAGGACGTCGACGCGCTCCGGCGGCGCGTCGCGCACCGAGAGCATGCGCACGGAGTCCGGCGCGGCGCCGTTGCGGGCCAGATTGGCCAGGGTGGCGCGTTGTGCGAGGTACGAGTCGGTGATCTGTACCGGGTCGTGCCCGGAGAGCGCGGTGGCGAGGGCGCCCCAGCGGTCGCCCACCACGGCCACGGTGCCTGTCAGGTCGACCGGTTCGCCGTCTTCACCACCCGCCAGCCGGCTCAGCAGGTACTCGTCGGCGGCGTCCCAGGCACGGAGCTGGTCACGCGGGTTCTCGGGATGGCGGGCGAGGTCGAATCCGCCCTGTGGCGTCGTCAAACGGTTCATATGGCGTTCAGGCTAGCCGAGTGGCGGGGAGCGCCTCGCACGCTCCCCGCCCGCGGGTCCTACGGAAGCCGCTTGTCGACGGCCGACCGGCCCTCCTCGGCCAGCCTGCGCTCCGCCCACTCCAGGTTCCCGGGGGTCAGGTCCCGGCCGGAGGCCAGTACCAGATCCTCCGCCGTGGGCTGATCGTTCCCGCCGGTGTGGAGCAGACGGTCGGGAGTGACCCCCCGCACCTCCGGCACGGATACGGATAGGGATTCGGGCTCTTCGCTCATACCGCCTCCTCGTCCTTGCGGCAATTCTCGCGCCGGGGGGACGTCACCGCATCCGATGCCGGACGAGCCACGACGGAGCCGTCACTTGACTTGCACATGATAAATACGCAGCGTTCACCCGACCGGCACCGTGCGTGTGGAAGGCTCCCGGCTCACCAGCCATCGTCCGGTGACCACGGAGCCGCTCCCGCAGAGGTCCTCGGGGCGGCGGCGCTGTCGCCGGAACATCGGAGAGGACACCCCACATGTCCGGTCGCCGTCATGTCTACGCGCGTCCGCTACTGGCCACAGCAGCCTCGATCGGCCTGCTCACCGGCCTCGCGGCCACCGCTCCAGCCGCTCCCGCCGCAACCCCCACCGCCTTCGCCGCCGCATCCACCGCCCTGGACGACACGTACTACCAGGACGCCCTGGGCAAGACGGGCACAGCGCTCAAGAGTTCGCTGCACACGATCATCAGCGACCAGACCACGCTCTCCTACAGCCAGGTCTGGAACGCCCTCAAGGACACCGACGAGGACCCGGCCGACTCCTCCCACGTGATCCTCCTCTACACCGGGCGTTCGCAGTCCGAGAACGACAACGGCGGCGACGTCGGGGACTGGAACCGGGAGCACGTCTGGGCCAAGTCGCACGGCGACTTCGGTACGTCCACGGGCCCCGGCACGGACATCCACCACCTGCGCCCCGCGGACGTCCAGGTCAACGCCGTCCGCGGCGACAAGGACTTCGACAACGGGGGCAGCGCCGTGCCGGGGGCTCCCGGCAACTACACCGACAGCGACTCCTTCGAACCGCGCGACGCGGTCAAGGGGGACGTCGCCCGGATGGTCCTCTACATGGCGGTGCGGTACGAGGGCGGCGACGCGTTCGCCGACCTCGAACCGAACGACAAGGTGGGCAACGACTCCGCCCCGAACATCGGGCGGCTCTCGGTGCTGAAGCAGTGGAACCAAGAGGACCCGCCGGACAGCTTCGAGCAGCACCGCAACGACGTCATATTCGACCGGTACCAGCACAACCGGAACCCGTTCATCGACCACCCGAAGTGGGTGGAGGCCATCTGGTAGGGGCTGGGTCCGGCCCGGTCAGGGGCCTGCGCGCAGCGCTCCACGGCCTTCTCGCGGGAGCCGAGCGCAGCAGGTCCCGGCCGGTCCGCTCGCGCAGCAGGTCCCGGCCGGTCCGCTCGCGCGGCAGGTCCCGGCCGGTCCGCTCGCGCGGCAGGTCCCGGCCGGTCCGCTCGCGCGGCAGGTCCGGCGGGCCCGGCCGGTTGCCCGGATCGACGACGGCCGCGCGCCGCCCGTCCGTCGCCATGCGGGCCAGGCCGGCGTGCAGCAGCGCGAGGGCCAGGAAGTCCGCTCCGGCCACCTCGCGCAGATGACTTCCGGCAGTGCGCGGTACGGGCCACCGCCGTCGGGACCTCGCCGTGACGGCCGCCACCCTCGCGCACGGCGGCGTCAACCCGCTGACCGGGGAGGCATGGCCGGCCTTTGTTACAGCGCCGGCTCGGCGGACACCTGCCTCACGGCCCGTACCGCCGAATGCTTCTGAGGGGCTTTCAGCGCCGGTTCCACGTTCTCCCCGCTCCTCGGCCGACCGGAACTTCCACGCCGCGAGCGGGGGCATGGGCATGCCTTCGACGACACGTACGAACAATTCGCCCATACTGTGACCGCACGGTATGAATTGACTCGTCGAGTCACCCGCTCCCCGCCCGGGGCGGGCTCAGTACCTCGATACAAGCCCAGCCCTCCGGGAGGCAACGATGGATACGGATGCCCTGACCGCCGGCACCCTGCAGAAGCTTCGGGCGACCCGGCCCTATCCGGCCCTTTCCCTCACGATGCCCACCCACCGCCGGGCGCCGGACAACGTCCAGGACGCCGCACGGCTGCGCAATCTGGTGGCTACGGCCGGCACCCGCCTGAAGGCCGACGAACGGGTCGCCCGCGAAGCGCGGGACGCCGTCAAGGCACAGATGGACCGCGCCGTCGCCGAGGTGGACCAACGAAGCGCCCTGGAGGGCCTGGTCATCCTGGCCGACTCGAACGAGTACCAGATCTGGTACGTGCCGCGCACCGTGCCCGAGCGGGTGGTCCTGAGCGATACCTATCTCACCCGGAACCTGGTCGCCGCCAAGGCCGGGGCGCGACTTTACTGGGTGCTCGGAGTGTCCGCCGAGCACGCGACGCTGTGGTCGGGGACCAACGAAGATCTGCGCGAGGAGGACGGGCGCGGCTTTCCTCTGAGCCCGCCGCACGTGAACTTCGACCCGGAGCACCAGGCCCGGAGTGGGGACACGCCGAGCATCTACGTCAACGAGGACACGCGCAACTTCTTCCGCAAGGTCGACGGCAATCTCCGCGCCGTCCTGACCGCGGACCCCAGGCCGCTGTTCCTGGTCGGCCTGCCACCGGCGCTCGCCCTGTTCGACGAGGTCGGCGAGTGCGCCGGCGCGGCCGTCTCCAAGGTCGCGAAGGGAACGACGTCGGAGACGAGCGCTCCCGAACTCCTGAAACTTCTGGGTCCGGCGCTGGAGGACTGGCACGCGCAGAGCGCTGCGGCAGTGCGGGCGAGACTCGACGACGCCCGCAGCAGCAAGTCCTTCGCCGGTGGCCTGGACGAGGTGTGGGCCGCCGTCCGGGAACGCCGCGCCGGGCTCGTCGCGGTGGAGGAGCACTTCCGTCAGACGGTCGAAGTCACGGACGAGCACCTGGAGCCGGTCGACCCCGCGAGCACCCCGCCGAACGACCGTGTCCGTGAGGACGTCGTGGACGAGCTCATCGAAGCGGCTCTGGACACCGGGTGCGAGGTCGTGTTCTGCGCGGACGACTCGCTCGTCGGACACGGACGCATCGCGGCGGCGCTGCGCTTCTGATTGGCCGGCGGGACCACACCGGCCGGCACGTCACGGGGCCGGACCCGGCGCCCGTTCCCGCGACGCACCGCGGCCGGCCTGCACGTCAGCAGGCCGGCCGCGGTGCGCCCCGGCGCGCGTCAGCCCTCCCAGGACCAGTCGGCCACCTCGGGCAGGTCCGTGCCGTGTTCCCGGATCCAGGCGTGGTGGCGGGTGCGGACGTCGGCCATCGCCTGGCGTACGGCGACGGCGCGGACGCCCAGTCCGGGCACCCGGTCGGTCACGTCCATGACCAGCCGGTAGCGGTCCAGGTCGTTGCGGAGGACCATGTCGAACGGCGTGGTGGTCGTGCCCTCCTCCTTGTAGCCCCGCACGTGCAGATGCGGGTGGCCCGCCCGCCGGTACGCGAGCCGGTGCACCAGCCACGGATAGCCGTGATAGGCGAAGATCACCGGCTTGTCGCGGGTGAAGAGGGCGTCGTACTCCGCGTCCGGCATCCCGTGCGGATGCTCCTCGTGGGGCAGCAGCCGGGTCATGTCGACGACGTTGACCACGCGGACGGCGAGCTCCGGAAGGTGCTTCCGCAGCAGGCCGGCCGCGGCCACGGCCTCCAGGGTGGGCACGTCCCCGGCACAGGCGAGGACGACGTCGGGCTCACGGCTCCCGTCGTCGGTACCCGCCCACTCCCACATCCCGGCTCCGCGCGCGCAGTGGACCCGGGCCTCGTCGAGCGTGAGCCAGTCGAAGCCCGGCTGCTTGCCGGCGACGATCACGTTGACGTAGTCGCGGCTGCCGAGCACGTGCTCGGCGGTGCACAGCAAGGTGTTGGTGTCCGGCGGCATGTACACCCGGACGACCTCGGGACTCTTGTTGAGGATGTGGTCGACGAAGCCGGGGTCCTGGTGCGAGAAGCCGTTGTGGTCCTGGCGCCAGACGTGCGAGGTGAGCAGGTAGTTCAGGGAGGCGACGGGCCGCCGCCAGGTCAGCCGCCGTGACGTGCGCAGCCACTTGATGTGCTGGTTGACCATCGAGTCGACGATATGGGCGAAGGCCTCGTACGAGGAGAAGAGGCCGTGCCGTCCGGTGAGGAGGTACCCCTCCAGCCAGCCCTGGCACAGGTGCTCGGAGAGCACCTCCATCACCCGGCCGTCCCTGGACAGGTGCTCGTCGGTCGGAAGGGTCCCCGCCTGCCATGCCTTGCCGCTGGCCCTGTAGATCGCGTCGAGGCGGTTGGACGCTGTCTCGTCGGGGCCGACTACTCGGAAGTCCCTGCGCCTGCCGGTGGCCGCCATGACGTCCTCCAGCAGGCCGCCCAGGACGCGGGTGGGTTCGTGCAAGACCGTGCCGGGCCTCTCGACCTCGACGGCGTGGTCCTCGAGCGGAGGGATCGGCAGGTCACGCAGGAGCAGCCCGCCGTTGGCGTACGGTGTCGCTCCGAGCCTGGCCGTGCCCTCGGGGACGCAGCGCAGGACCTGCGCCGTCGGCCGGCCCGAGGCGTCGAAGAGTTCCTCCGGCCGGTAGGAGCGCATCCAGGCTTCGAGCTCGCGCAGGTGGTCGGGGTTGTCGCGGACGCCGGACAGCGGCACCTGGTGCGCCCGCCAGGTGCCTTCGACGGGCAGCCCGTCCACCTCCCGGGGGCCGGTCCAGCCCTTGGGCGTGCGGAGGACGATCATCGGCCAGCGCGGGCGTTCCGTCGCCCCGTCGGTGCGGGCCGCCCGCTGGTACTCCGCGATGCGGTCGAGGGCCAGGTCCATGGCGGCGGCCAGCGCGCGGTGGACCGCGGCGGGATCGGCGCCCTGGACGTGGACGGGGTCGTGCCCGTAACCGCGCAGCAGCGCGTCGAGCTCGTCCTCGGGGATCCGGGCGAGCACCGTGGGGTTCGCGATCTTGTAGCCGTTGAGGTGCAGGATCGGCAGGACCGCTCCGTCGTGGACGGGATCGAGGAACTTGTTGGAGTGCCAGGAGGCGGCGAGCGGCCCCGTCTCCGCCTCGCCGTCCCCGATCACACAGGCGACGACCAGCTCCGGGTGGTCGAAGGCGGCACCGTACGCGTGGGCGAGCGCGTATCCGAGCTCGCCGCCCTCGTGGATGGAGCCGGGGGTCTCGGGGGCGACGTGGCTGGGCACCCCGCCCGGGAAGGAGAACTGCCTGAACAAGGCGCCCATCCCGGGGGCGTCGCGGCTGACATCGGGGTACGTCTCCGAGTAGCTGCCCTCCAGCCAGGAGTTGGCGAGCACGGCCGGGCCGCCGTGGCCCGGACCCCAGACGCAGAGCATCTGCCGGTTGCGTTCCTTGATCACCCGGTTGAGGTGGGTGTGGACGAGGTTGAGTCCGGGAGAGGTCCCCCAGTGGCCCAGCAGACGAGGCTTGATGTGTTCCCGGGTGAGGGGTTCCGTCAGGAGCGGGTTGGCCATCAGGTAGATCTGCCCGACGGCCAGGTAGTTGGCGGCACGCCAGTGCGCGTCGAGCGCCGCGAGGTCCGCGTCGGACAGCGGCGACGCGGCCGGCGGTACGGACGGTGCGGGCACGGCGGACGGGGCGGGGGCGTCGGTCATGAGCGTCTCCTAGCGGGTGTCCGGCTCGGGGCCGTACCAGACGGTGGTGGCGTTGCAGAACTCGCGGATGCCGTGCCCCGCGAGCTCGCGCCCGTAGCCGGAACGCTTCACCCCGCCGAACGGCAGCGCCGGGTGCGAGGCGGTCATGCCGTTGAAGAAGACACCGCCCGCCTCCAGGTCGCGTACGCAGCGGCTCATCTCCTCCTCGTCCCGCGTCCAGACGTTGGAGCTGAGCCCGAAGGGGGAGTCGTTGGCGAGCTTCACGGCCTCGTCGAGATCCGCGACCCGGTAGAGCGTCGCCACGGGGCCGAAGCTCTCCTCGCGGTGGATGCGCATGCCGGACGTGATGCCCGCGAGAACGGTCGGCCGGTAGAACCAGCCCCGCTCCAGGCCGCCGCCCAGCCCGGGGGGACGCCCGCCCCCGCACAGGACGGTGGCCCCCTTGCCCACGGCGTCGTCGACGAGTTCCTCGAGGTCGGCGCGGCCCTGTTCGCTGGCGAGCGGGCCCACGTCGGTCGACTCCTCCATCGGGTCCCCGACGGTCAGGGCGCGCATCCCGGCGGTGAACCGCTCGGCGAAGTCGTCGTACACGTCGGTGTGGACGATGAAACGCTTGGCCGCGATGCACGACTGCCCGTTGTTCTGGGTGCGGGCGGTCACGGCGATCTCCGCGGCCCGGGCGATGTCCGCCGACGGCAGGACGAGGTAGGGGTCGCTGCCGCCCAGCTCCAGCACCGTCTTCTTCACCTCGTCACCGGCCACGGCGGCGACGGAGCGCCCGGCGGGTTCACTGCCGGTGAGTGTCGCCGCGACGACCCGGGGATCACGCAGGATCGCCTCGATGGCGCCCGACCCCACGAGCAGCGTCTGGAAGCAGCCGGCGGGATACCCGGCCCTGGTGAAGAGGTCCTCCAGGTACAGAGCGGTCTGCGGCACGTTCGAGGCGTGCTTGAGCAGGCCGGTGTTGCCGGCCATGAGCGCGGGCGCGGCGAAGCGCATGACCTGCCAGAGCGGGAAGTTCCACGGCATGACGGCGAGGACGGTGCCCAGCGGGCGGTAGTGCACACGGGCCCGGGACGCCCCGGAGTCCTCGACGTCCGCGTCCCCGGGGTGCTCGTCGGCGAGCAGCCGCTCGGCGTTCGCCGCGTACCAGCGCATGGCCTTGGCGCACTTGGCGGCCTCCGCCCGGGCGGCCGCCAGCGGCTTTCCCATTTCCGTGGTCATGATGCGGGCGATGTCCTCCCGGTCCTCGTCCAGCAGGTCTGCGGCCCGGTTCAGCAGGCGGGCCCGCTCGTCGAAGCCGGTGGTGCGGTGACGGCGGAACGCGCGGTCGGCGGCATCGAGCCTGCGCTCGATCTCCTCGGCATCCAGTGCGTCGAACGTTCTGAGAGTCTCGCCGTTCGCGGGATTGACCGTCGCGATGGGCATGGCTGTGGCCTCCTTGCATCGGTGCTTCGACCGTGCCGCGCCACGCTCCGCCGCGCAACGCGGCCCCCCGTGCACACGTACCCGGCCGGCGCGGATCATGCGTACGGGTCGTACGCCGTCCGCGCCGGCCGGGTGGCCGTCCGCCTGTCAGACGAGTTCGGCGACCGGCCGGGGACGGAACGCGTCGCCCGAGGGGAGGGGCGTGCGCGGCAGCAGTCCGGTGGTGTGCGGCGTCTGCGCGTAACGCGTGAACCAGACGACTTTGCCGTCATCGGTCCGGCAGGTGCCCCAGCTGTCGCTCAGGGCCATGACGCGGCTGAGGCCGCCGCCACCGCCGCTGAGCAGCCTGGGCATCCGGGACCCTTTGTCGGCGACGGACACCGTCAGGTGCCGTCCGGTCCAGCGCAGTTCGACGACGCACCCGCTGTCGTCACCGACATGCCTCTGGACGTTGGTCAGGAGCTCCTCCGCGGCCCGGCACACCGGCCGGACGTGGAGATCGAGACTCCAGTGGCGAAGGTGCGCGGCGACTATGCGCCGGAGCTGGGAAATGCGCTCAGCCGACACCTGCATTTCGACCTGGTAGTGCCGGTCGAGTGGAACGGTCATCGTCGAGGCTCCTCACCGCGAGGCCCACGTGCTTCACCCCGTCTGAACCAACGACCCCCGAACACGAAGCGTGAGCAGTCATCACTTCTGGGTCACTCATCAGGGTGACTCGAATGAGCCGGTTGCGCAACCGAGAGCCGCGGCACCCGGTCACGGCAGGTAGGGCAGCACCTTGTCCGGCGTGAGCGGCAAAGCGCGGAGCCGGGCACCCGTGGCGTGCCGTACGGCGTTGCCGATGGCGGCCGCCGTGCCGACGATGCCGATCTCGCCGATGCCCTTGCTTCCCATGGGGTTGAGGTGGGGGTCCTCCTCGTCGATCCAGTGCGCCTGGATGTCGGGGACGTCGGCGCAGGAGGGCACGTGGTAGGAGGCCAGGTCCCGCTCGGTGAAGTCTCCGTACACCGCGTCCATCGTGCTGCCCTCGGTGAGGGCCATGCCGAGCCCCATGACCATGCCTCCGACGAACTGGGAGCGCGCGGTACGGGCGTTGAGGATGCGCCCGGCGGCGAAGACTCCGAGCAGCCGGCGTACCCGTACCTCACCCGTGAGGGAGTCGACCGCCACCTCGGCGAAGTGCGCGCCGAAGGCGTGCCGTGCGTACGGGGACTCCTGCGCCGCCTCCCGCTCGGTGTCGGCCGTGGCCGTGATGCCCTCCGGCGGGACCGGTCCGGTGTGCTCGGCGAGCCTGCGCACCAGGGCGGTGGCGGCCTTGTGCACCGCCGTGCCCCAGGACGCCGTGCCCGAGGAGCCCCCGGCCACGGAGCCCGCGGGCAGATCGCTGTTGCCGATGTCGATGCGGACGTTCTCCTGCGGTGTGCCGAGCGCCGAGGCGGCGATCTGCGCGAGGACGGTACGGGCACCGGTGCCGATGTCGGTGGCGTTGACGCCGATCCGGTAGGAGCCGTCGGGCACGGCGGTGGCGGAGGCGGCGGACGGTGAGAGGAGTACGGGGTACGTCGCCGAGGCGACCCCCGTGCCGAGCAGCCACTGCCCCTCCTGCCGGGAGGCGGGGCTCGGGTCCCGGTCGTACCACCCGAACCGCCGCGCCCCTTCGTCGAGGCAGGCGATGAGGTTCCGGCTGCTGAACGGGCGGCCGCTGTCCGGCTCGGCCGCCGGCTCGTTGCGCAGCCGGAGTTCGATCGGGTCGAGCCCCAGCGCGCAGGCCAGTTCGTCCATGGCCGACTCCAGGGCGTACATCCCGGAGGCCTCCCCCGGCGCGCGCATCCAGGACGGGCTGGGCACGTCCAGGGCGGTCACCCGGTGCGCCGTGCGGCTGTGGGGCGAGGTGTACATGACGCGGGCGGGTACGGCGGCCTGCTCGACGAACTCCTTGACGGTGGACGTGTGCGTGGCGATCTCGTGCGCCACGGCGGAGATGACACCCTCGCGGTCGGCACCGAGCCGTACCCGCTGCACCGTCGGCGCGCGGTGCCCCACGATCGCGGGCATGTAGCGACGGGGCACGGCGAGTTGGACCGGGCGCCCGGTGTGGCGGGTGGCCATCGCCGCCAGGACCACCTGGGGGCGGGGAGTGCCCTTGGAGCCGAAGCCGCCGCCGACGTGCTCGGAGATGACGGTGATCCGGTCCCGGTCGATCCCGAGGGCCTGGGCGAGGCTCTCGCGCACGGTGGTGGAGCCCTGGCTGGAGTCGTGCACCGTCAGATGCCCGTCGGCCCAGGTGGCGGTCGAGGCGTGCGGCTCCATCGGGTGGTTGTGGAGTCCGCCGAGGGTGTACGTCGCGTCGATCCGCACGGGCGAGGCGGCGAACGCGCCGTCGAAGTCACCGCGTTCGCGGACGGCCGGGTAACCGCCGTTGGCCTGTTCGGGAGTGCGGAGACCCGGGTGGTCACCGGTGAACACGACGTCGTGGCCGGTGGTCGCGTACTCGACGCGGACGGCGTCGGCGCCCTCCCGTGCCGCCTCGAGGCTCTCGGCCAGGACCAGGCCCACGGGCCAGCCCCGGTGCGGCACCCGGTCGTCCTGGAGGACGGCGAGGACCGGGTCGTCGGGCTCCTCGAGCCGCGGCGCGTTGTCCGGGGTCAGGACGGTGTGTACCCCCGGCACGGCGAGCGCGTCGGCGGTGCGGACCGCCGTGACGCGGCCCCTGGGCACCGCGGCGGGGACGATCCAGCCGTACAGACAGCCGGGCGGGGTGTGCTCCGCGGCGTAACGCGCGGCGCCGGTGACCTTGTCCCGGCCCTCGCGGCGGACGACGGGGGCGCCCAGCGGCTGGGGGGCGTGGCTCATGACGGTGGTCCTCGGTTCGTCGGAGGGGTCGGGCAGGGTGGTTCACCCGGCCGGCGTGGCCGGGGAGGTCAGCTCGGTCAGGGCGCCGACGGCCAGGTTGCGGGCCAGCCCCACCTTGAAACCGTTGTCCCGCAGGGGTCTGGCGGCCTCCAGTTCGGCCTCCACCGCCCGCGCGAAGGCCTCGCGGCCGGCGGGTGCTCCGCGCAGGACGTCCTCCGCGACCCGCGCACGCCACGGGCGGTGGGCGAGCCCTCCGAAGGCGAGCGACACGTGCGCGACGCGGCCTTCGCTCACCGTCAGCGACACCGCGACGGAAGCCAGCGCGAAGGCGTACGAAGCGCGGTCGCGGGCCTTGCGGTACAGCGATGCCGCGCCGTCCGGGCGGGGCGGCAGCACCACCTCGGTGATCAGCTCCCCCGGCCTGATGACCGTGTCCTGGTCGGGGTTGTCGCCGGGCAGCCGGTGGAAGCCGGTGACGGGCACGGTCCGTTCGCCCTCGGGCCCGTACAGCCGGACGGTGGCGTCGAGCGCGGCGAGGGCGACCGCCATGTCCGAGGGGTTGGTGGCCACGCATTCCGGCGAGTGGCCGAGCACCGCGAGATCGCGGTGCGCCCCCTCGCGGGCCGGGCATCCCGAGCCGGGGCTCCGTTTGTTGCAGGGCTTGGAGATGTCCTGGAAGTACGGGCAGCGGGTGCGCTGGAGCAGGTTCCCGGCGGTGGTCGCGGTGTTGCGGAGCTGCCCGGACGCCCCGGCCAGCAGTGCCTGCGACAGGGCGGGGTAGTCCGAGCGGACGTCGGGGTGGGCGGCGAGATCGCTGTTGCGTACGGTCGCACCGATGCGGAGGCCGCCGTCGTCCGTCCGCGTCACGCGGTCCAGCGGGAGCCTGCTGACGTCGATGAGCACGCCGGGCGTCTCCACCCCGAGCTTCATGAGGTCGACGAGGTTGGTGCCGCCGCCGAGGAACCGGGCACCGGGGCGCTCCGCGCTCGCGTGGACGGCTTCGGCGACGGATCCGGGGCGCAGGTAGGCGAAGGGTTTCACGGGGCCACGTCCTCGATCGCCTGAACGATGTGCGGGTAGGCGCCGCACCTGCAGAGGTTGCCGCTCATCCGTTCGCGGATCTCGTCCGCCCCGAGCGGTGCGGGCCCCTCGTGGACGGCCGCCGTCCGCGGGGTGACGTGGGACGGAAATCCGTCCGCCGCCTCGTCGAGCATGCCGGCCGCCGAGCAGATCTGCCCGGGGGTGCAGTACCCGCACTGCAGTGCGTCCCTCTCCAGGAAGGCCGCCTGGAGAGGGTGCAGCCGGTCGCCGTCCGCCAGGCCCTCGACGGTGGTGATGCGGGAGCCCTCCTGGGCGACGGCGAGGAGCAGGCAGCTGTTGGCGCGCCGGCCGTCGACCAGTACGGTGCAGGCGCCGCACTGGCCGTGATCGCAGCCCTTCTTCGCACCGGTCAGCCCGAGGTGTTCGCGCAGGGTGTCGAGCACCGTGGTGCGGTGGTCGAGCGTCAGGGTCCGCTCGGTGCCGTTCACGTGCAGGGTGACGGTCGAGCGGTCGCCTTCGGCCTGGGCCTGCGCGGCGGCGCCGCGCCCGGCGGGGGTGGGGTCCATGTACACGTACCTTCCGGATTCCGGTCGTGCGGTCGTGCGGTCGTCACGCGGGGCGGTGGCTCTCCAGCCGCAGCCGGACCTCCTGTTCCTGGTCCCCTGCCGCAGTCCCCACGACCCGGACGGCGAAGGCGTCCGCCAGGTGCTCGCGGAGGCGGCCGACCGCCCAGTAGCCGCCCTGCGCCTCGACCGTCACCGGGGTGGAGAGCTGTGCGGGTTCGGCACCGGCCTTCGTCTCGGAGACGTCGACGGTCGCCGTCCACACGGTCGGGCGTGTCTCGGACGCGTCCTCGGGTGCGTCGCCCGCCGGCCGGTCGGAGGCGAAGGAACGGCGGAGCACGTCGAACACGGTCTGCGCGTCCTCCTTGGGGCAACCGGTCACCGCCACGACGACGTCGCCGCTCTCCTGGTGTTCCTGCGTCTGCTGGGGCGTGGTGTTCACGCTGGTTCCTTTCACTGGAGTGCCGGGGAGCACCGCTCGGGAGCCCGCGCGCCGGGGTCCGGCGCGTGTGCGGCTCCCGGGCACGGGCTCCGCCCGGCGGCTGACCACATCGCGTACTCCCCCTCGCGTGCCCACCGGCGTCGTGGGGATTCCTTCCAGGCTGACCCCGCGTCCGCGTCCCGGCGACACGAGCCACGCGGCCCGGCCCACCGGCCGGGCCGGTTTCAGAGTTCGCGCAGCGCCGGCAGGAGCGTGCTCCTGGCCCAGTCGATGAAGGGCCGCTGGTGCTCGCCGCCCACCTGCACCAGGGCGATCTCGGTGAAGCCCGCGTCGCTGTAGGCGCGGACGGCCTCGACGAACGTGTCGACGTCGTCGCCGCACGGGACGGACTCGGCGACGTCCTCCGGCCGGACGTGCTGGGTCGCCTGCTCGAAGCCCGCGGGGCCGGGCAGTTCGGAGTTGACCTTCCAGCCGCCGACCGACCAGCGGAACTGGTCGTGGGCGCGGGCGACGGCGGCGTCCCGGTCGGGGTCGTAGCAGACGGGCAGCTGGCCGACGCGCGGCTTGCCGGTGCCGCCGTGGCGGTCGAAGGCGCTCAGCAGGTCACGCTCGGGCTCGGTCGCGATGACCAGGTCGCCCAGCCGTCCCGCGAGCGCGCACGACTTCGGCCCCGAGACGGCGATGCCGATGGGGACGCGCTGCTCGGGCAGGTCCCAGAGCTTGGCGTTCTCCACGTCGAAGTGCGTGCCGTGGTGGTTGACGCAGTCGCCGTCGAAGAGCGCCCGGATGATCTCCACGGCCTCTTCGAGCATCTCCAGGCGCACGTGGGCGGCCGGCCAGCCCGCGCCCACGACGTGCTCGTTGAGGTTCTCGCCGGAACCGAGGCCGAGCCGGAAGCGGCCTTCGGCCAGGAGCTGGAGCGTCGCCGCCTTCTGGGCGATCACGGCGGGGTGGTAGCGCGTGGTGGGGCAGGTCACGTACGTCATCAGCGGGATCCTGGACGTCGCCTGGGCGGCGGCTCCCAGCACGGACCAGGCATAAGGCGCGTGTCCCTGGGAAGCGAGCCAGGGGAAGTAGTGATCGGAGGTGACGGAGAAATCGAAGCCCGCCTCTTCCGCTGCCACCACGTCCTCGACGAGTGCGCGGGGGCCTGCCTGCTCGGTCATCATCGTGTAGCCAATTTTGATCATACGAAACTCTTTTACCGTTACATCGCCATAAAACATGAATTCATGTCAATGGCTGTCTGCGGGCCGGTTCCCGGGGTATGCGCCATGCATGGACGTAACGAACGGAGCATGGGAATCGCTCGCCACCACCGGCGGTGCAAACGGGCCGGGCGCGGTCGGCGTGATCATCGGCATCGTCGGCCTCTTCGTCGTGCTGCTGCTGATCGGGGGCTTCGTGTTCGGGATGAGGCGCCGTGACAAGGAATCACGGCCCCCTCGCCCCGAGGAGCAGCCGCACCGCCCGGACCACCGGACGGAGGTGCAGGAGAGCGGTTCGCACCACGCGGACAAGTTTCCCGAGAACGGCCGGGCCCTCTCCCCGTACGAGCTGAGTGACCACGGTAACGAGGTGATCCCGCCGCCGGAGGACGAACCACGGCGTGACTGACGCACGCATGACCGATACACAAGCACGCCGGCCGACGGGGTACAGCCGTCCGGGCCCGGCATGGAACGGGCCCGGACGGCTGCGTCCGGGCCCGTCCCCGTCCGCCGGAGAGCTGAGGAACTCTGAGGAACCTGGAACCGGGGGGAACATGCAACGGCCTGAGTCGGACCGCAGGACCCGCATCACCGTCCTGGTCGCTCTCGCGGCCAACATCGTGATCGCGGCGGCCAAGGCGGTGGGAGGGCTCCTCTCGGGCTCGCCCGCCCTCCTGTCCGAGGCCGCCCACTCCGTGGCGGACAGCGTGAACGAGGTCTTCCTCCTGGCCGCGCTGCGGCGCAGCAGCCGCCCTCCGGACGCCCGTCATCCCTTCGGGTACGGCAAGGAGCGGTACTTCTGGTCGCTGCTCGCGGCTGTCGGGATCTTCGTCGTGGGGGGCTGCTTCTCGTTCTTCCAGGGCTTCGAGGCCCTCAGCAGTGACGAGCACGAGTCACCCGGCGGGTACACCGTGGGCCTGATCGTCCTCGGCGTCGCCTTCCTCGCCGAAGGCGGTTCACTGGTGCGCGCACTCCTCCAGCTCCGGGGCGAGGAGGACGGCGCCCGTGACCCGGCGTTGCGGACAGTGGTCGCCGAGGACAGCACGGCCGTACTGGGCGTGCTGCTGGCCATGGCGGGGATGGTTCTGCACCTGGTCACGGGAGACGTCGTGTGGGAGGCGTCGGCCTCGCTGGGGATCGGCCTGCTGCTCGTCCACGTCGCCTTCCGGCTGGGCAAGGACGCCCGCGACCGGCTGATCGGGGAGTCCGCCGATCCCGGGCTGCGCAGGGGCGTGGAGGAGTACCTCATGGCCCAGGCCGAGATCGACAACGTGGCGGCCCTGTTCACCATGGGCCTGGGTCTCGACTCGGTGCTGGTGGCGGCCAGGATAGACCTGGCACCCGGCATCGACAGCGAGGAGGTCGAGCGGGTCTCCGTCCGGATCAGGGAGTCGATGGCCCGTGAGTGGCCGGAGGCCGATCACATCTTCCTGGACATCACGAACGCTCCCCCACGCGGCGGTGTGTGAACGCCGGCCCGCGTGTTGCGGGAGGCAGTGACGCACCTGAGGCTGGTTCTGGCCCCGCGGCACCGAAGAAGTCATGCCGCAAGACACATAAGGCAGTGGGACCATGACCGCTAGCGAACCGCGGACCGCGCCGGAGCCGGCACCCCTGACCGGTGCCACCGCGCCGTGCTGGGTCCATCTGGTGACCCACGAACTGGAGGCCGCGCAGCGCTTCTACGGCGCCGTTCTCGGCTGGACCTTCCGGGCGGCCCCGCTGGGCAGGGACTTCGCCATGGCCCGCTCCGACGGGGTGCCGGTGGCGGGTATCGGCGCGGTCGCCTCCGCCTACCAGGTGGCGGTGGCCTGGACCCCGTACTTCTCGGTGCGGAACGCCGACGTGGCATCGGCCCGCATCCGCGAGCGCAGCGGCACGGTGGCCGTGGGCCCTTTGACCATCGGCGTGGGCCGGGCGGTGCTCGCCGCCGACCGTGACGGTGCCTCGTTCGGCATCTGGGAGTGGACGGGCCGGGCCGCTTCCCTCTCACCGTCCGGCCACCGGTCGCACGCCTGGCTCCGGCTGCGCACCAGGGACGCCTTCGACGCCGCCATCTTCTACGGTGAGGTGCTCGGATGGGCGAGCGGGGAACCGGGCGGGTGCGAGGTCGCGTACGTCGGGGACGAGGTGCTGGTGCGCTGCAACGGCCGCCCGCTGGCCCGGATCAGCTCAGGAGCCGTCGAGGCCGCACCCGACCCGGTGGTGCGCCCGCACTGGCAGGTGCAGTTCCCGGTGGCCGATGTGGCGGCGACGGTCGTCGCGGCGGAACGGCACGGCGGCGCCCTCATGGAGCGGCGCGCCGTCCCGCACGGCAGCGAGGCGACGCTGCGTGACCCGGACGGCGGGCTGTTCACCGTGACGGACGTACGCAGTCCCGCGGACTCGGACGACTGAAGCGCCGGGCCGCAGGAGGTGCGGCAGGATCAGCCCCGCGTGCCGCGACCGTCGCCGTCCCGATCCCCGCGACCCGGCTGTGGGCCGTCGCCCCGGACGATGGCCCACAGGGGGAACACGAACCAGCAGGCCAGGAACCACAGGGCCATCGCGCCGACCAGCCACAGGGCCACCACGTTGTGCAGTGCCACCCTCAGGATGAGCAGCAGGGTGCTGCACATGGTGCAGAAGAGCAGACCGAGCCCCAGTTTCGTCATGCGCGAGGCCCAGGTGACCGTCTGCGGCTTCATCCGCCGCCCGGTGAGCAGCCGGTGGTACGAGACCGGCCCTATCAGAGCGGCGGCCGTCGCGGACCCGAGCATCACGGTCACGACGTAGATGTTGCGGTCGGTGGTCGAGAGATCGGCGAAGCGGGGCTGGAAGACGACGGCGAGCAGGAAGCCGAAGAGGATCTGCACACCGGTCTGGGCGACGCGCAACTCCTGGAGCAGGTCGCCCCACCGCCGGTCCGCCCGTTCCTCCTCGGTCTCGCGACGGCCACTCTGCGGGTGCACCCCCGGCCTCGCCGTCCCGTCGTCCTCACTGCCGTCCGCCGGTATGTGTCCCATCGGTGCCTCCGCCACGTCGTACACGAGGTCGTACTCGTTCCCCGCGGCCGCTCCGTGAATCCACCCGGTCAGAACTCCACGGTGTCCACCGTCCGGATGTCCGCCCCCATGTTGCGCCGCATCATCGCGAGCGCCGCCTCGGCGAGGTCGGCGTGGATGTGGGCCACGGCGTCCTCGGGGACGGTGACGCCCAGGTACCGGATATGCGCGTCGAGTGCGGAGTAGAGGATGCACTGTTCGGTCACCTGGCCGCACAGGACGACCTGGTCCACATCGAGTTGGTTCAAAAGGTAGGCCAGTGGCGTCTCGTAGAAGGCCGAATGCCTGGCCTTCACCACGAAGAGGGACGATTCGTCGGGCCGCACCGGCTCGACGAGTTCCGGATGGGAGCCGGCGAGCGCCTGGTCGACGATCTCGCCGTGATGGGAACGCCATTCCCCGAAGTTGTCGTTGACGTAGATCACGGGCACCTTGGCGTCCCTGGCCCGCTCGATCAGTCGCGCGATCGCGGGGGTGGCCCGTCTGACCGACGGGAGGAGCAGATCGGCGTCCTGGTGCTCGTAGCTGTTGATCATGTCGATGACGATGACGGCGTGCTTACCCATGTCCCCCATGGTGTCATCCACCAGCGTTTTCACCACAGCGGGAGCGGTCCGTCCCGCTTCGTGGCGGTGCGGGAACACGGCCTCATGACGGTGCGGGAGCGGCCCCGGAAGCCGTCCTGGGCGACGATGGCGAGCCCGGATTCCTGGGCAGACCCTCGACGTACGGTGACCGGCTCGTCTAAGATCGTCCCTACGGCATCGCGCGTCGGTCACCGGCCGGGTGAGGCGTGGAGGTAGCCCGTGAGATGCCCGTTGGAGGCATTCCACAGTGTCGGTCGAGCTGAATCACACCATCATTCACTGCCGGGACAACCGCGAGTCCGCGGAATTCCTGGCGCACATCCTGGACCTCACCCCCGGAAGGGAATGGGGACCTTTCATTCCGGTCGTCCTCGCGAACAACGTCACGCTGGACTTCGCGACCGTTCCCGCCGAATCCATCACCGCGCAGCACTACGCGTTCCTCATTTCGGAAGCGGAGTTCGACGCGGCCTTCGGCCGCATCGAGGCGCAGGGGACCCCGTACTACGCCGATCCCCACCGGAAGCATCCCGGCGAGATCAACCACAACGACGGCGGCCGTGGCGTGTACTTCCCCGATCCCAGCGGCCACGGGATGGAGCTCATCACCCGCCCGTACGGCGGCTGGTCGTAGCGGCACCGGTCCATGGCTCATCCAGGGCGGTCCGGCCGGAGGTACGGCCGGACCGCCCTGTTCATGAGCCGTCGGTCGCGAGGCTCAGCTCTGGCCTGTCCCACATCACGGCGGGCGGGGCGGCCGTGACCGTGCCGGTGCGCCGCGCCCCCACACTGCGGTAGAAGCCCTCGGCCGGGGGATGCGAGACGATGCGCACGGCGGCCAGGCCGGCACGGCGCGCCTCCTCCCGCATGTGGCCGACGAGCAGGCGCCCGATGCCCCGCCCCTGGGCGTGGTCGCCGACGAACATGAGGTCCAGTTCCGGCGGGGTGAGGATCAGCGCGTAGAAACCCAGCACCCGTTCCTCCGCGTCCACGGCGGCGAAGACGCGGTGCGTCTCGATGTAGTCGGGGCCCACCCTGTACCCCGCGACCATCGGGGCGTAGTGGCCTTCGTAGGCGCGTGACGCGGTGACCAGGCGGGTGAGCCGCCGGGCGTCTCGCGCCACGGCTCTCCGCACCCGCACCTCACCGCGCCCGGCACCACCGCCCCGCGACGTCGTAATGCTCGATCTCATGGAAAGAGTATTACGCATGCCAGAGGCCGCGTGGACTCAATCCGCACGCCTGTGCGCGTGCCACTCCTCGACGACGGCGTCGACGTCGAAGGGCGCGAGGTTCAGCGGCGGCCCCTCCGGCGGCATCAGCAGAGCCTTGCGGATCTTCTCGTTGACCTCCGTGAGGATGCGCCGGACCTCGGCCTCGGACCTCGCACGGATGGCCGCTTCCCGTGCGTCCTCGGCCTCCTTGCGCAGCGTGAGCGAGGGCGGGAGCACCGAGAGCCCCTCACGCTGCATCTTCGCCTTGATCCACCACGTCTCGTCATAGGGCCGTTCCAGGCCGGTGATCGGCTTGCCGAAACCCGACAGCCCGGAGAAGTCGCCGCGCTGTTCGGCCTCGCGAATCTGCTTGTCCACCCATGACTCGAAGCTGACGCCGGCCGGCTTGCGCTCGGTCACCGCCCACCTCCTTCCGAACACGCCCCCGGCGGCTCGGCTTTCGGCCGGGGTCGGCACGTTCCACGATACCGAGGGCGTCCGGCGCCCACGGTGGGGAGCGGCTGCCGCCGGCCGGCGATCGGACCGCGGTTCTCGCAGGGCCTGCGGAGTTCCCGCACGGCCTGCGGGCGGCCGGCGCCCGGCGAGGGTGTACGGCGACCGCGCGCGGACCACCGTGACCGGCCCCGTGTGCCGGACGCCCGCCGCGCCGTCAGGGCGCCACCAGGTCCGCGCGAAGCCGCGCCACCACCGTCCGGGGGACGCGCAGCCCGTCGCGCAGGTAACCCTCGAGTCCGCCCCACCGTTCGTCCATGGCGTCCAGGGCCGCGTCGAGGTACCGGGGCCGCACCTCGATGATCGCCGAGGCGATGTCCGGGTCGCCGCCCGCATCGAGGTAGCGCCGCACCACCGGTGCGAAAGCGGCTCGGATCGCCCTGTTCACCGCCAGGAACTCGGCCTGGACCACATCGCGCGAGGCGCCCGCCAGCAGGAGCAGGAGCGCGGTGGCCCAGCCCGTGCGGTCCTTCCCCGACGCGCAGTGGAAGAGCAGGGGTCTCGCCCGGGGGTCCGCGGCGGTCTCCAGAAAGGCCCGGTAGGCGGCCCCGGCACCCGGGGAGAGAACCATGTCGCGATAGCTCTGGGCCAACAGGCTCTCGGCCCGTCCGCCGCCGAGGGAGGTCGCCGCCCCGTCCGCGTCGGAGAGCAGGGCCCGCAGCCGGGCCGGACCCACCACCGGGTGGTCACCCAGGACATCGGCTACGAACAGCCTGGCGCCCGGTGGCAGCCGGTCGGGGGCCCACCGGCGTTCGTCGGCCGTGCGGAGATCGACGACCGTACGGATACCGAGTGCGGCCACCGCCATGTCGCTCTCCGCGTCGAAGTCGCTCAGTTGGCCGGAGCGGAGAAGGATGCCCTGCCGCAGCCGGCGGTCGCGCCCGAGGGCGATACCACCGAGATCGCGCAGGTTGACGACGGTAGCGGCCGGGACGGCCCGGGCGGTTTGCACGATGAACTGCCTCTTTCCCGACAAACTGCACAGGTCAGAATCAACGTCGCACACGGCATGAGAATCATCAAGACAGGACGTGGGGTACCGGTCGCTGGGCAGGCGTCAGTCGGCGAGGATCCTCGCCTTGTGCTCCGCGAACTCGGCGTCGGTCAGAACGTCCTGCTTCTTGAGCTCCGCCAGCCGCTCGAGCAGCGTGATGACATCGTCCCCGCCGTCCGGTGACGGGACGACCGCATGTGCGACCAGCTCACCGCCGGCCGCCTGGACCACTCGGGTGAGGGCGACCGGCCAGCGGTCCTCCCAGGCGACCAGCGCGGCGACGGTGCCCGCCGGCAGGCGTCCGAGCGCGTCGACGTCCGAGAGGGCCGGCCATCCGGCCGCCTCGCGCACCGGCCGCTCGACGGGCACGAGTCCCCGCGGGTCGATCTCGGCCGTCTCCACGAGGTGGAGGGCTCCGTCCTCGCCACCGCGGGCGAAAGCCAGATCGAGGATGCGTACCGCCTGCGACGCGACCGCGTCGGCCAGCAGCGGCGCGACCGTGTCGGCGAACCGCTCACCGGGAAAGGTGATGACCAGGTACTCCACGGGTCCCACGGCCATGGTGCGTCCTTCCCCTTCGGTGCCGACTCGCCAGAAGCATAACTGTGGGCAATCCGTGCCGCATTGTGAAAGTTGATGACGAAGAGGATGTACCGCCTCACCGGGCGCGGGATCGCGCGGCCGGTGGAGAGGGCAAGGTCACAGGTGGTGCCACTGCTGCTCGTCAGAGCGCTGACCTAGCATCTGAGCATGACGGTCACGCCTGCTGACGGGTTTTCGCCGGCCGCCGCGTTCCCTGACCCCTCCCACGACCAGTGGCAGAGCCTCGTCGAAGGCGTACTGCGCAGGTCCGGCAAGGAAGTCACGGGCCCGGCGGCGGAGGAAGCGCTGTCCACCGCGCTCGGGGACGGGCTCACAGCCCGCCCTCTGTACACCTCCCACGACGCGTCGCCCGACCCCGGCTTCCCCGGCTTCGCCCCGTTCACCCGGGGCAGCAGTGCCATGGGGAACACCGTGGGCGGCTGGGACGTACGCCAGCGCCATGCGCTGACCGATCCGGCGCGTCTGAACGAGGCCGTGCTCGATGATCTGGAGAACGGCGTCACCTCTCTCTGGCTGGCCGTGGGCGGGCCGGGCGGCATCCCGGTCTCGGGCCTCGCCCGGGCGCTGGACGGCGTCCACCTCGACCTGGCTCCCCTCGCGCTCGAGTCCGGCGACGCGTTCGAGCCCGCCGTACGGGAGTTGCTGGGGCTGTGCGAGGCGCGCGGCACCGCGAAGGAGGCCGTACGCGGCAGCCTCGGCGCGGACCCTCTCGGGCACGCCGCCCGCACCGGCGGGGAACCCGAGACCGACGCCGCGGCCCACTGGGCACGGCGGTGCGCCCGCGAGTACCCGGGGCTGCGCGCGCTGACCGTGGACGCGCTCGTGTACCACGAGGCCGGCGGCTCGGCCGCGGAGGAGCTCGGCCTCTCGCTGGCCACGGGTGTCGCTCATCTCCGGACGCTGACGGCCGCGGGCCTCACGGTCCAGGAGGCCTGCGGACAGCTGGAGTTCCGCTACGCGGCCACGGCCGACCAGTTCCTGACCGTCGCCAAGCTGCGTGCCGCCCGGCGCCTGTGGGCCCGGGTCGCCGAGGTGTGCGGCGACGCCTCGGCCGGGGCGCAGCAGCAGCACGCCGTGACCTCGTCCGTGATGATGACCCGCCGTGATCCGTGGGTGAACATGCTGCGCACGACACTGGCCTGCCTGGGCGCGGGGGTGGGCGGAGCCGACTCCGTCACCGTGCTGCCGTTCGACCACGCGCTGGGACTGCCGGACGCGTTCGCGCGGCGGATCGCCCGCAACACCTCGACGATCCTCATGGAGGAGTCGCATCTGGCCCGGGTGATCGACCCCGCGGGCGGCTCCTGGTACGTGGAACGGCTGACCGACGAACTCGCCGCCGCCGCCTGGTCGTTCTTCCAGGAAGTGGAACGGGCGGGCGGTCAGGCCGCCGCTCTGCGCTCCGGCATGGTCCAGGAGCGGCTGGCGGCCACCTGGGCGGCCCGCAGCAAGGACCTGGCGCGGCGCAAGGAACCGGTGACCGGGGTCAGCGAGTTCCCGGACGCGACCGAGCGCCCACTGCAGCGCGAGCCCTCGCCGGCCGTCCGGCCGGCCGGCGGACTCCCGCAGGTCCGCCGGGACGAGGCGTTCGAGGCGTTGCGTGCCCGGTCGGACCGTCACCTCGCGGAGACGGGCAGCCGCCCGAAGGTCTTCCTCGCCGCGCTGGGACCCGCCTCGGTGCACACGGCGCGCGCCTCGTTCGCCGCGAACCTCTTCCTGGCGGGCGGCATGGAGCCCGTCCACGAACCGGCGTCGGTCGACGCCTCCACCGCTGCCGCCGCCTTCGCGGCCGGCGGGGCGACGGCAGCCTGCCTGTGCTCGAGTGACGCCCTCTACGCCGAACAGGCCGGCCCGGTCGCCGCGGCCCTCAGGCGGGGCGGGGCCGCGCAGGTCCTCCTCGCCGGCCGGCCGGGCGGGTACGCCGGTGTGGACACCCATGTGTTCGCCGGCTGCGACGTGGTCGCCGTCCTCTCCTCCGTACTCGACCGCATGGGAGTGGCATGATGCAGACCCCCGAGACGAGCCATCCGGTCCCGGACTTCTCCGACGTCCCGCTGGGCGCGGACACCCCGTCCGCCGGATCGGCGGACCGGTGGCGAGCCGCGGTGAAGGAGTCGGCGGGCCGGTCCGAGGACGACCTGCTCTGGGAGACGCCCGAAGGCATCGCGGTCAAGCCGCTGTACACGGGACAGGACCTGGAGGGGATCGACTTCCTGGGGACCTACCCGGGCATCGCACCGTATCTTCGCGGCCCGTATCCGACGATGTACGTCAACCAGCCGTGGACGATCCGGCAGTACGCGGGTTTCTCCACGGCCGAGGAGTCCAACGCCTTCTACCGGCGCAACCTGGCGGCCGGTCAGAAGGGTCTCTCCGTCGCCTTCGACCTGCCCACCCACCGCGGCTACGACAGCGACCACCCACGGGTGACCGGCGACGTCGGCATGGCGGGCGTCGCGATCGACTCGATCTACGACATGCGACAGCTCTTCGACGGCATCCCGCTGGACAGGATGTCGGTGTCGATGACGATGAACGGCGCGGTACTGCCGGTCCTCGCGCTGTACATCGTGGCCGCCGAGGAACAGGGCGTGCCGCCCGAGAAGCTGGCCGGGACCATCCAGAACGACATCCTCAAGGAGTTCATGGTCCGCAACACCTACATCTATCCGCCGAAGCCGTCGATGCGGATCATCTCCGACATCTTCGCCTTCACCTCGCAGAAGATGCCGCGCTACAACTCGATCTCCATCTCCGGCTACCACATCCAGGAAGCCGGCGCGACAGCCGATCTGGAGCTCGCCTACACACTGGCCGACGGGGTGGAGTACCTGCGAGCCGGCCGGGCGGCCGGACTGGACGTGGACGCCTTCGCACCACGCCTCTCCTTCTTCTGGGCGATCGGCATGAACTTCTTCATGGAGATCGCCAAACTGCGGGCGGCCCGGCTGCTGTGGGCCAAGCTCGTCAAGGAGTTCGAACCGAAGAACGCCAAGTCACTCTCCCTGCGCACCCATTCGCAGACCTCGGGCTGGTCGCTGACCGCGCAGGACGTGTTCAACAACGTCACACGCACCTGTGTCGAGGCCATGGCCGCCACCCAGGGCCACACCCAGTCACTGCACACCAACGCCCTGGACGAGGCACTCGCCCTGCCCACCGACTTCTCCGCCCGCATCGCCCGCAACACCCAGCTCCTGCTCCAGCAGGAGTCCGGCACGACACGCGTGATCGACCCCTGGGGCGGCAGCGCGTACGTGGAGAAACTGACACACGACCTGGCCCACCGCGCCTGGCAGCACATCCAGGAAGTCCAGGCGGCCGGCGGTATGGCCAAGGCCATCGACGCCGGCATCCCCAAACTCCGCATCGAAGAGGCAGCGGCCCGCACCCAGGCCCGCATCGACGCAGGACGCCAACCGGTGATCGGCGTGAACAAGTACCGCGTGGCGACCGACGAGAAGATCGACGTACTCAAGGTCGACAACTCCTCCGTACGCGCCCAGCAGATCGCCAAACTACGCCGACTGCGCGAAGAACGGGACGAGACGGCCTGCCAGGACGCCCTACGAGCGCTGACGGCAGCGGCAGGACGGGAACCAGGGCCAGGCCTCGACGGCAACCTCCTCGCGCTCGCGGTCCACGCGGCCCGCGCGATGGCCACCGTCGGAGAGATCTCGGACGCCCTGGAAAAGGTGTACGGCCGGCACGCCGGCCAGATCCGTACCATCTCCGGCATCTACCGTAAGGAAGCAGGGGAATCCCCCTCCGTGGACCGCACCCGGGCCCTCGTGGACGCATTCGCCGACGCCGAAGGCCGCCGTCCGCGCATCCTGGTCGCCAAGATGGGCCAGGACGGTCACGACCGCGGCCAGAAGGTGATCGCGACGGCCTTCGCCGACCTGGGCTTCGACGTCGACGTCGGCCCGCTGTTCCAGACCCCGGCCGAGGTCGCCCGCCAGGCCGTCGAGGCCGACGTGCACATCGTCGGAGTCTCCTCACTCGCCGCCGGGCACCTCACCCTCGTCCCCGCGCTCCGCGAGGAACTGGCCGCCGAGGGCCGCGAGGACATCATGATCGTGGTGGGCGGGGTGATCCCGCCACAGGACATCGAGGCGCTGCACGAGGCCGGCGCCACCGCGGTCTTCCCGCCGGGCACGGTGATCCCTGACGCCGCCCACGACCTGGTCACGCGGCTCGGCGCCGCGCTCGGCCACGAGCTGTGAGCCGCTGACGGTGGCGGCGCGCATCGACGTGGAGGGGTATGTCACGGGTGTACTCGACGGGAAGCGGGCCTTCGTGGCACGTGCGATCACACTCGTCGAGTCCACCCGGCCCGATCACCGGGTCCTGGCGCAGCGGCTGCTGAGCGAGCTGCTGCCCCACGCGGGACGGGCCAGGCGCATCGGTATCAGCGGGGTGCCCGGCGTGGGGAAGTCCACGTTCATCGACGCGCTCGGCACCATGCTGACCGGACGCGGGCACCGGGTCGCCGTGCTGGCCGTGGACCCCTCGTCCAGCCGTACGGGCGGCTCGATCCTGGGCGACAAGACCCGGATGGAGCGACTGGCGGTGGACGGCCGGGCGTTCGTACGCCCCTCCCCCACCGCCGGGACGCTGGGCGGGGTGGCCAAGGCGACCCGTGAGTCCATCGTGGTGATGGAGGCGGCGGGCTTCGACGTCGTGCTGGTGGAGACGGTCGGGGTCGGGCAGTCGGAGACGGCGGTCGCCCACATGGTCGACACGTTTCTCCTGCTGACCCTGGCACGGACCGGTGACCAGCTGCAGGGCATCAAGAAGGGTGTGCTGGAGCTGGCCGATGCCATCGCGGTCAACAAGGCCGACGGTCCGCACGAGCGCGACGCCCGCTCGGCGGCTCGTGAACTGGCGGGCGCCCTGCGCCTGATGCACCCGGCGGACGCGGCGTGGACACCGCCGGTACTGACCTGCAGCGCCCTGGAATCGACCGGCCTGGACGCACTGTGGGAACGGCTGGAGCAGCACCGTGCGCTGCTGGAGGCCACGGGACGGCTCACGGCGAAGCGCCGCGAGCAGCAGGTGGACTGGACGTGGACGATGGTCCGCGACGAGCTGATGGACAGCCTGCGCGACCATCCGGCCGTGCGTGCGCTGAGCCCGGGGCTCGAGCAGCAGGTGCGCGCGGGTGAGCTGACGGCCACGCTGGCCGCCGAGCAGATCTTGGGGGCGTTCCGCGGCGGCGTGGTGTCCCCTGCCGGACGAAGGACGCCCGGCGACGGCTGACAGGGCGTTCCGGACCGCCCTGGCCTGGGCCGGCCTCAGTCGTTCCGCGGGGCCGGCACGTGGTGCGGCCGCGTCCAGCTCTTCCCACGAACGACGACGCATGGTACGTTGCGATCAGCACGCGTGTACGCCCCTCTTTTCGGGCGCCGGTGCCGTTCTTCACTCTCCCGCTGTGGCGCCCGACCTTCGAGGTCGGCGATCCGGCGTCTTCGCACCACTTCTCCGTCCGGTCCGGGCCCTTGTGTGCCCGCTTCGCGAGGCGTGATCCCTCCGCCTCGGCTTCGCCGGACCTCTCATTCGCGTGTCCGCGAAAGGACCCACATGACCAGCACACTCGAACGCCCCGTCGCCCAGCAGAACCGGCCCGTCCGCACCGCAGGTGTCCTCGACACCGCGAACGGCGGGCATGGCGTCCTGCGCGTCGGCGGCGGCCACCCCTCCCCCGGCGACGTCCAGGTGCCGCCCGCACTGATCCGGCAGCACGGTCTGCGCAGGGGCGACGTCGTCGAAGGGACCTGCGACCTTCCGCGTGCCCTGTCCCGTGTCGACTCGGTCAACGGCCGGGCGGCCGGGGCCCTTCGCGGCCGCCCGCACTTCCGCGACCTCACCCCGCTGCACCCCCGGGACCGGCTCCGGCTTGAGACGCCGAAGGGCGGGCCGGCCCCGCGCATCGTCGATCTCGTCTCCCCCGTGGGCAAGGGCCAGCGCGGGCTGATCGTCGCCCCGCCGAAGACCGGCAAGACCGTGCTCCTGCAGCAACTCGCCGCGGCCGTCGCGTTCAACCACCCCGAGTGCCACCTGATGGTCGTCCTCCTGGACGAACGGCCCGAAGAGGTCACGGACATGCGCCGTTCCGTGCGTGGCGAGGTGTACGCCTCCACCTTCGACCGGCCCGCGAAGGAGCACATCGCGCTCGCGGATCTCGCCGTGGAACGCGCCAAACGCCTTGTCGAGCAGGGCCGGGACGTCGTCATCCTCCTCGACTCCCTCACCCGGCTGTGCCGGGCCCACAACAACGCCGCCGGGGCCGGCGGACGCACCCTGAGCGGTGGCGTGGACGCGGCGGCCCTCATCGGCCCGAAGAAGCTGTTCGGGGCGGCACGCCTGACCGAGGAGGGCGGTTCGCTGACGATCCTGGCGACGGCGCTGGTGGACACCGGCTCACGGGCCGACGACTACTTCTTCGAGGAGCTGAAGAGCACGGGCAACATGGAGCTCCGGCTCGACCGCGCGCTGGCGGACAGGCGGCTCTTCCCGGCCGTCGACGTCACGTCCTCGGGCACTCGCCGGGAGGAACTGCTGCTCCCGGCAGCGGAACTGGCCGCCGTACGGGGGCTGCGGCGGGCTCTCCTGGCCAGGGGCGGGCAGGCCACGCTCGAAACGCTGCTGGACAAGGTCCGCGGCACGCCCGACAACGCCACCTTCCTCCGGCAGGTCCGGGCCACCGTGCACGGCGCCTGAGGGCACCGGCCACGGCGACGGGCCCCGGAGAGCCGGGGCCCGTCGCCGTGGCCGGGCGGGATGCTCCTACAGACGTCAAGCCGCAGGAGTGAGGTCGTTTTAAGTGACTTGCCTGGGGGGTGCGGCAGTCAGGGCGCGGTAGACCTCGCGGGCGACGAATCGCTTGAGGCAGCGGATGATGTCCTTCTTGGAGAGCCCTTCTTCGGTGCGGCGTTCGACATGGGCTGGGTGCGGTCGTCGTAGCGCACGCGGACCAGCACGATGGTGTGCAGGGCATTGTTCGTGGCCCGGTCGCCGCCTCGGTTCGGTCGCCGCAGGCCGGGGCCTGCCACAGGCGATCACCTGTGAACACCAGGTCCGGACCGAGTCACGCGGTCACTGACCGGGTCTCACGCGCGGGCGGTGGAAGGCGCCCCGGTAGGCGGCCGGGGTCATGCCGATCTGGCGGCTCAGGTGCTGGCGGAGGGACTCACCGGAGCCGAGGCCGCTGCGGTCGGCCACCTGGTCGACGGTGAGACCGGTGGTCTCCAACAGCTCGCGAGCCCGCAGCAACCGCTGCTGGAGCAGCCATTGGAACGGGGTCACACCAGTCTCTGCGGTGAAACGGCGGGTCAGGGTCCGCACACTGACCTGGGCTCGGCCGGCCAGGTCGCGCAGGGAGATCGGCTGGTCCAGATGCTGCAGTGCCCAGATGCGGGCCGCGTCCAGTGAGGAGTCGGTCTCGGCCGGGAGCGGGGTCTGTACGAACTGCGCCTGACCGCCGTGGCGGACTGGGGTGACGACGGCGGCACGGGCCGCCGCGTTGGCCACGGCCGCGCCGTAGTCGGAACTGATCAGGTGCAGGCACAGGTCGATCCCGGCGGCCGAGCCCGCGCCGGTGATGATCTGTCCGTCCTCGGCGAACAGCCGGTCGGCGTCCACCCGCACCGAAGGGAAGGCGCGCTGCATTTCCTCGGCCAGGCCCCAATGAGTGGTGGCGACACGGCCGTCGAGGAGCCCGGCTTGGGCGAGGACGAAGGCGCCGCTGCAGATCGAGGCAACGCGCTTGCCCGCGGACGCCGCCACCCGCAAGGCATCCAGGGCGGCCGCCTCGGCGTCGTGCCGGCTACCGGTCGAGGGGACGATCACCGTGTCCGCCGCCGCGACCGTCTCGAGGCCGTGCCGGACCACCACCTCGATGCCGCCGGAAGCGCCGATCACGCCCGGCGTGGCGGTGCACACCGTCACCTCATAGCCGGGACGTCCGTCGAGCTCGGCGCCGCCGAGCAGCGTGGACGGCATGGACAGGTCGAAGGCTTTGACCGCGGGTACGGCCAGGACGGCGACACGATGCATGGCTGGATCCTTGGAGGTCATGGCTTTCAGGCCACTAACCTACCTTGCGTCCGCACGGCAGAGTCGGGTGTGCGGACGGGCCCTCCGCGCACCACGTTTCCCCCGTCGGGGAAACGTGCCATAGCTGAAGGTGGACGGAGACAAGACCATGGGTGAATCAGTCGTCATCGGGGCAGGTGCGACCGGGGCCGCGACCGCCAGGCAACTGGCCGAAAGCGGCCGGCGGGTCCGCCTCATCACCCGCAGCGGCAGTGGTCCCGACCACCCTGCCATCGAACGGGTCGCCCTGGACGCGGGCCGCACTGACGAGCTGGCCGAGGCGCTGACCGGAGCGGCCACGGTCTTCAACGCCGCCATGACCGCCTACCAGACCTGGCCGGAGACCATGCCGCCGTTGTTCGCCTCGATTCTCGCGGCGACCGAGCGTGCCGGGGCCGACTACGTGATGCTCGGTAATCACTACGGCTATCAGCAGACCACCGGGCCCGTCACCGAGCGCACCCCGATGGCCCCGCACACCCGAAAGGGCCGGGTGCGGGCCGAACTGTGGCAGCGGGCCAAGAACGCGCACGACGAAGGGCGACTGCGAACCACCGAAGTGCGAGCCGGCCAGTACCTGGGCCCAGGCGCAGTCTCAGCGTTCACGCTGCTGGTCGCTCCCCGGGTCCGCGAGGGTGAACTGGCTCTCGTCCACGGCAACCCCGATGCGGCGCATTCGTTTTCGTACACCGAGGACGTCGCAGCGGCGCTGGTGGCGGTCGGCAACGACGAGCGAGCCTGGGGACGGGCCTGGCACGCCCCGGTCATCACCACGACCGTGCGTCATGCCGCAACCGACCTCACCGAACTCCATGGAGCGCCCGAACCGCGGTTGGAGCCGCTCACCGAACGGGACCTGACACTGCTGTCCTTCACCGATCCACTGTGGCGGGAGTTCGCCGAGATGAGCTACATGTCCGAGCGTCCGTTCATCGTGGACGACAGCGATATCCGCGACACCTTCGGTCTCAAGCCTTCAACGCTCCGCGAAGCGCTGGCGGCCTGATGCGGCGGCATCCCGCCCGTCGCGGGCCACCCTGGTCGACCCCGCCGAAGGCCCGAAGCGCTGCTCGGTGACCAAGTGCGCGAATCCAACCCCTGTCGGGAAGGCCGCGGTCGATCGCCGCGCCCGCGCTGCGCCGGGAGCGCACCCTTTCTCCGGCCAAATCGAGCATTCGGCCCTCCCGGTACGACCGGTACGACAGATACCGCCCCTACGCGCCGCACGCGCACGGCGCGTGGGGCGGACGGAACACGCGGCACGCGCAAGGATGTTCGGGAAATCCGAGCCTCGAGGCGTGTGTCGCACGCCGCCGGGCCCCGGCCCCCGGCGCCGCTCGTCCACCGGAACCGGTTCGGCGCTCCGAGGGCCGTCAGCCGTCTGCACGGTCGTCCGCGTCGAGGATGCGCCGCAGCAGCAGGGTGAGCGTCTTGCGCTCGTCCGGGTCCAGGCAGGACAGGAAGGCGTCCTGGGACGCCTCCGCGACCTCGGCCAGCCGGCGCTGCTCCGCGGCGCCCTCGTCCGTGAGTTCCACCACCTGGCGCCGCCGGTCCGCCCGGTCCCGTGTGCGCCGCACCAGACCCCGCTCCTCGACGGTATCGAGGTACCCGCCCAGATGGCTGCGCTGGAATCCGAGCCGGTCCGCCAAGACGTGCTGGGGCAGCGGGCCGAAGTCGGCGAGCGCGGTGAGTGTGGCGAAGTGCGGCAGCCGGAGCCCTGAAGGGTCGACCGCGTCGACCAGGGCCTCGTGCCCGATGCGGGCCACATGGCTGGCGACGTACGAGGGCAGGGCCAGCAGGCTGGGCGGACGGAGCCCTTCCTGGGGCAGGTCCGATCGCGGGCCGGCGCTCTCCGGGGGGGTGCCGCCGGGTCCGCACTGCTCGGTGTCGCTCATACCGGCATCGTACGCGAACACAATGCCTGGACGTAATGGTGACGCCATGGAATGATTCCTTCATGACATTAATTTGGCGCTCCCGCCCCGTTCCGCATACGGCGGCGTCAACGTCCCGGAGGACCGCTCGATGACCGACACGCCCACCACCCCCGCCGAGGCCCAGGCCCCCGCCCCGGCCGCACGCTCCACCGCCGCGCCGTTCGCCGCCCTGCTGTTGGCGGTGCTGTCCTTCTCGCTGATGCAGACGATGGTCGTGCCGGCGCTGCCCGATCTCCGGGAGGAGTTCGGCGCCTCGACGACCGGCGTCTCCTGGGTGATCAGCTCTTTCCTCCTGTCCGCATCCGTCGCCACCGCGCTGCTGGGCCGGGTCGGCGACATGTTCGGCAAGAAGCGGGTGCTGATCGCGAGCCTCAGCGTCTTCGCCCTCGGCACCCTGCTCGCCGCCCTGTCCGACTCCCTCGGTCTGCTGATCGCGGCCCGCGCCGTCCAGGGCGTCGGCTCGGCCGCCTTCCCGCTGGCCTTCGGTATCGTGCGCGACCAGTTCCCGCGCGAGCGGGTCCCGGTGGCCATCGGCCTGATCTCCTCCACCTTCGGCATCGGTTTCGGGGTGGGCCTGGTGATCCCGGGTCCGATCGTGGACGCGCTGGACTGGCACTGGATCTTCTGGCTCGGACTGATCGTGATCGTGCTGGGCATCGCCGCCGTGGCCACCTTCATCCAGGAGTCCTCGGTCCGTTCCCCCGGCCGCATCGACTGGCCTGGCCTCCTCCTGCTCAGCACGGGCATCGTGGCGCTGCTGCTCGCCATCAGCCAGGGCAAGTCGTGGGGCTGGGCCTCGGTGGGGGTCATCGGCCTGTTCGTCGCCGCGCTCGTCCTGCTGGCGGTGTTCTGGTACGTGGAGACCACGGTGCGCCAGCCGCTCATCGACATCGAACTGCTGCGCCGCCCCGCGGTCCTGACCAGCCACATCGCCGCCCTCATCATCGGATTCGGCATGTACGGGGCCTTCACCCTCGTCCCGCTGCTCGCGCAGACCCCTTCCCATGCCGGGTACGGCTTCGACGCCTCGGTCACCGAGTCGGGGCTGTTCATGGTGCCGATGGCGGTGACCATGCTGGGCGCGAGCCCGCTCGCCAGCCGGCTCGGCGCGGCCTTCGGATGGAAGCTCCCGCTGGTACTGGCCTGCCTGATCGGCGTGGTCGGGTTCGTCGTCTACGCGGCGGCGCACGACAGTGAGTGGGCCATGTACGCGGGTTCCGCCGTCCTCGGCATCGGTGTCGGGTTCGCCTTCGCGGCCCTCGCCAACCTCGTGGTCAGCGCCGTCGACCGCAGCCAGACCGGCCAGGCGACCGGCATCAACACCATCATGCGGACCATCGGGGGCTCGCTGGGCGCGCAGATCGCGGCGTCGCTGGTCGCGGCGGAGACGATCCCGGGCACGCCGATCCCCGTCGAGTCCGGCTACACCACGGCGTTCGTGATGTCCGCGATCGCCCTCGGCGTAGCCCTCCTGGCCGCCCTGGCGGGTCCGGGGTCCTTACGCCGCAAGGCCGTGGCCCCAGTCCCCGCCCCGAGCAGCGGCCCCAGCGCCGCCTGACGATCCCAGGAGCCCAGAGTCATGCCCGACTACGGACACGACCTCCTCTTCGGCACCGTCCTGGTGCCTTTGGCAGGGGACGGCGACTCCGCCGTCGCCCTCGTCCGCACGGCCGACCGGGCCGGACTGGACCTGGTGAGCGTCCCGGACCACCCCTATCAGCCGGGCATGCTCGACGCCTGGGCGGCGCTCGCGGTCATCGCCGCGTCCACCTCCCGGGTGCGGGTCTTCCCCGACGTGGCGAACCTGCCGCTGCGTCCACCCGCCGTCCTGGCCCGCACGGCGGCGAGCCTGGACCTGCTGACCGGCGGACGCGCCGAACCTGCGTGGTGGCCCCGCCGATGCGCCGGCAAATCCCGAACAGGACAGTCGAAGACGCCAGTCAGTCGGCGAGTCGGACGTACCAGCAGAACCGCCACTCACATCATCACTGTCAGTCGGTGGCGCCCAGCGCCTCGGACACCAGGGCGCGGGCCTCGTCCTGCACCCTCGTGAGGTGCTCGGCGCCCTGGAAGCTCTCCGCATACACCTTGTAGACGTCCTCCGTGCCCGAGGGACGGGCCGCGAACCAGGCGCTGTCGGTGCAGACCTTGAGCCCGCCGATGGCCGCGCCGTTGCCCGGCGCCTCGGTGAGTACGGCGGTGATGGGCTCGCCCGCCAGTGTGTCCGCGGTGACCTGCTCAGGGGAGAGCCGGGCCAGTACGGCCTTCTGTTCGCGGGTCGCGGGGGCGTCGACCCTCGCGTAGGCCGGGTCGCCGAAACGGGCCGTCAGTTCGCCGTAGTGCTGGGAGGGTGTGGACCCGGTGACCGCCGTGATCTCCGAGGCCAGCAGAGCCAGCAGGATGCCGTCCTTGTCGGTGGTCCACACCCGGCCGTCCCGGCGCAGGAAGGACGCCCCTGCGGATTCCTCGCCGCCGAAGCCCAGGGTGCCGCCGAACAGCCCGTCGACGAACCACTTGAAGCCCACCGGAACCTCTACCAGTTGCCGCCCGAGGTCTGCGGCGACCCGGTCGATCATCGAGGAGGAGACGAGGGTCTTGCCGATGCCGGTGCCGGCCGGCCAGTTCTCGCGGTGGGAGTAGAGGTACCGGATGGCCACGGCCAGGTAGTGGTTCGGGTTCATCAGCCCGCCGTCCGGCGTGACGATGCCGTGCCGGTCGGCGTCCGCGTCGTTGCCGGTGGCGATGGTGTACGCGTCGCGCTGCTCGATCAGCGACGCCATGGCATAGGGCGAGGAGCAGTCCATCCGGATCTTCCCGTCCCAGTCCAGCGTCATGAACCGCCAGGTCGGATCGGCGAGCGGATTGACGACGGTGAGGTCGAGCCGGTGGCGCTCGGCGATGCGGCCCCAGTAGGCGACCGAGGCCCCGCCGAGCGGGTCGGCTCCGATCCGGATGCCTGCGTCACGTACGGCGTCCAGGTCCAGGACGGCCGGCAGGTCGTCGACGTACCCGGTCAGGAAGTCGTGCCGCCCGGTGGTGGCGGCGGCCAGCGCCCGGGCGTAGGGGATCCGCCGGACCTCCTTCAGGCCGCCCTCGATCAGGGCGTTGGCGCGGTCCTGGATCCAGGAGGTGGCGTCCGAACCGGCGGGGCCGCCGTGCGGGGGGTTGTACTTGAAACCGCCGTCGGCGGGCGGGTTGTGCGAGGGGGTGACCACGATGCCGTCGGCGAGGCCACCGGTGCGGCCCCTGTTGTGGGTCAGGATGGCGTGGGAGACGGCGGGGGTGGGTGTGTAGCCGTCGTCCGTGTCGATGAGGACGGTGGCCCCGTTGGCGGCGAGCACCTCCACCGCGGTGATCCGGGCGGGTTCGGACAGCGCGTGGGTGTCGGCGCCGAGGAACAGCGGCCCGTCGGTGCCCTGCTGCGCCCGGTATTCGCAGATGGCCTGCGTGGTGGCGGCGATGTGGTCCTCGTTGAAGGCCGCCGCCAGGGCCGATCCGCGGTGCCCCGACGTGCCGAAGGCCACGCGCTGGGCGGGCTCGGCCGGATCCGGGTGGACGGCGTAGTAGGCCGTCACCAGCCGTGCCACGTCGACCAGGTCTCCGGGCTGCGCCGGCTTGCCGGCCCGTTCGTGAACCATCGCTTCTCCTCTGTCTTCGTCGGCCGGGTCGGCCTCGGCGGACCGCCACGGGACGGGCGATCATCACGAGTTGTACCCATACTGCCGCGTCGGCCCTGCGCGCGAGTACCGGGGCCCGGCTGCCAGTACATCCGGAGCGGGTCCTGCCCCGGGCCCTTTCACCGTGATCGGCCGGTTCACGCGGGGCGCCCGGGGCGGCGGGGAAGGAGGGGCCACCGGGTGCCGGTGCGGCGGCCACCGGAATGTCCGAGGCCAACTCCACGGTAATGCCCGGCATTTCCCGGGCGCCGGTATCCATCCGGCGGGTTTCCCTTATGAGTTACCGGACGGCCGGAACTCCGGATTTACGCGCGGATCTCCACGGCATTGCCATCATGCGGCAACTGTCCGTAACAAAGGCGTCCCCCCGCATTCCGACACGCCGAAGCGCGCAGCGAGCACACCGCGTCACGTGCTGTAAGCAGATAATCCGCAGGGAGAGATGCGCGAGTCGTAAGAGTTCACCGCCCGCTGTCGTGTCACAGTGCATTTCGGTTTCGTCCACTTGATCTCCGCCGCCATATTCCATACCGCCGGTGCTTTTCCCGACCGGCACTTCGGGGGCAGGTGAGAAGAGAGTCGTGCGTGCTGCAGAAGAGTTTCACCGAGGAAAGCCGACTGACGGTCCTTCACCTGGTTCAGCCGGTGGAGGGGGGAGTCGCACGTGTCGTCACCGACCTCGTCACGGCGCAGGTGCGGGCAGGGCTGCGGCCCGTCGTGGCCTGCCCGCCGGACGGCTCACTGGCAGCGCGAGCGGCGGCGGCCGGGGCCAGGGTCTGCGTGTGGCCGGCGGAGCGCGCGCCCGGTGCCCGGCTGGGCCGCGAGGTCGCCACGGCGGGACGGCTGGTCCGCGCGTACGCGCCCGACGTGGTCCACGCCCACAGCGCGAAGGCCGGGCTGGCCGGGCGGCTGGCCGTGCGGAACCGTGTCCCCACGGTGTTCCAGCCGCACGCCTGGTCGTTCGAGGCCCTCGAGGGACGGGCCGCCGACGCCGCCGTGGCCTGGGAGCGTTTCGGGGCACGGTGGAGCGATCGCATCCTGTGCGTCAGCGAGTCCGAGCGCCGTGCCGGGCAGCGGGCGGGCATCGCCGCCCGCTGGTCGGTGATCCACAACGGCATCGACCTTGACCGTTTCCGGCCGGGTGGCCGGGACGCCTCCGCATCGGCCCGCGCCGCCCTGCCCGCGCTCGCGGGCGTTCCGGCAGGTGCTCCGCTGGTGGTGTGCGTCGGGCGCCTGAGCCGGCAGAAGGGCCAGGACATCCTGTTGGAGGCCTGGCGGCTGACGCGCGCACACGGCGCCCGGCTCGTCCTGGTCGGCGACGGGCCGTCCACGGCCGAGCTGCGGCGCACCGCACCTCCCGGGGTGCTGTTCGCGGGGGCGAGCCGGGATGTGCGGCCGTGGCTCCACGCGGCGGACGTGGTCGTGCTCCCCTCCCGCTGGGAGGGGATGGCGCTGGCCCCCCTCGAAGCCATGGCCTGCGGCACGCCGGTCCTGCTCACCGACGTCGACGGGGCCAGGGAGAGCCTCCCGCCCGGCCACGTCCCGCACTGCCTGGTGCCGCCGCGTGATCCGCGGGCGCTCGCGGCGGCGCTCACCGCTCTGCTGGCCGACCCCGCGCTGCGCGCGGAGCTGAGCCGCACGGCGCAGGGCCGCGCCCGGTCGCGCTTCGACGTGTCGAGGACGGCCGACGCGGTTCTGCGCCTCTACCAGGAACTTGTCCGCCAGTCCCGCCCCATGACGTCCCGCCCCACGACGAGGAAGCGCACCGAGCGATGACGACGGAGAGTGCACCGGCCCCCCGAGCCGCCCAGGCGACAGCCGTACACCGTGTGGCGTCCGCGATCCGTCCCCCGCGCGCCGGAAGCGGACGCGCGTCCTCGCCGCGGGCCGCCACGAGCCGGCGGAAGCGGTCGTCACCCCTGGGGCTCCTGGCCGCCGACGGACTGGCGCTCGGTCTCGCCCTGGTCCTGGTCCTGGTGGCCCACGGGCCGTGGCCACCGGGCGCTCTCCTCCCCCAGGCCGCCGCCCAGCTCCTGCTGAACGCCTACCGGGGCCTGTACCGGACCGGGCTGTCCCCGTCCGCCCTGGCCGAGCTGCCCGCCCTGTGCGGTCTCGCCGCGGTGCAGTGGTACGTCACCACCGAGGCCCTGACCGCCTACGACCCCGGCTACGGCATCGGCTGGCAGACCCTGGTCTGTGCGGTGGGCGCCCAGACCCTGCTGAGCTGCGGCGGGCGCGCGGTCGTCCACCGGACCCGGTCGCGGTCCGCCGCCCGCAACCCGCAGTCCACCCTGGTGGTGGGCGACGGGCCGGTCGCCCACCGGGTCACCGCCGTGCTGCAGGAGCACACGGAATACGGGCTGCGGCCGGTCGGCCGGGTGGGTCGCGGTGCCCGTGCCGAAGACGCTTCCGGGGCCGTGGGCGCGGCGGCGCTGCCCGTCCTGGCGTCCACGCGGGACGTGGGACGTGCGGTCATCCAGAACGCCGTGCGGCACGCCGTGTTCACCGTCCCCCCTGAGTCGGCACCGGACGGGTCCGCTCTCTTCGAGCTGTTCGTGGAGCACGGCTGCCGGGTGTGGCTGGTCACCGATCAGGCGACGTTCGCCCCGTGCCGGGCCGTTCCCGGACCGGACCATCTGTGGGGGTTCGCCGCCCACGCGCTGCACAGCGGACCGCACCGGCCGGCCGGCCACCGGGCGAAGCGGGTCATGGACGCGGTCCTGGCTTCGGCCGCCCTGGTCGTGGCGAGTCCGGTGATGGCGCTCTGCGCACTGGCCGTACGGGTATGCGACGGCCCCGGGGTCGTCTTCCGGCAGGAGCGGGTCGGCCACTACGGGCGGCCCTTCGTCCTGCTGAAGTTCCGCACCCTGCGTCCGGCCGACGCCCACGAGTCGGCCACCCGGTGGAACGTATCGGCCGACCGGCGGATGAGCCGCGTGGGCAGATTCCTGCGCCGTACGTCGCTCGACGAGCTGCCGCAGTTGTGGAACGTGGTGCGGGGCGACATGAGCCTGGTCGGACCGCGCCCCGAACGCCCTTATTTCGTCGCGAAGTTCAGCCGCGTCCACCCCGGTTACCGGGCCCGGCACCGGATGCCGGTCGGCATCACGGGGCTGGCCCAGGTGCACGGTCTGCGCGGTGACACCTCGATCGAGGACCGGGCCCGTTTCGACAACCGGTACATCGAGACGTGGTCCCTCTGGCAGGACGTGTGCGTCCTCGCCCGCACGGCGGGCTCCGTGTTCCGTCTCGGAGGCAGCTGACCCGTGACCTCCACCCTCACCACCCCGCTCCCGGCCGCCGCCGCACGTTCCGCCTCCGGCTCCGGTGCGCTGTCCCCGTCCCCGCTCCGCCGGCGGGACGATTGGCCGCTGCTCCCCGTGCTCGCGACCGTACTGCTCCTGGCCGTCCCGGCCGGCGGGGCGGTGGCCGGGACCGTGTACGGCGTCCCCGCGGCGGACCTGCTCTCAGGGGTGGCGGTGCTCGTCTGCCTGGGGTGCCTGCTGTTCCTGCGGGCCCGTCCGCTCACCCCCACGGCGGCGGCCGTGCTCGGCCTGCCGGCCGTGGGCCTCGCCCTGGCCACGGTCACCGCCGCCGACCCGGTGGCCGCGCTGCCGGGGTTCGTGCGCTACCTGCAGATCTTCGTCCTCGTGCCGGCCTGCGTCCTCCTCCTGGTGCGGGACGCCAGGGGCTTCCGGACCGTCACCGGCACACTCGTGCTGCTCGCGCTCGCCCAGGGAGCCACCGGCGTCCATCAGTACGCCACCGGCTCCGGTGCCTCCTACATGGGTGAGGAGATCCGGGCCGTCGGCACGTTCGGCCCCGGCGACGTGATGGGGATGGCCACGGTGGTGGGCTACGGACTGCTCGCGGCGGCCGCCTGCGCGATCGGCGCCCCCAAGGGCGCACCACGGTGGCTGAGGCCCTGTGCCCTCGCGGCCGCCGTCCTGCTGGTCGTTCCGCTCGCGCTGTCGTTCAGCCGGGGTGCCTGGATCGCGACGGCGGCCGGGGCCGCGGCCGTGCTCGTCCTGACGGGGCTCCGGCAGGCCGTCCGCGCTCTGGCGGTACTGAGCGCGGCCGGGGTGGTGCTCGTCGGGGGATGCGGGGTGGGCTCCGAGATGATCTCCCAGCGGCTCACCAGCATCACCGAGGTGACCAGCGCCCCCGACCGTTCGGTCAACGACCGGTACACCATGTGGGCGGCCGCGGTGGGCATGTGGCGCGAGCACCCCGTGGCGGGGGTCGGGCTCAAGGGCTTCCCCGCGCACCGGGACGGACACGCGTCGATCGCCCTTTCCTCCGGGAGCGACACGGCGGGGGCGGGGCAGACGTTCCGCAAGCAGCCGCTGCTTTCCCCCCACAACATGTATCTGCTCGTCCTCGGCGAGCAGGGACTCATCGGTTTCACGGCGCTGGTGGGCTCCTGGGCCGCATTGCTGGTGGGCGGGGTCCGCAGACTCGTGCTCGCCCGTGCCCGGGGCTCCGCGGCCGTCGACTGCGGTCTCGCCGCCGTCGGCCTGATGACCTGGCAGGCCGTCGACTTCGTGTACGCGGACATCGGCGGCCCGTCCACCGTGCTCACCGGAATCGTGCTCGGCCTGGCCGCGTGGTGGGCGCTGGCCGCGCCGGAGAGGACGTCGGCCGCGTGAGCGACACCGCTACGGAAGCCGCCGAGAAGGCACCGGTCCCCGGAGCACGTGATGCTCCCGTACGACCCGGACGGTTCCTCGCCCGGGCGGCGGCCGGGGCCGCGGGACTGACGGTGGTCGCCGCCGTGCTGGGACTCGTACGGGACCAGGCCGTCGCCCGGCTCTTCGGTGCCAGTCACGCGAGCGACGCGTTCCTGATCGCGTGGACCGTGCCGGAGATGGCGGCCACGCTGCTGATCGAGGACGGGATGGCCCTGCTGCTCGTGCCCGCCTTCAGCCACGCGCTGACCCGGCGCGCGGCCGCCGGCCACATGGAAGACCCCGTCCGGGCCCTCGTCGCGGGCACACTGCCCCGCCTGGCCGCCGCGCTAGCCTGCGCGGGTGCGCTGCTGGCTGCCGGCGCACCCTGGGCCGTCGGTGTGCTGGCGCCCGGCCTGGAGGACCCCGCGCTCGCCGTGGACTGCACACGGCTGACGGCCGTCACGGTGTTCACCTTCGGCGTCACGGGGTACTTCAGCGCGGCTCTGCGGGCGCACGGCCGTTTCCTGGCACCGGCCGGTGTCTACATCGCGTACAACATCGGCATCATCGGCACGACGCTCGCGCTGCACTCCCTGTGGGGGGTGCGTGCCGCTGCCGCCGGTGTCGCCGTCGGCAGCGTGCTGATGATCCTGACCCAGTTGCCCACGTTCGTACGGCTCGTGCTGCGCGGGGGGACATGGGTGCCGCGGCGCCGGGCCGAGCGGCAGGGCGTCACCGCCCTGCTCGGTGCGACGGTCCTCGCGCCGGTCGTGCTGTTCGTGGTGAGCCGTCAGTCCCAGGTCCTTGTCGAGCGGTTCCTCGCCTCGTCCCTGTCCGAGGGGGCCATCTCCCATCTGAACTACGCGCAGAAGGTCGCGCAGCTGCCGATGGTGCTGGCGATGATGATCTGCACGGTGACCTTCCCGGTCGTCGCCCGGGCCATGGCCGCCGGGGACCTGGAGGGCGCCCGGCGCCGGGTCGAACGCGACCTGGCACTGGCCGGGACGATCGTGCTGCTGGGCACGGCGATGGTGTTCGGCTACGCCCCCCACATCGTCGAGATCCTCTTCCAGCGCGGTGCGTTCGACGCCGCGGACACCGCGGCGACGGCCGGGGTCATGCGTGTCTACGCCCTCGGGCTGCTCGGCCACACGCTGGTCGGGGCGCTCTGCCGGCCGTACTTCTCGGCCGGGAGGCCCACGTGGTTCCCGCTCTGCGCGATGGCCACGGGCCTGCTGGTCACCACCGGGGCCGGGCTGTTCCTGACCGGTCCGCTCGGCGTCGAGGGCATCGCGGCGGCCAACGCCCTGGGCATCAGCACCACCGCGGCGCTGATGCTCCTGGGGCTCGGGTCGCACGCGGTCGCCGTGCGGGCGGGAGCCGTCGCGCTCTCGCTCTGCAGGCCGGCGGCCGCGGCGGCGGTGGCCGGGCTCGCCGGCTGCCTCACCGCCTCCTCGGTTCCCGGCCCGGTGCTCGGGCTGGCGGCGGGCTGCCTCCTCGTCCCGTCCGCGTTCCTCCTGACCTGCCTCGCGCTCCGGGCTCCCGAAGCCGTTCATCTGCTGGCTCTCATCCGACAGAGGTTTCCCCATGGCCGCTGACACGTCCGCACCCCCTGCCGAGGCCCTCACGCTCCGGCGCCAGCCGTGGATCCTCACCTATCACTCGGTGAGCGATCCGACGGACGACCCGTACGGCATCACCGTCTCGGCCGACCGCCTCGACGAGCAGCTGACCTGGCTCCGGCGCCGGGGTCTCGCCGGCGTGGGAGTCACGGCGCTGCTGCGAGCGCATGCCGCCGGGCGGCGCGGGCTGGTCGGGCTGACGTTCGACGACGGGTACGCCGACTTCCTCGACGAAGCGCTGCCGGTGCTGCTCGGCCACGGGTGCACGGCGACGGTGTTCGTCCTCCCCGGCCGGGCGGGCGCCGGCAACAGCTGGGATCCGCTCGGCCCACGCAAGCCCCTGCTCACCGAGGACGGCATCAGGGCCGTCGCCGAAGCGGGCATGGAGATCGGCTCTCACGGCATGCTCCACCGGGATCTGACGGCCCTTCCCGACGACGCACTGCGCGCCGAGACGCACGGCAGCCGTGAGGAACTCCGCCGCATCACCGGGACCGCCCCGGCCGGGTTCTGCTACCCGTACGGCACAGCCGACCGGCGGGTACTGCAGTCGGTACGCGAGGCGGGGTACGCGTACGGCTGCGCGCTCGTACCGGGCTCCCTGGCCGGGCCGCTCGCCCTGCCCCGCACCCACGTCAGCCACGCCGACCGGGGCGGTCGTCTCCGGGCGAAGGAGCTGAGGCACCGGCTGCGCCACCGGAACGCCGCCGTCCGCGTGTTCCCGGGCGAGGTCCGGTGAAGGCCCTGCACGTCATCACCGGGCTGGGTGTCGGCGGGGCCGAGCAGCAGCTGCGCCTGCTGCTGCGTCATCTGCCGGCGCACTGCGACGTCGTGACCCTCACCAACCCCGGGGCCGTCGCAGAAGGGCTGCGCGCCGACGGCGTCAGCGTCCGTGACCTCGCGATGGCCGGCAACCGGGACCTGACCGCCGTGCCCAGGCTGACCCGGCTGATCCGGCGCGGGGCGTACGACCTCGTGCACACCCACCTGTACCGGGCCTGCGTCTACGGCCGGATCGCGGCACGGCTCGCGGGGACCACCGCGGTCGCGACGGAGCATTCGCTGGGCCGGTCGGAGATCGAGGGACGGCCGCTCACGCGCGGTACCCGGGCGCTCTATCTGCGCACCGAACGGCTCGGGGCTGCGACGGTCGCCGTCTCCGCCACCGTCGCCGGGCGGCTGCGGGACTGGGGGGTGCCGGCGGCGCGGATCCACACGGTGCCCAACGGGATCGACGCGGCCGCGTTCCGCTTCGACGCGGGCCGGCGGCGCGTCACCCGGGCCGCGCTCGGGATCCCCGAGGACGCCTTCGTGGTGGGAGGCGTCGGCCGGCTCGTGCCCGGGAAGAACTACGACGCACTGATCCGTGCCGTGGCGGCCCTTCCGGGCGTCCGGCTCGTCCTGGCGGGTGACGGCCCCGAAGCGGAGCCGCTCCGTGCCCTCGCCGCCCGGCTGGGCGTCACGGACCGGGTCGGTCTCCTCGGCGAGTGCGACGCCGGAGACGGCCCTCGCGGCATCCCCGCGCTGCTCTGCGCCATGGACACGTTCGTCTCCGCGTCCCGTGAGGAGTCCTTCGGCCTCGCGGTCGTGGAGGCACTGGCCGCCGGACTGCCCGTGGTACACGGCCCCTGCCCCGCCGTGGACGACCTGCCGGCCGGCCGCGTGCCGGGCGCCGTCCGTGTCGGAGGCCAGGGATCCCCGGCCGGCCTCACCCGTGAACTGACGGCCGCCCTGCGGCACCGGACGAAGATCGGCAGGCACAGATATCCACCGCCTCCGGCCGTGGACCACTACGACATCACCCGCAGCAGCCGACGCCTCATGGACGTCTACGCACACGCCCTCGACTCCGCCCCCTCGACCGGGAGAACACACCCATGACCGAGTCGCCCGAGCAGCAGCCGGCCGCCCCCGGACGGTTGTCCAGGCTCCGTCCCGCATCCCTACGGCCCAGTTGGTGGCCCCTGCCCGCCTGCGTCCTGCTCGGCGCGGCATGCGGGCTGGGCTACGGGCTGGCCGCCGAACCCGAGTACGCGGCCACCGGATACGCCGTCGCGACCGCAGCCAAGGGCATCGACCCGGCGGCGGCCCTGGGGTACGCGCAGTCGTACGGCCGGCTGGCCACCAGCGACGCGACGCTCTCCTACGCCCGGGGCGCCGCCGGGGAGCCGGTACGCGAACTACGCGCCCACGTAAGGTCCGAGACCTCACCCGACTCCCCGATGATCGCGGTCACCGGCACCTCGTCCGATCCTCGCCGCGCGGCCGACATCGCCAACGCGGTCACCGAGGCCGTGGTGGTGGGCAGCGGGCACGTCGCCAAGGACACGGGGGTGAGACTCGTCGAGTTCTCGCACGCCGTGCCCCCGGTCGATCCGGTCTCCCCGTCGGTCCCCCTCGGCACGGCCGTCGGCGCGAGTGCGGGCGGACTGATCGGCGGGCTGGTCCTCCTCGTACGCCCCCGCCCGGGTCGCCGGGGCCTGACCGCGCAGGTACCGGGCCCCGCCCAGGCGGGCACGGCCGTCCGCGCCGGGGAACGGGAGCTCGTGCGATGACCTCCCTCCTTGGCGGCCGGCTCACGGTCACCCTCTGCCGGGACGAAGGGGAGTTCGCCGGGCTCGCCGGCGAATGGGACTCCCTCCACCGCCGGTGCCCCACCTCGACCCCGTTCCAGAGCCACGCCTGGCTGCATTCGTGGTGGCTGTCCTACGGGATGCCGGGCAGGCTCCGTGTCGTGCTGGCGCGTCGCGGGGAGCGGCTGATCGGCGCGGCTGCCCTGATGCTCGTGCACCGTCCGATGCCGCTCCTGGTGCCCCTGGGCGGCCCGATCTCCGACTTCTTCGACATCCTCGTGGACGGGGAGGACGCGCGGGACGCCGTCGCGGCCCTGGAGCGCGGGCTGGACCGGGCCGCCGTGCACACGGTCATCGATCTGCGCGAGGTACGGCCCGACGCCTGCGCCCAGCGGCTGTTCGACGTCTGGTCCGGCGCGCGGTGCAGGCTCAGCGACTCCACCTGCATGGAACTGCCCGCCGAGCCGATCGGCACCCTCATCGAGCGGATGCCCGGCTCGCGGGCGCAGCGGGCCCGGGCCAAACTGCGCAAGATCGACGCCCTGGGGATCGAGTGCCGTACGGCGCCCGAGCACCGGGTGGCGGACGCCATCGGCACGCTGGTGCGGCTCCACGAGCTCCAGTGGCGCGGACGGGGCGTCAACGCCGAGCACCTGCGGCCGCGCTTCTCCGCACACCTGGTGCGCGCCACCCGCCGCATGGTCCGTGACGGACAGGCCTCGGTCCGGGAGTACCTGCTCGGCGGCGAGCTGGTGGCCGCCGATCTGGCGCTCACCTCCCCGGGGCTGACCGGCTGCTATCTGTACGGGGCCGATCCGGGGCTGAGGGAGAAGAAGGTCGAGGTCGCGTCGATGCTGCTGCGTGAGGTGGCGCGGCAGGCCGCGGACACGGGGCCCGGTGGCGTCCTGAGCCTGCTGCGGGGGTCGGAGCAGTACAAGAACCACTGGGCGCCCGTGCCGGTCGTCAATGAGCGCCTGCTGCTGGCCCGTGGGGCCCTGGAGCCGCTTCTGCGGCTGCGCGAGTCGCAGGTGGCGGTGCGGGACCGGGCCGCGGAGAGTGTCAAGGCCCGCTTCCCCGCGGCGCGGGACTGGCACGCCCGGCTGGGCGGCCTCCCGGCGGCTGTATTGCCGGTCATCGGCCGATGGTGACCGGCACGGGGGCTGATTCGTGGCAGTGGCGGGGGATTGGGTGGGATGACACGAGATTACGACTTTTCGGTTGATCCGTTACCGTCTGCCGACTCTCGCGTTGTCAGGGCGTACCGGCCGCACGTCCTGCAGCCGGTCTCGACCCTCTCAAGGAGAACTGAATGTCGCGCATCACTAAGGTGGCCGCTGTCATGGTGGGTACCGGTGCCCTGCTCGCCGGCGGTGCCGGTCTGGCCACCGCCGACGCCGGAGCGCAGGCTGTCGCCGCCAACTCCCCCGGTGTCCTCTCGGGCAACGTCGTCCAGGTGCCCGTGCACATCCCGGTCAACGTCTGCGGCAACACCGTGAACGTGATCGCCCTGCTCAACCCGGCGTTCGGCAACACCTGCGCCAACGTGTCGGACCACGACAACGACCGCAAGCACGAGGTCAAGGACGAGCACGAGGACCAGCACGAGGACGAGTACGGTCACTGATTCCCGTAAGGGCGTCGACCGGGCCTCCCCCCTGCGCTCCGGCGCAGGGGGGAGGCCTGCCCGTTTCCGGGTCGTCCAGGAGCCGGTACGTGCCGCTCAGACGTACCGGTGGAAGCGGGTGTGGTCCATGAGCTGCGAGGGTGCCACGTCCCAGGGCGGCATCCGCTCGTCGAACGCGAAGACGCGCCCCCGCTGGGGGTCGCCGGCGCCGAGCGCCCGGCCCGGCAGGTACCGGGAGCGTGGGTGCGCCTTCTGCCAGCGCGTCCAGAGCAGGTCCAGGTACGCGTGGTGCAGCCAGAAGACGGGATCGTCGGGCGAGGCGGCGCCCGCCATCGACCCGCCGATCCAGCGGTGCACCCGGTTGTGGTTGGAGATCCCGCGCGTCCCCCGGATGTCCCAGCCCTCCATCCTGTTCCGGAAACCGGTGGTGCTGACGCTGTTCCAGGGGGCGGCGTCGTAGACCGGGTCGCGCAGAGCACGATCCACGTCCGCCCTGCCGGGGAGAGTGACCGGCGCGGACGGCCGGCCGAAGTTCCTCCGCAGGAAGTGGTCGCCGGTGACGCCGCCGCTGATGCGCCAGTTGCCCTCCTGGTAGGCGAAGGGACCGGTCATGACCTGCCGGTCGCCCGGCCGGCCGTTCCCGCCGAGGAAATCCGCCGCCCAGAGGGAGGCGGCCGGGGTGTTGTCCCGCGTCCAGTCCCAGTAAGGGATCGACACGGCCGGATCGACGGCCTGCAGCGCCTTCTCGAACTCCAGCAGGTACCGGCGGTGCCAGGGGAAGAAGGACGGGGTCATGTGGGCGGGCCGTGGCCTGCTCTCGGCGTCGGTGACGTAGTAGTGCCGGTGCATCGAGACGAAGTCGTCGTAGCGGCCCGAGCGCTTGAGCTCCAGGATCGCGCCCACGAGACGCTTCTTCTCCGTGCGCGTGAGGTTGCGCTGGTTCTTGCGGCTGTACACCCGTACTCGTCCTTCGGGTCAGATGGTGTGCGGAGAGGTGGCGGACAGCTGGGCGGGGCCGATCTCGTCGACCGCGGCCCGGGCCGTCGCGAGCAGCGTCGGGAAGGACTCGTAGTGGTTGACCGTGCTGAGGAAGCTCCCGTCGGCGCGCCTCATGACGTGCAGCGGTCTGCCGTCGATGCGGACGTCGACGGCCGGCGCGGCGGCCACGGCGCCGGCGTCGCCTGCGCGTGGCTGCCCGCCCGCCGCGACCACCGAGCCGGCCGTGCCGCGGATGTCCCGGCCCCGGTAGGTCTCGGAGAAGCGCTCGGGGCCCACGAAGTTGCGATCCGGGCGGGAACCGTGCCCGGTGCTGCCGAGGAGGGCGGGGGCGAGCGCACCTCCCGTGCACGCGACGACGGTTGCGGTGAAGGCCGCGCGCAGCGCGATACGGCGTGCCGGCCGCCCCGGCCCCTCGCCCTCACCGGTGGTCGGGTGGTCCATGTGTGTCCCTGCCTTTCGTCCGCTCTGCCGGATTTGCACTCTCGGGATGGGCAACGAGCCGGCGCGCGAACAGTTCTCGTCCCGGCCCCTTCACGCGACCGTGGGAATGTGCCGGCCGGTCCGGCCGCGTCGGCCGCCCAGGGCCTACGGCCCGGATCAGGCTGGGTCAGGGGAGCGGCCGGTGCCGTGCGTCGTGGGACGGAGGACGGCGCCGCCGGAGGTCTCCCCTGCTCGAGCGTGGGGGTCTCGCCCGCTCGAACGGAGCCGAGAGGTCGGGAGGAGGAGCCCCGGCAACTGACGACGCCGCGGCGAGGCGCGGCACCGGGGCCCGGGCACCTGAGCCCGGCATGATCCGCACGAGAGGCCCCGGCGGCACGCGCCCGGGCCTCAGGGACCGTCCGAACTACCGGAGGTTGAGCATGACAGCGCCGACACAGGTGTCCACGGGCCGGGTGCGCAGCGCGGCGGACATCGATCTGGCCGACCCGTCGTTCTGGCGGCTTCCCCGGCCTGAGCGGCTGTCCGCGTTCGCCCGCCTGCGGGAGCTGGACGCGCCCGTCCGGTTCACGCCGCGCACGGGTTCGCGCACACCGTTCCACGCGCTGGTGCGCCATGAGGACGTGAAGGCGGCCAGCCGCCGGCCACAGGCCTTCGCCAGCGCGCCGGGCGTCACCACTCCGGAACCTGCCCGCTGGGCCAAGGCGGTGTTCGGCAACTCGATGGTCAACATGGACGGTGCCGAACACGCCGGTCTGCGCCGGACCATCTCACGTGCCTTCACCCCGAGGCTGCTCGCCGCCGCCGAGGTGAACATCGCCTCCGTCGCCGCGCGGCTGGTGGACGAGACGGACGCCGAGCGTCCCGGTGACTTCATGCGGTCGCCCGCCTCCCGTATGCCTTTCGAGGTCATCTGCGACCTGATGGGCATTCCCGGGCGCCACCGCGCGAGGATCGCTGAGCAGATCGACCACGCCTCGGAGTACGTCGGCGTCCAGCGCAGGGGGCTCGCCAGGCTGCGTGTGCCCGGTCGGGGCCTGCGGTCGCTGGCCCGCATGCAACTGGTCATGGCGGGCATCGCCCGCGAGCGCCGGCGCGACCCCGCGGACGACGTCATCTCGGCGCTGGTCCGCGCGGACGTCGACGGCCTGGCGCTGTCCGCCCGTCAGCTGGGGGCGTTCTTCTCGCTCCTGCTCGTGGCGGGTGTCGAGACGACACGCAACGCCATCGCCCACGGGGTGGCCCTGCTGACCGCGCATCCGGAACAGCGGGCCCTGCTGGAGTCCGACTTCGACCGGTACGCGGACAGTGCGGTCGACGAGATCGTCCGGTACTCGACACCGATCATCCAGTTCCGCCGGACGGTCGCGGCGGAGCAGGAGCTGGGCGGCCGGACCTTCCTGCCCGGCGAGAAGGTGATCCTGCTCTACGCCTCCGCGAACCGGGACGGTTCGGTATTCGCCGACCCCGACGCGTTCGACATCACCCGATCCCCCAATCCGCACCTCGGATACGGCGGAGGCGGTCCGCACCATTGCCTGGGAGCCCATCTGGCCAGGCTGGAGATGAAAGCGCTCTTCCGGGAACTGCTCACTCGCCCCGTGGGTATCCGGGCGGTGGGCGAACCGCTCCTCGTCGATTCGAACTTCGACAACCGCGTCCGGTCCCTTCCTCTCGCCTTCGGCATTTCTCACCCGAATGGCGCGGACTGATTCTCCGGGTGTCGCTAATGGTCTACTCCCGGGCACGCGCACAACCCGTCGTGGGGCGTTTCTCCTTATCGTCGACACGGTCGGAGGTGTGCCACAAGCGAAGGAGGAGCCGTGCCCATACAGCGTCGTCTCAGAGACCTCGGCATCGGAGCGGCCGCGCTCGCCCTCCTCGTCGGTGGCGTGGTCGTCGCGGACCGGGACGGGCAGGACGCCCAGACCGGCAAGGGCGCCTCCCCCGCTCCCCCGGCAGGTGCCGGTACGACCGCGGTCGGCGCCTATCTGGACTACGGGCCGAAGGGCGTGGAGCGCATGGCGGAGCTGTCGGGCTGGCTCGGCGGCGCGGAGCTTCGCGTGGGGCACAGCTATCTGCCGGGTGATCTGTGGGAGAACATCGAAGGACGTCCGGGATTCCTCGCCTCGTGGGCCGCGTGGCGGCGGGGCGCCGAGGACCGGATGTTCGTCCTCAACACCCCGATGCTGGAGCGCAACGAGGAACGCGTCTCCGACGGGGAGGTGCGTGGCCTCCTGAACGCGGGCGCCGCCGGGGAGTTCGACGAGCACTTCCGCAGGCTGGCCGAGCGTCTGGTCCTGCTGGGTGTCCCGGACACGGTGATCGTGCTCGGCTGGGAGATGAACGGCACCACGTACACCCACCGCTGCGGCCCGGATCCCGTGGCGTGGAGGACGTACTGGAACCGGATCGTCACCACCATGCGCTCGGTGCCCGGCCAGGAGTTCCGCTTCGACTTCACACCGAGCCGTGGCCGGGACGCCATTCCCTGGACCGAGTGCTACCCCGGCGACGGCGTCGTCGACATCATCGGCATGGACTCCTACGACCAGCCTCCCGCGCGGACCTTCGACGAGCAGGTCAACGAGCCGTACGGGCTGCAGAAGCAGGTCGACTTCGCGGCCGAGCACGGCAAGCCCATCTCCTACCCTGAGTGGGGGCTGTTCCGCAACGGCGACAACCCCGAGTACATGCGCCGCATGCTCGCATGGTTCGAGCAGCACAAGCCGGTGTACCAGACGATCACGGACTACTGCCCGCACGGCGTGTGGCAGTGCGCCGAGAACCCTGAGTCCTCCCGCGTGTTCCGCGAGACGCTGTCCCGGAGACCCGGCACCGTCGACCCCGCCGAGCCCACGCCGGTGCCGAGCGGGACGCCGGAGCCCGACGAGCCCACCCCGACCGTCCCGGACCCGGACACGAACGGGCGGGAGTGGTGCTTCAGCGTGCCGATGGGCGAATGGTTCGGCCAGTGGCTGCCGGACCAGGAGTTCTGCCTGCGCGACCACGCGTGAGCCGGCCGCCCACAGCTCTCGGCCCACGCCGGCGGCCCCGCTCCCGGCCGTCGGCGCGGTCGTGGAGCGGCCCGCGCATCGGAGTGAACCCGCCGGGCCCATAGGGTGTGCCCCATGTCTGCTCCGTTGAGTTCCGTCAGGACCCGCGCCGCTCTCCGTACGTCGGCGCGCGTGTCGGGCGAGATGCTGCTGGTCCTCGTGATGGCCGCAGTGGCCTTGTGGGTTCTGGGCCGCATGTGGTCGGTCGTCTGGCCGCTCATAGTCGGCCTGCTGCTCACCACGCTCACCTGGCCCGTGACGCGGTTCCTGCGCCGGCGCGGGTGGTCACCCGCCCTCGCGGCCTCGGCTGTCACGGTGCTGTTCCTCCTGGTCGCCGCGGGCGTCGCGGCGCTCATCGCCGTGCCGGTGGCGTCGCAGTCGGGGGAGCTGGCCGACGGTGTGGGGGAAGGCATCCAGCGGCTTCGCGAGTGGGCCTCCGGGCCGCCGCTGAACGTCGGTGACGACCAGATCACGGGTGCGTTCGACGCCGCGACCTCCCGCGTCCAGGACAGCGTGGGCAGCTTGGTCACCACGCTCGTCACCGGCGTGAGCACCGTGGTCAACGGTGTGGTCACCGCCGTTCTGGCGGTCTTCCTGATGTTCTTCTTCCTGAAGGACGGTCCGCGGTTCCTGCCGTGGCTCGAGCGTCAGCTGCCCGGCCGGCTCGCCACCGACATCCCGACCGTCGCCGCGCGCTCCTGGGACACGCTCGGCGAGTTCGTACGTTCACAGGCGTACGTCGGTCTGCTCGACGCCGTGCTCATCGGGCTCGGTCTGTGGATCGTGGGGGTGCCGCTGGTGCTTCCACTGGCGGTGCTCACCTTCGTGGCCGCGTTCGTGCCGATCGTGGGTGCCCTCTTCGCCGGCTTCGTCGCGGTCCTCATCGCCCTGGTGTCGAACGGGCTGACGGACGCGCTGATCGTCCTGGCGATCATCATCGTGGTGCAGCAGCTCGAGGGCAATGTCTTCCAGCCCATGATCCAGAGTCGCGGACTCGGCCTGCACGCCGCGGTGGTCCTGCTGGCGGTGACGCTCGGCGGCAGTCTGGCCGGCGTCGTGGGCAGCCTGCTCGCCGTACCCGTCGCCGCGCTGATCGCCGTGGTCTGGAACTATCTGCGCGAGCAGCTCGCCGCCCCGGGGCAGGGACCGGATGCCACCGAACCGTCGGAGGGTGCCGTCGTTCCTTCGTGACGGCCCCGGCGCGGCGGCCGGTTCTCGACGACGACGGCCGGTGAGCAGGGCCCCGCCCCTCACCACCCGGTCCACAGAAGGTGGTTGACCAGCAGCACCACGACCGCGTGGGCTGCGAGCCAGCCCTTGCGGTCCCTGCCGGGCAGGAGCGCGGCGGCGGGCAGGAGCCAGACCATGAAGGGCTGCCAGATACGTTCCGTCTCCGCCTTGCTCATGCCGGAGAGGTCGGCCACGAGGAGTGCCAGGAGAGCGGCCAGGGTGAGGACCGCCAGCCGCTGCGCCGTGGTCGCGGAACCGTGACGCACCGCTCGCAGGGCCGCGGGGGCACTCGCCCCGGCCCGGCGCAGACCTGCGACGGTACCGAGGCCGACGGCGAGGGTGGTGCAGGCGAGGTTTCCCCAGACCCAGTAGGAGTACGGGCGGACCCCGCCCGCGCCCTGGTAGTAACGCTCGACCAGCTGCCGGTACCCCTCCCACCAGTTGAACCCCGCCAGGGTGAAGACCACGGGGACGGTCAGTGCGCCGAGGAGGAACAGCGGGGCCGGGCGGGCCGTACGCGCGAGCACGAGGACCGCGAGCAGGAGCGCGGCGACGAGCGTCAGACCGTAACTGAGGTAGCAGGTCAGTGCGAACAGGAGGCCGGAGCCGAGCGCGGCGGCTGCCGGGAACCGTGCCGTGCGGGTCGCGGCGAGGGCCAGCAGGGCGACGGACCACGCCGCGACGGCGGCGAAGTAGCCGTCGGCCGAGGTGCCGGTCCACACGGCGAAGGGGGCGAGGACGAGGAAGGGGGCCGCGCGACGTGCGAGGTGTTCGCCCGTCAGGGCGCGCAGGGTGATCAGGACGGCGACTGCCGCCGAACCGCCGAGAACGATGCACCAGACACCCGCCCAGGCCCCGCCTCCGAGTCCGACCCGGTCCAGGCCGACGAAGGTGAGGGTGGCGCCCGGCGGATGGCCGGCGACGTGGGCCGGCCAGTTGCCGGGAGGACCGATCACGATGTGGTCGGTGAAACCGCGCAGAGCCGCTCCCACGTCGTCGAAGCGGTCGATGACACGGAGGTACTCGTGCTTGGTGGTCAGCCTCCGCGCGATTCCCCGGTACCAGCCCTCGACCAGCGCCAGGGAGAGGATCCAGGCCAGGGAGGCCGCCCAGCCGGTGAGGAGCAGGCGCCGCCAGGGAAGCCGGACCGCGAGTCCCGGCCCGTAGGCGATCACGACGACCGCGACGGCCACCGCGGCCGGTGTGCCGGGGCCGAGATGCGGGTCCCACGAGGCCAGGAGGGGCGGCCATCGCACCTGGAGGCTGCCGTTCGCGTCCTGGAGCACCCGCCCGACGAGTACGGCCGCGGCCACGAGCAGGATGCCTCCGGCGGCGGTGGCCAGATCGCGGCGCCGTCCAGTCGCGGGGAGCACGGTGGGCGCGGTCGTGCGGGTGCGTTCGCTGTACTGCTCGGTCGTCACGCAGGCACGCTATGCACAAGGAGGCCGAGGCGGGTGGTGCGACGCAGGCGCGTCACACAACCGTCAGATCCGGCGCCTCCCACGGTGACGTCAGAGTTTCGTCAGGAGTCGTAACCCCTGCCGGGTGGTGTGCCCGGCATACCGTCTGCCCATGGGCCACAGACCTCTCCGTACTCTCACTCCCCCGCCGCCCACCCGGCCGGCGTTCTGGCGCAGTCCGGTGCGCGGGGTCCGGTTCACGGCCGTACTGGGCCTGGTACTGCTCGTCGGGCTGACGCTGCTGTTCGTGACCGGACTGCTGTCGTACGCGGCCTACAACCCGGACCTGGCCGCGGTGAACGACAAGACGCCCGACAAGGGGTGGCTGGGCTTCTACCTCTTCGACTGGCCGGCCGGACCGCACTGGCTGTACCGCCTGACGCAGGGGCTCCACGTCACCGCAGGCATCGTGCTCGTACCGGTGCTGCTGGCCAAGCTGTGGTCGGTCGTCCCGAAGCTCTTCGCGCTGCCGCCCGCCCGGTCCATGGGGCGCGCCCTGGAGCGGGTGTCGCTGCTGCTGCTCGTGGGGGGTGCCCTGTTCGAGTTCGTCACGGGGCTGCTCGACATCCAGCTGGAGTACGTCTTCCCGGGCTCCTTCTATCCGCTGCACTTCTACGGCGCCTGGGTGTTCTTCGCCGCGTTCCTCACCCACGCCGGGCTGAAGCTGCCCCGGGCCGTGCGCGTCCTGCGCCACGGCATCCCGCGGGGGGATACGGACGAGCCGGCCGGCATCCTGCGGGGGGAGACGGACGAGCTGGCGTCCCCGTCCCCCCTCGCCCCGTCCGTCTCCCGGCGCGGCGCCCTCACGACGGTCGGTGCGGGGTCGCTGCTCCTGCTGGTCACCTCCGCGGGGCGGAGCTTCGACGGGCCGCTGCGGCGTACGGCCCTGCTGACGCCCCGCGGCGGAGCCGAACCGGGATCCGGACCCAACGGCTTCCAGATCAACAAGACCGCCGCCAAGGCGGGCATCCGGCCCGCCGACACGGGAGCGGACTGGCGGCTCACGGTCGTCGGCCCGGCCGGTGAGTTCCGGCTGACCCTGCGGGAGCTGCTGGCGATGGACCAGCACAGCGCGGCGCTGCCCATCGCCTGTGTGGAGGGCTGGTCGACGTCCGACCAGTGGTGGCGCGGGGTGCGGCTGCGCGACCTGGCGGCGCTCGCCGGGCACCCGCGAACACCGCCCGGGGTACTCGTACGGTCCGTCCAGCGCAGCGGTCCCTTCCGCACGGTCGCGCTGCGCGACAACCAGGTGCGCGATCCGCGTTCGCTGCTGGCCCTGGAGGTCAACGGCGAGGTCCTGTCACCGGACCACGGTTATCCGGCGCGGACCATCGTGCCGGCCGCCCCCGGGGTGATGAACACGAAATGGGTCACCCGGCTGACGTTCGGAGAGGTGTGATGAGGGTGCTGCGCCGCTGGTACGGGCAGGGGCCGCTCCATCTGCTGCTGATGGCGGCGTCGTTCGCCCTCGCCGGCTATGCGGGGGTACGGCTGCTGGACGGCGACACGTTTCTGATCATCCTGTGGTTCGTGGGTGTCGCGCTGGTGCACGACCTGGTCCTGGTGCCGCTCTACGCGTCGGCGGACCGGGCCCTGCGCACGGTGCCGGTGCGGCGCCCGGGGCTGGTGAACTCCGTGCGCGTACCCGCTCTCCTGTCCGGGCTGCTCCTGCTGATGTGGTTGCCCCTCATCACGGGGTCGGAACACTACGAGCCCGCGAGCGGGATGTCGCCCGACAGGTTCCTGGGGAACTGGCTGCTGATCACGGCCGTGCTGTTCGCCGCCTCGGCGCTCCGGCTCCTCGTACCGGCGGTACGGTCCCGGCGCAGGGCGAGGAAGGGCCGCCCGCCCGCCTCCCACTGATCGGCCGGCTGCCAGCCGCAGGCCCGCGCGTACCTGAGCAGGGCGGGGGTGCCCACCCGGGCCCAGGGGAAGTGGCCTGCGGCCGGCCTGCGGCCGTCGTCCAGCCGGACCCGGACCCGCTCGTCGACGTCCTGCGGCGCTGTCTCGGTGACGAGCAGTCCGCCCGGGGCCACCAGGGCGGCGGTCCGGCTGAGCAGGGCCCGGGGGTCACCGCCGATACCGATGTTGCCGTCGATGAGCAGGGCGGTGCCCCAACGGCCTTCACCGGGCAGCGGGTCGAAGACGCTGCGGCGCAGGGCCGAGCCACCCCATCGCTGGGTGTGGTCGACGGCCGCCTGACTGACGTCGATGCCCAGCGCGCGGTGCCCGCGCGAGGCGAGTTCCGCGACGAGCCGGCCGGGACCGCACCCGATGTCGATGACGGGCCCTTCACAGCGGCGCAGGGCCGAGAGGTCCGCGGCGTCGGCGCCCGCGCACCAGCGTTCGACGTCCAGGGGCAGCAGCCAGCCGTCGGTCCGGCGCAGGAAGAGCGGCCCCCGGCCGTTGCGCAGCGCGTTCGCGTACGGGTCACCGGTCCAGGTGGTGGCGGGGTCGGACGGCGGGAGTGTCGTGCTCATCGGACCGCCTGCGGGGTCAGCCGGGCCAGGGCCGACGCGAAGAGTCCGTGCGGAGCCGCGGCGGCCACCAGGGCCGCGTCGCACGCGGTGTCCACGTCGCGCATCGGGGGCAGGTCGCGCACGGTGAGCCCGGCATCGGTCAGGCGTGCCCGCTGCAGCCTGCCCGTCCCCGGGAGGGACATCGGGACGCCGCGGACGAGGGCCGGATCGGGCGCGGCCATCCCCAGGGCCCAGAACCCGCCGTCCTCGGCCGGTCCGAACCATGCGTCACAACCGTCCCAGCCGCCCGGGGCGAGAGCGGGGGCCAGATGTGCGGCGGAGAGCTGAGGGGTGTCCATCCCGATCAGGAGAGCGGGGCCGGCGCAGTCGCCGAACGCCGCCGCGATGCGTTCGTCCAGGGTGCCGGCGCACTGCGGGCGCACCTCGAAACCCGGTGGCAGCCACGGTCCCGGACGCCCTTCCAGGACGACGACGCGGCGCCGCGCGGGCAGGGTGAGCACGGTCCGCAGGGTGTCCTCGAGGGCGGCCGCTGCGATGTCGGCGGCCTCCTGCGGACTGAAGGGCGGTGTGAGCCGGGTCTTGACCCGGCCGGCCACCGGCTCCTTTGCGATGACCAGCAGCGTCGTGGGTCCGGTGACCGGGACGGGGACGCTCATCGGACGGCCTCCGCCCGGGCGGTTTCCGGTGTCCGCTGCGGCGGCTGCCGCAGCACGGCCCGCATGTCACGCACCGCGTGCCACGTTCCCCGCCAGGTACCGGTGACCTTGGACTTCCCGGTACGCGGCAGGTAGGGCACGTCGACCTCGGCGACGCGCAGTCCGGCGTCCGAGGCCCGGACCACCATCTGCAGCGGATATCCACTACGGCGGTCGGTGAGGTCCAGGGCGAGCAGTGCCTCCCGGCGTGCGGCCCGCATCGGTCCGAGGTCGTGCAGCCGCAGGCCGGTGCGGACGCGGAGCATCCGGGCGAGGGCGAGATTGCCCGCCCGGGCGTGCAGCGGCCAGGCGCCGCGCCCCTCGGGGCGGCGGCGGCCGAGGAGGAGGTCGCCCTCCCCCGCCGCGACGCGGCGTACGAGGCCGGGGAGCAGCGCCGGGTCGAGGGAGCCGTCGCAGTCGCAGAAACAGACGTACTCCGCCTCGGCGGCGAGCAGTCCCGCGTGGCAGGCCGCGCCGAACCCGCGCCGGGGCTCGTGCACGACGGTCGCTCCGAGCGAGCGGGCGATCTCCGCCGATCCGTCGGTGGAGCCGTTGTCGACGACGACGGCACGCCAGCCGTCCGGGATACGGGCCAGCACCCGGGGCAGGGCGGCGGCCTCGTCGAGGCAGGGCAGGACGATGTCGGCGCGGACGGGGACGGCGAGGTCAGGCGGCGAGAAGTCGGTCACGTCGATCACCCTACGGAGGGGAAACCGACATTTCGGGCTTCAGGTTCTTACGAAACGTGGACGTCGGCCGTGTGGCGGCCCGTGACCCGTCCGCACCGCCGCGCACGGGTGCCACAGTGGCGGTATGCAGAACGATCCGGCCGCCCCGGGCCCCGGCCCCCTGTCCCGCCACGGTACGGGGGACGGCGTGTCGCAGGGCCGCATCCTTGTCGTGGACGACGATCCGACGGTCGCGGAGGTGGCCGCCGGCTACCTGGAGCGGGCGGGTTACGCCGTCGACCGTGCGGACGACGGACCTGCGGCGCTGGCGCGGTTCGCCGGGTGGCGGCCCGACCTGGTGGTGCTCGACCTCATGCTGCCGGGCATGGACGGTTTCGAGGTGTGCCGGCGGATGCGCGCGTACGGACCGGTGCCGGTCATCATGCTGACGGCGAGGGGCGACGAGGACGACCGCATCCTGGGGCTGGAAACGGGTGCGGACGACTACGTCACCAAGCCGTTCAGCCCACGCGAACTGGTGCTGCGCGTCGGATCGGTCCTGCGGCGCGGCCGGGATTCCGCCGGCGGCGACCCCGTCCCGTTGGGCGGCGCCGGTCTCGTGCTGGACCCCGTGGCCCGTCGGGCGACGCGTGAGGGCCGCGAACTCGCGCTCACCCTTCGTGAGTTCGACCTCCTGGCCTTTTTCCTGTCCCGTCCCGGCCAGGCCTTCGGCCGCGAGGAGCTGATGCGGGAGGTCTGGGGCTGGGACTTCGGTGACCTGTCGACGGTGACCGTCCACGTACGCCGCCTGCGCGGCAAGGTCGAGGCCGATCCCGCCCGCCCCGCCCTCATCCGGACGGTGTGGGGTGTGGGCTACCGCCTGGACCTGCCCGACGCCACCACCCCCGGGAGCTGACCGCCGTGGACGACACGCTGCTCATCGCCCTCCTGGCGTTCCTCGGCGCAGCCGCCGCCGGGCTGCTCGGCGCGCTCGCCCTGCGGCGGTTGAGGCACCGCTCCCTCGTCGTGTCACTGGCGGTCGTCGCCACGGTGGCCGTGACGGCGATGCTGGCCGGAACGCTGACCGTCGCCTGGGCGATGTTCCTCTCCCCGCACGACCTGTCGGTCGTGACCACCGTCGTCGCCATGGCCGCCGTCGTGTCCCTCGCGACCGCGCTGCTGCTGGGGCGCTGGGTGGCCGCCGGCAGCCGGGACCTGGCGGCGGCGGCCCGTTCCTTCGGCGACGGCGGTACGTTCGCGGCCCCCGAGGGGCAGGTCGCCGCCGAACTGGCGACACTGACGCGCGAACTGGCGGCCACCAGCGCGAAGCTGGAGAACTCCCGGGAGCGCGAGCGTGCTCTGGAGGCGTCACGCCGTGAACTCGTGGCCTGGATCTCGCACGACCTGCGGACCCCGCTGACCGGGCTGCGCGCGATGTCCGAGGCGCTGGAGGACGGCATGGCCGCCGACTCCGGCCGCTATCTGCGGCAGATCCGCACCGAGGTGGAGCGCATGAACGACATGGTCGGCGATCTCTTCGAACTCTCGCGCATCCACGCCGGCTCCCTCACCCTGACCCCCGCCCGGATCTCCGTCTACGACCTGGTGGGGGACGCCCTGGCCGGCGCGCACCCGCTCGCCCGCGAACACGGGGTCCGGCTCGTCGGCGACAGGATCGACGCGGTGCCCGTGGAGGTCGACAGCAAGGAGATGAGCCGGGTCCTGGGCAACCTGCTGATCAACGCGATCCGCCGCACCCCCGCCGACGGCACGGTCGCGGTGGCCGCACAGAGATCACCGAGCGGCGTCGTGCTGTCCGTGACCGACGGATGCGGCGGGATCCCCGAGGAGGACCTCGGGCGGGTGTTCGACACGGGCTGGCGGGGCAGCCATGCCCGCACTCCCCCGGCGGGAGCGGGCCTCGGGCTCGCCATCGTGCGCGGGATCGTCGAGGCCCACGCGGGCCGGGCGGACGTGCGGAACGTGACGGGCGGCTGCTGCTTCGAGGTCACCCTTCCCGCGGCGTCCGGCTGAGGGCGGGGCGGGCCCGTTCCGTGGGACCCGCCGCGCGCGCCGTCACTGCGCATCCCTCAGGGGCGAGGCGGCGAACTCGCGCATCCCCGCGGTGAAGTCCGTCTCCGGCTTCCAGCCGAGTTCCTCACGCAGCCGCCGCGAGTCCGCCGTCACGTGGCGGACGTCCCCGAGCCGGTACTCGCCGGTCACCACCGGCGCCGCGCCGCCGTGGGCCGAGGACAGGGCCCGGGCCATCTCGCCGATGGTGTGCGGCCGGCCGCTCCCGGTGTTGTACACGTCGAACGTGCCAGGCTGCCGCTCCCGTACGGCCGCCAGAGCCACCGCGTTGGCCGCCGCCACGTCCCGCACGTGCACGAAGTCCCGACGCTGGCCGCCGTCCTCGAAGACGCGGGGAGCCTCGCCCCGCTCCAGGGCGGAGCGGAAGAACGACGCGACACCCGCGTACGGGGTGTCGCGCGGCATCCCGGGGCCGTACACGTTGTGGTAGCGCAGGGCCACGGCCCGGCCGCCCGTCGCGCGGGCCCAGGCCGAGGCGAGGTGTTCCTGGGCCAGCTTGGTGGCCGCGTACACGTTGCGGGGGTCGGTGCCGGCCTGCTCGGTGACCAGACCGGGCTGCAGCTCCGCGCCGCAGGCCGGACAGTGCGGCTCGAACCGGCCGGCCTCCAGATCGGCCACCGTCCTCGGCCCCGGCCGGACCGGGCCGTGCCGGGGGCAGTCGTACCTGCCCTCGCCGTAGACCACCATGGAGCCTGCCAGTACCAGGTCACGTACGCCGGCCGCCGCCATCTCGGCGAGCAGCACCGCGGTACCGAGGTCGTTGCAGCCGACGTACTCCGGCGCGTCGGCGAAATCCTTCCCCAGCCCGACCATCGCCGCCTGGTGGCACACGGCGTCGATCCCGGACAGGGCAGCGGCCACCGCCCCCCGGTCTCGTACGTCCGCGACGACGGTACGCACCCCGGGGAGCGGGGCGGTGACCCGTGAGCTCCCGTGGGCCGACGGAAGCAGGGCGTCGAACACCACCGCCTCGTGGCCGCCGGAGGCGAGAGCCCGGACGACGTGTGACCCGATGAACCCGGCTCCGCCGGTGACCAGTACGCGCATGGCCACCACGCTAGGCCGGTCGCGGCCGGGTGGGCCGACGCGGCACGCCCACGTCACCGGACCGTAAGGCGGATACTGGAGGCATGGGCCTCCTCGCGCTCGGACCCCGCACGATCCGGCAGCGGATCGGCTCCGGTCTGTTCAGCCGTGTGGCCGGCCCGGGAGGGCCTGCCGCGCGTGAGCGGATCCACCGCACACCGGGACCGCGCTGGTTCGGGCCCGAGCGGCCGATCCGCCGGGTCCATGGTGACGCGTCCATGTTCATCGGCGGACTGCGGGCGCTGCTCCTGCAGTCCCTGCACCCCCTGGCCATGGCAGCGGTGTCGGCCCACTCCGGTTACCGGAGCGACCCGTGGGGCCGCCTCCAGCGGACGAGCACCTTCCTCGCGGTGACCACGTTCGGGACCGCGGCGGACGCCGAGGAGGCGGTGCTGCGGGTGCGGGCGCTGCACGAGCGGGTGGAGGGCGTCACCTCGACCGGTGAGCGGTACCACGCGTCCGACCCGCATCTGCTCGCCTGGGTCCACGCGACGGAGACGGACAGTTTCCTGCGCGCGCATCAGCGGTTCGGGCGTCAGCCTCTCGACGGTCCCGGCTGTGACGCCTACATAGCCGACACGGCTCGCGTGGCGAGCGCTCTGGGGGTGGCGGACCCGCCGCACAACCGGGCGGAACTCGCCTCGTGCATCGAGTCGTACCGGCCGGAGCTGCGTGGGACACCGCAGGCGCGGGAGGCCGCACGGTTCCTGCTGATCCGGCCGCCGCTCCCGGTGTTCGCCTGGGGCCCGTACACGGTGCTCGCGGCCAACGCGGTCGCCATGCTCCCCCCATGGGCCCGCAAGCCGCTGCGCCTGCCCCTGCTGCCCAGGTTCGAGAACCACTGCGTGCGCCCCACCGGACGGGTCCTCACGAAGTCCATCCGATGGGCGATGAGCCCTCCGCCGTCGCCGGACCGGCCGCAGGACGCCTGAACCGCCGGATCGCGGACGGGCCGCTACGACCGCCGGCCGGCTCCCCGGCCCGCGATGCCGTGCTCGGCCAGCGGTCCGACGGCCAGGCCGCTTGCGCGGAGGCCGTGGACGAGCGCGGGCAGCATGGCCAGCGTCGCCCGCCAGCAGCCGGGCGCCGCCATCCGGTCGGTGTCGTGCAGGAGGACGGTGCCGCCGCCGCGCACGTCACGCCGCACGGCGGCCAGCACCGAGGCGGCTGTGGCGTCGGCGGTCCAGTCGCGCCCCCACGCGGACCACAGGACCGGGCGCAGTCCCGACCGCACCGACGCGGCCCACCGGCCGGCCGTCAGGATGCCGTACGGCGGCCGGTACCACAGCGGCGCCGTGCCCGCGGTCCCGGCCACCACCTCAACGGCACGCGCCAGTTCACGGGTGTCCCGGGCGAACGACGAGAGCCAGGGCCGGCCGTGCGTCCATCCGTGCACCCCGAGTTCGTGGCCCCGGCTCACGATCTCGCGCCCGATGTCCGGGTACTTCACGAGGCTTTCGCCGAGGACGAAGAACGTGGCGCGGGCCGACGTGCGCTCCAGGGCGTCGAGGAAGAGCGGGGTGGAGCGCGGGTCGGGACCGTCGTCGAAGGTCAGAGCGACGTGATCGCCGTGCCCGAGGCCGGTCAGGGCGGGGAAGAGGGTCCTGCGCACGCCGGGCAGCCAGGTCCCGGCCGGGAGCACGTGGGCACCCAGCGCCAGTGCCGCGAGCGCCGCCGGGAGCCGGCCGGCGGGCGGAAGGACCCGGCCCCGCGTCCTCATGCCCGCCCCGTTCCGCCGGTGCCCGCGGGCCCTCCGCGAGCCCGCCGCCGTGTCGTGCCGACCTCCGCGTCGAAGGAACCGGAGACCGGGAGGGACTGCGCGAGGAACGCGGTACCGGTCGCCACCAGGAACGCTCCGAGAGCACCGGTCAGGAGGTTGAGCCCCAGGGGGATCCGCTCACCGAAGAGCGTCCATCCCAGCCCCACACTGACCAGGGCGTCCCCCAGCGTGAGAGCGGGCTGGGACGCGGCCAGGGTGCCGGCTCCCAGCGTGCTCTGCAGCAGCATGAAGCTCAGCAGCCCCACGGCGGCCGCCGCGTACGGGTAACCGTTCGCGAAGACGGCCGCGAAGCCGTCCCCGATCCGGCCCGTGACCTCTTTGATCAGCGCGGCGGTACAGGCGAAGCAGACGGCCGTGGCGCAGCCCAGTACCGCCGCTCGCGCGGCGCCGTCGAGGGTACGGGCGGCCGGGAGCAGGCCCAGCACGGTCACGGCCAGCACGGCTCCGACCGGCAGCCAGCCCGTCGCCTCCCCCGTCTCCTCGCCGCCGGACGGGCTGACGGCGAGCAGGAAGAGGGCGAGTCCCGCAGCGAGCGCCAGGAACGACAGCCAGGTCCTGCCGTCCGGACGGTGGTGGAAGACCATGCTGCCCACGACCAGCGTGAACAGCAGTTCGCTGGCGAGCAGGGGCTGGACCACCGACAACCTGCCCACCGCGAGGGCCCCGGCCTGGAAAGCGGCGGACAGCACGAGGGCGGCGGCTCCGGCGATCCAGAACGGGCGGCGCGGCAGCCCGGCCCACCGGCCGATCGTCCGCCTCACCCGGGAGCCCTCCGGCTCCGGCACCCGATCGGCCCACTCCACCGCGGCCCGGCGCTGCAGTACGGACGCCGCGGCGTTCGCACAGGCCGAGAGCAGTGCCAGGACCACGGTGACGACGTTCATCCGAACCGGGCGGCGAGCCGCCGGTAGAGGGCCGGAGCGACCCCGCGCACCCGTCCGGGCAGCCGCAGCCACGCCGGCACGAACACCTCCTCGTGTCTGCGCACCAGGGCGGTCCAGACCGCGTCGGCGACCCGCTCGGCAGGGACCGGGCGGGGACACGACCGGGTGTACGGGGTGCCGCGGCGCTCGAAGAACGGGGTGGTCACCACTCCGGGGACCACGTGCAGTACGCGCACGCCGGTACCGGCCAGTTCGTAGCGCAGCGCCTCCGCGAGGACCGCGACCGCGGCCTTGGCGGCGGAGTAGACGGCCTCCTCCCGGACCCCGACCGTGCCGGCGACCGACCCGATCAGCACGAGCTGCCCCCGGCCCTGGGCCAGCATGTGCGGCAGGACGAGACGCACCAGGTGGACGACGGAGACCAGGTCCACCGCGAGGACCTGGTCAGCGGCCGCCGCGGGCATCGTGTGCAGGGGCCCTGCCCAGCCCACACCGGCTCCGGCGACGAGCAGATCGATGCGTCCGGCGGCGTCCAGGGCGTCCCGCACCAGCCCTTCGGCGCCCTGCGGAGTCGCCAGGTCCGCGAAGAGGGCCTGGCCCGACGTGTGCGTGGCCACCTCCTGCAGACGGACGTGATCCCGCCCGCTGACCAGGAGCTCCCACCCGCCCTCCACCGCGATCCGCCGGGAGATGGCGGCTCCGATCCCGGAGGAGGCACCGGTCACCAGGGCCACGCCTTTGGTAGTCCGGCGATGCCCGGGGTCGCCCGGGGCATCCAGGCGCCGGTGGCTTGTGCCGGGAAGGGCTCGCCCCATTGCGGCTTCCTTTCTCAGCGCACCTCGCCAGGTACACGGCACACCATAGGAAAACAGTCATAACATGATGAAAATGACACAACGTACGGGGATCGTCGCACACCACCAGGGGGGTTCGCATGGCCGGACGTTTCCTCGTCCTCAGCGCGAGCATGGGCGCCGGCCACGACGCGGTGGCCTCGGAACTGGTACACCGTCTCGAAGCCGCCGGTGACAGCGCGCTCCTGATCGACGTGCTCGACCTGCTGCCCCACGGGGCCGGGGCCGGGCTGCGCGGCTTCTACCGGAACGCCATCCGTCATGCCCCCGCGCTGTACGCGGGCCTGTACGCCGCCTTCTTCCGCACCGGTGACGGACCACGTCCCGGCAGCGCCCCGCTGGCCGCCCTCGCCGAGAAGCGGCTGCTCGCCGTCGTGGAGCGGCAGCGGCCGGACGTGGTGGTCCCGGTGTTCCACCTCGCCGCGCAGCTCACGGGCCGGCTCCGCAGCCGTGGCGCGCTCGAGGCGCCGAGCGCCGTTCTGGTGACCGACTTCGCCGTCCATCGTCAGTGGCTCCACCCCGGCAACGACCTCCACCTGTGCCTCACGTCGCGGATCGCGCAGGACGTGCGCCGGATGGTGGGCCGGCCGGCCGTGGCCTGCGGCCCTCTGGTGCCGAAGCGGTTCCTGGAGCCGGCCCCCGGTGCCGGGGAGTGGCGGCGGCGCCTCGGCGGGGACGGTGCGCCGGCCGTGCTGGTCTCGGCGGGGCGCGTGGGGGGCCGGTACACGTTTCACGCGCACCGCGCGGCTCGTGGCCGCCGCGGGCTACCGGGCCGTCGTCCTCTGCGGCAGGAACGAGGCGCTCCGGCGTACCCTCGCGCGGACACCGGGGGTGCTCGCCGCGGGGTGGGTGGAGGACATGCCCGGCCTGATGGCCGCCGGCCGGGTGCTGGTGGACAACGCGGCGGGCCAGACGGCGTTGGAGGCCCTGGCCGCAGGGCTCCCGGTAGTGGGCTACCGCCCCATTCCGGGCCATGGTGTGCAGGGCGTCCGGCTGATGGCCGAGCACGGGCTCACCGAGCACGCCCGTGACCCCTGGGCCCTGGTCAGGTCGCTGGACGTCCTCAGCGCGCCCGGCCCGGAACGGGACCGGCGCGTCGCCGAAGGGCGGGCCCTGTTCACCGGGCACCCCGGCGCCGTACCGGCCCTGGAACGGCTGGCCGCCGCGGCGCGGCGGTGATCGGCCGTCATCCGAATGCCCCGTGAGGGCGCACGCCCGAGCGGGTACCCCACCGGCATGAGAGCCCTCGTGATCAACTGCACACTCAAGTCGTCACCGGACCCGTCGAACACCCAGGCCCTCGCGGAGAAGGTTGCCGAGCAGCTGGAAAGCTACTCCGTCGACGTGGAGTTCGTCCGGGCCGCCGACCTGGACATCGCAGCCGGAGTGGTCACCGAGGCCGCCGGGCCGGGCGACGCGTGGCCGGACGTCCACCGCAAGCTGCTCGACGCCGACATCCTGGTCATCGCCTCGCCCACCTGGCTGGGCCGCCCGTCCTCGATCGCGCAACGCGTCCTGGAGCGCATGGACGCCATGCTCTCGGAGACGGACGACGTGGGGCGCCCCGTGGCCTACAACCGCGTGGCCGGTGTCGTGGTGACGGGCAACGAGGACGGCGCGCACCACGTCATCAGCGAGATCTCCGGCGCACTGGCCGACATCGGTTACACCATCCCGGGCCAGGCGTGGACGTACTGGCACCTGGGCCCCGGCCCGGGCCCGGACTACCTCGACGACGAGCGCGGTCACGACTGGTCGCACAGGACCGCCCGTGCCATGGCGGCGAACCTGTACGGGACGGCGAAGGCCTTCGCAGCCACCCCGCTGGGCGCTCCGCCGCAGTAGCCCGGCCGGTGCCGCCGCCCTCGGGGCGGGCTCGGGCAGTCACGGCTTTTGGCTGCCTTTTTACCCGAGGTGACGGTTTCTCACGGGCCGGCGGGGTGAGGCGAGGGGGCGTCGCCGCGTCGGCCCGGCGCGGCATCCCTGGAGCGAGCGGCTCCTCCATCCGCGACCGCACCTCCTGACCACGGGGGTTGCGATGTCCGACCACACCGTTGCGAGCCCTACGAAAGGCAGACCTCGTGTCCATGAAGGTGTCCGACTTCATCCTGCAGCGGCTGCGCGAATGGGACGTCGACCACGTCTTCGCGTACGCCGGTGACGGCATCAACGGCCTTCTGGCCGCGTGGGGCCGCGCCGACGACGACCCACAGTTCGTGCAGGCACGCCATGAGGAGATGGCCGCCTTCGAAGCGGTGGGGTACGCCAAGTTCTCCGGCAAGGTCGGCGTGTGCGCCGCCACCTCGGGGCCGGGGGCGATCCACCTGCTCAACGGCCTCTACGACGCGAAGCTGGACCACGTCCCGGTGGTGGCGATCGTCGGACAGACCAACCGCAGCGCCATGGGCGGTTCCTACCAGCAGGAGGTCGACCTGCTCAGTCTGTACAAGGACGTCGCCTCCGAGTTCTGCGAGATGGTGACGGTTCCCGAGCAGCTGCCCAACGTCATCGACCGGGCCATTCGGACGGCGTACAGCAAGCGCACGGTGACTGCCATCGTGATCCCCGCGGACGTGCAGGAGCTGGACTACTCCCCGCCGACCCACGCGTTCAAGATGGTTCCCTCCAGCCTGGGTGTGTCCGACTACGCGCCCGTCCCCGCGGCGGCCGAGGTCACGCGGGCCGCCGAAGTGATCAACGCCGGGGAGAAGGTGGCCGTCCTGATCGGGCAGGGGGCCCGTGGCGCCCGGGCGGAGGTGGAGCAGCTCGCCGAGCTGCTGGGCGCGGGGGTGGCCAAGGCTCTGCTCGGCAAGGACGCGCTGCCCGACGACCTGCCGTACGTCACCGGCTCCATCGGACTGCTCGGCACCCGGCCCTCCTACGAGCTGATGCAGGACTGCGACACGCTCCTGGTCATCGGTTCCAGCTTCCCGTACACGCAGTTCCTGCCGGAGCTGGATCAGGCCCGGGCGGTCCAGATCGACATCGACCCGTTCATGGTCGGACTGCGCTACCCCTTCGAGGTGAATCTCGTCGGGGACGCCAAGGAGACGCTGAAGGCACTGCTGCCGCAGCTGAAGCGCAAGAAGCACGGCGCCTGGCGCAAGAAGATCGAGAAGGACACCGCCCGCTGGTGGGAGGTCATGCAGCGGCGCGCCGCGGTGGACGCCGACCCCATCAACCCGGAGTACGTCGTGCACGCGCTGGACGCCCTGCTGCCGGACAATGCCATCCTGGCCGCCGACTCCGGCTCGGCCGCCAACTGGTACGCCCGCCACCTCAGGATGCGTGGTTCGATGCGCGGCTCGCTGTCGGGCACGCTCGCCACCATGGGGCCGGGCGTGCCCTATGCGATCGGTGCCAAGTTCGCCCACCCCGACCGCCCGGCGATCGCCCTCGTCGGGGACGGCGCGATGCAGATGAACGGGATGGCCGAGCTGATCACCGCGGCCAAGTACTGGCCACGGTGGGGTGATCCGCGGCTGATCGTGGCGGTGCTGAACAACCAGGACCTCAACCAGGTCACCTGGGAGATGCGCGCCATGTCGGGCGCCCCGCAGTTCCTGCCCTCGCAGTCGATCCCGGACGTGCCCTACGCGGACTTCGCACGGTCGATCGGCCTCGACGGCGTACGGGTGGAGAAGCCCGGGGAGGTGGAAGCGGCCTGGCACCGGGCCCTGGGGGCCGACCGGCCCTTCGTCATCGACTTCCGTACCGATCCGGCCGTGCCCCCGATCCCGCCCCACGCGAGTTTCGACCAGATCGAGGCGGCGGCCACGGCGATCCTCAAGGGGGACAGCGACCGTGGCGCGATGGTCCGGCAGGGCCTGAAGGCCAAGGTGCAGGAGATGCTGCCCGGCCGCCGCCACCGGGACGACAGGCCGGGCGCCCAGGAAGACCCGGGCGGGAGCTGACCGCTCCTGCGGGGGGTCCCACCGGCGCGTCGCCACCGCGTCCCCGGCCGGGGCCCGGCCGGCGGCCGCGCCGAACCGGCAAGATCCGGCTTCCGCGCGGCCCGTAGACTTCGTCACCGGCGACCGAGGAGACGTATGGACGGGCAGCGGGCAGTGGACTGGGCGCGGGCGACCTGGCTCAACCCGCCGCCAACCGTCACGGTCGACGACGGCGGCCTCGAAGTGGCCGCCCGGGGGCGGAGCGACTTCTGGCGCACGACGGGCTACGGCTTCGTACGTGACGACGGGCACGCCCTGCTCACCGCCTTTCCCGCCGGGGCCGCCGTCGAAGTCACCTTCCTCGCGCGCTTCGACGAGCTGTACGACCAGGCCGGCGTCATGGTGCGGGTGGACGAGCGCAACTGGATCAAGGCCGGTATCGAGATGTCCGACGGCGTTCCGCACCTCGGCGCGGTCGTCACACGCGAGTTGTCGGACTGGTCGCTCTCGCCCGTGCCGGAGTGGGCGGGGCGCCACGTCACCGTGCGGGTGAGCCGTGCGGGTGACGCCGTCACGGTCCGGGCGCGCTGCGAGGACAGGCCGTGGCGCCTGGTGCGCCTGGCGCCCCTGGACCCGGACGCGGCCGCCTCGGCCGGTCCGTTCTGCTGCTCACCGCAACGCGAGGGGCTGCGCGTGCGCTTCACCGGCTTCACCACCGGGCCGGCGGACACCGCTCTGCACGCGGAGCAGGTCCACCCGGCAGGTCACTGACGCTCCCCGAGGGTCTGCTGCCCATCCGCTCAGGAGACGTCCGTGTCCGTCGCGCCGGACAGCGGCAGCTGGGCCCAGATCGTCTTGCCATTGCCGCTGTACCGGGTGCCCCAGCGTTCGGTGACGCTCGCCACCAGCAGGAGCCCGCGGCCGCCCTCGTCGTACATGCGTGCGCGGCGCAGGTGCGGGGCGGTACTGCTGCCGTCCGACACCTCGCAGACGAGGGCGAGGTCGCGGATGAGCCGGAGGGTGATGGGCGGGCCGCCGTAGCGGATGGCGTTGGTGACCAGTTCGCTGACGACGAGTTCGGTGGTCAGGACGGCGTCCCCGAGGCCCCAGGCCTCGAGCTGGCCCGCAGCGCGTCTACGGGCCTCCACCACGACGGCGGGGTCGGCGGCCAGGTCCCAGGAGGCGTGGTTCTCCTGGTCGAGCCGGCGGGTGCGGGCCAGCACGAAGGCCACGTCGTCCACGGGCCGCTCGGGCACCAGGGCGCTCATCACGGTGTCACAGGTCCGGTCGAGCGACACCTCGGGCGGCGCGAGCAGGTGGCAGAGTTCGGCGAGGGACGCGTCGGCGTCCGGGCCCGGCGCCGCCAGCAGGCCGTCCGTGTAGAGAGCGAGCCGGCTGCCTTCCGGCAGCTCGAAGCGGGCCGCTTCGAAGGGCGCTCCCCCGGCGCCGAGCGCCGGCCCGGCGGGCAGCGCCAGTTTCTCCGGGTACTCGTGCGGTCGGGCGAGCACCGGCTCGGGATGGCCGGCCCGGGCCATCGTGCAGGAGCATGAGATCGGGTCGTAGACCGCGTACAGACAGGTCGCGCCGGCGACCGATGCCGTGCCGGCGGCGCCCGCCTCCTCCTCGCGGTCGAGCTTCATCACCAGGTCGTCGAGCTGCGTCAGCAGTTCCTCGGGAGCCAGGTCCACCTCGGCGAGGGCGCGTACGGCGGTACGCAGCCTGCCCATGGTGGCCGACGCGTGGATGCCGTGGCCCACGACGTCGCCCACGACCAGGGCGACCCGGGCACCGGAGAGCGGAATGACGTCGAACCAGTCCCCTCCGATGCCGGCCCCGACCGTCGACGGTACGTAGCGCGAGGTCACCTCGACGGCCCGCTGCGGGGCGGAACGGCTCGGCAGGAGACTGCGCTGCAGGGCGAGCGCGGTGGCGCGTTCCCTGGTGTACCGGCGGGCGTTGTCCACGCAGACGGCGGCGCGGGCGACGAGCTCACCGCAGAGGGAGAGGTCGCTGTCGCCGAAGGGCTCGGGGGTGCGGTGACGGCAGAACATGGCCATGCCGAGTGTGATGCCGCGGGCTCGCAGCGGGGCGACGATCCCCGAGTGGATCCTGTGCTTCCGCAGGCTGTGCACGCGGTCGGGATCTCTCTGCTTCCACTCGCTCAAAGTCTCTTCGTCGACCGTGTACCGGGCCGCCTCACCGAGGAGCAGGGTGCGGCCGATCGCGGACTCGCGGTCGAAGGTGTGCGCCTGGCCCAGTCGGACGATCGATTCCGGACACCCCTCCAGGACGGAGCTCTGGGCCACACGGAGGAACCGGATCTCGTCCCGCGCGCGTGGGGAGCGCGCCTCGTCGCCGGTCAGCACCTCGGCGAGCAGGTCGACCGTGACGAAGTCCGCGAAACCCTCCGTGGCCAGCTGCGCCAGTTCCTCGGCGGTGCGGCCCACGTCCAGGGTGCTGCCGATGCGCGTGTTCGCCCGGTCGAGCACGGCCATGCGCTCACGTGCCCAGAACTGGTCGGTGGTGTCCACGGTGACCACGGACACGCCCAGGAGTTCTCCGGCCCCGTCCCTCACGGGGGTGAGCATGGCCTGCCAGACGTGCTTGCTGCCGACGAGCAGCAGGTACGTCTCGTAGGACTCAGCCTCGCCGGTCCTCATCACGCGGTCGATCGCGTCGGCGAGCCCCGCCCCGCCCTGCACGACCACCCCGGGTTCGACCTCGCCCGGCAGCAGCCCGAGCAGGGAGGCCTCCGACCTGGCCACGACCGACGCCGCGGCCGCGTTGGCCATCGCAAGCCGCTGGTCGCGGCCGAAGAACGTCACCGCGACGGGCAACTGGTTCAGGATCCGCGCCCTCATCGGGGCCGACGGCGCTTCGGTAGGGCTTCCGTCGGCCTGCTGGTCACGCTCTTCCATGGGCCACCACTCGCCCTCCGCCGCTTCCCGGTCCGTCGTCCACGCACCGCGGTCGCCGCTCTTGTCCCAGAATGCCTCCGCAGTGGCCGACCCTCAACCAGTCCGCCTACTCGCAGGGGGTTCAGGCGCCTGCGAGGAAGGGGCTCCCCGCGGCGAGCGCCAGCCGGGCGAAGCGTTCACCGATGAGGCGGTGGGTGGCGGCGTCCGGGTGGAGCCGGTCGGGCAGCGGCAGCTCGACGGCGTCGGACTCGCCGTAGAGGGCACGGCCGTCGAGGTGATGGATGTGGGGGTCGTCGGCCGCCCGCTGCTCGACGATCCGGGCCAGCTCCTCCCGGATGACGCCCAGGCTCAGCTTGCCGTCGGCGCGCTCCGCAGGGTCGCCCGTGGCCCGGAACCGCAGGTGACCGGCGCCGAGTCCGGCGGGGTCCACGGCGCAGGGCCCCGGGGTGTCCTCGTGGATGGGGCACAGGATCGGTGAGACGACCAGCAGGGGGGCGGTGGGGTGCCCCTCGCGGATGGTGTCGAGAAAGCCGTGGACGGCCGGCCCGAAGGCCCGCAGTCGCATCAGGTCGGCATTGACGACGTTGATGCCGGTCTTGACGCTGATCAGGTCGGCGGGGGTGTCCCGCATGGCCCGAGCGGTGAACGGGTCGAGCAGGGCGCCGCCGCCGAAGCCGAGGTTGATCAGGTCCACGCCGCCGAGCGAGGCGGCGAGTGCGGGCCAGGTCGTCGTGGGGCCCGCCGCGTCGGAGCCGTGGCTGATGGAGCTGCCGTGGTGCAGCCACACCTTGCGGCCCCGGTCCCCGGCGGGCTCGACCGGCGCGTCGGAGCGCAGGGCGACGATTTCGGTGGTCTCGTTGTGCGGCAGCCAAATCTCGACGTCCTTCATCCGGTCCGGCAGGCCGGTGAAGCGGAGGGTGCCGACCGGTCCGGGGCGGTGTTCGGCGGTTCCTTTCGTCATGTCGATGGTCAGGGTGCTGCCGCCCGTGACACCGGCGCGTCCGGCCGGGCGGCCGTCGACGAGCAGCTCGTACACGCCGTCCGGGCGGGGAGGGGCCCCTACGTAGACGCGCTTGGTGGGCAGCGTGTCCAGCTCGACGGCGGTGGCCCGGGTACGGAGGACCAGCCGGACGCCGGAGGGCTGGGACTCCGCCATGGCGAGCTGTGCGTCGGTGTTCTGCGCGCGGGCCCGGGAGGGCAGCCGGTGCGGCAGGAGGCCGTGCGCGGTCTCCTCCAGGTCGAGGGCGCCCCGCAGGAGAACGGCGGTGACGGGCGTGGTGATCCAGTGGTACGTGTCGTTCATGGGGTCAGCCTTCTGCCGGAGGTGTGCGCGGCCCGCATGGGCCGGTACGCGGCCGAGGCCGGCGGCCTTGGGCGGCCGACGGCGGTGCGCCGTGGCCGCCGTGGACGGTCGCGGGCGTTGGTGGCGTGCCCGGTCAGCGCATGGGCCAGTTGCGGAGCATGGCGTCGAGGCGGTCCAGGGTCCATGCCCAGGTCTCCTGCGAGTCGGGAGCGCTGTGACTGAAGCCCCCGGCCAGCTCCAGGCTCACGTAGCCGTGGAAGACGCTGCCCAGCAGCCGTACGGCGTGGGTCTGGTCGGGTTCCGTCAGGTCGTAGCCCCGAAGGATCGCCCGTGTCATCCGGGCGTGCCGGCCCCCCGCGCTCGCGGCCGCCGCCTCGGGGTCGAGCCGGAGCCGCGCTGCCGCGTACCGGCCTGGATGTGACCGGGCGTAGTCGCGGTAGGCGTTGGCGAAGGCCGTGAGGGCGTCCTTGCCGGCCCGCCCGGCCAGCGCGGCCGCCGCGAGGTCGGCGAGCTCCTCCAGTGCGAGCAGGGCGATCCGGGTTCTGAGGTCCTGGGAGCTCTTCACGTGCGAGTAGAGGCTCGCGACCGCGACGTCGAAACGTCTGGCGAGCGCCGAGACGGTCACCTGGTCGAAGCCGACTTCGTCGGCCAGCTCCGCCCCCGCCCGTGTCAGGCGTTCCGTGGTCAGGCCTGCGCGCACCATGCCGTCCTCCTCTGCCGAACTCGATTATGCAGTTTCCTAAAGGCTTTAGGCAAACAGTGGCTTCGTTCAGGACGCAACCCCTCGCCGGTGCCCCCGGGCCGCGCCGGCAGGACGGGCGCGGACGGTCGGCTCCGCGCAGAATGGGCAGGGTGGTCGCGCCGCGTCCGGGCGCCCGGACCACCCCTACGGGGACGCGGCGGCCGTGCGAACCAGGAGGCAGTCGATGCATCGGTTCGGCCAGCGCGACAGCGGGCCCGGCCCGGGGAGAGAGCCCCCGGTCGCCGCGCACGTGGCCCTCGCCGTCAACGGCATGGGCAGCTTCACCTGGGACCTTCCCAGCGGCACGATGCGGTACGACGAAGCGGGCCTCGCCGTGATGGGCTTCCGGCCGGGCGAGTACGACGGCAGCCTGCGCACCCTGGGCGAGCGGATGGTGCCGGGAGAACTGAGCGCGGTCCAGGACCAGGTGGAGCGGGCGCTGCGGACCCGGTCGGGCTTCAGTCTCTACTTCCGGGTCCGGCACGGCGACGGCCGGCTGCGCTGGACGCACACCCAGGGCCACGTCGTCTGCGACGAGCAGGACAACCCCGTCCGGGTCATCGGGATCATCAGGGACGCCAGTCAGGAGCTACGGGCCCTCGACCAGACCGAACAGCTGCGCCAGGCCAGGGACGACCGCCGGCGGCAGGCCGACATCGTCGGTCACGTCAGCGACGCGCTGGCTCCCACCGTCACGGTGGAGGACGTCGCCGACGCGCTCACCACCACCCTGCTGCTGGAGCAGCTCGGCGCCGCCAGCATCATCCTCGGCCTGGTGGACAACGGCCGTATGCGACTGGCCGGTTCGAACGGTGTGCATCCGGATCTCATCCGTGACGTCCATCTGGCCCGCCTGGGCGCGCACCTGCCGCTCACCGACGCCGCCCGTACCCGCAGGGCCGTCTTCATCACCAGCCGCAAGGAGTACGGGGCGCGGTACCCGGAGATGCAGCCGTACCTGCACATGTTCTCCGACGCCACGGCCGCCGTGTACCTGCCGTTGATCGCTCACGACGACGCCATCGGCGCGCTGGGCCTCACCTACGACGGCAAAGCGCCCTTCGCGCACGACGAGCGGACCGTACTGACGGCTCTGGGCAAGGTCATCGCCCAGTCCCTCCAGCGGGCCCTCCTGTACGACCGCGAACACGAGCTCGCCGCCGGCCTCCAGACGGCCATGCTCCCCGGCCACCTGCCGCACGTCCCCGGCCTGGCACTCGCGACCCGCTACCGTCCGGCCAGGGCCCAGGGAGGGATCGGCGGCGACTGGTACGACGCGCTTGCGCTGCCCGACGGCCGCATCGCCGCGGTCGTCGGGGACGTGCAGGGCCACGACGTGACCGCGGCGGCCGTCATGGGTCAGCTCCGCATCGCCCTGCGGGCGTACGCCGCCGAGGGGCATCCCCCCACGACGGTCGTGGCGCGCGCCTCCGCCTTCCTCGCGGAGCTGGACACGGACCGGTTCGCCACCTGCCTCTTCGCCCTTCTCGACCCCACCACGGGGATGACCGTCTTCGTCCGGGCCGGGCACCTCGACCCCGTCCTGCGCAGACCGGACGGGAGCACCGTCTGGCTCGACGCCCCCGGCGGACTCCCGCTCGGCCTCACCGCCCCGGCGGCCCAGCCCGGGTATCCGGCGCTCGAGACGGTCCTGGAGCCGGGTGCGACCCTGCTCATGTGCACGGACGGCCTCATCGAGTCACGCACCGAGGACATCGACCAGGGCCGCGCCCGCCTCCTCGACGCACTCCGTACGGGCCCCGGGGACCCCGACGCCCTCGCCGATCACCTGCTCCGCACCATGGGCGCGCATACGGGGGGCGAGGACGACGTGGCACTCCTGGTCCTGCGGCGCTCCCCGGGCGAGCGCGCCACGAACCCGCAGATGGAGGTCACCATCACGCCCACGGATGCCGGCTCCCTCAGGGCCGCGCGCAAAGCCCTGCGCGCGGCCCTCGGCCGCTGGTCCCTGGACGCGATCGCCGACACCGCGGAGCTGCTCGCCTGCGAACTGGCCACCAACGCCCTCCTGCACACCCGTGGCAGCGCCACGCTCACGGCCAGGCTCGTCAGCGAGGACGGGCGCGCGGTGCGCCTGGCCGTCACCGACACCTCGACCTCCTCCCCCCGCCGCCGGGCCGCCACCGAGCAGTCGACCTCCGGGCGCGGGCTCATGCTGCTCGAGGAACTGGCCACGACGTGGGGGGTCGAACCCCGGGGCGACGGCAAGACCGTGTGGTGCGAGATCTCCGTGACGGGGGCGCGCTGACGCGGCACGTGCGGTCCTCCCGCCCACGACGACGGTTCCACCGGCGGGCGCGCGCCGGCCGACGGCCGCCGTGTCCTGACCGGCGGACATCAGCCCGGCGCCCGTCCTCCCGCTCGGCGGCCGCGTGGAGCGGTGCGCCCTCGCTCCCCCTCACCCGGGGCCGCGCCGGGGACGCCCGACCGGCCCCGCGGACCGGCGCGCCCGGAGGTGGCGGCCCCCTCGACGGACCGAGGACCCCGGCACGTCTCGGCCGGTCTTCGCCGCGTCGCTTCCCGATTGCCCCCGGCGTCTTCGATACTGGACGTGCTCGCCCCATCCCACTCCGTGGTGGCCCCGCAGGCACCCTTTCTGGAGGAACCGTTGCGTATGCTCATCAACGTGCCTGAGACCGTCGTCGCCGACGGGCTCCGGGGCATGGCCGCCGCCCACCCCGAGCTCACCGTGGATGTCGAGAACCGTCTGGTCGTCCGGCGCGACGCGCCCGTGGCCGGGAAGGTGGGTCTCGTCTCCGGCGGCGGGTCCGGGCACGAGCCGTTGCACGCGGGGTTCGTCGGGCCCGGGATGTTGTCCGCGGCGTGTCCCGGCGAGATCTTCACATCGCCCGTACCCGACCAGATGGTGAAGGCCGCCACCGCCGTCGACAGCGGCGCGGGCGTCCTGTTCGTGGTGAAGAACTACACCGGCGACGTACTGAACTTCGACATGGCGGCCGAACTCGCCGAGGACGAGGGTGTCCAGGTGGCCCGGGTCCTGGTCGACGACGACGTGGCGGTGGACGACAGCACCTTCACGGCGGGCCGGCGGGGCACGGGCGCGACGCTGTTCGTGGAGAAGATCGCCGGCGCCCTCGCCGAGGAGGGCGCCCCGCTGGAGCGGGTGGAGGCCGTGGCACGGCAGGTGAACGAGTCGGCGCGCAGCTTCGGGGTGGCACTCGGCGCCGTCACCACGCCGGCGAAGGGCAGCCCGACGTTCGATCTTCCCGACGGGCAACTGGAGTTGGGGATCGGTATCCATGGCGAGCCGGGCCGGGAGCGGCGCCCGATGATGACGTCCGGGGAGATCGCGGACTTCGCGGTGCACGCGGTGCTGGAGGACCTGCGCCCGAAAGGTCCGGTCCTGGTCCTCGTGAACGGGATGGGCGCGACGCCCCTGCTGGAGCTGTACGGGTTCAATGCCGAGGTGCAGCGGGTCCTGTCCGAGCGGGGCGTGGCGGTGGCTCGTACCCTGGTCGGGAACTATGTGACGTCGCTCGACATGGCAGGCTGTTCGGTGACCGTCTGTCAGGTGGACGAGGAGCTGCTGCGACTCTGGGACGCGCCGGTGCAGACGCCCGCGCTCCGCTGGGGCAGGTGAACGGTCCGCCCGTACGTGTGTGAGGAACAGGAGAGCGTGTGCTCGACACCGATTTCTTCCGTCGCTGGATGACCGCCACCGCCGCGGCCGTCAGCCGTGAGGCGAGCCGGCTGACCGACCTGGACGCCGCGATCGGCGACGCCGATCACGGAAACAACATGCAGCGCGGATTCACCGCGGTGACCGCCGTGCTCGAGAAGGAGTCGCCCGCGACTCCTGGGGCCGTGCTGACGCTGGCGGGACGGCAGCTGATCTCGACGGTCGGTGGTGCGTCCGGGCCGTTGTACGGCACTCTGCTGCGCCGCACCGGCAAGGCTCTGGGCGAGGCTGCCGAGGTGAGCACCGAGGAACTGGCCGAGGCGTTCGGAGAGGGCGTCGCGGCGGTGGCACAGCTGGGCGGGGCGCAGGCCGGCGACAAGACGATGCTGGACGCGCTGCTGCCGGCCGTCGAGGCGCTGAGCTCCTCGCTCGGGGCCGCCCGCGACGCGGCCCGGGCCGGGGCGGAGGCGACCGTGCCCCTGCAGGCGCGTAAGGGCAGGGCCAGTTACCTGGGCGAGCGCAGCATCGGTCACCAGGATCCGGGGGCGACCTCGGCGGCGCTGCTGATCGAGGCGCTCGCCGAAACGGCCGGACCGAGCGCCGGAGGGGACGCGTGAGCGAGGAGCCGCAGGTCGGAATCGTGCTGGTCTCACACAGCGGGCCCGTCGCGGAAGCCGTCGTCGAGCTGGCCAAGGGGCTGGCGGCCGGCGGTGCGACCGCGCCCGTGGCCGCGGCCGGGGGGACGTCCGCCGGCGGTCTGGGGACGAGTGCGGAGCTGATCTCCAAGGCTGCCAGGGCGGTCGACCGGGGCGCGGGGGTCGCGCTGCTCGTCGACCTGGGGAGTGCGGTACTGACGGTGAAGGCCATGCTGGCGGAGGGCGACGAACTGCCCGAGGGTGCCCGGCTGGTGGACGCGCCCTTCGTCGAGGGCGCGGTCGCCGCCCTGGTGACCGCCTCGGCGGGTGGCGACCTGGCGACCGTGGAGGCGGCCGCCACGGACGCGTTCGGCTACCGGAAGACGTGAGCGCGCGCTCCGCTGCTTTCCTCTCCGCCGGATGCGGAGCGCCCGGCCGGCTGCCCCTGCCGTGACGGCGGGGCGGCCGGCCGGGTGTGTCACGCGGGTGTTCAGGTCGCCGTGCAGGGCGTTCCGTCGAGCGTGAACCGGGCCGCCTGCGTGAAGGCACCCGAGTAGGTCCCCTGGAAGCCGAACGACTGGCTGCCGCCCGCCGCGATCCGGTCGTTGAACGCGACGCCGGTCGCCCGCACCGCTCCGGAGGCGGGGGTGACGGTCGCGTTCCACGCGCGGGTGATCGTCTGACCGGCCGGCAGCGTGAACCCGAGCTCCCAGCCGTCGACGGCCGTGGTGCCCGTGTTGGTCACCTTCACGTCGGCGGTGAATCCGCCCGGCCACGCGTTCGCCGTGTAGGTCACCTGGCACGCACCCGGGGTGCCCGGGGTCCCCGGATCCTCCGGGTTGCCCGTGTCACCGCCGGTGTTCACGGCCGAGGAGAAGGACGTGACCGCCAGACCCGCGCCGTTCTGCCACGGTTCGAACCCGGCCTGGACACTGGTGAGGTACCAGGAGTTCTGCGCCATTCCCCGGGCCACGGTCTGGTCGACGAAGTCCATGACGTCGAAGCTCCAGCTCGTGATCGCGGACGGCGCCACGAACGAGATCACGTCGTTGCCGCCGTTGTTGCCGGTCCAGACCTCCCAGGTGCGACCGGCCACCGAGGCCGTCCCGACCTTCGAGCCCACGGGCTGGATCGGCCCCACACGGTTGAACCAGATCATGATCTCGGTCCGGTTCACTCCGTCAGTCTTCGGCGCGGGGTCGAGCCAGATGTCGTAGGCCGCGTCGTAGACCGCGTTGCCGACGTACGCGTACGTGATGCTCGTCGGCGCGCTGCTGATCGAGCTCACCCGGGCGGGGAGCGCCGTCCCGGGTGAACAGTTCGTGTAGTGGCAGCCGTTGAAGAGGGACGGGTACGACTTGGGTGCCCCGTTGGTCGGGACCGAACCGTCCGCCCGGGTCACGGCGAAGCCGTTGGCCGTGACGTCGATGCACTGTTCCTCGCTCGTGCCCCAGCGGTTGTTCTGCACCACGTACCGGTCCTGGATCACGGTCGATCCGTACTGGCCGCAGATCGGGGCGGCGGCCTGTGCGGGCACCGTGGCGGCGGTGAGGGCCAGGACCGAGGCCAGGGCCGCGAGTAACGCCGTCACTGCGGTCCGTACGGACCGCAGTGAGCTTGTGGGGGTCTTCATGATGTCCCTTCGATGGGGCCTGTTGTGGGGGAATGCGTGGGGAGAACCCCGCCCGCGAGCGGGCCGCGGGTGCGGCCGCTGACACGACATCAGCAATGGGAGCGCTCCCAAACGGTTCGACGTGGAACCTATGGGCCGTCGCGATCCGGCGCAAGACCCAGATCCCACCACTTGACGACACTGCCGACCATGCGGCCGGGCCCGGCGGCCGGAACCCGACGGTGGCGCACGCGTGCCGGTGGTCGGGGGCGCCACCACCCCGCACACTTGACGACATGTCGACAGCCAAGCGCAGTGCCGGCCTTCTGCTCTTCCGTGTCGTCCCCACCGAGGGCGGCGGACGGGACGCCGAGGTGCTGATCGGGCACATGGGCGGGCCGTTCTGGGCGGGCCGTGAGGCGGCGGCCTGGTCGGTGCCCAAAGGTGAGTACGCACCCGGCGAGGAACCCGCCGCCGCGGCCCGCCGTGAGTTCGAGGAGGAGCTGGGTCTGCCCGTCCCGGACGGCACCTGGGTGCCGCTGGGAGAGGTGCGGCAGCCCAGCCGGAAGAGGGTGACGGTGTGGGCGGTGGAGGCGGACCTGGACCCTGCACAGGCGGTCCCCGGAACCTTCACGATGGAGTGGCCGCGGGGCTCCGGTGTGCAGCGGGAGTTCCCGGAGATGGACCGGTTCGCCTGGTGCACACCGGAGGAGGCCGCGGAGCGCCTGGTGGTGGGGCAGCGCGTCTTCATCGACCGGCTGCGACGACATGTGCGTGACGGTCGAGACCCCTCGGAGCCGTAGGGCCGTCCGCCGGCATCAGTCCGTGCGCGCCACCGGGCGGCCGGCCCGCAGTTCGAGGCGGTCTCCCGGGAACCGGTTGCAGAAGCTGCGGTCGTGCGAGACGACGACAACGGCCCCCGGGTACCGGGCGAGCGCGGCCTCCAGGTCCTCGACCAGGCTCAACGCGATGTGGTTCGTCGGCTCGTCGAGGATCAGCAGACCCGCCGGCCTCGTCACCAGCCGGGCCAGGGCGAGCCGGCGCTGCTGACCGACGGAGAGCGCGGCGACGGGCACCGTCAGGTCCTCCGGGCGGAACAGCCCCAGGGCCAGCAGCGCGTCCGCGTACTCGTCGGCGGGCCCGGGGCGGCCCGCCGCGAACGTGGCGAGCAGGGAGCGGCGGGTGGGCCTGACGGGAAGCTCCTGCGGGAGGTAGCCCACGGCCGCCCGCCGCCGGACCGTCCCGGCGTCCGGCGCGAGGTCACCTGCGAGAACGCGCAGCAGGGTGGTCTTCCCCGCCCCGTTGGGTCCTGTGACCAGCAGGCGCTGCCCCCGGCCGACGCGCAGTGCGGGTAGGTCCAGCCGGCCGCGGACGACGACCGAGTCGAGCTCGGCCGGCGGCCCGGGGTCTTGCGCGCCGTCCGGGGGACAACGGTCGGTCAGAGTCGGCGCGGAGGTGAAGCGCAGGGGTTGGGGCGGCGCCGGCACGGGTGCGCGCCTCAGCGCTTCCAGCCGCGTCCGGGCGGCTCTGACCTGGCCGGACAGCTTGGCCTCGTGGGATCTGCGGTGCTTGCCCCATCCTTCCCCAGGGTCCTTGCCGGCCCCGGCGAGACGCTGACCGGCCGTGCTGACCAGTTCCTCGGTGCGGGCGAGGTCGGCCAGCCACTCCTGGTGGTCCTGCGCCCAGCGGCGGCGGGCGGCGGCCTTCGCCGTGCGGTAGCCGTCCCAGCCGTTCCCGTACCGCGCGACGTCGCGCAGGTCTCGGTCGACCTCCAGGATCACCGTGGTGACCCGCTCCAGGAACGCCCGGTCGTGCGTGACGGCGACGACGGTGCCGCGGTGGGCGCGCAGGTGGTCCTCCAGCCAGCCGACCGCGGCGGCGTCGAGGTGGTTGGTGGGTTCGTCGAGCAGGAGGAGTTCCGGTGCGGCGGCCAGTACGCAGGCCAGGGCGAGCCGGGACTGCTCCCCGCCGGACAGGGAGCCGAGCAGGCGGTCCCGCCCGAGGTGCCCGAGGCCGAGGCCGTGCAGCGCCGCGTCGGTCCTGGCGTCCGCCTGGTATCCGCCGCGTCGCTCGTACTCCGTCAGCAGGTCACCGTAGGAACCGAGCTGAGCGTCGGTGGGGTCCCCGTCGGACATCGCCGCCTCCGCCTCGTGGATCCGCCGTTCCAGTACGCGGAGTTCGGCGAGTGCCGCGTCCACTGCGTGCTGGACGGTGCCTCGGGGGTCGAGCGTGAGTGTCTGGGCGAGATATCCGGTACCGCCGGGGAAGTGGACGGTGAGGTCGCCGCCGTCCGGCTCCTCGGCTCCCGCCATCAGCCTGAGCAGGGTGGACTTGCCGGAACCGTTCTCACCGATGACTCCGGTCTTCTCCCCGGGACGGACGGTGAGGGACACCTGGTCGAGAACGGAACGGTCTCCGTACGCCTTGGATACGCCGGTCATGGTCAGCTGGGCGCGGGCACGCTGGGTCGACATGGCTGCTTTCTCTGATGCGACAGGCCCTCGGTGGCGCGTGCGGACAGCGCGCAGCGCACTGCGGGGCGGGGGGAGTCGGGCACCGGAAGGACTGCGGCACGCGCGGCACGGCCCCGGCGGGCCGGGCGGCGGCGACTGCGGGCGTCACGCGCCGGCGCCGGAGCGCCGACGGGAGACGCCGGCCGTCAGGCGGCGGCGTCCTGGCCGGGAATCAGAGAAAGAAGTAGTGCGAAGCCATGCCCCCAGTCTAACCACGGGCCCGGCCGCGGGCGGTGGGCCGGACCGCGCCCGCCCCCCGTGGGAGCTGCGGCCCACGTCGCGGGGCGTGACGGGGCGTGGTGCGGAGTGGTGCGTCGTCGCTGGAGTCGAGCGGCGCCGGGCCGCGCCGAGGCAGTGCGTCGCCCGGAGGCGCCCGGAGGCGTGCGTCGCCCGGAGGCGCGGACGGGGCGCGGAAGCGGGTGGGGCCGAGCATGCCGGGAGGCGGTGCCGGGTCGGCTGTCCGCCGAGGCCGTGCACCGCCCACAAGGCGTCAGAGCAGCGGCGGCTGCGCGAACTTCACCAGCTCCAGTGCCTGTTGCGGGAACCAGGCGCCCGCCGCCGGGTCGACGGTCCCGCGCTCGGGGTCCTCGGGCCCGTCCGTACCGCGCAGGCAGAGTCCGTCCGACTCCCCCGGGATCTTGATCCACAGCCTGGCGTCGTGCAGCGGGTCGCCGGTCCGGGTGGTGGGGCGGGCGCCCAGGCCGCGGCCGGGCGGGTTGCACCACTCCTGCGGGTCGGCGTACTTCCCGGCGGGCGCGGCCCAGGTGCCCTGGCCGTTGCGGCTGGAGTCGGTGACGAAGTGCTTCATCCGGGCGGGATCGGCGTCGACGTTGGCGTCCAGCCAGGACTGGGCGTCGGTGCGGGGCCACCACTGGTCGGGGCAGTCGGCGCTGTCGCCGCCGCTCTCCACGTAGGCGAGGCAGGAGGAGATCAGCTTGCCGTACCAGACGTTGGTGTCCTCGGTGTGGTAGTTGGAGGCGTTGGTGAAGAAGCCCGTGGCCCGCTCGACGCCGCCCTCCAGCAGGCGCGGCACAATGGTGTTGACCGAGTGCCAGCCCTGGTGCCCGGTGTCGAGGTACACCTTCGTGCGGGCGAGCGGTTCGAGGGTGTCGACCGCGTAGTTCACCTCGCTGTAGCGGGCCGCCGTCCTCGTGCCCTCGGCGTCGTCCTGGCCGCAGTCGGAGGGGAGCAGGGCGAGCGAATCGGGTTCCAGGACGACCATGGCGTCGTGGCCGCCGATGCCGCGGCCGACGGCGTCGATCCATGCGCGGTATTCGGCGGTCGTCGCCGCGCCGCCGGCGGAGTAGTTGGCGCAGTCCCGGCCCGGGACGTCGTACAGGGCGAACACCGGTACGGCCCCCTGCCTGGCCGCTTGGCGGACGACCTTCTTCGCGTCCCGCTCGACCTCGGCGGGGCTCTGGTCCCCGTACCAGACGGCGTGCGGGGTGCGGGCCATGGCGACGACGCCCGCCGCGTCGCGCACCCGCCCCTGCCGTACGAGGTCCAGCGCCTGGCTGTATGCGCCGGGGTTGGCCTCGGGGGCGTACAGCCGCGTGTCCTGGCCGCCGGTCCGGGCGGTGGTGCCCCCGGATCGCCCACCGTCGGCGGGGCCGGTCGCGGCTGCCTGCACGGTGAGCAGCAGCGCGGCCGCGCAGGCGAGCGGCAGAGCCTTGATCAGCGTCGTTCCGGTGCGCATGAGTGTCCATCCCTCTTCGCGGCGAACGTGCGGGAGCGCTCCCACCGAACAGGTGCGGGAGCGCTCCCAAAGCGTTCCGGACAGCCATGTATGCGTCAAGAGCGGGGTGACCGCTACTTCGCGGGGTGGACGGGCCCGGCCCCCGGAGCCGCGATCCGGGCACCGGTGGCCGCCGGCGAGGAGCGGCCGCCGGTGCTCTCGGCGTCACGCTGCCTGGCGGGCGGGCACCCGCCGGTGTCGCCCGGCCGGCTGAGGAGGAGCACCGCGACGTCGTCGCTGCGCACTCCGTCGGCGTACTCGCGCAGGTCGTTCCGCAGGGCGTCGACCACCTGGCGCGGCTCGCGTCCCACCCACTCACCGAGCCGCTCGTCGAGCGGGTAGAAGGCCCCGGTGGCGTCCCGCGCCTCGGTCACCCCGTCCGTGCACACCAGAAGGGCCGCGCCGGGCGGGAAGGGGCACCACTCCTCGGCGCGTGCCTCGGCGCAGAGGTCTCCCATGCCGAGGGGCACGGAGGTCCGGTGCAGGCGCACCAGGGACGCCGACCCGTCGCACAGCAGGCGCGGCGGCACGTGCCCGCAGTTCACGGCCCGCACCTGCTCCTCTCCGTCGAAGCAGAGGAGCAGGGCGGTCACGAAGCGCTCGGCCTCGCCGGTCTCGGCGGAGAAGGCGTTGTGCCGGCAGACGGCGCCCTCCACGGCGTCGGCGACCGCGGTGAGGTCGGGCTCCCGCACAGCCGCTTCCCGGAACGCGCCGAGCGCGGCGAAACCGGCGCCGATCGCGGGCAGTCCCTTGCCCTGCACGTCACCGACGATCACCCGGGTCCCGAAGGGTGACTGGACGACCTCGTAGATGTCACCGCCGACGTAGCGGTCCTCCTCGATCGGCTCGTAGAAGCCCTGCGCGAGGATCTGCCGGGTGGTGATCGGAAGAGGGCGCAGAATCTGCCGCTGGAGAGCTACGGCGGCGGAGCGGAGCCTGGCCATCTCCCTGGCGTGCCGGATGCGGGCGGCGCAGGCGACCACGCCCAGCGCGCTGCCGATGACGGTGAAGCCGATGAGGAAGGCGACGTCCCAGAAGGCGCCCGTCGACGCGACCTGGGAACCGACGACCACGAGGGTGACCCACACCGCCACCGCGACGGTCTGGCGGACGGTACAGAAGACGGACGCCAGCGCGGGAAGCATGATCAGCAGCGGGATGAGCGGCAGACCGCGCCCGGTGAGCGCGTCCAGCAGGACGACGCCGGTCGTCAGCGAGACGAGCGACAGCGCGAGCGTGCCGTTGCCGATCCGGGCGGCGCCCGCCGCCGTCTCAGCCGGATCCGTCCCGGGCAGCGGCTTCCTGCGTACCGCCGCCGGGCGCCGCAGTCCCATGGCCACGGCACCGCCTCCCGCGCGTTCGTCGCTTAACGCTCCACCTGTTCCAAGCTACTCGCCCCCTGGTCCGCGGTCCTGACGTCTCGCGGGTCCGGTGCGGCAGGGACGAGGGCGGACAGGAACGTGGTCCGGCGGCGCAGCCCGAACCCGAGGGACTCATAGAGCCGCACCGCACCGGTGTTCGCTGAGGCGGCGTGCAGGAAGGGTGTCTCGCCCCGCTCCCTGATCCCGTGCGCGACGGCTCGGACGAGCCGCGAGGCGAGACCCTGTCCCCGCACGGAGTCGTCGGTGCAGACGCCGCTGATCTCGGTCCACCCGGGCGGGTGCATCCTCTCCCCCGCCATCGCCACCAGGACCCCGGACCGGCGGATGCCCAGATAGGTGCCGAGTTCCACGGTGTGCGGAGTGAACGGCCCGGGGCGGGTGCGCTCGACCAGCTTCAGCATGTCCGGTACGTCGGCGGGGCCGAGCGGAACGGCCTCCTCGTCGGGTGCCGCGGCCACGGAGTCGTCCACGAGCTGCACGCCCTCCGCGTGGAAGACGATCTCCCAGCCGGCCGGTGGCGGTTCACGGAGCGCGGTGAGGGTGACGGATGCGCCGGGGCCTGCGAGCGCGGCGACGTCGGCCCAGTCCCGCGCGTCCGGTTCGTCCGGGAGGGCGAGCCATGGTGTGACCTCGGGCCGGTAGCGCAGGACGCGGCCACGCCGCTCGGCGAAATGGGCGTGCGGACCGGTCAGCGAGGAGCGTACGGGGTTGTCCAGGGGGTGGGCGGCGGAGGTCTGCCGGGGGACGCTCATACGGCCACCCCGGTCCCGGCTGACGGGCGAGCGCCCGACCCGGCGCGCGGAGAGGGCCTGCGCCGCACGACCGTGGCGGTCGGCGGCTCGGCGGGACGCTCGGCCACGGCACTTGTGCACCGGGCGCGCGTGGGGGCTTCGGACATGGTCTCCCTCGTTCCGGCCGGTCCGATCAGCTGTTCGTGACCGGGGCCGGCTGTGGTCGCCGTCTTGCCGACAGCGGTTTCCGCCTTGTCGAGCGCGGGGTCGATTGCAGCACAAAGGCGATGCGGCCTGCGCGTATTCCCGGGGCGGCCGGGTGTTCACGAGCGCGCAACGCGCCCTCGCACCCGGCGCCGCGCGCACGACGGGGGGATGGGCAGGTCGCACGGGTTCCGGCCAGGTACGGGGGATCACGTGCACGGCTGCGCGGATCCGCCCCCCACCGGGCGGCCCGCTGTGGCACCCTGGACATGGCCGCCCCACCGGGCTCCCCCGTACCGGTGGGGCGGTTCTGTGTGCTCCCGCGCCCCGCCGGCCTACCGGTGAGGCGGTTCTGTGTGCTCCCGCGCCCCGTCGGCCCCAGCTGTCACGCCCCGTGGGAAAACCAACGGCTCCTCCCGGCCGACAGCCCCCTGAATACGGCTCAGTTCCCGGAATCCACGCATGGGTTGCTCCACAGCGGGCAGGCGCCTACATCTCAAGTCCATCAACCCGGGGAGCGTGACGAGATGACGGCGCACACTGCACAGACCACTGGTGTGGAACGAGCAGGCGCCGCGGACGGGCTTCCGTGGATCGAGGACGCCGGGAAGGTCGCTCCCCAGGACGCGCGTGCCCTGTCTAAGCTCTTCTTCGACCGGCTGCAGACGCTGGAGGAGGGTACGCCGGAGCATCAGTACGCGCGGAACACCCTCATCGAGATGAACCTCTCCCTCGTACGGTTCGCGGCCTCCCGCTTCCGTAACCGGGGCAGCGGCGACATGGAGGACATCGTCCAGGTCGGCACGATCGGCCTGATCAAAGCCATCGACCGTTTCGACCTCTCCCGTGAGGTCGAGTTCACCTCGTTCGCCGTCCCGTACATCGTGGGCGAGATCAAGCGCTTCTTCCGGGACACCACCTGGTCGGTGCATGTGCCGCGGCGCCTGCAGGAGCTGCGGGTGGATCTCGCCAAGGCGAAGGAGACCCTGGCGGCCGGCCTGGACCGGGACCCCACGGTCCAGGAGCTCGCCGAGCATCTCGGGCTCGACGAGGCGGAGGTCACCGAAGGCATCGTCGCCGCCAACGGCTACACGGCGGGGTCCCTCGACATGCCCGCCGACGCGGCGGACGCGGCCGGCCACCCGGCGAACGGGCGGACCTTCGCCGACGTGCTGGGTGAGCCGGACCCCGCCATGGAGACGGTGGAGAACCTGCACGCGCTGGCCCCGCTGCTCGGTGAACTCGACGCGCGCGAGCGCCGCATCATCGACATGCGGTTCGGCCAGGAGATGACCCAGGCCCAGATCGGCGACGAACTGGGCATCTCGCAGATGCACGTCTCCCGGCTGCTCAGCCGGATCCTGCGCAAGCTGCGCAGCGGAATGCTCACCCAGGACTGACCCGGCCCGAGGCGCCCCGCCCGTACGTACGCTCCCCGCGGCGACCCGCCTCACCCCTGGCCACTGCCCTCCACCGCCTCGCGTCCGACGACGCGGGGCGGTTCGGCGCGTTCTGTTGCCGCGGTGTTGCAGCTTCGTGAGTTCCCGCTCGCCACGCTTCCGCGGCCCTGCTGACGGCCTCTACGGTCCGTAACCAGACATCCGCAGTCGCGTCGCCGTCCGCGCATGCGCCGCCGTCGCGTCCCCGTCCGCGCATGCGCGGACATCCCCCACCGAGTCACCATGTGAGGAGGGCATGAGCCGGTCGATCGACCCCGTCCGGCCCGGGCGTAGCGCGGACCCCCGCACGGACGTCGCGTCCGTCCGGCCGCCGGGCGGACGCCAGGGCCCCGGCCGATTACGCGCGGACCCGGTGGTACGGATGCCGACGACCGTCCGGCCTCCCAGCCGGATCTCTCCCACCTCTTCCCTGGAGCGATCATGACGCCCGTCTCGCCGTCCGAAGGCGCGTACGACCGGAAACGTCTGCGCCAGTGGTCCCGTGGTCTCGCGAGACCGGCCGGGATCGACCGCCGCGCTCTGCTGAGGCTGGCCGCCGCGGCCTCCGCCGCCGCTCCGCTCCTCCCCGCCGCCGCGCCCGCGCACGCGGCGGCGGGGCCGGCCGGAGTGGTGAAGCCGCTCCCGCCGGAGCTGTTCACGGTGCGCGGCACCAACGCCGAGACGAATTTCGCGGCGCTGCGGGACACAGGGCTGCTCACCCCCGCCGACCGCTTCTTCGTCCGCAACCACACGGGTACGCCGCGCATCGACGCGGCCGCCTGGAAGCTGACGGTGTGGGGCGACGGGCTGACGGGTGGGCCGGTGGACTTCTCGTACGAAGCGCTGCGGGCTCTGCCGTCCGTCAGTCGTACGGCGTTCGTCGAGTGCGCCGGCAACGGCCGGAGCTTCTTCGCCTCCCAGCAGAACCAGCAGGTGAGCGGCACAGCGTGGACGTTGGGTGCGATCGGTACGGCCCGTTGGCGCGGGGTGCGGCTCGCCGAGGTACTGCGACGGGCCGGGCTCGGCAGGAACGCGGTCGACGTGCTGCCGCGCGGCCTGGACGCCGAGGTCGTCAGCGACGGTGTCGCTCTGGGCCGGGTGCGCAGGCCCCTGCCGGTGGCGAAGGCCCTGGACGACGTGCTCCTCGCCTACGAGATGAACGGCGAACCGCTGCCGCCCGACCACGGGTATCCGGTCCGGCTGATCGTCCCGTCGTGGGTCGGCATCGCCAACATCAAGTGGGTGGGTGACATCGAGGTGAGCGCGGAGCCGCTGCTGACTCCGTGGAACACGAGCATGTACCGCCTGTTCGGCCCGGGCCACCCGCCGGAGGGAAGCGCCCCGCTGTCCGGGCAGACACTCAAGAGCGCGTTCGAAATCGCCCCCGGCGCCACGTTCGCCGCCCACCGCAGACACCTCCTCACCGGCCGGTCCTGGTCGGGCGGAGCGCCGGTGCGTTCGGTGGAGATCAGCACGGACGGCGGCGCCCGGTGGCGTCCCGCCCGGCTGCGCGACGAACCCCGGGCGGGCAGCTGGGTCCGTTGGTCGGCCGGCTGGGTGCCGCAGGCACCGGGCCCCGGTGTGCTGCTCGCGCGGGCGACGGACCGTTCGGGCCGCGCCCAGCCGGAGACGACGGCTCCGAACACGCAGGGCTACCTCTTCGACGCGGTGGTACGGCACCGGGTGACGGTCACCTGAGTCCCCGGCAGTCCCCCGGGTCCGTGGCGGGCCTCCACGCACCGCCGGGGCGCGCCCCGGCGGTCGTCCGGCCACCGCCGGCCCCGCCCCCCTTACGGCTGCCCGGCTCAGCCCGCGTAGTAGGTGGCGATCATGTCCTGGTCTCCGTGTCCGGCCGCCTCCGCGCGGGCGAACCGCTCGGCGGAGGCGGCCACGAGGTCGAGTTCCACCCCCGCGGTCCGGGCCGCGTCGAGGATCAGCCGGGTGTCCTTGAGTGCCGTGGAGAGCGCGAAGCTCGGGGTGAGGTCGCCGGACAGCACCGCGGAGGACTTGGCCTGCAGATACGGCGTGTCCAGCGGGCCGCCCCTCATCGCGTCCAGGAAGAGCCGCGGGTCGAGCCCGAGCCCGTCGGCGAGATTGAGGCATTCGGCCACGCTGTTCACCAGGTTGATCACCCAGGTGTTGGCGACCAGCTTGAGGCGGGTGGCCGCTCCCGGCTCCTCGCCGACCCACACGGTGCGCTGCCCGATCGCCTCCAGGACCGGCAGCACGGTCGCGCGGGCGCCGGAGGGGCCTGAGACGAAGACCGTGAGCGTGCCCTGCTCGGCCGGCTGCCTGGTGCCGGAGACGGGGGCGTCGAGGTAGACGAGCCCGAGGTCCGCGGCCAGGCCTGCGAGGTCGCGCGTCGCATCGAGCCCCACAGTGGCGCTCTGCAGCCAGACCTGCCCCGGCCGCAGGCCAGGGGCGGCGGCGGTGAGGGTTCCGGCGACGGAGGGACCGTCGTGCAGCGCGGTCAGGACGACGTCGGCGCCCAGCACCGCCTCCTGCGCCGTGTCCGTGACGGTGGCGCCCTCGGTGGCCAGCGGAGCGGCCTTGCCCGGCGTGCGGTTCCAGGCCCGGACGGGCAGCCCGGCCCTCAGCAGGCTGCGTGCCATCCCGGAGCCCATGATCCCGGTGCCGAGGACCGCGACGGTCGGCCTGCCGGGGGTGGCGCCCGCAGAGGAGTCGGCGGTCATGACGGGTGTTCCCTTCGTCGGTGCGCCCGGCAGGGGCGCGGCGGGAGAGTAGCGGCGGCCGATGAGCCGTGACACGGGATGCACTCACGACCGGTCCGAGCTCAAGACTGCCGCAGCGCACCGTCGAGCACCGCACGGTGCACGGCCCTGGCGAGTCGGGACCCCCAGCGCGAACGCGGTCCGGCGAACGGCTCACCGTCGCCGGGCCCCTGATCGGGCGCGGCGACGCACACCGCGTCCGTGGGCGTGCCCGAGCAGTCGAGTCCGGCGTCCACGAGCGCCTGGACCTTCGCCTCCGTGGCGGTCGCCACCGCGTTGACCAGGGCGGCGTCGGTGAGCGCGACAGGCAGGGTGACGACGATGTTGACGGTGCCCGGGGGCGACGGGCCGTCGGTGCCGTCGCCCGGGACGGCGGCCCACCCCCGTACCCCGAGCCCGCTCGTGACGGTGGCGGCCACGCCGCCGTCGACCGCCACGGTGTGCGCGGTGACGTCGGCGGCCGTCATCAGTCCCGCCCCGGGGCCGCCCAGCCCTTGGGCGGCGGCGATGTCGGCGAGGTGACGGTGCGGGTCGAGCCGCGGGTAGCCGCCGGGTACCTGCGCGTTGAGTATCCAGGCGCGCGGCCCGATGCCGCCGCCGAGGACGGCGCTGCTGCACACACGCCAGCCGGGCCCCAACCGCCACACGAGATGGTGCAGTCCGATTCCGTCCTCACGCCGTGCCAGCAGTTCCGCGCGCGGTCCGGGCGGACGGATGCGTACGGAATCGATGGCGCACCCCCGGCTGCGGTCCGGCCGACGGTCGGCAACGGCGCATCGATCATACGTGCGGGCACAGGCCGTGCCTGCAGGGACTCTCTCACTCGAATGGCGTAATCCGCCGAGACAGCCGATAGCCGCATCGCGCGGCGCCACCGCCCACGCGCGGTGCTCGGGGCCGCCCGGGGCACGGGCCGGGAAGTTGCAGCGTCCAACCGGGTGAGGCGCGATGGAATCCGGACGCGCCACCCCTGCTGGACCCCCACAGGACGCGCCCGGGCGAGGAGGTATCGGCCATGGGAGCCGCTGACGGTTTCACGGATTCCGGAGAACTCGACGGTCTGACCGTCTACGACAGCGACGGCGAAAAGGTCGGCACTGTGGGGCGGGTGTACGTCGACGACGACACCGGCAAGCCCGACTGGATCACGGTCAAGACCGGCATGTTCGGCATGAAGGAGAGCTTCGTACCGCTTGCCGGAGCCCGCCGAGTGGGTTCCGACCTGCACGTCTCGCATCCGAAGGACCGCGTCAAGGAAGCCCCCCGGGTGGATGCCGACGCGCATCTCTCCGTGTCCGAGGAGGAGGAGCTCTACCGCCATTACGGTCTGTCCAGGAAGGCCGGCGGCAACGCCGGTGCGCGCGGTGAAGGGCGCACCGTGTCCGGGACCGGGACGGGAACCATGGGCGCCGCCGGGGCCGGTACGTCCGGGGCCGCGGGAGCGGCCGGGACCGCACGGACCAGGACCGGCAAGGCGACGACGGCCGGCACCACCGCCGGCACGGGCCGGCACCGCGACACGGAGGCCTCCTCCACGTCGCGTCCGCTCGCCGGTGCCGGAGCGGAACGGTCCGCCGCGGGGAGCCGGGACGAGATGGTCCGTTCCGAGGAACAACTCCTCATCGGCACCGAGGAGTACGAGAGCGGAAAGGCACACCTGCACAAGTACGTCGTGACGGAGAACGTCACCCGCACCGTACCCGTGTCCCATGAGGAAGTGCGCGTGGTCCGTGAGCCCCTGCAGCCCGGCGAGAAGTCGGCGGGGCGGGCGGACATCGGCGAACAGGATGTCGAAGTCACCCTGCACGCGGAACGCGCCACCGTCCGTAAGGACACGGTCCCCGTGGAACGGGTCCGTCTCGAAACCAACAGGGTCACCGAACAGAAGGAAGTCTCCGCCGAACTCCGCAAGGAGAAGATCGACTACGGGGACGGCAAGGACACGGGCAGCGGCAAGGACATGGGCGGCGAGTTCGGCCAGGGCCGGCGCCGCTGACCCCTCACACAGCGGTGACAGGCCGCGCCACGGAAGCGAGGGGCGGACCCGGACGACTTTGCGGGCCCGCCCCTTCGCCACTCCTCACGGTTCGCGCACGCACGGAGGTGAACCGCCCGGGCACGCACGCGGGTCGCGGGCACGGCGGGGCGCCCGGGTCGCGGGCACGGGCACGGACACCCACGCCGAAGTAGGGCACACCGCTGCACGGGACGCCGGCAGGGACCCCGCGCAGACGTTCACGCCGGTCGCGGGACATGGGCGGCGGGCCCCGGCAGGAAGCGCACCGACGGCCGCCCGCCGGGCCCGTCCGCCGTCACCACCGCCCGCACGCGGTAGACCTCACGGATGAGCTCCTCGGTGATCACTTCCGAGGGAGTGCCCGCGGCCACCACGCGGCCCTCGGCCAGGACGGTGATCCGGTCACAGAACATCGCGGCCAGGTTGAGGTCGTGCAGCGCTATCACGGCGGTGACGGGAAGCGCGGCGACCAGGGCGAGCAGCTCCAGCTGGTGCTGGATGTCCAGGTGGTTCGTCGGTTCGTCCAGCAGGAGTTCGCGCGGCTGCTGGGCGAGGGCGCGGGCGATCTGCACGCGTTGGCGCTCACCGCCCGACAGGGTGTGCCAGGACTGTCCGGCCCGGTCGGTGAGTCCGGTGCGCGCCAGCGCGTCGCGTACGGCCTCCTCGTCCTCCCGGCCCGGCGGGGACCAGGCACTGCGGTGCGGGATGCGGCCGAGGCGTACGACGTCCAGCACGCTGAGCTCGACCTGGGTGACCGCGTGCTGGTCGACGACGGCCACGCGCCGGGCGACCGTGCGGCGGCCGGTGTCGGCGAGGGTCCGGCCGTCGAGCGTGACCACGCCGGCGCCCGGGGAGAGGACGCCGGCCAACACGCGCAGCAGCGTCGACTTGCCCGAGCCGTTGGGGCCCAGGAGCCCGACCGTGGCACCGGGCGCCGGAGCCATGCTCACGCCGTCCAGGACGATCCGGCCGCCCGCCTCCCGGCTCACCCGTGCCGCGCGCAGACCCTGGCCGGCGGTGGCCGTCATGTGCTCTTCCGGGTGCGGTGGAGGACGAGGACGAAGGCCGGCACCCCGATGAGGGCGGTGACCACGCCGACCGGTACCTCCTGCGGGTCCAGGACGGTCCGGGCCAGCGTGTCGACCCAGACGAGGAAGACTGCCCCGGCGAGCGCGGTGACGGGCAGCAGCCGCCGGTGACCCGAACCGGTCAGTGCCCGGGCGGCGTGCGGCAGGACCAGGCCCACGAACCCGACGGCCCCCGCGGAGCTGACGAGCGCGGCGGTGAGCAGCGCGGTCGTGCACAGCAGCACGATCCGGGTGCGGGCGACATGGACCCCCAGGGCCGCCGCCGCGTCCTGGCCGAACGCGAAGGCGTCGAGCGTACGGGCGTGCCCGAGGCAGATCAGAAGTGTCACGGCCAGGACCGCGGAACAGAGCCACACATCTGTCCACCCCACCCCGCTGAGGGAGCCGAGCAGCCAGAACAGCACGCCCCGGGTCTGCTCGGCGTCGGCGGCGGTCATGACGACGAAGGAGGTGAGGGCGGAGAAGAGCTGCATGGCCGCCACACCGGAGAGGACGACCCGGTCGGTCGTCCCGCCGAGTGTGTGGCTGAGCAACAGCACGAGGGCGAACGAGCACAGTGCTCCGGCGAAGGCTCCCGCCGAGATCGGCACCGCGCCGCCGCCGACGCCGAGGACCACCACCGCGACGGCGCCGGTGGACGCCCCGGAGGAGACGCCGAGGACGAAGGGGTCGGCGAGCGGGTTGCGCAGCAGGGACTGCATCACGGTGCCGCAGACGGCGAGGCCCCCTCCGCACACCGCTGCGAGCAGGGTGCGGGGCATGCGCAGGTTCCAGATGATGCCGTCCCGGATCGGGGAGAGCCGTGAGTCGCCGGGACCGAGGTGGGCGGCCACCGCGGACCAGACGTCCGGGACGGAGATACGGGCGGGCCCGATCGTGACGGCGACCGCGACCGACAGGAGCAGCAGGGCTGCCCCGCCGCTCCACAGGAGGCCGCCCCGCAGGACTCGGGCACCCGTCGCACGAAGGGCCGGAACAGCACGGAGGGCCGGAACCACAGGGCGGTCCGGAACAGCACGGCGGGCGGGGCCGGTCACGGTGTCCGCGGGGCGGCGCCCGGCCTCGGTCGCGCGGTGGCCGGGGGCCGGTTCCCCGCGCGGTCCCGTGCCCGGGACGCGTTCGGTGTCCGTCACCCCGCGAGCCCGAAGGAGCGCAGTCCGGCGGCGACGCGCTCCACGCCCTCGACGGTCCGGACGGTCGGGTTCATGGCCTGGCCGCTGAGCAGCACGTACCGCTTGTGCCGGACGGCGTCCATGTTCTTCGTGGCGGGGTTGGACTCCAGGAACTCGATCTTCTTCTCGGCGCTTTCGGCGGTCTGCGACTGCCGGGTGAGGTCACCGATGACCAGGACGTCGGGGTTGCGGTCCGCGACGGTCTCCCAGTTGATCTGGGGCCACTCCTCGTGGGTGTCGTCGAAGACGTTCTTCGCCCCGAGTTCTCCGGTGATGATGCCGGGGGCTCCGCAGCATCCCGCCATGTACGGCGCCTCGGAGTTGGCGAACCAGTAGAGCAGCGTGGCGTGGGAGGCGTCGATGCCCGCGGTCGCCCTGCCGACACGGTCCCGGAGGCCGGCGACGAGCTCGTCGCCCTTCTCCTTCACTCCGAACACCCGGGCGAGGTCGTGCACTTCGGCGTAGACGCTGTCCATGGTCAGGGGTCTCGTACGGGAGCCGTCACCGCTGCCCGTGTTGTCCTTCGCCGCACAGTCGGCGGGCGACACGTAGGTCGGCACTCCGAGCCCCTCGAACTGCTCGCGGGGCGCGACGCCGCCTTTGCCGAGCGTCGATTCGAACGAGGCACTGACAAAATCGGGTTCCTTGTCGAGGACCTTCTCGAAGGAGGGGCGGTTCTCCGCGATGCGGGGGACCTTCGCGCCGGCCTTCTCCAGACCCTTCATCACCGGGTCGGTCCAGGTGGCGGTGCCGGCCAACCGGTCGCCGAGGCCCAGGGAGAGCAGGATCTCCGTCGATCCCTGGTCCAGGGAGACCGCGCGGTCCGGGGCCCTCTCGACCGTCACCGTCCGGCCGCAGTTCTCCAGCTCCACCGGGTAGCCGGCGCCGCCGTCCCGGCCGGCTCCGGCCGACGGTCCGCCGCTGCCCGGCCCGCACGCGGTCAGCAGGGCGAGCCCGGCGGTGAACAGGGCGGTTCGGCGTACGGTGCTGGCTATGGGCGGCACGGAGTCCCTTTGCGTCTCAGGGCTCATGCGCGGAGCCCGGTACGGAGTCCGCCCCCCGGCGGGGGAACGGGTGCCAGCAGGTCTTCGGACTCGGGTTCGTCCGGACGGAGCGCCTTCCCGGGGCACCCGAGGGTGTCCCAGTGGCCGTGGCCCCGCCCGTCCCCCTCACCGCTGCGCGTCAGCTCCGGATTCTCACCGGATTCCCTGACTCCACGTGGAGTGTGACTGGCGTCTGCAAGCTATCACGCAGTCCGGCGAGGGCTTGCGGGCCTGAGGCCGGTACGGCGGGGAGGGCATCCCCCGCCGCACCGGCCGTCCGGCCGGTCAGCGCTTGCGGTGAACCGATTCGCCGACCTCGGCCTGCGGTGTGCGGCGCCGGCGGGCGAGCAAGGAGACCGTGCCCCAGTACACCGTCAGGACCGCCCGCAGTGCGAGGACTTCGAGGGCCTCGCGTACACCGGCACGGCACGTTCCGCGTCTCTCGGTGCCCGGAACGGGATTCCTGGTGCCCTGTACGCGGCCCCCGGTGCCCGGGACGGGTTTCTCGGCGCCCGGTACGGGTCCCTCTGTGCCCGGGTCCGCTCGGTTCGGGCCTCCGCCTGTACGCGCGTACCGTCCGCCGTTCACCGCGCGTCCTGCGGGGAGCCTGCGGGGCGGCCGTGCCAGGGGGCGTCGGGGTCGTCGTAGGCGTCGGCGTAGCCGGGCCCCGCGATCGGCCAGTCGGCGAGCAGTTCATGGGGCAGGGCGAAGGAGTCGGCCAGTTCGCGGGCGTGCGCGGCGACCGCCGCGATCAGCTCCTCGGTGGCCTCGGGCAGGGCGTCGACCTGATCGCGGGTCAGCAGGCCGGCGGCCAGCAGATCGCCACTGTTGCGGGCCACCCACTCGACGGCGAACAGCCGCTCCAGCTCCGCCAGCCGTTCGCGCGCGGCCCCTTCGGGCAGCGCGGCGCGGGCCTGGGCGTACGCCTCGGCCGCTTCCCGGTAGGCGTGCGCCTCGACCGCGCGCAGGGCGGGCCCGGCGGCCGCGTTCCACCGCCCGAGTGTGTCCTTGTCAGCGGCCCGCAGCATGCGCTGCCGGGCCCGCTCGAACCAGATGCCCTGCACGGCGGTGAGCAGTGCGCCGAGGAAGCCCGGGTCGGCCAGGTCCCCCGTGGCGGCGGGTGCAGCATCCGGCCCCGGCCCGGGCCGGGCACCCCGCGGACCGGCCGCGGTGGCGTCGATCCCGGCGAGGAGCATGTCGGCCGCGGCCTTGGCGTGCAGGGCGAGGTTGTCGCCCTCCGCCGTGATGGCGCCTTCCACCCCGGTGACCAGTTCCGTCATGCCGTTGTTCTCCAGCAACGCCTGGGCTCCGCAGCGTTCGCGGCACTGGACGATGACGGCGCGGGCCTGCCAGGTGATCCACCCCTTGGCGACCGCGACCAGCCGCTCCGCCTCTGCCCTGCTCTCCTCGCCACAGCCCTCCCACCGGTCGAGTACCCGGCGGTGGAGCAGGCTCATGGCGAAGACCGTCGCCATGGCCGAGGCGAGTGGCCCGTGGTGCGTGCGGTGGGCGTTGACCGGGACGGGACGCGTGCCCCGGGGCCCGGAGACCATCCGGTGACCGCCGTAGCGGACCGCGACCGCCAGTGTCGCGCGGGCCGTGCCCGCCGCGCATGCGCTCATGGAGATCCTGCCGGAGGTGACCCGGCCGATGGAGGTCAGGAAGCGGCGCCGGCGCCCGCCTGGAGTACTGGTGAACATCCCCGTGCCGGCGTCCTCCTCACGCGCTCCCAGCAGCGCGTCCCGCGCCACGAACAGCTGGTCGAACGACGTGAGGCAATGGTCCACCGGGCTGCCCATCCGGGCCGGCAGCCGGCGGACCCGGACACCGGGCAGGGCCTGTACGTCGTCGGTGAGCGGCACGAGGAAGAGCCGGATCCCGTGGTCCGTGCCGTCGGCCATCAGCCGCGCCGCGACCAGCCCGGACTTGGCCCCGCCCGCCGGGCTGGTGTTGGGCATGAACTTCTGCGCCCCCGCGTGCGGGGTGTGCAGGACGAAGCCGTCCCGTGCGGGGTGGTACGTCGCGGTGGTCTCCATGGCCGCCGCGTCGTTGCCGTGCGCCACCTCCGTACAGAGGAAGGTCCCGATCCGGCGCATCGCCAGGTAGTCCGACAGATCGCGGTGACCGACCACATCGTGGTCGAGGATGCTGCCGAGGAACAGGTTGTAGTGGATGCCCGCGACGGTGGTGAGCGCGGGGTCGACCGGCCCGAGCCATTCGTGCAGCGCGGCGAGGGCGCGCGGGTCGGCGGCGAGACGTGCTCCGTTGTCGAGCGAGCGGTTGAGGATCCGCAGTCGTTCATAGGCGAGATCCAGCCTCTCCTCGGGCGTTCCGCCGGCGGGGCGGCGGAACGGTTCTGTGCTGATCAGCCGCTGCCAGAACCCGTGCTCACGGGGGTGTGCCGGGCCGAGGAGGACGCCGGTCAGCAGATCGGCGGTGGACGCTGGGACAGCGTCGGTAAGGGTCACGGTCATAAAGAAGTGAACGACCGGGACACGGGCGAGGACACCTCACCATTTCGGGGCAGGTGCGCTGGTCAGCGCCACGGCGAGCTCCTCCTCGTCGGGAGGCAGGGCGCCGGCCCGTGCGACGGTCACCGCGGCCGACGCCACGGCGTGGCGCAGCACGTCCCCCAGGGTTTCGGCGTCGAGGGAGTGCAGACGTGCGCGGCCCTGCTCGCCGAGCAGTCCGTGCGAGTCCAGGGCGTGCAGCGCACCGGACATGAAGGCGTCACCCGCCCCCACGGTGTCCGCCACCGGGACCTGGGCCGCACCGACGGTCACGGCCGCGCCGGGAAGGAGGGCCGTCGCTCCGCCGGCTCCGCGCGTGACGAACACGGCCGCCGGACCCGAGCGCAGCCATCGCCCGGCGGCCACCTCCGGGGCCTCGTCCGGGTACAGCCACCGCAGGTCCTCGTCGCTGGCCTTGACGACGTCGCTGAGGGCGACGCAGCGCTCCGCCCTGCGTACGGCAAGGGCGTGGTCCCCCATCAGGTCGGGGCGGACGTTGGGGTCGTAGCTGACGGTCGCGGCCCGGCGGAGTTGCCCGACGGTCTCCAGTACGGTGCCGGCCCCCGGCTCCATGGCGGTGGCGATGGAACCCGTGTGGAGGTGCTGGTACGGCCCCCCGGTCGCCGTCGGGGCCAGCGTCCAGGTGATGTCGAAGGTGTACGTGGCCCCGCCGGCGTCGTCGAGGGCGACCGCGGCGGCCGGGGTGGGCGCGCCGGAGCCGTCGGTGCGCACCCGGACCCCGGCCGAGGCGAGGTGGTCCCTGATCAGCCGTCCGTTGGCGTCCGGGCCGAGCTGGGTGAGCAGGGTGGTGTCGCGGCCCAGCCGGGCCAGGCCGTAGGCGACGTTCGCGGGGCTCCCGCCGGGATGGGTCCGGTCGGCCGCGCCCGGCAGCCGGACGATGTCGGCGACGCATTCGCCGATGACCAGCAAGGGGTGTCTGTCGAGCATGGGGTGGGTCTCCTGGGAACGCCGGCGAAAGTGTCCGGCGGCACACGGCCGCCACGGAACACACTGCCGCCGATTCTGCCCCGTGCACAGGGAGTGCGGGTGAGAGTGCCGGGGTCACCTCGGATCCCGCCCCGGCGTCAGGGGGCGTCCTTGCGCCCTTCCTCCCCGTACCGCCGCTCGAACTTGGCGACCTGCCCCTCGGTGTCGACCACCCGTGCCTCGCCGGTGAAGAACGGGTGGCTCTCCGCGGAGATCT